>JAZNVL010000050.1:0-94849 GCA_045592785.1 Victivallales bacterium | reverse complement strand
TATAAGATTTTACAATCCTTTTGTAATAGTAAACGCACAAAAAGAAGCCATTATGATCCATGAAAAAACCTTTGTAAGACTAAACGCACTTTGTCTCTCTTCAAAATTCACAAAAGTGCATTTAATTTTGCAATTCACCGTAAAAAGGAACGAAAAAGAAAATAGGGATCAATACACAGAAAAAACTGCGCAGGACGCGTAAGAATCCGGCGCAGTTCTTTGGTATGAAACCGATTCAAATTCAGTTCTTGAATGTGATGTAGAATGCCGCGGAACCGTTGTAGTTCTTGAGCAGAGTCAGCCGGTTTTCTTTCCAGATCACCGGGACCGGGCTCAGATTGTGTTCCTTATCCAGCAGGATGGCGGAAACATCTTTTGCGTTTTCCATGCCCTCGACTTCGATTTCCAGCGTTTCGCTCGCACCACGATAGTCCGTGACCAGCATTTTGCCGTCTTTGCCGTTTTTCGCCATGGCAGCCAGGACATAAACGGTGCGTGTGAATCCGCTCTGGCAGACATCGGCTTTGACTTTTTCATCGGCTTCGTCCAGCAGTCTTCCGAACATCTTCATGGAGTAGCTGTTGGCGTGTTCCCGCCGGAATTCATCGCGGAAACCCCATGTGCCATCCAGCGCGGCACCGTAGTAATACGCGGAATCCAGGGGGCCATCCTGCCAACCGGAAAGGACTGCCAAATTGAAGCAGGCGGAGTCGATCCCGAACATACCGCAGGGACCACTCATGGCGCGGATACGCAGGTCGTAGGAAGCGGAAGACTGGACACCATCCCATGAGACGATATAATGCCATTCGTTCATGCAGAGTTCGGTTTTTGTGAACCCGCGGTCGTCCAGGAATTTCCGGAATTCTTTGGGCTGATCGAGCATGAGCTGCACATCGCTGGTGTACCGGTGCCAGGAGATGAAGTCGGGGACCACATCGACCTTTTTACATTCGTCGAGGATCTTTTCGCAGAGATCGAAGTTCATCCAAGTGAGCGCGGGGCCGCCGATTTTGAGTTCGGGGAATTCCGTTTTGAGCCGTTTGCAGACGATGGCGAAGAATTTTGCGAACTGATCGTAATCGCCGCACCACATCTGTCCGCCCAGGTCCGGTTCATTCCAGATTTCCCAGTATTTCATGTCTTCGTATTCGAAACCATCTGCCCAGCCTTTTGTGTAGTGACGGATGATCGCCGCCAGGACTTCGGCGTATTTTTCGGTATCTTCGGGCATGTGGGTGTTGTAATGTCCTTCCGGACTGGTGCTGCCTGCGGCGGAGTGTTCGATACTGGTTCCCATACGGTAGAACACGCGCATATTGCAGCCGTGCGCCAGTTTGATGATATCATCTGTCGCCTTGAAGTAATAGTTCTTCGGGTCGGCGGGATCCAGGTGCATCAGAGGGAAGATGAAGTGGGTATCCACCATACGCTGTCCGCTGTTCCAGAGAGCCCAGTCATGGGTTCTGGTTCCCCAGAAATTCATTTTGCGGAATTCGTCATCGAACTGGATGAGACTGCGTGATGAGAGAGCGGGACAGGAGTTGCAGCCATGGAGTTCGTGGCGGAGTTTTCCTGTTTTTTCGTTGAAGTTGACGACAGCATCTGTGTATAAATCTGCCATTTTCTTTTTCCCTTCGGATCCTGATGAGATTAAAAACGTGTTTATCATGCAGAACTGATTAAAAATCAGTAAAAACATGATCGATTGACTTGCAAATAACATACACCGGTATTATATTATTGCAAACAGAAAATCTGCCAATTTATTTCGTTTTTCTGCCAAATAAAGGTGTATCATGCAAAAGTCCGGTGTTTACCATTTGAAAAATGTGCCGCGTCAATTCCATTTTCCGTTTCCGTTGGAGGAAGTGGGATGGCTGCCCCATCATTATCATGCCCACGAAAACAATTGTCTGGATGCGACCTACGTTTGTATCGGAACCAACTGGGAAGACCTGGAATACGCCAGTATCATCAACGGGAAACTTTGCCGCGGCCGTTCCACGCCGGGGACCTATTCCTTCTCACTGCTCCGTCCGGGGACGCAGATGACGACGGTGCGCACGTCGTATCACGACGAATTGTTTTTCCGATACGAAGCGTCGCAGTACGATGCGCTGTGTGAACTTTTTCAGACGAAAGAGAAAACGGATCAGCATTTTTCCTTTACGTCTCTGCCGGAGGAGATCGTTTCCATGATCCGGCATGAATTGCTTCAATTCGAGACACCGGGCGCGGCGGACCGGATCGATCAGTTGGCACTTCTTCTGATCACGGAGATCCTGACCCGGCATCGTCAGGCGCAATCGAAGGAAAGCAGCAAATACAGTTTGAAATTGCAAGCCATCGCCGCGGAATATCTTGCGGGTGCGCGTCTGAAGGATCTTCTGCATGAATACGGGATGAGCGAACGAACCTTTTACCGTTCCTGGCAGAAGGCGTTTTCCTGTTCCCCGGCGGAATATTTTGCCCGGAACCAGATCCGGCTTGCCTGTACGCTTTTGCGGAATACGAATCATACGCCTGCGGAGATCGCGGAAAAATGCGGATTCTCCACAGTGAACTATTTCTACCAGAAATTCAAGAAGGCACTCCAAATATCGCCGATGGAGTACCGGAGCGCACATAAGGTGTCACTTTTTGAAGAACCGGCGGAAAAGTCACGGAAAAAACGGTGATATCGGGATTTTTTACTTGCAAAATACCGTTTTTTGTGCTAAATTGTGTATGTGATAAATAATAACATGAAATGGATTGTAAATCATGATGGAATGTACTGAAAAGATCCCCTCCGGTGCAGAACCCGGGTGTTTCGGTTTTGACTTTACCGATGAAGATATCCGGCAGGCAGTGGAACAGGGGAAACTGCTTTCCGCCGAAGTGGAACTGACCCGCGCATGTAACTATCAGTGCAATTATTGTTATGCCGCGGATCCCGATGGCGTGGACCTCTCCAATGAACTTACACTCACAGAGATCCTGGACCTGTTGGAACAGATCGCCGCCATGGGCGCACGGAAAGTTGTTCTGCTGGGTGGCGAACCTCTGTTGTATCCCGACTTGGAAACCGTAATGGACCGGATCCAGGCGTTGGGTATGACCACGGAGATCTTCACCAACGGATCTCTGGTCACGCCGGGAATGGCGGAGATGCTGGTGAAATATCCGGCGCGTGTGGTGGTGAAACTCAATACTCTTTCCGCCGAACTTCATGACAAATTCACGGGGATCCCCAATTCCCTGAAATACTCCCAGGATGCCATCCGCAATCTGCAGAAGGCCGGGTACTCCAAGCTCAAAGGTATGCTGGGGATCTCTTCCGTGATCGCCACCTGGAACATCAAAGAGATCGAGACCATGCGCCGTCTCTGCCGGGAACAGGATATCCTCCCCTATTTCGAAGTCATCACGCCCCAGGGCAGGATCCAGGACAATCAGGATCTGCTCCCCGATGCGCAGACACTCTATGACATCTTCTGCAAAATGGCTGCCATCGATAAAGAATACGGTCTGGAATGGGAACCCCAGCCCCCGCTCGCCGGCGGCAAATGTTTCCGGCAGCAGTATTCCTGCGTGGTCCGCAGTGACGGCAGCGTGATCCCCTGTGTCGGGGTCACGGTCGAGATCGGGAACATCCGTCAGACGCCGTTGAAGACCATTCTTTCGGAAAGTCTGACCCTGTATCATCTGAAGAATTACCGGAAATTTATCAAAGGGCCCTGTTCCGTTTGCGACAAGGCGGAACATTGTTACGGTTGCCGCGGAGCCGCGTATCAGGTGACGGGCGATTATCTGGCATCGGACCCCACCTGCTGGCGGAATGCGGATAAACTCGATCAGATCAAGTGTCTGCCCATTTCCTCCAAAGGGATGCTCCCCCATGACGGCCCCATGCTGCTGGTGGATGAACTTCTCTCCATCGGCGAAAAATCCAGCGTGACGCGGTCCGTGGTCCGGGCGGATAATCCCTTTCTGAAAGGGAATGACACCGCCGGGCGTGAGATCCTGGTGGAATATGCGGCACAAACGGCGGCATTGATGGACAGCATGGAACATGACGGGAAAGTCTCCCCCGGATTTCTGGTGGAAGTCCAGAAATTCAATATTACGCAAACGCCCAAAGTGGGCGATGAGATCATTGTCCACATGAAAAAGGAATTTGATCTGGATGTCTGGCACGGGATCTCGGTGGTGATCGAGGTCAATGGTGTGCGGTGCGCTGACGGAGAATTGAAGTTATGTATCTTCGAATCCTGACCCTGCTGCTGTGTCTTTCCATTTCCTTATCCGCCGCGGAAACGCCGGAAGCCTTTATGGACCGGGCGGCAAAGAGTATGGCGGAAAACGAAACGGTCACCGCTCAATTCACCCAGGTGAAAAAGTTGAAAGCCTTCCGCAGACTGCTGACCATCACCGGGGAACTGTGTATCGACCGGACCGGGAAATTTGCCTGGCATGTGAAGACCCCGGTGCAGTATTCCTGTATCATCCGTGACGGCAAACTGATGCAGTGGGATGCGGAATCAGGGAAGACGCAAACGCTTTCTCTGGATTCCAATGCGGCGTTGCGTTATCTGGCATCGTCCCTCCGGAATTATTTTTCCGGCAGATTTCAGGAAATGAAACGGGATTTCACCCCTACGTCATACCGGGATGGCATCCTGACAATGCAGCCGAAAGAAGGAATGCCCGCCGCCATGTTCATTGCGGAGATCCGATTTTCCTTTACGGGTGACCTGCGCGGAATGGAGCGGATCGAGATACTGGAAAAGACCGGTGACAATACCGTGATCACCTTCTCCGATATGAAACGCAATGTCCCCATCCCGGAGGCAAAATGGCAGCCCGGAACCCGGTAATACGTCCGTTGATCCATGTGTTGTTTTTCCTGTTCCGGCATCTGCGGGTGATCCTCTGTCTGCTGGCTCTCCTGATTCTGACCGCAACCGGTATCTTCTTTACCATTCCTTTCGGTAACGACATTTCCCGGATGCTTCCCGATGATTCCGAATCCGCCCGGTGTTACCGGAAAGTCGCCGATTCCGCCATGTTCAACAAGGCTCCGCTGCTTTTCCGGAGCGGGGACCCCGATCTTTTCCGCAGTGCCGCGTTTGCCGATAAACTCGCCCGTTTCATCCGGTCACTGGAAACGGAACCGGAGATCCGGCGGGCGGACTGGCGGCTGATGAGTTCCACACCCACGGATGCCGTACGGGAAATGGTCCCTTATCTCCCCCAATATTTGCCCGCACCCCAATGGGATGCCGCCTCATTTGTCACCCGGTGCCGCAATCAATTCCTGCTGCCCTCCGCCACCGGACGTGCCGCTATGATCGAAGCGGATCCCTCCGGGCTCACCGGACAACTCTTTCTCCGTCTGGAAGCCTTCCGCCGGATCTCGCACTTCACCACGTCGCTGGATACGCCCTTTGTGGTCTCGCCCGACGGCAAGCATCTTCTGGTACTCCTGGAAACAGCATCGCCCCCTGCCGATCCTGTGGCGGGAAGACGGCTGATGGATTCCATTTCCGGATTGCTCCGGTCCGCCGGATTCACTCCCGGGGAAGACGTGATGCTGTTGTTCCCGCACCGCCGGGCGGCGGCGAACGAAGCCGTGTTGAAGAAGGACATCATGATGGTGACGATCCTTTCGCTGGTGATCTTTTCTCTGCTGATCGTGTTCATTTACCGTTGCGAACCGGGGACATTTCTCATTCCTGCGATCCCGTTTCTCTCTGCGCTGTATACGGCGGCATTGATGCCGTTGATTTTCCGCGTACCTCTGTTTTTCGTGGTGGGAATGGGCGGGATCGTGATCAGTCTCGCTCTGGATTACGGGATCCATATTTACGGCGCAATGACCGAAAAAATGCCCCTGCGTTCCCTGGGACGTGTCATCCCCCCGCTGGCGGTGGCTGCTGCCACATCCTGTGCGGCATTTTTCCTGTTCCTGACCTCGGCGACGGATGCGATCCGGCAGCTGGGATTTTTCTCCGGGACCAGTCTTCTGATCAGTTTGTTCCTGATGCTTGTCCTGCTGCCGCCCGCCTTGAAACGGCGGAAAGAATACCGTCCCCCCGTATTCCGGTGGGATCCGGTCCATTTTTCGGCGAAACATCCCCGTCTGGTCCCGGCAGTCTGGTGCGCACTTCTGGTGCTGTCCCTTGCCTGTCTGCCCATGATCCGGATGTATTCCGACGTACGCCAGTTTGACTTGTCGCCGGAGGAATATGACCGGGAGGATGCCATGATCCCGGCATTGTTCCAGGAGGGCAAGAGTCCCGGCATGGCGTTGTTCGAAGGCGATACCCCGGAGGAGGCTCTTGCCCACGCCGCACGCGCCGCCGGAGATGACTGTTTCACCCCGGATACCTTATCACCTCTGCCGGAGATCCGGGCAGCGAACCTGGATTCCTGGCGGAAGATCGACTGGGCGGAGTTCCAGACACAGGTCCGTGCCGAAGCGGAAAAACAGGATTTCGATCCGGAATTCTTCACCCCGTTTCTGGAAACGATCCGGAAGGGCGTGGAGATACCGCCCGCCGGTGTGCCGGGCTGTTTTCAGGATATATTGAACCGTCTGCTGGTGCAGGCACGTTCCGGGAATTGGAATGCCGCCGTCATGTACCGGGAAACGGAGGAAAGCCGGAATCATCTGGCATCGCTGGAACATTCCACGGTGATTTCAGCGGAGCATTTCCCGAAGGTGATGGCGCGTGATATCGCACATGGGATCCTGCCGCTGGCAATGGGCGCGATCCTGATCGTCATCCTCTTCACATTCTTCTTCTTCCGGTCTGTGAAATATTGTCTGCTTTCCCTGCTCCCGGTGGTCTCCGGACTGCTCTTCACCGCCGCGTTTTTCGCTGTCATCGGGAAGGGGATCAATATTCCTGTACTGACCGGGGGGATCATCCTCTGCGGACTCGCGGTGGACTACGGGATCTTTGCCATCCACGCGGTCCGGACCGGGGAAACGTCCTCCATTTTCCGTTCCGTGACACTTTCCGCCATCACCACGGCGGCGGGCGGTCTGACGGTGGCATTCACCCGTCATCCCATGCTGCGGGATGCGGGTCAGACGATCATCGCAGGGATCCTGTTTGCCTGGTTTGCCGCGCTGTTCCTGCTGCCATCCCTTCTGAAGATCCGGAAACGTCTCTCCCTGTTCCTGTGTTGTGCAGGGCTTATATTTACACTTGCAGCCGGTTACTGCGGGTGTGATCCGGGCGGGACAACGTATTCATCCATTCAAAGGAGTATTCATCATGAGTAAATTTTTGATCTGCGGGAGTGCCGCCGCCGAAGGCGTGCCGGGACTTTTCTGTACTTGTCCGTTGTGTCTCAAAGCGTTGAAAGAGGATGGCAAAGACCGTCGGAGCCGTACCGCTTATCAACTTGGGGAAACGATCCGTATCGACTTCGGACCGGATCTGTTTTACCACATGCTCAAATACGGACTCCGTTATGACCGTTTGCGTGAACTGGTCATTACCCACAGTCACATGGATCACTTTGTACCGGACGAACTTTTCATGCGACGGAAAGGGATGTCCCAGATGCCGGAAACAAGCAGACTGCGGATCACCGGATCTTCCGATGTCACGGAGAGAGTCCAGGCGCGTCTGGGCAATCTGGAACAATATCTGCTCACGCTGAATCCGGTGTCCCACGGTTCCCGGGTGATGCTTTGCGATGATGTGGAACTTACGGCATGTCAGGCGGATCACGGCGCACCCGATTCCCTGTTCTACGCGTTCCGCACCAAAGAATATTCCCTGCTGGTCGCCAACGATACCGGATGGTTCCCCGGAAAGACCTGGGATCTGCTGAAAGAATTCACGTTTGATGCGGTGGTGCTGGATTGCTGTTTCATGCACTGGGATAACCCGTGCGGACATCTGGGTGGCGAGAGTTTCGTCGCCTGTCTGGAGGAACTGCGCAAACAGGGATCGCTGAAAGAGAACGCACAACTTATCGCCAATCATTTTTCCCATAATCCCAATCTGACCCATGACGAATTGTGTGACTGGCTGAATCCCAAAGGGATCATGGTCGGGTACGACGGCATGGAAATCGATCTCTGAATGAAAGGGGACTGCTGTGAAACGTCTTGAAACACTTCTGCTGCTTGCCGGACTGATCCTGATATTGCCCGCGTGCCGCATGGCGCACGACTTCCGGCGGGATGCCGATGCAGTCCCCGTTGTCTGCAATGATCCGTTGCCCGCCGCACCCGGATCGGCGCCGTTTTTCGCGCAGGGAAATATGGTGTTTGACGGCAGATTCACCACAGCGACCGCGTTGGTCCTGGTGGAATGGGACGGCTCTGTTTTTCAGATCGCGGCGTTATCCCCGGCGGGAGCCAAGGCGTTTGAATTGCGCGGGACCGGGAAAAAGGTGGAGAAATATTACTTTATTCCCGGCTTTTTCCCGGGCGATCCGGCGGAAAACGCCTGTATTCTTCTGGAAATATTCCAGCGTATGTTCCCGGCATCCTACGGGAAAGATACGCATCGGTTTGCGCGGACAGGGAACACCACACACTGTGTTTCAGCGGAAGGAGCGGGCTGGGAAGCAGAGTTTTTCCGTTATAAAGGGCGGATCCCGGTGGAGATCGTGTACGATGTGACCGGATTTCTTGCGCCGCGTATGATCCTGCGGATCACAGAGGTCCAAGAATAAGATCGGCAGCGGTCTGCTGTCTGCGGCGGAAATCCAGGTCGCCCGCCACGCTTTTTGCTCCGGCGGAAAGCGTTTCCAGATCATTGATTGCTTTTTCCAGGATCGTGGAAAATGTGAGGTCATCAAAAGGTTCCGGGACCACAGGACATTTCGCTTTCCGGAGCAGGAATTCGAAACCGCATATCTCCGTACAGATGGCAGGAAGTCCCATTGCCAATGCTTCCGCCAATACCGTGCCGGTGGCTTCTTTCCGTGCCGGATGGACCATCAGGTCTGCCGCCGCCAGATATTCGTGAACGTTTTCCCGCGGACCGGGAAAGACCGTGATCTCGCCGATTCCCATCTTATCTGCCAGACGCATGAATTTTTTCCGGCGTGACATATCTTTGCCGCCGATCAGACACAAAACGATACGTTCTTTCATGTCCTTCGGGAGCGAGGCAACAGCACGGATCGTGCGATCCACTCCCTTGCAGTGAAAATCTGCCGCCACACTCAATAAGAGAACTTGATCTCCGGTCGCACGCAGTTCTTCTCTGCGTTGAGCCCGGTATGCAACGGCATTTTCATCCAGCACGCAGCGTGGATCACCGGCAGGCGGCAACATGAAAAAGCGTTCTTCCTGCGTTCCGTATTTGCGGATGTAATCTGTTTTCTGCCGTTCACTCAAATGAAGGATCTTCGTCGCCGCATCCCAGGTGAAAATGTTTTTTTCCTGCATCAGGAAGACTTTATAACGGGGCAGGAAACGGAGGAACGGATTCCGCCGGGCGGCAAATGTTGTTGCGTAACAATCATCTCCTGCGAAATAGAAATCGGCACCGCCGATCCGGTTGAACGTGATAGAGCGGTCAAATGCTCCATCTTTGATCCGTTCCTGAAACACCTTTTCAAATTCTTCGGCTCTGCCGTGATTGGTCTTGCTGTGCAGCGGAATCACCTCCACTTTGGCAAAAGCGGGTTCCGCCCCCTCCCATTTACCGGTAAAACATGTGACTTCATGTCCGCGATTGGCAATTTCTTGCGCGAGACGGAGAAAATCCCTCTGCAAACCGCCCCAGGGGAAATAACGGAAAATAGCGAATGCGATCTTCATACTGTGCCCTCCACAGGAAATAAAGGAAATGCGACCTCGACAAGAGAGTCCGCTCCGAATAAAAGCATAACAAGCCGGTCAAACCCGAGTGCGGCACCCGAACAGGGGGGCATACCGCAATCCAGATCATGCAGAAAATCAACGGGTTCCGGATATTCGGCAAGATTATTTTTCTTTCGTGTCAGTGAGAAATCCCGGAACCGTGCCCGTTGGATCTCCGGATCCGTCAGTTCGCCGTAGGCATTGGCAATCTCCACTCCGCCGATATAAAGTTCCCAGCGTTCCGCCAAAGTGGGATCCGTTGCTTTCGGACGGGCAAATGCACCGAACCGGATGGGATAATCGATCATAACACAGGGACGGTCTTTGGGCAGATTGGGTTCCACATATTCCGTCAGATGCATTTCGAAACGGCTTTCTTCTTCCGCCGCTTCATCGGCAGACATGGGGGCGAATTTCCGGAACGCTTCGCGGACGGAAATGATGTGCCACTCTGTATTGAGTTCGATTTTTCCGCCTTTGTAAGTGATAACTGTGGAATTATTTACATCATTTGCAATGGAAACGGTGACGCGTTTAAGGAAATCCAGAAGCTGCATATAATCCCAGTGTGCACGGTAAAATTCCAACATGGCAAATTCGCTGCGATGGATCCTGCCGTTTTCGCCTTCCCGGAAACAGGGACCGACCTGATAAATGCGCTCCATTCCGGCACAGAGGAGACGCTTCATTTCCAGTTCAGGGGAAGTGCGGAGAAAAAAATCACCCGCGCGCGGAGCCTCAATATACTCCTCTGCGGCTGGTGCTGAAATTGCGCAGGGGGTCTCGACTTCGAGGAACCCCTCTGCATCAAAAGCCCGGCGGAGCGCTTTCAAAACCTTTGCTCTGAAAGAGATCGCCGGGACAATGCCGGAAAGCGTCGGCATGAATTATCCTTTGCTGACGCGTTCAGAATATTCACCGGTCCGGGTATCGATCTTGATGGTATCGCCTTCATTGATGAAGAGGGGGACCATCAGTTCGTAACCGTTATCGACTTTGGCGGGCTTCATCACGTTGGTGGAAGCGGTATCGCCGCGTGCGCCGGGTTCGGTTTCGGTGATGACTTTTTCGATGAATGTGGGAAGAGTCACATCGATGATCTTGCCATTGAAGAAGAGACCCTGGCAGAGGGATTCTTCGATGAGGAAGTAAGTGCTCTTTCCGAGAGTTTCAGCGGAAACAAAGGTTTCTTCATACGTTTCTGCATCGCTGAACACATAGTTGTCACCATCCTGGTAGGAGTAATACATTTCCCGTTCTTCCAGATTGGGCTTTTCCATTTTGTCCACGGGGCGGAACGTACGGTCCATGGTGCTGCCGGTAATCAGGTTTTTGAGTTTGCAACGATAAAGAGCGGTGCCCTTACCGGGTTTGCAGAATTCAAATTCAGTGACGGTATAGGGATCACCGTCGATTTCGATTTTGAGGCCTTTCTTCAGGTCTGCGGCTGAGTACATAGAGTCAACTCCTGTGTTAAGATTTTAGTTAAAGATTTTTGCACATATTCATATAATATAGCACGCATCGCGGAAAAATGCAAGTATCGAACATGAAAAAGGCGTAAAACGTGGTAAAATCAGGAAAAAAAAGAAAAAAACGGGGAATCAAGGTTGAAAAATCGAAAAATGATGCTATATTAAAAAGTTGACAATAACAACGAACCATAAAAAAACAATGAAACAGGAGACATGCAATGGCTGTTCCGAAGAGAAAAAAATCTAAAATGAAAAGACGTATCCGTCAGGCTGCTAACCGTTACGAAGGCGTTCAGGCTAATTTCTGCCCGCAGTGCGGCGAACCTGCTGCCCCCCATGCCGTGTGCCGTCATTGCGGTACCTACAAGGGCAAACAGATCGTAACTGTTCAGTAATCCACTGAAATTGAGTAAGGGTAGAGCCGGATGAGAATTGCAGTTGATGCTATGGGCGGTGATTACGCCCCTGCCGTCGTCATTGAGGCAGTTGCAGATGCCCTGCGGGAGATCCCGGATGTGGAGATCCTTCTGGTCGGACATCTGGATAAGCTGTCTCATTATCTGCTCAAAGCCAGACTGAAAGAGTCTGACAGACTTCATTTCTATCACGCTGAAGAAGTTGTGGAAATGGGGGAACTCTCTACCGCTGCTATCCGCTCAAAGAAAAATTCATCCATCACGGTTGCCGCCGGTCTGGTGGCACAGGGAAAAGCGGATGGTGTCGTTTCCGCCGGACATACGGGTGCTGCTGTTGCAGCCACGAAAGTGAAAATGCGTATGGCGCCCGGCGTGGATCGTCCTGCGATTGCCACATTGATGCCGGCAGTCGGGGGGCGTTTCATTTTGTGTGATGCCGGAGCGAATACGGATTGCGAACCGCAGAACCTGGCGCAATTTGCGGTGATGGGAGAAATATATTCCAAACTTGCTCTCGGGGTGAAAAATCCCCGGATCGGACTTCTCTCTGTGGGCGGGGAAGACGTGAAGGGCAATTCTCTGACGAAAGAAACGTTCAAACTTCTTTCGAAAATGCCCATCAACTTTGTGGGGAACGTGGAAGGCAATGACATGTATAAGATGTGTGCGGACGTGGTAGTCTGCGATGGATTCAGCGGAAATGTTGTGCTGAAATCATCGGAAGGGATTGCCGGTGCCATCGGAACATGGCTGAAAGAAGCATTGACCAAAGACGCGCTCCGTCAAGTCGGGGCTTTCCTCGCACAAAGTGCGTTCCGTGATCTGAAAGCGATCAGCAACTCCGAAGAATATGGCGGTGCACCGCTGCTGGGTATCAACGGAGTCTGTATTATCGGGCATGGTGCCTCCACACCGAAGGCGGTGAAGAATGCGATCCGGGTGGCGAATGATTTCGCGAAACACTCTCTGCCGGATCGGATTTCTGCTCGCATTGAAGAATGTAATATCGCCGTCGGTTCAAAATAACTGTAAATACGGGTATATGACATGGCTGTAAAAATTGCTGGAACCGGATTTTATGTACCGGAGAAGATTTTGACCAATGCCGATCTGGAAAAAATGGTCGATACTTCTGACGAGTGGATCACTACCCGTACCGGAATCAAAGAACGTCATATCTCCGAGCCGGAAGTCCCTACCTCTGAACTGGCTTTGCAAGCCGGACTGCGTGCCATGGAAATGGCGGGTGTCACGGCGGATCAGTTGGATCTCCTTTCTGTTGCCACGGTTTCCGGCGATTATCAATTCCCCAGTACGTCCTGTGTCCTGCACAAAAAACTGGGTGTTTCTCCCAAATGCGCCTGTTATGACCTGCAGGCGGCGTGTTCCGGATTGCTTTATTCCATGGAAGTTGCGAGTTCCATGTTGAAAAACAGAAAACATGCCAGATATGCGCTCGTTATCGGTGCGGAAAAACTTTCCGGCATGGTAGATTGGTCCGACCGCAGTACTTGTGTGCTGTTCGGTGATGCCGCATCTGCTGTCCTGTTGGAAAAAGATGATTCCGACGGACCGGATTGCATCCGGATCTCTGTTCTGGGTGCGGATGGAACGCACGGACAGATCCTCAAAATTCCTGCGGGCGGTTCCGCAATGCCCCTGAGTCACGAAACGATCGACCAGAAATTGCACAGCATCCGCATGGGCGGACCGGAAGTGTTCAAACTGGCGGTGACGGCGATGTCCAATGCTTCGAAAGAAGCGTTGCGTGAATGTGATCTCACGGTGGAGCAGCTCCGTTGGGTGATCCCGCATCAGGCGAACAAACGCATTATTGATGCGATCGCGACCCGTCTCGGCGTAAAAGACGAACAGCTTTATGTGAATGTGCATCGTTACGGCAATACTTCTGCGGCATCCATCGGGATCTGCCTGGATGAGATCGTGCGCAGCGGTCAGATCAAGCCGGGCGAGTACATGCTTTTGACTTCCTTCGGTGCCGGGATGACCTGGGGCGCCACTATATTGCGCTGGGGTTGACCCCATGAAAACACTGTTTGCAGTTGCGTTATTTACCGTGGCTGTTCAGGCACCGCAAATCCTTCCTCATGGAAAAACGTTCGAAGAATGCGGACATGAAGTCGATTCGTTTATTGTCCGCACATTTGACCGTATATCCATTGCCTGGGGCATGTGCCGCGAGGAATTCAAACTTGCTTCGGAGGAAGCGGTGGATGAATCCAAAGAAGTCATCGTGGAAAAAGTCAAGGAAGAGGTCCGCTCCACCGTACAGGAAAAAGTGGACGAAACGCTTGGGGACGGGAAGTCTGAACCTGTGCCCGGGCCCGGTTCACCGGAATAACGTATAACGAATACGTTACTCAAATCATATCGGCATCCATGAGTGCCATTTTAAACGCTTCTGCCGTGGAATAACGGAGTTTTCCCCTGTCATCCAGCGCATCATCAATGACTTTTGCCAGCGCGGGCGTCACTTCCTTGTTCAACCCGACAATGGAAAATGGCGGTGTGTTGAATCCGTCGCCGGGTGAATTGGCGGAGAAATCCCGGGGAGCAGACCCGGTCAGCATATAAAAGAGAGTGGCGGCAGCGGCCCAGACATCGACTTCGGGGCGGACGTATTTGTAATTGAGATACTGTTGTTTGCAGATGAAGCCCAGCGTACCGGAGAAGTCACCGGTCCGTGTGCATCCGCTGATGCCCGCCATATCGAACGCCTTTGCCAGCCCGAAGTCGGAGATCTTGGCGCACGGGACACCTTCGCTGACGGAAATAAAGATGTTGCCGGGGGTGATGTCCCGGTGAACGATCCCGTTGATCATGTGTTCGCTGTCATCCAGGGGGCTGACCTGGCGGAACCGGACGTGATGGGCATAATGGAGTCCATCCAGCACCTGATAGATGATATCGAGAGCGAGCCGGAGTTCCAGCGGGCCGTTATGCTGTTTCATCCATGACCGGAGTGTGCCTCCGGAACAATATTCCAGGATCAGGAAGAATGCGCCGTCGTCTTCATGAAACGCTTTCAGTTCCACGATATTGGGATGTTTCAACTGTTTGAGATTATCGGCTTCCCGCTGGAAGTCGCTCCGGCAGGAATCGAAATAAGCGATATCGGGTCGCAATACTTTCACCGCCACTTTTTCCAGTGTTTCCGTGGATTGACCGAGATATACTTCGCCCATCCCGCCGCGTCCCAGATGACGCAGAATACGGTATCCGGGCAGGGAAAACAGATTGGACGGCAGTTTGTTGTCTTCCGGGATCCGGAACGTGCTGTTCGGGTCGGAGTTCCGCAGTAAGCAGTCTGCGCAGATAAACTCATCGGGTGCAGGGACCTGCTGTCCCGGCGGGAACGTGACTTTTATTCCGCAGACTTTGCATGTGCGTACGGGGAGGGTTTTGGACGCCGGGAGGATGGGGGAGGAGAGCCCGGCGGCGAGACAATCGTGGCAGATGAGGTTTCCGGAAACGGGATCGGGCTGCGTATTATCGGGGAGATTTTTATGGCAGACATGACACTTGCTTGCGGCGACGAGGCTGATGCGGAACACATTCCCGGCGATACGGATGGAGTCGCCATCGGAGAGTTCGTAGAAGGGCAGTTCTTTTTCGCCGACCGACTTGCCGCCGTCGCCGATGTCATATTCATTGAGGAAGGTCCCGTTCCGGCTTCCCAGGTCCTGCAGGAGTGCGCGTGGCGGGCGGATATCCAGGATGCAATGATGTCTGGAAACGCCTTCGGCAGCCGCCCCGGTCAACTGAATATTACAGTTTTCGGCTCTGCCGATGAGGCAAAGCATTTTGGTATCGAATCGATATCTTGTTCCGGCAAGTTCACCACCGGTAACGCTGAGAATGATTTTTCCTGCCATAAAGAAGAACTCCGTTGACTAAATACAGCGATACCATATCACAAAAAGCGGAAAAATCCAGTCCGGAATCGAAAAAATCTTTCTTTTTATCATTGTTAAGGGAAAAAAGTTTGAAAAACGTGCAACATAAAGTATATTACACTTAATAGTAGAATCAAGGAAAGGAGAAACGGTTATGGCAGGACAGGAAACGGCACTGGTGATCGGTGCAAGCCGGGGGATCGGGCGTGCGATCGCGCTCCGTCTGGCAGCAGATGGTTTTGATATTGTCGGGACTTGCCGTTCGGATGCGGGGAAACTGGATTCCCTGGGCGAAGAGATTCGTGCAATGGGGCGTAAATTTTCTGCATTGGCGTTTGATATTGCAGATGGTACTGCTGCCGACGAGACTTTGACTGGATTTTTCCAGACAGACGCGCCGGATGTGCTGGTGTATAATGCCGGGATCACTGCTGATAACATTTTTGCATTTATGACTCCCGACGAATGGCATAAAGTCATGCACACCAATGCAGACGGCTTTTTCCATTGTGTCCGCCCGCTGTTCCTCAACATGATGGGGAAAAAGAACGGCAGGATCATTGCGATCAGCAGTGTTTCCGGTCAGACCGGGCAGGCAGGACAGGTGAATTATTCTGCATCGAAAGCGGCATTGATCGGCGCGGTCAAGGCATTGGCGAAAGAAACCGGACGGAAGAATATCCGCGTGAATGCAGTCGCACCGGGCTTTATTGCGACGGAAATGACGGCGGATCTTCCCATGGATCAGATCCTGCCCATGATCCCGTTGCGGCGCAGCGGAACGGCAGAGGAAGTTGCCGGTGTGGTTTCCTTCCTGGCGGGGAAAGACAGTGCTTATATCCACGGACAGGTCATTGCGGTCAACGGAGGGCTTTATATCTGATGTCAGACCGCATTTGTGATTATCTGATCCTTGGCAGCGGGATCACCGGCATGTCCACCGCATTGTTCCTGGCATCCACAGGGGCAAAGGTCACGGTACTGGAACGATCCGGTGTTATCGGCGGTTCCATGCAGCGATTCCGCAGGAAGGGAGTACCGCTGGATACGGGCTTTCATTTTACCGGTGGGATTCCCGGTTGTTTTGAGGATATGCTCCGTATCGCGGGGATTTTTGATCAACTCAAAGCGATCCCGGTGGGATTCGATCTTTTTTTCACGGGCACGGGCAACCGGTACAGTTTTCCCCGTGGACACCGTAATGTGGAAGATTATCTTGCGGAACGTTTTCCGGAACAGGCGCAGGGGATCCATGATTATCTGACACTGGAACGGAATATAGCGGATACGACACCGCTTTTTGATGTTTTCTGTGATCCTGCGCGGATTTTTGATCCTGCATACGGCGAATCGGATTATTTTACGCTGGAAAATGCCATGGATCGTTTTCAAATTTCCGGGGAAGCCCGGGCGATCCTCTGCGGCTCCGTGACCTGTCACGGTACCCCGCCGGAGGAAATCGCGCTTTCCGGTCACAGCCGGGTGAATTACGGTCTGTTCCATGAATTGATGCGTCTGGAAGGCGGCGGAGGAGCCGTGGTGGAAGCATTCCGCAAACGTGCCGCGGAATTGGGCGTGGAAGTCCTGACCAATTGTACGGTCCGCCAATTTGATCCGGGCGGGAAAACGATCACGGGTGCCGAACTGACCGACGGGAGCCGTATCACATTCGGCAATTGTATTTTCACGATCCATCCGGAATCGATCCTTTCCTATCTGCCGGAGGCGCGTGTCAGTGAAGATTTCCGTGCGCGGATCGGGGAATACGAGGAAAGCTGCGGCTTCGTGACGGTCCATGTGAAAGTGGATCCTTCTGTCACCGATTTCCGTGAGGAACTCTGTTCGGTATTGAGTACGGACAACATGAATGATGCGATCCTTTGCCGGAACGGGCAGAATGCGACCGGGCTGATGCTTTCCCGGGAAACGGATTCCGCCGGCACGCCGTGTCAGATCATCACGGCATTCCAGAGCACTTTGTTTGATGAGTTGTCGCCCTGGTATGATACGGTAAGCGGGAAACGCGGTACGGATTACGAAACGTACAAGCGTGAAAAACAGGAATCGATCATTCAGGATCGTATTCTCCGTGCGTATCCGCATTTCGCGGGGAAACTGGAAGTGCTGGATTGCGCCACGCAATTAACATTCCGTGATTGGCTGTCGCCCTACGGTTCCGCATACGGGATCCGGCAGAAAATGGGACAGCATAATATATTCGGACGTTTGCCTGTCCGCAATTTCTATGCCTGCGGACACAGTGCGATGCTTCCGGGTGTGTACGGCGCCATGATCTCTGCGCTGGTGCTTTTCCGGAAACTTGCGGGCGAAGAAGCCTATTTGGAATTGATACAGAAACAGTTGAAAAGGACATCATGAATATGAATGAAAAACGCGTTGTGATCACCGGATGGGGCGTAAGTTCCGCGTTGGGGAATTCCCCGGAGGAATTGTTCCGCCGTCTTGCCGCAAATGAAAGCGCAGTCCGTATGATGTCTGAATGGGGCGATCCTCTGCCTGCCGCTCCCGTGGAACTCACGCAGGAAGAGATCAAAAGCGTTCCCCGGGGCGTACGCCGCTCCATGGGACGGCTTGCGTTGATGTCTGCGCTCGCCGCGAAACGTGCGGCGGAGTCTGCGGGTCTGACGGAAGAAGAATTGACGGGCGGGGATACAGGTTGTGTGGCAGGTTCCACTATGGGGTCCTCGGAAACGATGGAGGAATCGTTCCGCACGATGTTGATCGGGAACGGGATCAGTGATATATCGCCCATGGCATTTTTCAAGAGTGCTTCTCATTCCGCCGCGTTCAATGCAGCCAACTATCTGAATATCACGGGTGTGGTTTATGCGCCTGCGGCGGCATGTGCCTCCGGCTTGCAGTCGGTGGGAATCGGGGAATCTCTGATCCGGTCCGGGTCGCAATCTGTGGTATTGTGCGGCGGCGCGGATGAAGTCACCCGTGTAGTTTCCGGGTGTTTTGAACTGATGGAAGCCCATGCGCCGTCGGAAGGCGTTGCGCCGGAAAACGCGCCCCGTCCCTTCGAAAAGAACCGGAGCGGACTGGTATGCGGGGAAGGTGCGGCATTTGTGGTTCTGGAAGATTACGAACATGCGAAAAAGCGTTCTGCGCCCATTCTGGGTGAGATCTACGGGTACGCCACATGCCGTTGTCCCAATCAGGTCAGCCAGTCTGACAGTCGTTCGATCCTGCGGTGTCTGAATTCCGTTTACAAGGCAGCGGGGATCTCCGTGGAGGAAACGGATTATATCAGTGCCCACGCCACATCCACCCGTCAGGGGGACCAGGCGGAAGCGGAGGCGTTGCGTGAATTTTTCGGCGACCGTGTTCCGTTGAGCAGTTTGAAGGGACATCTGGGGCATACGCTGGGGGCGTCCGGGGTATTGGAAATGATCGTTTCGCTTGAAATGATGAACCGCGGACTTCTTCTTCCCACCCGTAATCTGGATGAAGTCTCACCGGAATGTGCGGGGTTGTATCATTTGCGGAGTGCGGAGGAAAAGAAGGTGAAAACGATTCTGAAGAACTGTTTTGCGTTCGGCGGGATCAACAGTACATTGTTATTTGGCAAACTCAAATAAAAAACATAAAGGAACAAGACAATGACAAGAGAAGAAATCATTGAAGCCGTGAACGCAGCGTTCGAAGACATGGAAATCCCTGCGGAAGAACTGACACCGGAAAAGGAATTTTTCAAAGATCTGGGACTGGACAGTCTGGATATGGTGGAGCTGATGATCAGTCTGCAGCGCAAATTCGGCGTACAGCTCCGTCAGAACGAAGAGATCAAGAAAGTCCGTACCCTGAACGATATTTACGACTTCTTTGAAAAACTGGATGCGGAAAATTCCAAAGGGAATTGATCGTGCTTGTTTCGCTTTCCGTTTATACCCGGATGATCATTTTCGGATTTCTCTACTGCTGTATCGCGCTGCCGGTATTCAGTGTGGTCGTGATCTTTTCCGGATTCCGGAGAAGAAAGTTCGGACCGTTCCTCCGGCAATTGATCGTCTGGTACGGCATCGTGATCGTCCGGTTGTGTCTCCGGCCTCATATCCGGGCAACGTACCGTGACAAGACCGGTGGCGAGCCTGCGGTGGAGAACTGTATCATGGTGTTGAACCACCGTTCGGGGAGTGATCCGTTTCTGATCGCGTATGTACCCTGGGGGAAATCTCCGGTACTTGCGATCAACGGTTGGCCCATGCGCCTGCCGTTTTTCGGATTTTTTGCACGGAATGCGGAGTATATTGATGTGACCCGGCTGCCTTATGAAGAAACCAAGGCTATGACATTGAAGCATTTGGAAAAAGGTGCGCCGGTAGTCGTCTTCCCGGAGGGGACCCGGTCCGGGAACAAGGAAATGAATCAATTCCACGGAACATTTTTCCGTATTGCCCGGGAAGCCGGGGTGCCGATCGTACCGGTCGCGGTTGCCGGCAATGAAAAAGTGCCGGACCGGAAATTCCGGATGCATTCCGGTCATATTCTGATACATCGTTTGCCATCGATCCCGGGTGATGAAGTGTCATCGACGGCATTATTTCCGTTGAAAGAACGAGTCCGGAATCTGTTGATCGCGGAGACCGGGGAAATGGATAAGGAGTTGGAAGATGAAAGAAAATAAATTCTGTTACGATCCTGCACTGGAAAGATTTACGGCGCAGGAATGGGAAGCGCGTCAAACGGAACTTCTGCGCAGACAGCTTACATTCTGCCGGGATCATTCGCCCCATTATGCTCCGATTTTCAAAGGAATGGATTTCTCTCAATTCACGATCCGTGATCTGGCGAAACTCCCCTTCACTACGAAAGCGGACCTCGCCGCGGATCCCGATTCGTTCCGTGCAGTCCCCATGACGGAGATCGAAGATATCGCCTTTTCCTCCGGCACGACGGGCCGTCCTTGTAAGATCATGTATTCCGGATCCGATATGCAGCGTCTGGCGTATAACGAACACCGTGCGCTTGCGACTGCCGGGTTGACCCGGGATGATATCGTGCTTCTGACCTGTACCATCGACCGCTGTTTCATTGCGGGTCTGGCGTATTATCTGGGTGTGCGCAGTATCGGAGCCGCCGGTGTGCGTAACGGACTCAATACCGTGGAAAGTCATGCGGAGATCATCCGGGAATTGCATCCGACCGCGATCATCGGTGTGCCGTCCTTCCTCCGTCAGCTGGGATACGGCTTGCGGGAACGCGGCGTGGATGTTTCCAGTGTCCGTACGCTGGTTTGCATCGGGGAACCGGTGTGTGACCGTCATTTGCACCGTACCGGTCTTGCCGCCCAGTTGGAGGAGATCTGGCAGGCGGAAACCCATTCCACCTATGCTTCCAGTGAAATCGTTACCAGTTTCTGCGAATGTTCTGCGCGTAACGGCGGACATGTGATACCGGAATTGGTAGTCCCCGAGATCGTGGATGATGAGGGGAACGTACTTCCCGATGGCGAAGCCGGGGAACTTGTGCTGACCGCATTGCAGACCACCGGGATGCCGCTGGTCCGGTTCCGTACCGGTGACGTGACATTCAAGATTCCGGAACCGTGTTCCTGCGGGAGCAATGCGCCGCGTATCGGTCCGATCCTGGGCAGAAAAGCGCAAATGCTCAAATGCAAGGGAACGACACTCTTCCCGCAGGTGGTGTTTGCCGTTCTGGATATGGCGGAAGAAGTTCTGGACTATTATGTAGAGGTGACCGGGGAAGATCTTTCCGACCGTCTGGAAGTATTTGTTTCGCTGAAAACGCCGGGTGCGGACCTGACCGTGGTGAAAGAAAAACTCAAAGCGGTCTGCCGTATGAATATTCCGGTCTCGGAAAAGACAGCGGAAGAAGTGCGTGCGCAAGTATTTTCCCGTTCCCGGAAGCCGATCCGCTTTGTGGATTTGCGGAAAAGTGCACTTTGAAAACGCAAAGAACCGGAAAAAAACCGATATTTTTTCATGAAATGATTTGCGTTTTGGAAAAAGTGCGTTATATTAATAAGCATTGTTACTTTTGAATCAACATTCTAAGAAGAAAGACAACAACAATGGGCAATCTGAGAAAAAAACGTCGTCGCAAAATCGCGCAGCATAAACGCAAAAAAATGCTCAAGGCGATGCGTCACAAAAATAAATAATGCTGGCTTGCGCCGGATGACCGGTTGCGTTATCAGTACTTATTTCATCCGTTCCTGTTCCTGTAACGGGAACGGAACGTTTTTGTCTTCCTGTTTTGCCGCGTGAAATGCAGAACCGGAGGTTGACATAATGCAAGAAAAACTTCTCAAAGTCGGGTGTATTTCCCTGCTCTTTTATGCCGGGATCTTTTTTGCACCTGCTTTCTGCAGTGATCTGCTCAATGACAGTATCCCGGATTCTCACGCCGAATTCCAGAAATGCGAACCTTCCCCCGCAGAACAGCATACTGCGGATCTGCTTCTTCAATTTGCAAAAACATTTTCCCTGCATATCGCGGATGGCAGGATCAGCCGTGAGGGGATGGAACAATTCTTCACTCTTCTGGAAAAGGACCCCGGTTCTCATACACTGTTGACGTATTTTTATCAATCGGTCCGCAACAATCCGCAGGTACGGCGGAACGCCGTTGCAAAGTTGCAGTCACTTGCGGAAAAACACCCGGAAGAATGGGTATTGCAACAGGCAGTGGCAGAGATTCTGACCGCAGATAAAGAATATGATGCGGCGAAAGTTTTGTGGGGACGTGCATTCCGGTACGGCGTTATGGAACCGCAGGAGGACCGGGAAAACCGGCAGCGTATCCGTGCATCCCTGATCACACAATATTTGATGTTTCACCTTCTTTTTGTGAAGGAACCGGAAAAAAGTCTGGAAGGGATCGCGTTTTTGCAGAAGGATGTCCGGTACAATACGGATCCGGATGTGAAGATCGATATCATTGGCGTTTTGGCGTTGTGTGCGGAAAATGCCGGTGTTGCACCATTGCTGCCGCTGGGTGCTGTTGCCGGGGATGCGTGGCGTGCGGAAAAGGATCTGCACAAAGCCTGTGAAGAATTTCTTTCCCTGCCGGTCAAGCCGTTCCGTTCGGACCGGAAAAAACGGGCACTGCTTCTGGATATATTCAAAAAGTGGGGACATCTTTCTGAACTGGAAAAAATGCTGGAACGTCATGGGAAGAAATACCCGGACGATGTGGAATTACTCCTGATGCGCGGGCGTGCGGCGTTTCTGCGTAAAGATTACGCTGCGTTGGCATCCCTGACTTATCTTGCGTTATCGAAAGGTCTTTCTCTCGGGGATCCGGTAGTCTTCGATCTTGTCCTTGTGCAGGCGTATCACCTGAAAGACCCTGCCGGAGCGATCAAATTATTGGATCGGATGCGGTATAAAGTTGCGTTATCCCGTCTTCTGCCGTTGTATATCGGGATCAGCCGTGACAGCAGGAATTACGAAGCTGCGTTTGCGTATGCCCGGATGATTTCCAATGAATTTCAACGTGATTATCAGATTTCGCGGTTGTATGTGCATCAGGGGGATCTGGCGGCGGCATACCGTGCGGCACAGTCCGCTTTGCGTACACAGCGTGCGAAAAAGCTCCGTCTTCCGGACAACGACTTTTTCTATTATTGCGTGGAACTGGCGGAACGGCAGAAAGACATTGCAGGGGTGAAGGATATTATGGAGCCGTTGATCCAGGAAGATCCGGAAAATCCGGAATTGAAAAATAATCTGGGATATATTCTTGCGGACCACAACATGGAACTGGAAAATGCGTATAAATTGATATCCGGGGCATTGCAGAAGAAACCGGAAAACCATGCGTATCTTGACAGTATGGCATGGGTCCTTTATCGTATGAAGCGGTATAAGGAAGCAGCGGAATATATCGAACGCAGTTTGAAATACGGTCGTGACAGTGTGATCCTGGATCATGCGGGAGATATTTTTCATGCGCTTGGCGACCGTGATAAGGCGGAAAAATATTGGAAATTGGCATTGCAGCAACCCGGCGGCGAAAAAGAATTGCTGCTTTCCATCGAAAAGAAACTGAGATCCGGAGGCGCGGACAATGGAAGCAGATAAGAAACGTTCGATTTTCCGTACGATCTATCGCTGTGTGCTGTTTCTTCTGGTACTGTGCGGGATCTTTTTCTTTCTGATCTCGCCGTATTCCCTGCGGACCATCATTCTGCCGTGGGCTGTATCCGGGGCGGGACTGGAACTTTCGGTGGAGGAAGCCTCTTATGACCTGTTTCACGGTCAGATATTCCGTGCCAAAGGGTTGTCACTGACAGACAAAGCGGGCAATGTATTTTCGGTGGAAGAACTGCACAGTCATGTGGCGTTTATACCTCTGGTCGCGGGCCGGTTCAAAACAGAAAATACGTTGTTGAAAGAGCTGCGGCTCCGTATATTGAGTGTGCCGGAATTCTGCAAGACCCCGCGGCGGGAGGGGACTTCCTTTTCCGAGATCGGGTCATTGACCGTGGAAAAGGGGGAAGTCTTTCTATATCTTCCGGACCGTGACCCGGCGGCATCCATCCGGATCGAACGATGCAGTTTTGACGGATTCTACAACAATACGCAGAATCACGTCCGTGGAAATGGTGAACTGCTTTTCCAGAACCGTGTTATCCCGTTTCAAGGGGAAATGCAGTGGTCCGGAGATGCCGATCTTCTGTTCCGGAATTATACGGGGGCGTTGTCACTCGGGAACGGGTCCGGCATGTTTTTGATGCGCGATCTTCAGGAATTGAAGGGAAAACTTTTCTTTGACGGGGAACTGGGTGAAAAAAACAAACAGTTGACGTGGAAGGCAACCGGGGATATCACCGGTGCCGGCCCAACGGAAACACTGCATGTCAAACTGGATGGCGGTTATTCTCTGGTGGAAGAACGGGGACATTTGCAATGCGAAGCCCAATGCCATTTTTCAGAAGAGGAACTGCGGAAGGGAAAATATCTGCCCGGTCGCAGTGTTCAGGATGAAGTGCCGTTCCCCGAGAATCTGCGGTTGACCCGCGCCGTCAGCGTGATTGATTTCGACCGTGAACAAGTCCGTATGGAGTGCGAAGTCGCCGCTGAAATGGATCGTTTATGGTACCGGGGAGTGGAATATCTGCCCCGGACATCCTTCCGCGGGCGACATGATAATTCTTATTCATTCCGAACCAAACAATTTCAGATGCATCTTCTTGATCTTGCGTTGGAAACGGGCGGGGGATCTCTGTTCTGCACGAACAAGGGCGATTTTATTTTTTCTCTGGATGAAGCCGGGTATCATGTGCAGGCGAACAATTCCACGCTGAATGTGAAAGTGCTGTCGTTCCCCGTGAAACTGTTGAGCATTTATGTGCCTGTGGATATTGTGGATGGACAGTTGGATGGGAGCTATCACATTACGGCTGACAGTGTTCAACAGAAACTCAAAGGCGGTCTTTCCTTCCGTATCAATGGTTTGAACATTGCGTTAAATGGGAAAACGCTTCTTTTGCCGCATAATGTGGCGATCGCGGCGTCTCTGGAAAGTGCAGGGCTGGATCGGATCCGTTCTGTGATCGTGAAGGAAGGACAATTTCTTGCCAGCGGTAATGACGGGATCCCGTTCTGTCAGGCGGATCTGTATGGCGAGTTCCATCTGGATGACGGGCGACTGGAATTGGATGGCAACATGCAGACACATCCATATATATTTTCCGCGGTCACCCCGGATCCGTTCCTGAAACTGCTCCGGCAGTCGTTGGAAACCCACGATGCCCGTGACCTCCGTAATCAATACCGGCTGAAAGTGAAGTTTGACCCGTCACAGAACGAACAGCTTTCATTTTCTGTCGCGACCGAGTTGAAAAATCTCAAATTTCTGGGACCGCAAATCGCACAGAAAACGTTTTCCGTCGCCATCGATGCCGCCGCCCGGTTTTCCACAGGGTTGATCGCCCTGCGGATCCCATCGGTCCGGATCGATGTCCCGGATATGATGTCTGCCACCGGGAACGGCAGTATGACATTCCCGGACCGGGAAGGCGTTTTTTCGTTTCATCTTGACCGTTTGACCCCGACCCTGTGGAACAGTTTGGCACGTCTTGCCGAAAGCTGTTTGAATACGATGAAATACAAATCCTGTACCGGAGATCTGGAGTTTGCGGTATCCGGGAAAGAAGAGACGTTCCAGCTAAAAAAATTACTGTTCAATATGATTCCGCACGAGGGCGGTACGATCCGTTTGCAACTGGATCGCGCGTTTCTCTGCAAATGGCAGGACTTGCCGAAACAGGAAGCGGCGATGACCCTGACACTGGATATGCTCCCGCTTTCCTGGTGGAATTGTCTTCTCCCGTTGGAGCGGACCACATACCGTTTCGGAACCGGTATTGTGAACAGTACATCCGAGATCACAGCGAAAAACTTTTTCCGCGATTTCTATATCCTGACCGATATTCTGGTGGAAGATGCGTCGTTTTTCATGGGGAATCCGGATGGCTCCCGCAAGGAATGGCGGGTGGGGGATTGCCGTTTCACCGGGAATGTGGTTTTCCCCGATCACTTCCAGACGTTGGACCTTCACGATCTGCGTGCCCGTGTCGTGAAAAATGCCAAACAATATCTTGAGTTCCGGACGACCGGAAAGATCGGGTTGGAGCCGGAGGAATTGACCGATCTTGCGTTTACGATCGATGGGACCGGACCCGGTGCATTGGATCTTCTGTTCCGTACATCCCGTGCATCGGAACTTGTCACGGTATTTGATGCTGTCGGCAATATGACGTATCATGGCGATGAACATTTTGACGAAAATATTTTCCTTGGTAAATTGAATATTCGTAATCTTGAATTCCGGAAACATCCGTCACAGGAACAAGCGCCGGAACCGCTTCACGGGGATGTTGTGTTGGATCTGCTGCTGGAAGATGAACTGAAAACGTTGAAAAATTCTTCGCTTACTCTTTCTCTGCCGGATAACACAGAGATCTTTCATGTTCTGGTCAATGGCGAGACTGGCGTGCAGAATCAGAAAAAACACGCCGTTTGTGACGTGAAATCCCGTCGATGCGATCTGACTTATTTTGCAGATGTCCTGATCGAGCGGAAAGAAAAACAGGAAGATGCCGATGAAACAGTATCGGACGATACAAAAACGGTCCCGGCGGATCTTCTGCTGGAAGAAGAGGCAGGAGCCATTGATTTCCCCATTTCAACATTTACTGCTGCTTTTGAAAATATCACATTCACCGATCATTTGAAAATGGCATTCACCGGGACTGCCCGTTCCGGTACAGGAAAAATCAAACTGGAAAATTTTGTATTCAACATCAATGGATCGGAATCCCGTGCATCGGGTGAACTTGATACCACGGCAAAAGGCGGTTGGGAATACAACGGTGATTTGCAGATCCATCAGTTTGCAATGGATCCGCTGCTTTTCGCGATGTTGGAATTTTTCCGCAAGGATTCCGGTGTGATCTCCAAATTTGACGGCGATGTGGAATCCTGTCATTTGAGCTTCAAAGGAAAAGGAGTTACGGAAGAGGCAGTCCGGAAAAATCTCCAGGTCTCTCTGAATGTTGCGTTCCGCAATATCGTGATCCCGCTGAAGGATAAAAATACATCCCCGTTGCTGCGTATTCTTTTTGCACCGATCAGTCAGATCCCGAAATTGATTAATCTGATCGAACATGAAGATACGCGTGATTCCCTGCAGAAACACATGGGCGGACACATCAATATGCTGACTCAAACGGAAGACATCCCGTTTACGGAGGGAAAGTTGGAGGTTCGCGGTAACGGGATGCGTTTTGATGTCCGTAGACTCTATTTTATCGGTCCGACAGCCCAATTCCGTGTAGTCAAAGGATTTTTCGATCCGTTCCGGGACATTCTTGCGGCGGATACTATCACAGGTATGGGAACTGTTACCTATCCATTGATCTTCCGCGGGACATTGTCGGATCCGGATATTGATTTCGGCGCATCATTCGGGCAATTTGCCGCATTCACCATGGATATTGCCGCGAAACTGAAGGAATACGACTGGACAGCACCTGCCGAGGTGATGACAGAAGAAGAAGTCAAGCAGTTACAGAAAACGAAACGGCGTATTCTGCATCTTTTCTGATCAATCAATAAAGAGATCGCGACTGGCGAATTTCGGATCGCAAGTGAGGTTGATCCCCAGTTTGCGCAAGCCTGCTTCATCGCCCGGGGTCGGCATGTGGGAAATGTGCATTTCGCAGCCTTTGAGTTTACAAAGTTGAGCGGCTGCCAACTGTGCTGTCGGATTTCCCGTACAACTCACACTCAAAGCGATCAGCATTTCATCCAGGTCGAAACTGAACCGGCGGCAATTCAAAACATCTCTCTTCATCTGTGTGACGGAATCAATGATCTCCGGCGCGATCAGAAGAAGATCGTCGGGAATCTGTGCCATCCGTTTCAACGCGTTCAGTACGCAGCTGGAAACCGAATGCATCAACGGTGAATTCTTGCCAGTGACGATCGTGCCGTCCGGCAGTTCGATCGCTGCACCGCAGAAGAAACCGTCATTGCCTTTCCCCGGCTGGTTGGAAGCGGCGGCAGCGGCAGCCCGTGCCGGTTCCACCACACAACGATCTTCTTCCTTGAGGGCAAGATTATCCATCAGCAGTTGGATCCGGTCGATGGTCTTGGCATCGGCACCGCCGATGGCGTATTCGCATTTGTAACGGAAATAACGGCGGATGACTTCCTGTTTCGCGGCTTCGCACACCACGGCATCATCGGAAATGGCGAATCCGACCTTGTTGACACCCATTTCTGTGGGGGATTTATACGCTTTGCCTTCGCCCATGATCCGTTCACAGATCCGGCGGACCACCGGGAAGATCTCAATATCCCGGTTGTAATTGACGGCGGAAACACCGTTGTTTTCGATGTGGAACGGGTCAAGCATGTTCACGTCACCAATGTCGGCGGTGGCGGCTTCGTATGCGATATTGACCGGATGACTCAACGGGAGATTCCACACCGGGAATGTTTCAAATTTTGCGTACCCGGCGGCGATACCCCGTTTGTTTTCATGATAGACCTGGGAAAGACAGGTCGCCATTTTTCCACTGCTGGGACCGGGCCCCGTCATGATGACGATGGGCTTATCGCTTTCGATGTATTCATTTGCGCCGTATCCTTCATCGCTGGCGATCCGGTCCACATCGGTGGGATAACCCTTGATGGCGCGGTGCGTATACACGCGCACACCACGGCGTTCCAGTTTGCGGATGAATGCGTTGACGGACGGGTGATCGTCGTAGCGCGTGACCACAACAGATTTGACGGGGATATCCCATTCCCGGAGGTTGTCGATGATGCGGAGTGTATCGGCATCATAAGCGATCCCGAAGTCAGCACGAATCTTTTTGCGTTCGATGTCACCGGCGTAGATACAGATGACCACGTCGATCTTATCTTTGAGTCTCTGAAGGAGTTTCAGCTTGACATTGGGGTCGAAGCCGGGGAGAATACGGGCTGCATGGTAGTCATAAGCAAGTTTACCGCCGAATTCCAGATACAGTTTATTCTGAAAACGTTCTGCGCGACGGAGAATTTCTTCCGATTGTTCTTTCAGGTACTTCTCGTTGTCAAATCCTATCTTCATGATCTCACACTTTCACACAAATTTCCGGGCAAATAAAAACGGCGTACAACGCCGGAGTCTCTGCCGTTACAATAGCATGGATTTGTTTTTTTGCAAATAACACTTTCAAAAAAAACAGGAATTTTTCAGCCTGCCGCAGATCACTGTCCGTCAGCCGTCGGTGATGCCGAAAAATAATTCTCCCGGAAATGCCAATATGCAGGTTCGACTTTCCAATCATGATTCCGGTTGAGAAATTCTTCATACAGATACAGCCAGGCGATTTGGGGACCGTAGACGCGCTCGATGAAGAATTTTGTCAACGCAGAATCGGGATCCCGTTCATAACAGAAAACATATACATTCCCGAGAAATCCATTCCGGATCTTTTCATTGAAATTGCCTTTCGGTGTGAGGGAGCCTTCGTAGCCGCTGTTCCAGGGATTCTGAACACCGAAAAAGGCGGTGAGAACTCCCCAGCCCAGAGCGATGCAGAACAGAAGCCCGCACAAACCTTTTTTCTTTTTTGCATGAAAAGAGAGAAATATATACAGAAGAAGAATCGGTGCAAACGGGATCATAAAACGGTATCCGTAACAGAATCCGCCGTAATCACTGGTCGCGATAATAAACAGGATCGAAGCAAGCAATGTACTGCCCAGCATATAATAACAAACCCGGTTTCTGCCCGGAAAATCTTTGCACAAAACCGGGAACAGAAAAAGACATGCCGGCATATAAAGGAAAAAACCTTCAAAGCCAAACAGCACGTTCCACGCGTAATACAAATAATCTTTGTGCGCCATATCCGGTTTGTGTGTCAGAAGATACAACGGCAGCGGCGATCCGTAGGAAATGCAGTTCATCACCCCTTCCAGTGCAATCAGTGCCAGAACACTGCAGGAATACCATGCTCCGCGTTTGATGCGGATCATATAATTCTCTGCGGGTGCGGCGACGATAAAGAAGAACACACCCGCAGCAAATGCGCCGCCCGTTACAAATTCGCAGTTGAAGATCAAGCCGGTAATGATCCCGCACAGGATCAGACTGGCACGGGAATATTGGTTTTTCACTGTTTCATCCATTTGCAGCAGCAGCCAGAGAAGCAATGCGGCGGTCGGAACATGGTTCCCGATGGTCACTGAGTACGAAAAGATGAGCGTGGATATGACAGAAAGAACCGCGGCAGTGATCCGGTATGCCCGGGAGGATGTCTGCCCGATATACCGGTTCAATGCGGCGTAAAACAGAAATCCGCAGGCGCATCCGATCAGGAAATACGGCAGATACAGAAGAAAGATCACTGTGTGGTAATGATTCTGAAATGTCATGCCGAATACTTTTGACAGGATCAGGTATTCACCCATGGAAAGAAATGTAAGCAGCGGGGGTTTATCACCGTAATACTTGCCGTTAAGCAGTGCTTTATCCGGTGTTTTGAACATACTGTCGGTAATATCAAAGGTCCCGTGGTCCACAACGGACTCAATGACCGCCAACCGGGACGTTTCGTTTTCTGCGTGAGCGTAATCGTTTTTGACGAAATACACGGCAGCGGCAAAGATGACGACCGCAGTAAAGAGAAAATATAAAATTCTTTTTTTGTTCATCGCTGTTAAAACCTTATGTACTGACTTCAAACAGTAATATAACAGCATGAAACTTTTTTTCAAATGAAAAACATCGAAAAATCAGAAGGGGGAGTGGTAAGTGGTCACGCGAGAGGGTATAAAAAATGGCATCCCCACCGGGATTCGAACCCGGGTTACCAGGATGAAAACCTGATGTCCTAGGCCTCTAGACGATAGGGACGCGTTTTCTCGTGATGGAGCTTAATATACACCGGAAAATTGATTTGTCAAGTAAAAAAACGAAAAAAAACGAAAAATTTTTGATGAAATAAATTTTTTTGAAAAAAAAACAGAAAAAAACTTGAAAAATACGGTTTTGAAGTGATATTATAATGGATTTGCCCGGAGAGTCAAAAAACGCTTTCCGGAAGACAACAGACTAATGTGAGCAGGAGAAAATTTATGGCGAAGCGCGAGGACATCAAGAAAGTCCTGATCATCGGATCGGGTCCCATCATCATTGGACAGGCATGCGAATTTGACTATTCCGGTACACAGGCATGCAAAGCATTACGCTCTCTGGGATACGAAGTCGTACTGGTAAACTCGAATCCGGCAACGATCATGACGGACCCCGGGACCGCAGACCATACTTATGTGGAACCGCTGACACTGGAAAGTCTGGAAAAGATCATTGCAAAGGAACGTCCCGATGCTCTTCTGCCCAATCTGGGCGGTCAGACAGCATTGAACCTGGCATCGGAACTGGCGGAAGCCGGCGTGCTTGCGAAATATGATGTCAATGTGATCGGTGTGGATCTGGAAGCCATCAAACGCGGGGAAGACCGTATTGAATTCAAAGCCACCATGGCGCGTCTCGGAGTGCCTGTTTGCGAATCCGAACCTGCACACTCCGTGGAAGAAGCTGAAAAGATCGCTGCAAAAATCGGGTACCCCGTGGTTCTGCGTCCTGCTTACACCATGGGCGGTACCGGCAGCGGTATCGTGTATAATATTGAGGAACTGCGCAATGTCATGGTCCGTGGTCTCTCCGCCAGTCTTATCGGACAGGTCCTGGTGGAACAGTGTGTGATCGGATGGGAAGAACTGGAACTGGAAGTCGTGCGCGACGAAAAAGGACAGAAGATCACCGTTTGCTATATCGAAAACGTGGACCCCATGGGGGTTCATACCGGCGACTCCTTCTGCGTGGCTCCCATGCTGACTGTTCCGAAAGAACTCCAGGAACGCTTGCAGGATTATGCGTACCGGATCATCGATGCCATCGGTGTCACCGGCGGTTGTAACGTGCAGTTCGCTCATAACCGGAAAGATGACCGGGTGATCGTCATTGAGATCAATCCCCGTACTTCCCGTTCCTCCGCGCTGGCTTCCAAAGCCACCGGGTTCCCCATCGCTCACGTCTCCACACAGCTGGCGGCAGGCATCACGCTGGATGAGATCCCCTACTGGCGCGACGGTTCTCTGGAAAAGTATACGCCATCCGGCGATTATGTTGTGGTGAAATTTGCCCGTTGGGCATTTGAAAAATTCCCGCAGGCGAAAGATCATCTGGGAACACAGATGCGCGCCGTGGGCGAAGTCATGTCCATCGGTCAGAACTTCAAAGAAGCGTTCCAGAAAGCGATCCGTTCTCTGGAAATCGGAAAATCCGGGCTGGGACAGGATCCCAAGATCCAGGCTCTCTCCGATGACGAGATCCGCGGTCTGGTCTCCCGGGGCAATTCCAAACGGTTCTTCGCTATTTACGAAGCACTGCTTCGCGGCTGGGCTGTGGAGGATATCGTGAAATGGTCCAATATCACCCCGTACTTCATCGAGCAGATGAAGGAACTGGCGGACTTCGAAAAAGAATTGCAGAAACAGAGTTTCCTCTCCATTTCCGATGAGATGTTCATTGAAGCGAAGAAACAGGGCTTTGCGGATAAATATCTGGCAAAACTGTTCAGCGTGCCGGAACGCTCCATCCGTCAACGCCGTATCAAACTGGGCGTGATCGCCACATATCAGGCACTGCCCGTCAGCGGCGTGAAAGATGCCGCTTATTACTACTCCACCTACTGCGGAGCAAAAGATACCGTTCCCGTTTCCTCCAACCGCAAGATCATGATCCTGGGCGGCGGACCGAACCGTATCGGACAGGGGATCGAGTTCGACTACACCTGCGTACATGCGGCATTTGCGCTGCGTGACAACGGATACGAATCCATCATGGTGAACTGCAACCCGGAAACGGTCTCCACGGACTATGACACCAGCAACAAGCTTTACTTTGAACCTTTGACGCTGGAAGATGTGCTGACCATTTACGAAAAAGAAAAACCGGAAGGTGTGATCGTGCAGTTCGGCGGTCAGACCCCGCTGAATATCGCGCAGGAACTCAAAGATAACGGCGTGAACATCCTCGGGACCCAGCCGGAAGGGATCCGTCTGGCGGAAGACCGGGAATATTTCCGTGAACGCATGATCGCGCTCAATATCCGTCAGCCGTTGAGTGCCACGGGTACATCTCTGGAAGAAGCCGTGGCGATCGCAGCCCGGATCGGTTATCCCGTGATGGTGCGTCCCTCTTTCGTGCTGGGCGGACGCGGTATGGAAGTCATTTATGACGAAAAGACTCTGCGCCGTTATGCGGTGGAATCCCTGCAGGTCAGCCCGGAATATCCCATGCTGATCGACCGGTTCCTGGATAACGCCATCGAATGTGAAGTGGATGCGGTGTCCGACGGTGAAAATACTTATGTTGCTTCCATCATGGAACACATCGAGCTTGCCGGTATTCACTCCGGTGACTCCGCCTGTACCATTCCCCCGGTCACCATCCCGGAAAAACACCGGAAAGTCATCGAAGAACATACGGCAAAGATCGCCAAAGACTTCAAGGTGGATGGTATCATGAACGTGCAGTATGCCATCTGCGAAGATGAAGTTTATATCATCGAAGCGAACCCGCGTGCATCCCGTACGGTCCCCGTGGTCTCCAAGGTCACCGGTGTGCCCCTGGCGCGTATCGCAACGGAACTGATGCTGGGCAAGAAACTTTCCGAAATGAATCTGACACGCGCGGTCGGGTTCTCCGCCGTGAAAGAAGCGGTGTTTCCGTTCAACATGTTCCCGGAAGTCGACCCGGTTCTCGGACCGGAAATGCGTGCCACCGGGGAAGTCATGGGTATCGCGGAAAACTTCGGACTGGCATTCTACAAGGCGGAAGAAGCCGCCGGCTGCAAACTGCCGCTGTCCGGTACGGTCCTCATGACGGTGCGCCGTCATGACCGGAAATATCTGCTGCCGATCGCACAGAAGATCCACGAAATGGGCTTTGACATCATTGCGACGGAAGGTACCGCTGCATTCCTTACGGAAAACAACATTCCGAACAAGTTCATCTACAAACTGGGCGAAGGACGTCCGGATATCAGTGACCTGATCAAGAATGGTTCCATCCAGATGATCTTCAATACGCCGATCGGCCGTGAAGGGAAAACGGATGACAGTTATATCCGCACCATGGCGATCCAGAATCATATTCCGTACATGACCACCATTGCCGCCGCCAATGCGACTGCGATCGGGATCGAAGCAGTACGGAAAAATGACAGCATGACGTTGAAATCTCTGCAGGAATATCATCAGTGATCCGGAAGGGATTGCATGAAACAGAATAAACGGTTCTACTGGATTCTGGGCGGTTTGACATTGATCGGCGCGATCGTGCGCCTGATCGTTTCCGCCCAGTTGATCCAGAATGATCCGTTTGTCTGGTCGGCAGATTCCAAAACGGATATGGCAACCTATCATGCCCTGTCCGATATGATCTGCAACGGGAAGTTTCCCGACGTATTCTACTATCAGCCCTATTATTACAGTGTCTTTCTGCCGTTGGCAAAACTGCTTACCGGCGGACTCAAAATATGGGGTCCTGCTCTCGCTCAAACGTTATGCGGTGCCGGGATCATTTATTTTGCCGGGCTGACTGCCGCGCTGTTGAAAGGGCGGATCGCCGGGCTTGCAGCAGCATTTCTTGCGGCATTTTCCCTGGTGATCACGGTCTACACGCCTTACGCATTGCTGGAAGTGCAGCAGTGTTTCAATCTGACTCTGCTGGCGTATCTGACGGTACGGCTGATGAAGAAGGATTCCCTGTGGTTTTATGCGGGTGCGGGGCTGGTGTTGAGTATCGCGATCCTTTCCCGCGGGAACGCGTGGTGTTTCCTGCCGTCTCTTGCCGCCGCATTTTATTTTGCCCGGAAACGGTTCTCTCTGCCGGCGAAGAAACTTTTGCTGCGTCTGGCGGTCTTTGCATTGTGTCTGCTCCTGCCGCAACTGCCTTTTGTGATCCGGAATACGGTGAACCTGGGACACTTCTGCGGTCCTTCCAGTGCGGGCCCGGCGGTATTGACCATCGGGAACAATCCGGAAGCGCAGCCGGGCGGCTTGAATCCCCGTTATCCGGAAGGGTTCCATCTGTGGATGGAGGAAGAGAAATCATACCCGGTGCCGAAACGGATCCTTGATTGGGCGGTCACGTCCCCGGGTTCGTTCCTGGAATTTCAGGCGCGGAAATTTCTTCTTTTCTGGGATGTCCGTGAGATCCCGAACAATATTTCCATCGCGATCAGTCAGAAGATGAGTTCGTTTCTGAATAAAGTCCCGTTGATCCCCACGGGATTCATTCTGGTATTGGCGATCACAAGCTTCTTCCTTCTTCTGCGCCGGAGTTTCCGTCAGCCTGCGCTGCTTGTATTTTTCTCCATGCCGCTTCTTTACGCGTTGGCAACGGCGGCGTTCTATATCCTGGCACGGTTCCGCCTGCCTTCCGTGGGGTTGTTCTGCGTACAGGCTGGCTTATGTATTCCGCTGTTTCTTGCATCCTGGCGGAAACGGGACATCCGGCAGTTGGTGATTTACCGTGCCGCCCCGGCATTTTTTGCGTGTATGATCGTGTATCAGGCGTACCCGGCTTACAGTTCGTATTACGAACCCGGTATGATGCGTATGTTGCGCCCGGATGGTGTCCGGCTGGATTGGATGACGGGGCGTACGGTCGTCTTCGATCACGGGCCGGATCTTCCGGATCCCTGGCAGGTCGTTCCGTTGAAACCGGGAACGATGCTGGAAAAACGGTTGATCGTTCCGGATGAGTTGAAAGGAAAGCCGGGAATCCTGGAATTGCATTGTGTGACACAATGTGCGAATCAGGGACGTTTGCGTTTGAACGGAAAATATGAAATGAATTATCAGCTTGCCGGTCCGAAACCGGGGGAATACGTTGCATTCTGGACTCTTGCATTCCAAATGGATGCGATTCCGGCAGACGGTGTGTTCCGGATCGCAGTGGAAGAGGGAGTCGCGGTCCCCGGACAGGAACTGGGGCTTTTTGTAGACTTGCATCGTGATTACGGCAGAACGTTTTTCAACGGCGAATCGTTCCCCGGCGAAGCGGTGATCCGGTTGGTGAAATTACCGTGATCTGCGGCAAAGCGTTGCGATGCCGTACACGCAGGCGGCGGTGATGACCGCGAACAGGGGAGCCAGGATGAGACTTCCCAGCAGCCATTCCAGAAAACGTTCATCCAGCTGATGCCATAACGTTTCCAGATTGAATTCCGTGAGGAAACGTCCGTGGAGCAGAAAATACCCGGCTTCGATGCACAATGCGGGGGCGACCGGCGGCATGAACAGATGCTGGATATTGAACGCCATGAGCTTGTTCAGATGCAGTTTCGTCGCCGCATACAATATGGCGATACTGTGACAGCCGATCAGCGGAAGAACCGCCAGAAGTGTCCCCGCAAAAGCGGCGGCAGCCAACCCCCCCGGTGTGGCATTTTCCCGCAGAAGATACCGGATGAATTTCCGGGGTTTGAAGATGGAATAATCAAATTTCGGCGGCTTGATGAGTTTCTTTTTCGGGAACGGAAGAAGCCGCAAACCCACCAGGTGCGCATGGATCATGGAGATCCGCAAGTTGTCACGCAACGGATGAAAATGGGAAACCCGTTCTCCCCGGGGCGGATAATAGGACCGGATCGGCAGATTCACAATGGGCAGATTCGCCCATGCCGCACGGGTGAGGATCTCCGTTTCAAAATTGTAACGGGAGGTCAGACAGGGCAGCTGTGTGATATACTTCAACGGATACGCCCGGTATCCGCTCTGACAGTCATCCACATCCACGCCGGTTTCCAGTTTCATCCAGAAATTGGAGATCTTTCTGCCGATACGGCTGGAGTCCGGCACGTTGGGATCGTTGAAATCCCGGCACCCGACCACAAGCGCACCTTCCTGTTCCATGGCGGGCAGAAACGAGGGAATGTCTTCGGGGTAATGCTGTCCATCCGCATCAATGGCGATCATGTAATCAAACGGACGTGTTTTCAGTGCTTCGATGGCGGTCCGCAATGCGGCTCCTTTCCCCCGGTTTACTTCATGACGGAGACACTCCACACCTTTCTCCCGGCAGAAAGCAGGGAGATCCATATCGGTGGATCCGTCATCCACGACCAGCAGGTCCCGGGTCTGCACGAGGATACGTTCGATGACATCGCGCACGGAACCGGCGTTATTATATACGGGCAGGACAACGCAATATGTTTTCATGGTCTCATTCCTCCCGGGAACAGCTTTTTGAGTTTAGCGAAGCCGAATTTGTGGATCTTTGCCAACGCCTCCCGTTTGCTGTGGGGCGGGAAAATGCAGTTGGGATCCTCCGCAAAGGCACGCGAGAGCATCCCGTTGAGGATCTCCGGCGGCAGAGCCGGATTCGGATAATACAATTCTTCCGACGGATCCCAGTCGGCGGGAATGAGATTTTCTTTTGCGGCACGATGGTATAACGGCGTATGGGGGATGATGCGAACGCCGGAAAAGATCACGCTGGAAATGTTCCCCAGAGATTTGATATTGGCAATGCCTTCTTCCACATCCTCCACGGTTTCATCGGGCAGTCCGAAGAGAAAGTTTGCTGTGACAGAGATCCCGGCATCCCGGAGTTTTTCTGCACATTCCGCGGCTTCCGCGAACAGGAAATTCTTCCCCAGTGTTTGGAGCGCACGGTCACTTGCCCCGTCGATCCCCAGTTCCGCACTGATCATGCCCTTTTCCGCCAACAGGGAAATATCTTCTCCCGTCAGTTTGTAAGGAGTCAGGAATCCGGTGAAAGGGATCGTGCCATCCAGTTCATGGAGCAGTTTATGGTATTCCTTCGCCGGATCGTTGAAAATGGAATCGGTGAGGAAGATCATGACCCCGGGACATTGCGCGGCGATGGCACGCATTTCCGCCGCCGTTTCCGCAGGATCACGGTAACGCATACAACGTCCTTCCAGTGCCGGATAGGAACAATATGCGCAGGAGAACGGACAGCCCCGTTTGGTTTGAATGGGGATCATGTGTGTCTCGTTGTTGTAATAGGTCAGCAACTCTTCCGGGTAAACGGCGGATCGGGGAACCGCGACGGGCGCATCTCCGCAAATCAGAGGGGCGTCCGGCGGCGTTCCGGAAGCAAGTTGTTCCAACAGTGCGGGGAACGTATGTTCGCCGGGTCCGGTAAGCCCGTAATCGGCATGACAGAGTTTCAGCAGGGAATCGGGCGCAAGCGTGAACCCGCCGCCGCCGAGGACAAGCGGCGTTGCCGGTGCATTGGTTTTGCAACATTCCGCCATACGGATCACCGGATGAAGCAGAATGCGGTCATCGGCAAGACGGTTGATGCTGTCGATATTCCGGATCGCGATGCCGATAACATCGGGGTGGAACGCGCGGATCGTTTCTGCCAGGATGTTCCACGGGGCGGAGTCCTGTTCCGCCAGCGGATCATAACAGTGCACGGTGTGTCCGTGTTCTTCCAGGGCGGCGGCGACCGTAGTCATGCCGAGAGGATAAACGGGGAATGGATCTACAGCCGTATTGGCGGAAACGAAAAGGATCTTCATGAGAGTTCCTCGCGGAGTGTATCGGGATGTGTTTCCGGTTCCAGCAGCGTTTCGCCATGGGTAAAGTAAAGCGCAAGTACCCGGTCCTTCCGGTAATGGAATGCAAGCACACCGTCACAATGATCATCGGTCAGCAGCAGCGCGATCTCCTGCCAGAACGGTTCGAAACGGTCCAGCGTATCCATGTAGAAGGATGGACCGTGGAACCGGACGGCGATCAACGCTTCGCACAACGGGGTGGATGGCAGCGTGCCGACGAAGAGATGTCCGCGTCCGAATTCTCTGCCGAATTCCACAAAATCGCGATAGTACATCTTATTCTGTTCGTGACAGCCTTCCCGGGAAATATCGATCACCGCCTGATTTCCGCCGGATGGCGTACCGGCATCATGAAGTGCCAGAACGGATGCCAGGATATAGGCTTTGGCTTTGTCTCCGGCACGACGGTAGTTGTCATAAACGGCATCAGGGAGTCCGGGAACGGTCTGGACCTGTTGAAGAAGTTCCTGCCAGTTCGCCGCAGAGAACGCGAGATGCGTTTTTTGTGTTTCTGCGGAATGGTCGGGCGTGACAACGGCGGCGCCTGCCAGGAGAAAGGGATAACGTTTTTTCATTCCTGTGCCTCCATCAGTATGACCGCATTCATGCCGCCGAACCCGGAATTCATGGAAAGAATACAAGGCTTTTCCAGTGTCCGGACTTCCGTGGAAAGCATCGCTTCGCCACCCGGTTCCGGCGTATGCAGCCCGGTCTGCGGCGGGATCTTCTTTTCCGTAAACATCCGGAGTGCCATGGCTGCCTGGATCAGTCCGGCGACTGCCAGCGTATGACCGGAAGAACCCTTCACAGAGACCAGGGGGAACGGCGTACTGCGAAGTCCTTCCAGTGCCCGGATCTCCATGGAATCGTTGTAAAGCGTGCCGGTGCCGTGTCCGATGACGGCACCGATCTGTTCCGGTGTCTGTTCCGCTTTGTATAACGCGGTGCGGATGGCATCGGCAAGATTTTTTCCATCGGGATCGGGCGCGGTGATATGACGGGCATCGCTGGTCATGGCGCACCCTGTGATCTTCGCCAGTACGGGCTGGTGATCCCGTTCCGCAATGGAACGGCGGGTCAAGACGAGAAGCCCGGCGGCATCCCCCAGGAGCAGTCCGGAGCGGTCTTTGTCGTAAGGACAGGAAACCGGGGTCTCCGTCATGGCTTTGATGGAAGCGAAACCGGAGAACACGAATTCGGAGATATAATCGACGGCGGCGATGACGGCATATTCGATCATTCCGTTACGGAGCAAGGCTTCGGCGCGGCAGATGGCGGCGTTGGAGGAAGCACATGCCGCGGAAATGACTCTGCCCGTCTTTTTTTCAAATAAAGTCAGTGTCTTTTCCAAAAGGGAATCACTGGTGCATCGGTCCGCAGGATTTTCCACCTGTTCGATTTCGCCTACGGTGGACGCCAGAAACACTTCCGCCGATTCCGGATACGTCCGCGCAACCGGTGCCAGATGTTCCAGTAGAAAACCGGGGATGTCCTCCACGGAATCCAGTTCCGGCGCAAATGCTCCGTACATGGATTCAAAATGGGGATTCCCGAACCGGCGGCAGGGGACAAACGCATGTTGTCCGGCAAGCAGCGGTTCCCATGCGGCATCGATACCGGGGCCGAATGCGGTATAGATATCACATGCCGTGATGACAACAGGATCGGTCATACTGCGAATTCTCCATTCTTCCAACGTTTGAGACAATCTTCCCAGAAGGGCGGGGGGAACCAGAGGACTTCCTTCGTGTGCGCATCCACGAATAACTGAACGGTGTACCCGGTGGATGCGATCGTCCCGTCCTCTTTCGTGATGACGTATTCCATATTGATCCTTGCGGCTTCGGTCCAGACCATGGTTGCTTTCACCTGAAAGAGTTCATCATCGTAAAGGGATTGTTTGTATTCGATATGGAACTGATGAATTGGTGTGACGATCCCGGCATCCCGGAGAAAGGGATAAGAGAAACCGCATTTTTTGCCCAATGCGATCTGGGCTTCTTCAAAATATTCGGGATAACGCCCATGCCATACCACGGTCATGGGATCCAGTTCGTGAAACTTGACCCGGCGTGACACCACAGCGGTCACGGGATCGGGTGCGCCGGGGATCCGTTCGAAATGGGAGTATTCTTTCCGTGCCATCATCATGCTCCGGCGTAAACGAGTTTCAGAGAAGAGATCTTCTTTTCGCCGGAAAAGAAATCGGCGCTGACGGTGTTGTCGGCGTATCTGATCCGGATGTTGAGAGCCATGCCGGGCGTCGCCGGAGAAAGAAATTTGACCCGGCGTACTTCCACCAGTTCCAGAGGATGCGCCAATGCTTTTTCCATGATGGCAGAGACGATGGAGATCTGTGCGATCCCGGGGAGGATGGGATTCCCGGGAAAATGTCCGTTCAACGGTGCGAAATTTTCCGGGACAGTAAAATCGACGGAGAAATTTCCGGGATTTTCATCGGGAACGATCGGCATATTATCCGCCAACATCCGGTAAGAATCAGTCATATCACAAACTCCAAAAAAGTTAAAAAAACGGGAAAGTATGTTGAAATATACCCGGGAATATGATAATTTCCAGTCAAAAACCTAATTTTTTTTGATTTTTAGTGAAAAAAAATTTGACAATGCAATCCGCCGTGATATATTCTTTACGAGTATAATTGTAATAATGGCATGGTCCGGCTGAAAATAAGCGCGGACCGCAACATAGGAGAATTGAGTTATGGTGGACCCGCAATTTATCAACGTCTTTGCCGGTGAAACGGTGAATGATGTTACTCTGCTGGATAATGCGAGAATGGATGTCAACTCCGCAGGAAAGGCGAACAATGTTACAGTTGAAGAAGGTAATCTGAACGTATCTTCCGGAGGTTACGCCGGGAACGTCATTGTTCATTCCGATTCTTACATCACGGTCTACAAGGATGGTGTCGCGGATTCTGTCACGCTGATCGCCGGTGCAGTTGCCGGTGAATTCAAACAGACCGGCGGTTCCGCAACGATCGATAAGATCAGCGGCGGTGCCATTGCGGGAAATGCTTCCGGTTTGAAAGTCGAAGGTTATATTTCGGCTGCTGATGGTGCTGTTATTAAAGGATTTACACAGACGAACGGTGGATTTGCTGTAAAGGGCGGTACTGTAACGAACGCCAAAATTTCCGGCGATACAGAAATGAAAGTCTATGCCGGAGCAACGGTCTCCAATGTTGCTGTTTCCAGCGGCGCAGGCCTGGTCACCGATAACAAGGCGACGGTCAATGGTATCACAATGAAGCAGGGTGCCTCCGTCGAAGACTTTACCCAGGTTGGAACGACGGAAGGTTATATTCAGACCCTGACCTCCGGAAAAGTCACAGGAAAAGTTGAGAATGTGGACTTCGAAGGAACGATGAGTGTCGGTTCCGGCGCAGATCTTCAGGATGTGACGGTCCGGGACGGCAAGATGTTTGTTTCCAACGGTGCAATCGGTACCGGTATTCTGGTGGAAGAAGGCGGCGTTGCCTACATCTATTCCGGTACGGATGTGGGCGGCATCACGGCGGCAAATGGCGGTAATATCCAGGTCGGAAACGGCGCCGTTGTCGAAGATGTTCTGCTCGCCCAGGGCGGTAAAATCGCCGGTTCCATGGAACAGGTCGCCGGTATGGCGCAAATCGACGTTGTAACAAAAGACGGGATCGCCGGTGAGGCTTCCGGCTTGAATTTCAAAGGTATCGGATACTTTACATCCGGAGCGAATGCGGTCAATACCGTGATCGCAGAAGAAGGTATTGCGGTCGTTTCCAACACAGCCGTACTCAATAATACTACGATTTACGGAAAGGCACATGTCACTGCCAACGGAAATATGACTGGCGTGACCCTGAAAGATGAAGCGGCTCTTGCTGTTACAGAAGGCGGCAGTGCCACCGGGATCACACAGGAAGCAGGCGGGACCGTGAGCCTTGTATTGACTTCCGGTGATAAGTCCACGCTGATCAGCGGGACAAATGCAGTAGGTTCCTCTTTCGGTCTGGTCAACGGTGTCGCTTCCAACTTTATCATCTATGAAAATGGTGTCGCGATGATCGAGTCCGGCACATCCGCAGTAAATATTCAGTTGCAGAAAGGTGCCAAAGCTACCGTCGCACTGGGTGCAAATGTTACCGGTTACAGCGTGGATATGGGTTACGGTTTCTCTGTGAAGGGAAATGTGACCAGCGGTTTGAATACCCTCTCCAATTTCACATTGGTCGTGGAAAACGGACACTCCATTGACGGACAGGTCCTCAAAAATGGCGGTGTGCAGGATGTGGGTTACAAAGGCAAAGTGACCAATACGCATGTCAGTTCCGGCGGTAAGCTTCTGCTGGATGCCGATGCCACTGCTACCGGAATCAAACATTCCGCAGGCGGTATGATCAGTCTGCAGGTATACAACAGCGCACGTCTCCAGTATGTTACCGGGTCCAACGCTAACGGAAACTTTATGTTGAGCGGTGGTACCGCTTCCAACTTTATCATGTCCTCCGGCGCCGATATGAGACTGGATTCCGGCGCATCTGCTCTTGTTACACAAATTGAAAACGGCGGGAAACTGGTGGTCTCCTCCGGAGCGATCGCTCTGGATGTGAATCAGCATTCCGGCGGTGCTATCGTGGCGTATGTTTACGGTGGCGACGGTCAGATGGTCAGCGGCGGTGATACGCCCGAACAGGATATTGTGGACGAAACCACATCCGGCGGCAGCAGCATCATTGACGATATTCTCAGCGGAACCACGGGAGAAACATCCGGCGGCAGCAGCACGATCGTTTCCGGTGCGACCATTATTTCCGGGACCAACTCCTATTTCGAAGAAGATATGCTTCTGCAGAGTGGTGTTGCCTCCAACTTCCTGTTGGAAAATGGCGGCGAACTCAATGTCTATTCCGGCGGTATCGCCGATAATACCATGGTGCGCGACGGCGGTCTGCTGTTCGTCGGCAATGGGGCGGAAGCAACTGTTATTGATACCACATCCGGTGGTACGATCCACGTGGAATCCAAAGGGATCATCGGTGCAGGTGTCAATGTGGCGCAGGGTGCGACCCTTGTACTGGACCGCGGCGCGATCCTTTACGATGATATTCATGTCGCCGGTACGATTTCCTGTACAGGCGGTAATGTGAATGCCATGGGTGCCACGATCACGCTGGATGTTTCCGGTATGGAAGTCTCCGCCGATTATGTCTTTGTTGAAAATATCGGTGCCGTTTCCTCTGCGCTGTTTACCATCGATGTAGATGCGAACCAGACGAACGGTGCATACACGTTGGCATCCAATGCCTACGGTTTCAACTGCGAAGTCAAGCTGTATAACACCGAAGATGTCTACTACGGTACATTCAATTCCCAGGTGAAGACCATCGTCTACAGCGGAAAAGAATATGTTCTTTCCGTTGGCGAAAACGGTGCCCTGATTCTCACGATCAACAAGACCACTGCTGCCGATACGGATGCGCCGGATGCACCGGCGCCCACACCCAGCACCCAGGAACCCACCACTGGCACGGTGACGATTTACGCAGATTTCGGGGAAGATGCGGTGGAACAGCAGTATTCACTGGATGGCAGCACCTGGCAGACTTATGATCCTGCCACCGGGGTTGAAGTTTCTTCCAACGGTACCGTGTATTTCCGCGGGATCGATGAAGACGGTAATATTTCTGAAGTCGCGGAATATGAAGTCACCAACATCATCAAGACCAAACCGGATGCACCCAAAGCAAGTGCAAATATTACGGATATGACCAACGGTGATGTGGTGGTCAGCGCGGTATTCGATTCCATTTCTGTGGTGAAGGAATATTCGTTTGACGGCAACTCCTGGATCGCCTATGATAATGGCGTGACCATGAGCGATAACGGTACCGTGTATTTCCGCGCCAAAGATGCCAATGGCAATTATTCCGAAATCACAAGCTATGAAGTTGCCAATATTGATAAGATTGCTCCGGAACGGCCTTTTGATGTAACGGCCAGTACTTCCGGACAAACGAACGAAGCTGTGGTCGTTTACGCATCTTTCAGTGCCGATTCCACTTTCAAACAGTACTCTTTCGACGGTGAAAAATGGCGGAATTATACAGACAGCGGTGTTTCTGTGACTGCCAATGGTACGGTGTTCTTCCGCGGTGTCGATGCTGCCGGTAACGTTTCCGAAGTGACCTCTTTCGAAGTGAACAATATTATCACCCAACCGGATGCGCCCGGCAATATCACTGCGGAAGTCAAGAAATACAATGTAACTTACGAATGGGAAAAACTGGAACTGGAAAAAGGTCAGAAAGCCGTTTATACGCTGACCGTCAATGGCAGAGAATACACCACCAAATCCAATAAGTATAAACTCTCCAATCAGGCTGTCGGTACCTACGAATATCAGGTGAAAGCAACCATTACCCAGGAGGGTATGGAGAACGTTGAAACCATGGTAAGCGATGTGAAGACTGTGACTGTCAAGGACGTGACCGATCCGAAGAAGGGCAAGATCCTGATCGGTCCAATCAACAACAATTCCGTTACAGTCAATCTGACCGGATTTTCCGATAATGTGGGCATTGTGGATTACAAAGTTTGCGTGCAGATTGGTGACGGGGAAATCCAGCTCTCCCCCGATGCAGGTAATCCGTTGGCATTTACCTATAATCAGACCGAAATCGCCGGTAAGTTCACCTTCACAGCGATCGCGTATGATGCAGCCGGGCTCGAATCCCAAGTGGCGAAGAAGAACGTCACCATCAAAGATTCCGCAAAGCCCACAACGGTCACCAACGTGAAAGTCATCGGCGAAGCGGATGAAGATCTCGCTGTCATTTCCTGGGATGCTTCCAGTGATAATGTTGGTGTGGTCAAATATGAAGTCTTCATCAACGGTAAGAAATACTCCACCAAGACCAACTCCATCTCCATCAAGAATCTCGATGCAGGCAAGTTCAATGTGGAAGTCTTTGCTTTTGACAAGGCGAAGAATAAGAGCGTTGCCGGAACCTGCGAAGTCACGGTGAAAGATATCACCGATCCCAAGACGACTTCCGTCAAGGCAAAGGTGGAAGATAACGACGTCACCCTCACATGGAAGACTCCCAAGGATAACGTGGGCGTTGTTCGCTATGAATTGTCCTACGGTGTGGCAGATGGCGACAGCTCTCTCTGGAAGACGGAAGAACTTCTCGGCAATGTGAATTCCTTCGAAATCGAAGGCCTTGATCTGGGTAATTATGAATATCAGATGGTTGCTTTCGATGCCGCAGGAAACAGCAGTGTCAAGACCGGCAGCTTCGTGATCAAAACAGCGTTGGCTTCCAACTCTTTGGTTGCTGATGATTCTCTGGATCTCATGGCATGGCAGAGCGATTATTCTCCCGAAACATCCTGCACTGCCGCCATCGACTCCATCGTGGATGAAATGAACCGGCAGGCGAATACAAACGCGATGCTGGCATAAGCATCCTGTCTGTTTCACAACAAAAAATCATCCGGCTGATCTCTAATGAGGTCAGCCGGATTTTTTTGCCGGGAGAGAAAAGGAACGTCAGCCGATCCGCAGGACAACGGGTGTGTATACACGGAACGGCGTACGCACGGTCCGTTTCCGTCCATCCCGGGAGTGATCCACGGGGACAAACCCGGTTTGATCAAGGATCATCACGGGTTCCCGACAGCGGCCTGCTCCATGATGAGCGTAATATCATCCCATTCATCGCAGGATTCCGAATTATAGCGTTATGTATAATGATCCTGTGGTACACTGCATCACATGTTGATGAAATCAAGCTTTTTTAGAAAAAAATGCAAAAATATTTCAAACCGCGCTTGATTTCTTTTTTTAAGGTTGTATATTTATATACAAAATTATAAAAACTAAAAAATGAAAGTATGTCATGCCGAGAATTCTCAAGTACAATCAGGCGAAGTATGCAATTTTTGACCTCATCGCAACCAATCATCTGAAAAAAGGGGACCGTCTGCCGTCGCTGCCCTCCATGCGCGGCATGTTTGCATTCAGCGAGATCTGTATGCGGCGCGCGTTGGATGAACTGGCGGCGGAAGGATATTTGCGTAAGCACAAAGGGTCCGGGATCTACCTTGCCAGGGACATCGGTACCTGGGAACAGAAGGGGAGTTTTCTCTACCTTCTGATCACAGTCCCGGGGGCGACGGGACACGATAAAGGCATCGGTCTTGCGGAGTATCTGCGTGAACGGAATATCGGGCTGCGGATCATGACCTGGTCGGGGAGTCCGGATCAGAAGATCGTGAAAGCGGCGCAGGAAGTGCAGGCGGTATTTGTGGCGGGACGGCTGACGGAGGAATGGGTCCATTTTCTGAACTCCATCGGGGTTCCTGTGATCTATGTGGGAAGCAATGCCTGCACCCGGAAACAGAACGTGGTGGATCATGACTGGAGCCGTGGGGCGGAACTGCTGATGGAATCCTTTGTGGCAAAAGGGTGTCGCCGGATCGCGTTGATCAACGGTGAAAAAGACTATTATCCTTCGCAGTTGTTGAAGCAGGGATACATGAACATCGTGAAGAAGTATGATCTCCCGGTGACGGAAAACGATATTTTCTGGAAGCCTTCCTTCTCCGCCGATGCGATGCACGATTTTCTGGCGCAGCAGGAGGAATACGATGCGATCCTTTGCGAAGGCGGGGCACTGGTCCATGTGTTGGCGTTCTTCCATGTGAACAAACGCGGCGCGAACTGTGTTCTGGGCTCCACGACACGGCTGGATAATATGCAGTCCTGTGATAAACTCATCTTTGTGAAATTCAGCGGCAATCTCACGACGGAAGCGGGACGTCTCTTTTTCAAATCGCTGGAAGATGATACCGTCTTCAAGCACGGGCCCTGTCTTTTGAAAGCGGAACTCGTTCCGGAAGCGTGAAGTCTCTTGAAAAAACGCGAATCTGTGCTATAGTATCAAGAGTAACAACCAGAAAGAAAGAACAGGAACATGCCGGACGATTTTGTTTATGACGGACTTCAATATGCGGTGATCGGGGATCCGATTGCCCACTCGCTTTCCCCGCAGATGCACAATGCCGCTTTGCGCGCACTGAATATGAATGCCCGGTATATCGCAGTGCATGTCCTGAAAGAAGATCTGGCGTCCTTCACGGAGAATGCACGGAAATATCTCGCCGGATTCAATATCACTGTCCCCCATAAAAACAACATCATCCCGTTCCTGGATCACATCACGGAAAACGCCGCGCTGGCGGAAAGTGTCAATACGGTCACCGTGAATCCGGACGGCACTCTTTCCGGAGACTCCACTGACGGGTATGGATTTGAGATGGCGGTTCGTGAGGGTGGCGGTCCTGCTCTTTCCGGTATTTCGATCTGCTTTATCGGGTGCGGCGGGGTCGTCCCTGCGCTGGCGTTCCATGCAGCCTTCTGCGGGGCGAAATCCATCCGGATCGTGAACCGTACGGTGGAGAAAGCGGAAAACCTGTGCGCCCGTCTTGCCGTCCGCTTTCCGGGACTGCATTGTTACGCAGGGATGCTGCAGGATGGCGCGGCATTTGCGGGAGCGGATCTGACGGTCCAGTGTACGAGTCTGGGGTTGAAGGAAACGGATCCTGCGCCGGTTGACCCGCATCTTCTCTCACCGGAAACCTTTCTTTTCGATACGATTTACAAGGAGACCCCGCTCCTTCAGTATGCCCGTGCGAACGGCATAGCATGTTCCGGCGGTTCTGCCATGCTTCTGCACCAGGGAGCGCGCTCGTTCACGATCTGGACGGGGAAAGAAGCACCGGTGGAAGTGATGCGTACGGCATTGGCAGAAGCGCGCGGATGAATCCGAAAAAAATTTGCATATTTCTGAAAATTTTTCTGGAAACGCGCGGAATGTGTGCTATATTATACCCCTGTCAGAAAAATACAACGACAGGGCATCCGTCGTCAGCCCGATGAAACAGGATCAGCGGAGTCATCCGCGGAAGAGAATCAAGCAGCAGAAAGACCGCTGATTGGTTGTCATTGAGATGGTTCAAAAATTATCGAGCACGGAAAAACCTGCCACATAACATGTTAGGAGAATGACAATGACAAGAAAAGTACTGATCCCGACCAAACTGGACGGTGTTGTAAAAGCAATTCTGTCTGAAAACGGATTTACCGCCGTGCAGGAACCGGAAACCCCGGTCGTTGATTTGGCAAAGGCAAATTCCGATGCCTCCGCGATTATTGTCCGCAGTGAAAAAGTGACTCCGGAAGTCATGGATCTTCTGCCGAACCTGAAACTGGTGGTTCGCGCCGGTGCCGGGTTTGACAATATCGATATCCGTTACGCCCGCAAACTCGGGATCGACGTAATGAATACCCCCGGCGCAAACTCCAACGCCGTGGCGGAAGAAGTGGTTGCCATGATCCTCGCCGGATACCGTAAACTGGTCCCCGCCGACATCTCCACCCGCGCCGGTCTCTGGGAAAAGAAAAACTTTATGGGCAGAGAACTCACCGGCAAGACCGTGGGTATCCTCGGTCTGGGCAATATCGGACGTCTCCTGGTGAAACGTCTTTCCGGTTTCGAAGTCAAAGTCCTGGGGTTTGACCCGGTCCTCTCCGCGGACCTCGCCGCCCGTCTGGGTGTACGGCTCTGTTCTGTGGAAGAAATCTTCGCAGAAGCGGACATCATCTCTCTGCACATTCCGGAAAATGACAAGACCCGCGGCATGATCAATGAAAAACTGGTCAGCACCATGAAGAAGGGAGCTGTTCTGGTGAACTGCGCCCGTGCCGGGATCATTGACGAAGGCGCGATCCGCGCTCTGAAAGCAGAAAAAGAATTGATCTTCTGCAATGACGTTTATCCGAAAGATGCAGCCGGCGACAAGACCGTGAAAGACATCGCCGACATCATGCTGCCTCACCTGGGCGCCAATACGAAAGAAGCCAACTTCCTGGCAGCAAAACGCGCCGCCGAACAGACCGTCGGCTATTTCGTGGAAGGTGTCACAACCTGTGTGGTCAACAAAGGTGTTCCGGACGGACTGGATGAAAATTATCAGAAGCTGGCATCTCTGCTGGCATCTCTGGGCAGAGTTTGCCTGGGCGGCCGTGCCATCTCCAAGATCGAAATGAGTTTCTACGGTAAACTGCACGCATTCAGCAAATGGATGGTCGCCCCCGTGACGGCGGGTGTCTGCCCCGAATTCGATGCGTTCAGCGGAGCCGATGAAGCTGTGAAATACTTGGGCGAACGCGGCATTGCCGTGGAAAACCGTGAAGTGGATGAAAACAAGCATTACGGCGAATCCATCACGTTGGACTTCATCTCCGGCAATGAACGTGTTTCTTTGCGCGGAACCATTGCGGAAGGACGTGTCCGCATTGCCCGTATCAACGCATACAACGGGATCTATCTGGATCCCGTGGGCGACAATCTGTTCGTGGAATACAACGATGAACCGGGTGTGATCGGCAAAATCGCCAGCATCCTCGGCAATGCCAAGATCAACATCACGGATATCCGCGCTCCCCAGGATGCCGCGGCAAACCGTTCTCTGGCTGTGATCAAAACGAACCGGTTCGTCCCGGCGGAAATCGTCAGCAAGATCGCATCCGAAGTCAAGGCGATCAATGCCTTCACGTTCGATGTCTGATCCCGAATCCCGACTGCCGCTCTGCGTAATCGCGCTGGGCGGCAATCTGGGTGATGTCCGGAGCACATTCGAACGTGCGCTCCGGCTTCTTCAAAACGGCGGATTTACGGTCCGCCGTTTTGCATCTCCGGTCATTTCCGCGCCGGTGGGTATGGCACCGGGCACACCGGACTTTCTGAACAGTGTTGTTTCCGGTTATTGGGCTGACACACCCCATGCGCTGCTGCGCTTGTGTCAGGAAACGGAAATTGCGTGTGGCCGGGCTGCGGATCATGCCCATTATGTTTCCCGCACGCTTGATTTGGACATTATCCTTTTCGGGGATCTCACACTGCACGATCCGGACCTGGTGATCCCCCATCCACTGGCATCGGAGCGTGATTTTGTGCTGACTCCGTTGCGCAGTATCGAACCCGCTCTGGCGGAAATGCTTTTTACATATAAAAAGTGAAAATAATGCAAAAAATTGCTTGCATTTTCAAAAAGATATGCTATTGTAACGGTTTACGGCATTCATTTCAATGAAAGGAATTCAGGATGAGTATGGATAAAACACTTGCTGTCAAAGAAATGTATCAGAACTTCGTTATGGAGACCTATCCGCGTGCAGATATGCTTTTCGTGCGCGGGGCGGGGTGTTATCTGTGGGATGCCCGGGGCCGCAAGTATCTGGACTTCTCCTCCGGGATCGCGGTGTGCAATCTGGGACACTGTCATCCGGACGTGACCTCTGCGATCTGTGAACAGGCGCAGAAACTGGTACATGTTTCCAATCTTTTCATGAACGACAAGCAGCCCCAGTTGGCGAAACGGATCGTGGAAAATACCTTTGACGGCGTCTGCTTTTTCTGCAACAGTGGAGCGGAAGCCAACGAAGCATTGATCAAGTTCGCCCGGAAATGGGGTTCCGATAAAGGCAAATTTGAGATCATCGCCATGAACGATTCGTTCCATGGGCGTACCCTTGCCACCCTCGCTGCCACCGGACGCGCAAAATACCGTCAGGGATTCCAGCCCGATATGCCCGGCTTCAAGTTCGTGGATTATAACGACCTTGCCGCCGTGAAAAAGGCGATCAATTCCAAGACTGCCGCCGTTCTTCTGGAAGCGGTGCAGGGCGAAGGCGGCGTGATCCCGGCGGATAAGAAGTATCTTCAGGGATTGCGTAAACTCTGTGATGAAAAAGGCATCCTTCTGCTGTTTGATGAAGTGCAGTGCGGGTTCGGCAGAACCGGGAAGCTCTTCGGCTGGATGCACGGCGATATCATTCCCGATGCGTTCTCCATGGCAAAAGGGATCGCCAACGGATTCCCCATGGGCGCGATGATGTGCCGCCGGGAACATGAACATGTCCTGACACCCGGGACTCATGCCAGCACCTTTGGCGGTACAGCCCTTGCCAGTGCGGCGGCATGTGCCGTGATGGATACCATCATCCACGACAAACTGTTGGAAAACTGTGTGGAACAGGGTGCATTCCTCAAAGAAAAACTCTCTGCTCTGGCAGAAAAATATGATTGCGTGAAAGGGGTCCGCGGACACGGTCTGATGCTGGGCGTTGTCCTGGACCGTCCTGCGGGCGGCTTGCTTGCCATTTTGCGTAAAAAAGGAATGATCGCGCTTTCTGCGGGCGAAACGGTACTCCGTCTGGTCCCGCCGCTGATCGTGACCCGTGAACAATGTGAAAAGGCGGTAAAACTGATCGATGCCGCGCTGAAAGAACTTCTGAAAGGAGAATAACCAATGGTACGTCATCTGCTTACCGGACAGGAATTTGACTACGACGCCATGATGCGTCTGTTTGATTTGACTGCGAAACTCAAACGGGAACGCATGTCTCCCAACGCGATGAAACCCCTCACCGGGAAAAGCGTGGGTGTGATCTTTGCGAAATCCTCCACCCGCACCCGTGTTTCCTTCGAAGTGGGGATCCACGAACTGGGCGGACACGCGGTGATCCTGGATATGAGCAAGACCCAGATGGGCCGCGGCGAAACGATCCATGACACGGCAAAAGTATTGAGCCGTTATCTTCACGGGATCGTGATCCGTACATTCAAACAGTCGGATGTGGAAGGACTTGCGGAACATGGTACTGCTTCCGTTATCAATGCGTTGACGGATGATTATCATCCCTGTCAGGCACTGACTGACCTCTTCACCATTCTGGAAAAGAAGGGCACGTTTGACGGGATCAAGATGGCGTATCTTGGCGATGGTGCCAGCAATATGTCCAACTCTCTGGCATTGGTCAGCAAGATCGCCGGGATCGATTTCGCCATCGCAGCTCCCGAAGAATTCCGTCCTGCCGATGAGATCCTGAACAATCCGGTGGGATCCGGCCGTGTTTCCTGGACGGAAGATCCGAAGGAAGCGCTTGACGGTGCCGACTTTATCTATACGGACGTCTGGGTAAGCATGGGCTTTGAAGACGAAGCTGCGGAACGCCGTCGTATTCTTCAGCCCTACCAGTTGAACAGCAAACAGTTGACTTTTGCAAAGAAAGATGTTTCCGTCATGCACTGTCTTCCTGCGCACCGCGGGGAAGAAATCACGGACGACGTGATGGATTCTCCCCACTCCATCGTGTTCGATGAAGCGGAAAACCGTTTGCATGTTCAGAAAGCGATCATGGCAACCCTGATGCCGGAATAATGATCCGCAGACTGCATGATCGTACCAGTGCATTTGCCCGGAAGTATCCGGCAGTCCTGATGTGCGGCGCAGCATGTGCTGTTATACTCCCCGTTTTGCTTTCCGGCAGGACGGGTTTTTCTTTTGCTTTTCTTTTGGTGCTGACCGCGGTATGGTTCTTCCCATTGCGAACCGGATTGTTCCGGATCGCGATCCCGGCGGCATTGACGGCGTTTTCTCTTGTCCTTCATGCGCCGTACCGCGTGGAAGATCCCTTGCTCCGGTATTTTTCCGGTTCGCCCGGATATGCCGTGGCGGAAGTCCGGATCACCGATGAATCCTTATCTACGGGGTTGGCGTTTCTGAAACCGCCGTACAGCGTGAGAGCGCAGGTCCGCAGTGTGACCGATCTGACCGGGGAACGGGTGGAACTTATTTCCGACGTCATGCTGGTTGCGCCCTACGATGAACGGGAAAACTGGGATCCGGGGTATGGCGATGTGTACCGTGTCAGCGGCACATTCCGGCGTCCTGCGCCGCCGTTGACCGCGGACGATTTTGATTATCGTCAATGGCTGGAACGGCAGGGGATCTATTACGAGTTACGCAGTGATTCGCTGGAGAAAAAGGCGCGGGGCGGCGGACTTCTGCGCGGACTGTATGATATCCGGTCATGGCTGCTGAACCGGGTCTGTGCGCGTATTACGCCGGAGAACGCCCGTGATCTTGCGCCGGGATTGTTTTTCGGGATCCGCAGTGCGGATGCGGGGACGAAACAGGACTTTCTGAAAAGCGGAATGATCCACATTCTTTCGGTGAGCGGGACCCATGTCACACTTTTTGCCGGAGTACTGTTTGTTCTGTTGTGTTTTCTGCCGTACCGCTGGCGTTATTTGAGCGTGATCGCCATCACGTTTCTGTATACGGCATCCACGGGGATGCGCGTGCCTGCGTTCCGGGCATTCGTCATGTTTGCATTGTTCTTCGGTTTGCGTGCATTTCAGTTGCGCACCATCACGCTGAACACCTTGTTCCTCACTGCGTTCATCCTGCTTGTGCTGGATCCTGTGACGTTATTCAGTACAGGATTCCAATTTTCGTTCCTGGTGGTGGCAGCATTGCTGCTGACGTCTGAATTTCAACGGCGGCATCCACCCCCGCCCGGCGAAGAACTTCTGCTGACACCATCCCGCTGGATCGAACCGGGGATGATCCGGCGTCATGTATTCGGTCTGCGCCTGCGCCAGATGATCGCCGGCTGTCTGGTCGCCTGGCTGGTATCTCTGCCATTGTCGTTATTGTACCAGGGGATGCTGCCTGCCGGGTCACCGGTGGCGAACTTTCTTGCGATCCCGGTGGTCCTGCTGGGCTTTTTCTTCTTTTTTCTGACGGGTTTGTTTTCCTTTGTTCCGCTGCTGTCCGGTCTTTTTTCCTGGTTTCTTTCGCTGGATCTGGAACTCATCTGCCTGCTTGCGGAGACGTTTGCTGCGGCGGGTGCGAAGATCGCGACCCCGGGCTTGTTTTCTGTGATCGGATTCCTGCTGCTTCTGTTCCTGTTTCTTGCCGTACACAGAAAATGGATCCGGATTTTGTGCCCGGTTTGCCTGCTTCTGCTTTGCCTCTGGTGGTGCCGCGGAGCTTTTGATAAAGAGGAAACGATCCTGTTGTTTTCCGACGGGACCGCGTATTCGATCTGCGTGATCCACCCGGAAAATGCTTCGGCGGATATCCTTTTCCTGCCGGATATGCAATTCGCCGCCGCCGTGTTCCGACAACTCCGGTCCCATCAGGTGAACCATTGCACACAACTTTTCCTGCAGAGTTCCAATCAGGATTGCTGTTCGGCGGAAACTTATCTCCGGGAACGGTTTCCTGTCTTGAAAACACTGCCGGATGATCCCGGTGAACCACATCCGCCGCTACAAATCTTCCGTACCGATTCCATTCTGGCGGTGGAACATAAGAATGAACTGTATTTCCAGATCCGGAAACGGGATGGTACCGTGTTCAGCGGTATGATCCGGAAAAGTGAACCCGATGACACCCTGACGTTTTCCGCACAGAAGAAATCATTCCCTCTGGTCTGCGGGAAGATACGTTGTTATCCGGTACAATAAAAATCCCCGCTGCACAGTAACGTACAGCGGGGATCCCCCGTCCTCTTTTTTTTTACACAGCCACCCTCACCACAACACAACAACACAACAACACAACAACACACTTTGCGTTTCTGTGATTACGATACACCGCGGTGAGAGACAGTTTGTGTCCACTCTTGAAAAAAGAGCAAAAAAAACTGCCGCATTGCAGCAGTTTTTTGATGGATCATGGAAAAGCGGGAGGCTTAATCGCGGGATTCTGCGTTTTCGCCGTCACGGTTGAAATCCCGGCGGAACGGCTTGCGCGGGCGGAAATCCCGACGATCCCCGTTGTCACGGAACGGACGGCGTCCGCGATCATCATTGCGGAACGGTTTACGGGGGCGGAACTCCCGGCGGTCATTCTCACGACGTTCGGAGAACTCTTTGCGTTCGGAACTGAAAGAACGCAGTTCCCAGGAATCGCCGTTATCCCGGAAAGAGTGTTCGGTGTGTGTATCCTGTTCGTTATCGAAATCCCGGAAGTTTCTGCGCGGGCGGAATTCCCGGTTGTCATCGCCATCGCGGAACGGTCTGCGGGGGCGGAATTCCCGGTTGTCATCGCCATCCCGGAACGGTCTGCGCGGGCGGAATTCGCGGTTGTCGTCGCCGTCACGGAACGGTCTGCGGGGGCGATCGCCGTTATCCCGGAAGGAGGATCTGCGTGGGCGATCGCCGTTATCGCGGAACGATCTGCGTGGACGGTCGCCTCTGTCTCTGAATTGTCTACGGGGGCGTTCATCCTTCTGTTCATCCTGTTCGCCGTCGACTTCTTTCTGTTCGGGCGGCACCTGATCTTCTCTGGTGGCATCCACGCGGAGACGGCGTCCGGCGAAGAGTTGTTCATTCAAAGCGGCGATGGCAGCGACGGCTGCATCATCATCCATGGAAACGAAAGCGAACCCTCTGGGAAGTCCGGTGTCGCGTGCGGTTACGATCTGGACGTTTTCGACGGATCCATAGAGTCCGAAGAGGTCCCGCAACTCCTGTTCGGTGGTGCTGAAGGGCAGATTGCCCACATACATGGTTTTCATGACAGAGATACCGGAAATCCTTTCTGCGTGTTCAAGATTTGTGTCAGGAGTATACAATATTGCCGAAAACGTTTTTTTCAAATAAAATAATGAAAAAAACGGAAAAATTTTTAGAAAAAAGCATTGATTTTCGGTAAAAAACGGGGAGTAAGACTTGAAAAACTTTAAAAATGGGATATAGTACTGATTTGGTATAAATTCTGAATTGTACAAAAGCAACCGGAAAGAAAGTTATGGAAAACACAGAAAACGCAAAATTGCTCCTCGGCGGGAAAGAAATTGAATTGCCCGTGGTAGTTGGTTCGGAAGGCGAAAAAGCGATCGATATAGCCCAGCTCCGAAAGCAAACGGGGCACGTCGTTCTGGACCGCAGTCTGATGAATACAGCAGTCTGTCAGAGTTCCATCACTTTTGTGGATGGGGAGAACGGGATCCTGCGTTACCGCGGATATCCGGTGGAAGACCTGGTGGAGAACCACACGTTTGTGGATGTGGCGTATCTGCTGGTGCATGGTGACCTTCCCAACGTACAGCAGCGCAGAAATTTCTCTCATCTTCTGAACATCCACTCTCTGATGCACGAAGATATGCGTCACTTCTTTGATCATTATCCCCGGGGTGCGCACCCCATGCACATCCTTTCCACCATGATCAATGCACTGGCGGTGTTCTATCCCAATGTGGACCAGCTTTCCATGCAGGATGATATTGAGATCTCCACTGCCCGTCTGATTTCCACGGTCCGCACTATGGCGGCATTCGCCTACAAGAAAAGCGTGGGCGAGCCGGTGGTTTACCCGCGGAATGACCTGACTTATTGCGCCAACTTCCTGAATATGATGTTCGATTCCCCGGTGGTTCCCTACCGTATCAGCGAAGAAGCCGTGCGCATCCTGAATATCCTGCTGATCCTCCATGCGGACCACGAACAGAACTGTTCCACGACGACGGTCCGCACCATCGGCAGTGCGCAGGTGAACCTGTATGCCACGATTTCTGCGGGTATTTCGGCGTTGTCCGGACCGCTTCACGGTGGCGCGAACCAGCAGGTGGTGGAAATGTTCCGTACGATCCAGCGTGAAGGCGGGACGAAGAAATACTTTGACCGTGTGAAAGACCACAGTGACCCGACGAAACTGATGGGCTTCGGGCATCGTGTTTACAAGACGTTCGACCCGCGTGCGAAGATCATCAAGCGGGAATGTCATGCGTTCCTGAACAAGATGCACATCTCGGATCCGCTGCTTGACATTGCGCTGGAAGTGGAACAGACTGCGTTGGCGGATGAATACTTTGTGAAACGGAATCTGTATCCCAACGTGGACTTCTACAGCGGGATCGTATATCGTGCATTGGGTATCCCGGAAAACATGTTTACGGTGATGTTTGCGCTGGCGCGTCTGCCGGGCTGGATCGCACATTGGCGTGAAATGATCGGGATGGAAACGAAAATCGTCCGTCCGCGTCAGATTTATGTGGGAAAAACTATTCGGCACACTTGATTTTCGGATATCCCGGTGTAAATTAAGCAGTAACAGGTAAAAAACAGAAACCTTTACTATTGGAGAACAGAATATGGAAACAAAACAAATCGTCCGGTTTGCAATGGCTGCGGCTGCTGCAATGATGGTATCCGCATGTGCGACAACAGAACGTCAGCTTGATGAAGAATTCGTGGTGACGCCCTGTGCGGAAACGAAAGCGATGGCGGAATGTGATTACACGAAAGCGGTGGATATGGATGTGAAGCCGGGTGTGGTCTATATCTGCCCGGGATTTGCGAATGTTTTTGATTTGAGCAAAATGGAAAGCAATGTGACGGAAGACGGACTTCTCTCTGTGCGGGTATACGGCAAAACGCTGGCTTATCCGCCGATGAAGTGGCTGTTTCAAGGGGAAAAGCCGTACCGTGTTGCCTTCCAGTTCCTCTGGTTTGACAAGAATGGCAAACTTGTGAAACTGGATAAGCGCATTCCTCTGCGTATGCGGGAATGTATGCCCGGGGAAACGTTGCGTTTCTCTGCCGTTGCACCTCTGGAAAGTGTAACATCCTTCAGCTTTGCGGTCGGTATGCTTCATGATGAAGATGAGATCTGCGAACTGGAAGAAGGTTTGAAAGTTTACAGTGCGGAAATGGACCGTACTGCCCCTGCGGAAGCAGATAACTCAACACAGGTAAAGATTGAAAAATGATTGAACTCGACTTTAAAAAATGCGGCGGGCTGATCCCTGCGATCGCCCAGGACTGGCAGACTGGTGACGTACTCATGCTTGCTTATATCAACGAAGAAGCATGGAATGAAACATTGAAAACCGGCGCGGCGACCTACTGGTCCCGTTCCCGGAACAAACTCTGGAAGAAAGGGGAAGAATCCGGCAATCGTCAGATCGTCAAGGAGATCCTTGTGGATTGTGACGAAGATACCGTGATCTTCAAAGTCGAACAGATCGGTGGCGCTGCCTGCCACGAAGGATACCGTTCCTGCTTCTTCCGCAAACTGGAAAATGACGGAAGTCTTCATGTTGTCGGAGAACGCGTGTTCGACCCCAAAGCGGTCTACAAGAAATAATCAGCCTGCGGATTTCTTCCGCAACGGTTCTGCGGTGGTCCATACTGCCGCAGAATGGAACAAATATACAACGCTGGGGGCAGGGACTGCTCCTTTTCAACTGGCGGAACTTCAGGATACCGCCGGTTTGGAAGAATCGATCCCCGCACTCCGGAAAGCCGGGTTTACTCTCATACCCCTGGGCGGCGGAAGCAATTTCGCCGGATCCGATGAGGAAATGCCCGGCGTTCTCTTTTTAAAACCTGCCGCCGGACCCTTCCGGGTATTGGAAGAGCTGCCCGACGGGATCATTCATGCCGGTTCCGCTCAAACTTTACGCAGCGTCCTGCAGTTTGCTCTGTCCGCCGGGTATACCGGGATGGCTGGGATCAGTGGGATCCCGGGTACTTGCGGCGGTGCGGCATTTATGAATGCGGGCGCCAACGGAGTCTGCATTTCGGATTTCATTGTGTCGCTGGAAGTTCTGGATCTGCACACGGGGACCTGTTCCATTCCGGGGAAGGAAGCGTTCCCCTGGCGGTACCGGGATTCCGGGATCGGTGCAGACCGGATGGTCGTCTCGCTGTTCCTCCGTTTCCCGAAGGGGGATATGGCATTGGAGACGGCGGCGTGGGAAACGGAAAAACAACGTCGTCTGCGTGCGCCGAAAGGCAGGAGTGCGGGCAGTGTGTTCCGGAATCCGGTGCAGGGACCTGCGGGCCGTTTTTTGGAGGAGAACGGGGCGAAAGGGATGCAGGCAGGTGTGTTTGAAGTCTCTGCGGAACACGCCAACTGGATCGTGCATTGCGGTCCGGAGCCGGGCGAGACGACGGATCTGTGTTTACTGATCCGTGAAATGAAGAAACGTGTATTGTTGGGATCATCGATATTATTACATACAGAAATGAGGTTTGCGAATATGGCAGAACAGGAAAACGCCGGGATCAAAGTCCTGGTACTCAAAGGCGGAGTCAGCAGTGAACGGGAGATCTCTCTCAAATCAGCAGCCAACGTGGCGGATGCACTCCGGGAAGCCGGATTCTCTGTCCGGGAATACGATATTCAGGAATTGGCACTGACACCCGATATGACGGGGTGGGCGGATGTGGTCTTTCCGGTGCTTCACGGCGGATACGGGGAAGACGGCCGTTTGCAGGAATTGCTGGAGTCCGCCTCCATCCGTTTTGTCGGTCCCTCTTCGACGGCGTGCCGTTGCATTATGGATAAGAAGATCTCCAAACGGTTGATGCTGGATAACGGTTTGACTACCGCGGCGTATGTTGAGATCACTTCTGCGGATGCACCGATCCCGGAGGGCATGGCACTGCCGTTGATCGTGAAACCCAATTCCAACGGATCCACGTTCGGCGTGACCTATGTGGAGACCGCGGAACAGTGGAACGATGCGCTTGCCGAAGCATTCAAGTATGATGATGTGGTGCTGGTGGAAGAATACATTCAGGGGCGCGAAGGATCCGTGGGGATCGTTGCCGGACAGGCTTTGCCCGCCATGGAAGTACAGTATCCCGGGCGGATCTATGACTATGATGCCAAATACAATGCGGATTCCGGATGCCGTCACTTCTGTCCGCCGGCGACCATGACGGAGGAAAATCAGCGTGATGCGGCGGAAGCTGCGTTGGCATTTGCGGAACTGGCAGGGGTCTCCCAGCTGGTCCGAGTGGACTTCATTGTGCGTGATTCCGACCAGAAAGTTTACATACTGGAAGGGAACGGACTTCCGGGCATGACGAATACCAGTATGCTGCCGGAGGAAGCCCGTGTGGCAGGGATCACCATGCCGGAACTTTGTACGATGCTTGTCCGTTCCGCATTTGAGCGATAAAAGGCAGAAAAAGACTTGTAAAATCCGGTCCGGAATGGTATATTATCCGGATCATGAATCAATAGAAAGGAACCCGAACAATGGATCTTGCGGATCTGAGAAAGAAAATTGACGCCGTTGACATGGAAATCGTACGTTTGCTGAACGAACGATACCGTACCGTGTTGGAAGTGGGCGCATGGAAAAAAGAACGGACTGCCGCTGTCTATGTGCCGGAACGGGAAAAAGCCGTTCTGGATCGTCTTTGCGAATTGAACGAAGGTCCCATGAGTGCCGCCACTTTGCGCAGTATTTACCGTGAGATCATGTCCGGTGCTCTTTCTCTGGAATTTCCGTTGCGTGTGGCATATCTGGGACCGGAAGCGACCTTCACCCATCAGGCTGCTATGAGCAAATTCGGCAGAAGTGTGGGCTATGTGGCAAAATCCAGTTCGTCCGAAGTCTTTGCCGCCGTGATCAACGGGGAAGCGGAATACGGTTGTATTCCCGTTGAAAACTCGACGGAAGGTGTGGTCAATCGTACCCTTGATATGTTCCTGGAATGGAAAGATGCCGCCATCTGTGCGGAAATCAACCTGCCGATCCACCATTGTCTGCTTTCCAAAGTGCCGCTCTCCCGTATCCGCAAAGTGTATGCCCATGCGCAAACGCTGGGACAATGCCGCGGCTGGATCCGGGAAAATCTCCGTGGTGTGGAACTGGTGGAAGTCGCATCCAATACCCGTGGCGCAGAGATCGCGGCGGACGAAGAATGTGCCGGTGCCATCGCATCCCTGCTGGCGGCGGAAGTGTATGGTCTGGATGTGGTCCGCGAATCCGTGGAAGACAATCCCCGGAATACCACCCGGTTCCTGGTCATCTCCGGGAAAAGCCGGGAAAGTGCGCCCACCGGAACGGATAAGACCAGTATCTGCTTTGCCATCCGTGACCGCGTCGGTGCGTTGTATGACAGTCTGCTCCCCTTCAAGAATCAGGGGTTGACCCTTTCCATGATCGAAAGCCGTCCCACGGGCGAAAAGAACTGGGAATATCAGTTCTTCGTGGACATCATCGGACATCGTGAAGATGAAAAGGTGCGTGCCGCATTGGAAGAGCTGGAAGGCTTGACTTCGGCATTGCGCCTGCTGGGAAGTTATCCCCGGGCATTGGATCCCACACGGAAGGATGCGTAAGACATCATGGGCAGCGCGATCGATATCAAACATGCGACACTGAAACTGGAAGGGGTGGAGATCCTTCACGATCTTTCCTGGAGTGTGGAACGGGGCGAACGCTGGTTTATTCTGGGGCCGAACGGTGCCGGAAAGACCACGCTTGTCAAAATGATCCTGGGCTTGATCTGGCCGCTTTTCGGGGCGGAAGTCACGGTGCTGGGCAACCGGTTCGGCAGATCCAATCTGTTCGAAGTCCGCAAAAAGATCGCCTGGTCCAGTCCCTTCATGCAGGCGTGGACCAATGATACACTGAATGCTTCTCTCACGGTGCAGGATGTGGTGCTTTCCGGTTTGGAATCCACCATCGGGTTTTACCGTGAACCGACAGCGGACGAATTGCGCCGTGCCGGTGAGGTCCTGGAACTGCTCCATGCCACCAAGCTGAAAGATAAATTGTTCTCCCGTGTATCTTCGGGGGAACAGGTGAAAGCGTTGATCGGCAGAACGCTGATCGCGAAACCGGAACTTCTGATCCTGGATGAGACCTGTGTGCATCTGGACCTTGCCAGCCGTGAGATCCTGCTGGATTCCGTGGAATCCATCGCAAAAAATTCGCCGGAGACCACCATGCTTTTCGTGACCCAGCGGATCGAAGAGATCACCGCCTCCTTCCATAAGGGCATGATCCTGGGCGGCGGAAGGATCGCCATGCAGGGGAACCGGGAGGAAGTCCTGACCCCGGAAAACCTGAAAACGGCGTTCCACGGCATGAACCTGAAACTGCTGCCGGGCCCCAAAGGCAGATTGTGGCCGCTGCCCGTGGAAGATTGAACGGAGGAGGTGTAAAATGGGACTTTTTATCAGCAAGCTCTGGACGTCGCCCCAGGAGTTCTTTCTGATCTCACTGGTGGTGATCTTCTCTATTTGTCTTCATGAATATTTTCATGCGCAGTGTGCGCTCTGGATGGGCGACTCCACGGCGGCAGACCGCGGACATCTCACGTTGAACCCGTTGAAGCAGATGGGCTTTATTTCCATCCTTATGTTTCTTTTCGTCGGGATTGCCTGGGGCGCAGTCCCGGTGGATCCGAACCGTTTGCGGAGCCGGACGAAATACGGTCCACTGATCGTTTCCCTTTCGGGTCCGTTTGCGAATTTTCTGCTGGCGTGTGCGGGATATATTGCGTTCACGCTTCTGCTGATCGCGACCGGCGGGGAAAAGCCGGGCTTTGTCATGAATAATCTTCTCACGCTTCTGCTTCTGTTGGGCGTGTATAACATCGTTCTGATGCTGTTCAATCTGATTCCGGTGCCGGGTCTTGACGGTTGGAATGTCTTGCAATGCCTGTTCCCGAAACTGGGGTCCGGCTCATCGGAATTCATCAAAGGTTCCATGATCTTTCTGATCTTTGCGGCGATGATGGGGATCCGTTTTCTGTTTGACTTTGCCGTGTTCGTGATGATGAGCGGCGTTTCCGTGGCGGAAACATTTCTGTGATCAGTCTTTGATGGGAATACTGCGCAGTTCCCGGAGCATTTCCGACGGCGTTTTGTTGTAATGAAGCCGGATCAAACTGTTCAGATGCGTGACATTTTTCATCCCTGCGGTGAAGGCGATCTCTTTGAGTGAGAGTTCGCTGTTAATAAATAAATGCCGGATGAATTGCAGACGTTTACGGGTCCGGTAATCCCCCGGCGAAATATTGTACTTCGCCATGAAAAGCTGCCGCATGGTATCACGTCCGACACCCAACGCGCGGCAATGTTCATCCAGCGTCATATTCCATGCCGTATCCTCATCCAGACGGGCTCGGAACTGTTCCACCGGGCTGTTCCCCGGCTGCACGGAATGATTGTTCAGGAAATACCGGAAGAGGTGCATGGTCATGATCTGCGCCTCCAGAATATGCTGGGGCAATGTACTGCGGTAATATTCCGTGATCGTGCGGAAACGTTCCCGCATGATGGAGACTTCCTCTGTACTGACCGGTATATGGCGAAGGACGGGGATACGGTGTCCGTCGTCACTTTGCAGGAACATGGTTTTGCTTTCGGTGTCATATTGCAGCGCGGGCATATCGAACCCGATGACCCAGTTTTCCCGGTTATCGCCGTATTCGAAATCGCAGCTGGTTCCCGAGACACTCAAACTGATCCCCGGCGTTTTTGTGTGATCGTTTTCACTCAATAGATTCCCCGCATGATCATAGGACCTTTGCCACAACAATCCGCTGACATAAAAGCCGAGGAAATGTTGGTGAGTGATCTGGTGATGACGTTCTTTTTTTGTGAAAATATTACTGAAGACGATGTGTGGCAGTTCCATTTTCTTTGTCCTTCTGCAAATTTATAATTCAAAATTGCAAATATATAAAATATAATACATTAATATATATGCAAAAATAAAAAAATCAAGTATAATATTGATAACCCTTCAATAAAATTCAGAAAGGAAATGATTTATGGGGCTGAAACTCGGTATGGTCGGACTTGGCGCATTCGGTGCTTGCTTTGCACCCCTTTTTGCCAGTCATCCGCTGGTGGATTCCATTGCGTTCTGCGATCTGGAAGCGGATCGTTTGAAGAAATATGTGGATGATCCTCTTTACACAAAAAAACTGGATGCAAAAAATTGCACCACCTCTTTTGATGAACTGTGCGAAGCGGATCTCGATGCCATTATTGTGATCACCCAGCCCTGGCTTCATGCACCCCAGTGCATCAAGGCTATGGAACACGGAAAACATGTTTACAGTGCCGTGCCTGTGATCTGTGTGCCGGATGATCAGGAAGTGCTGGACTGGTCCCAGAAGATTATTGAAACCGTGGAACGCACCGGAAAAGAATACATGCTGGGGGAAACCACGATCTATCGTCCGGGGACCATGTTCTGCCGCAGAATGGCGAAACAGGGTCTTTTCGGTGACTTTGTGTATGCGGAAGCGGAATACGCGCACGACCTGGATAAACTCTCCTGCTCCCTGCGTCAGGTCAGAGAATGGCGCAGCAAGGGGAAAGCCGGACAGGAATGTGAGTCGATCATGGCGAAATATTATGCCCGCGGATTCAAGAGTCATCCCATGGCATATCCCACGCACTCTGTTTCCGGGATCGTGGACATCATGCGTGCCAAACCGGTGAAAGTCTCTGCTTACGGTTTCCGCAACCGGAACAACGACCCGTACTTTGCCAATTCGGATTTCTCCAACATTTCCGCACTGTTCCAGATGGATAACGGGGCTGCGTTCCGTGTGTGCGAAATGCGCGAGATCTCTCCCAATGTCGGACTGGAAGATGAAACGCTCCGTATCTATGGTACACGCGGCAGTTTCGCCTCCAATATCTGGCGGAACAACGGCAGAACGGAACCCACGCCCGAACCCAAGGATAACAAAGCGCAGGAACTCACTGCAAACGATATGTTCGATCCGCTGCCCGATGACGTGAAAGCCGCGTTCAAAGCAGCCTGTCAGCCCAATGCAAATCCGGAAGATGATTTCGTGCCCCAGGGACACGGCGGATCCCATCCGTATCTGGTCCACGAGTTCGTCTCTGCGGTGGCGGAAGAACGCCGTCCTGCGGTTTCCGCGTGGGATGCCGCCATGTATATGGCAATGGGTGCCGCCGCTCACGAATCCGCGCAGAAGGACGGTGAGATCGTCAAGGTCGTTGACTTCGGGAAAGTGTGGGATTGATCATTCCACAATGACTTCCACTTTGCCGCCGGGCTTTTCCCCGTCACCCGTGGAAACGGCAGTCAGCACATGACGTCCCCGCGGCAGAGTGATCCGTTTCCCCGTACTTGCCCCCAGGTATTCCGCATCCAGAAACCAGACCACATCATCGGTATCCGCACGCAGCGTGACTGTCACGCCGCCGGTCCGGTCCGCCTGATAAACGCCCGGTTTCGGAAACAGGATGCGGACTCCTGCCCTGGCGGGGGTACCGGAACAACTTTTACAACGCCGGAGCGGGATCCCGTATGCCGTCGCGCCCTGAAATTTCTGCTGGCAGACGGGGGAAGCCGCCAGTCCGGTTTTCCGGCAGAGCGGGATATATTCGAAGTACGTTTTATCGGTATACTGCGGCAATACGCCGGGGAGAGAGTCCCGGTATAATGCCTGCAGGATCGCACCGGCACAGGGCGCGGCATGGGTGACTCCGCTGATCCCTTCCGCCGTACTGCCATCCTTGTTCCCCATCCACACGCAGAGCGTGTATTCCGGAGTATACGCCGCACACCAGGCATCCCGGCTGCCGGAGGATGTCCCTGTTTTCCAGGCGGCATGAAGTCCGTCAGATCCGGGCAGATTCTGTCCGGCGAGGATCCGTGTCACAAGCGCGGATGCTGCATCCGGTTTCCGTTCCGGTTGTTCCGAAGCCGCAAGAAATGTTCCCGTACACATGGGCCCCGTGAAAGAGGTATACGCTCTGGTGATATTGTAAAGGGTATGTCCGGCGGTCCCCAGTGCCAACGATAATCCGGTCCGCTCGGCAGTCTCTTTTTTCTTTATGGTCAGACCGTGATCGGCGAATACCCGGACCATCCGTTCCGGTCCCAGACGGGCAAGGAGCCGGATCGCAGGGGTATTGAGAGAACGCATCAACGCATCGGCGGCGGTGATCTTTCCGGAGAATGTGCCGTCTGCATTTCCCGGCATATACGATTCATAACGCAGCGGGGAATCGTCCAGTACGGTTTCGCCGCAAAGGAATCCGGCGCGGATCCCCTCCCGGTAGATGAAGGGTTTCAGCACACTCCCGGCGGTACGGGTTGCGAACGCACAATTCACTTGTCCGGCGCGGGGCGAATGATAATCCAGCGTGCCTGCGACCGCCATTGTTTCGCCCGTTTTGTTGTTGATGATGACAGCGGCGGCATCGTGATACGCACCATCTTTTTCGCAGAATGTACGCAGTGTGGTGTGCAGAAGTCTGCTCATTGCCGGATCGAATGCCGTATGGATGCGGTACGCGCCCTCTGCTTCCCGGCAGGCGGCGCGGAAGTAGAAAATATCTTCCGAGGGCGTTCCCAGGAGAAAGAAATCCGCCGGATACCGGAAATCCCGGAGCCGCAAATAACTTTTTCCGTATTCCTCCGCCTGTTCTTCCGTGATGATCCCGCGCCGGGCAAGCATCTGCAATACCCGTTTCTGCCGTTTGATTGCCCGTTCCGGATGCCGGTCCGGACGGTAATAATTGGGGCGTTGCGGCAGACCGCAGAGGAGAGCGGTTTCCGGGATGGTGAGATTTTCGGCATGGATCCCGTAATAATATCGTGCGGCGGCTTCGATCCCGTAGATCTTGCCGCCGAAGGGGATCCGGTTCAGATATTCTTCCAGGATCTGTTCCTTGCTGTAAAGCTGTTCGATACGCCGTGCGCGGATCATCTGCCGGAGTTTCCGGAAAATGGTACGGGAGCGGTCGGGATCGGTCATGGATGCCAGCTGCATGGTGATGGTGGATGCGCCGGAAACGATCCTGCTGTGAAAGAGATTCTGCCGGAACGCACGCAATACCGCCGGGTAATCTACACCCGAATGTTGAAAAAAATCGGCATCTTCGGCGGCAAGAATGACACGGATGACGGAGTCCGGGATCCCGGAAAGCGGCGTATGAAAACGCCATTGGGCATCATAGGTCCGCTCCAGATAAACTTCTTCCCCGTTCCGGTCCAGATACACCCGGACCGGGGTCTGGTTTTTCAGTTCCGCGAGGGGATCCCCGGCGAAACCGGGCGCAAGCAGCCACCAGATGAAAAGTCCGGCTGCCGGGAGAAGGAATCCCCCGGCAGCAAAGAGAAGATACCGCAGTCGTTTTGTCATTCGATCACGAATACGCCGGACTGCTGGAATGTTCCGTTCATATCCGGATCGTACATATCTTCCACCGTGCAGGAGGAGAAGGTATAACTGCCCCGTGTGACGGCGCGTGTACGGTACTGGATGAATCCGGGATTGCCGCTTTCCAGCTGTTCATAAGCGCCGGAAAGAATGAACCGGTCGGTACCCCGTTCCAGATATTTCACATACAGCGAATTGCCGGATGCTTTCTTGCCGGCTCCGGCGGCGGACCGTGTGGCAAGACGGGGATCTTCGATCTCCAATCCTGCGGGCAGGATGTCGCACAACACCAGATTGTCAATGGTATGAGGTGCTTTCAAATAGATCCGGACGTATACGATATCGCCGTGTTTGACCCGGGTGACAGGGAATCCGTTTTCATCCAGATATTCCCGTTTCAGCAGAATATCGCGGTCCGTCGCAACCGCTTTCGTGGGATGTCCGGCGGATGTGATGCGGACCTGGAACAAGCCGTCGCCCTGATTGTTGATGACGACCGGTTTGCCCGGCTGGACGGGGAAGGACACGGTGTCTTTGAACGTTTCCGTACGGACTTTTCCATCCTGCGTGATCTGTGCTTTGGAGACTTCGGCAGTGGGGAAATCCGCGGCGAATGCGGCAAGCCCCATACTTGCCCAGGCATTCGCCTGCGTGCTGCCCCAGGCGGAGCTGTCCGGACGCAGTTGTTTTGCCAGAGCGTTGGCAATGGGCAGCGCATAGGGAGACCGCGGGACATTTTCCAGGAGGAGAGTCAGCAGCATCCCCAGTCCGGCGGCATCTCCTTTGGAGGAACCGCAGATGGTCTCTGCATTTGCCCAGGCGCCCTGTTTGAGCAGGTCGTTCAGGAAATTGACACCTTCCGCCGCATATCCGCCGCGGATCATGGCGAGAGCCGCGATCATGGAGGCGAAGTCATTTTTCTCTTCCATGATCAGGTTGCGCATGGCAGTGATCGCGGAATCATCTCCGGCAACAGCCAGCACATATCCGGTATACGCCTGGGTAAGACGGGGGACGTTTTTGCCGTTCCATTTTTTCAGGTTTGCCCGCAGATAATTTTTGAGCTTTGTCACATTGCCCGGGTAAAGATCACGGGCTTTCGCTTCCAGAAGGAAATGGGCCGCATAAACACTGGCATCGTGCCAGGTATGATTGAGGCCCGGCCACATGGAGAAGGAACCGTCATGACGCTGCATGGAAAGGATCCGCTGGATCGCAACGGTGATACGGTCTTTCGCGTTGTCCGCAAGTTCCCCGGAGATCATGCCGGTGGCTTGCAGATTGTCGAGTGCCAGGAAGGGGAATACACCGGAGACCGTCTGTTCCAGACAGCCGTAGGGATATTCGTTGAGGAAGTCCAGAGCCAGCGGCAGACCGTGAGCCGGAGACGCGGAAAGCGAGACCGTATGTTCTCCTTTGTACCAGTCAGCGGCATTGACTTTCAACGTCATGCTCTTGCCTTTTTCCACCGTATGAAGGGCGGAACGCCGTTCGTATGCCGTGGGGATCCTGACCGTCACAGGAAGCGTTTCCGTGTGCTGTTCGTTCCCCATCTTCACGGTGACGGAGATGTCTCCGGCACCGAATACGCTCCGGGCGACACAGGAAAGCGTGAAGTGTTCGGATGCACCCTTTTTCAGCGTGCCGGATTTCGTCGCAGTCGAGATTGCCAACTGGGAAGGAACCTTCGCGTTGACCGTGTAAGTGCCGTCCGGCAGTTCATGATTGAAGACCGTGCAGGCAACTTGGAATACATCGCCCGGATTCACAGCGGCAGGCGCGGAAAGCGTTACGCTTACCGGATTGCGCAGAACGATCTTTGTGTCGGCGGATCCCACTTTTGCAGTCCCGGAAGCAACTGCCATGATCCGGAGAGAACCGGTGTGTTCCGGCATTTTCAGCGTGACTTTACCCTTGCCGTCAGCAGGGATCAGCACGGGTTCGGCAAACGCCAGCGCAATGTCTTTCTGCTTGATATTTTCCCGGCGCAATGCAAGACTGCCGGCTCTGTCACCGCCGATGGTACCATCGGGAAGAAGACGGATATCCGGGAAATACAGTCCGTAGTTGTCGTATTGTCCGGCGAGCCACATGGCGGGTCCGAAAAACCATTTTGTGATATCCGGTGTTTTGAATCCGGTGAGTGCGAGCACGCCTTCATCCACGGCGAAGACATGGACCAGTCCGGCTGCTGCCTTTCCGTTCTTATCCTTGAGATCGATCGCCACGGTGACTGTTTCGCCGGGACGCGCTTTTTCATTTACAGTGAGCGCAGGTGTCAGCGTGCGTGCGGACTGATCCACGGGGATGGAGAAGAACCCGTATGCCCGCTGTGTGTCATTGTTTCTGCCGGAAATGCAGGAGAGGGAGACGTGCCATACTTCCGTTTCCAGATCACTGCGGATCGGAATATCCAGCGTGATTTCCCCCGCTGCCTGATATTCTTTCCGGAGCATCTGTTCGGTTGTGGATTCCCCATACACCGCCAGCAGACTGGATTCCGCCGGAACATACAGTGTGAGACGGGCTGTTTCCCCCGGCTGATATTTCGCCTTGTCCGTTTTCGCCACGATCCGGTTGGGGTCGCCGGTACGCAGTCCGGCAGAACCTTCGCTGTACCAGAAACTGTACGCCGTCTTCATTTCTCCGCTGGTGAGAGTGATTTCATATTCGCCGGACGTGAGACCGGAAAGCGTGAGCTGTTGAGGAGTACTGCCCACTGCGGCGGAGAACACATGATCTGCTTTGACATCACGGCTGACACATTCCCATTCCCGGATGAGACGGTGGTTTGTGCGGCGGGTGACGTATTCCCAGGTCTTCTTTTTCAGTGTGACCTCCGGCATGACAGCAGTGCAATCCTTCTTTTTGGGGTCGGCGGAGAGCTGCTGTACTTCAAGAACATAGCTGCCGGGTTTGACAGAGGGGTTGACTTTTGCATCCCTTACACCCAGAAAATACGGCATGGGATAACTGCAAAACACTTTGTTTGCCGTGACCGGTCTGCCGCCGGGCGTATTGACGGAAAGCGAGGCAAGCATTTTGACGGGGAATGTGCTTTTCCCGTTGACTGCTTTTCTGCCGGGCCATGCCAGATTCCCGATATCCGCGATCTTTTCGCTCTTGACAGCGCATTTTTTTGCATGTGTGAATCCTTCCTGCGTGCCCACGGTCCAGCCTTTGAAATGGTCCGGCTGATATTTGCCCATATCGGAGATTTCAAACCGGAGTGCGCCTTCGGTCAGCGCGGCGCCGAAATAGTATTCCGCGTTCCCCTTGAAGGTGATCGCATCGGTATCCATCACGGTCTCCGGCAGAGGCTGCAGGGAGACTTTGATCTGGTCCGGGACGAAGAACGCGGTCAGGAAGTGGAAGGATCCGAAAATGGTCTTTTCATCCAGCCCGCAGGCGATCCGGTAATCCCCGGTCGGAGCGGATTCCGCGATCTGGAACGCGCATTTTGCAAAGCCGTATTCATTGGTCGTCACGTTCTCCTGACGGATCATTTTGCCCGTGGGATCGAAAAGGAACATCTTGACGGGCGCATTTGCCAGCGGGGAAGAGCTGTTCTCCTTGAGCTGACGCACAAATACTGCAGGCCGGATCGTTTCGCCCGGACGGATGATATTGCGTTCCGCGTAGACGAATGCCCGGGGCTGCGGTTCCCGTATGAACCCGGTGTTCCCCGGATTCTCCAGTTTGGAGGGGTAATCGACCAAACTCACCAGTGTGGTATCATCGCCTTTGTTCACCTGAACAACGGCAAAGTTTCCCATGGATTCCCGGTAATCCGGACGGATCATGACAGCGACTTCCCCGTTCTTATCGGTGACACCTTCTGCAGCGATCTGATTTTTCGTGGTAATGAGTTTGACCGTTGCGCCATCGGCGGGCTTCCCGGTGGAAAGCGTGCGGACGGATGCCCGCAAAGTCCGTGCGGTTTCATCCAGGGAAACAGATGCTCCCAGATCGGAAAGGATCAAATGGTGTTCGTCATACCGTCCGTAGTAGGGATACTGATCGGTGGAACGTTTCGGGTCCACGATCTCGATTTCATAGATACCCGGTTTCCGGTCTTTGATATATTTTGAAAGGTCCAGGTTCCCGTATACATAACCATTGGAAGTCGTACCTTCGGGAATTTGGATCATGGTCTTGACGATTTCTTCTTTGTGATTGCCGATGAACCCGTTTTCGAAGAAACGGTGAATGGTCAGACGGAATTCACCGGTACTGCGGAGACGATAGGGCAGCACAAAGTTTTTTGCGCCCGGAGTGAAATAGAAACCTTCGGTCTGGAATGCAAGCTGCGGGCTCAACGGATCAGTCTTGCATTGTATTACGGCATCCCGTTTCAGTGTAAAACCATCGTTCGTTTTGATGGTTTTGGGGACCCGGAATATATATACCGTGTTCGGAGCGTAGTCCCCTTGAATCAAGATCATATTGTCGTTGAAAAAGACCTTTTTATCCTTCAATTCGGGCGTGACCGCGATGAGTCCTTCCTGTCCGGGAAGAAAGCGGACCGGATTTTCCGCTTCGGATGATGTGTTCAGAAAAAAAAGCAGGATCTTTTTGTCTGACACTTCCTGCAAACCGGTATTGATGATCGTGTTGCGTTGTGCGGCGGCGGTGGAGGCAGGTGTGGCGGCGGGGGCAGGGGCGGGAGACACTTCCGCCGCGTATACAGGGAGCGCGGCGAAAGGCAGAACAGTTCCCAGCATGGCGAGAGTGAGCAGCTGTTTGTTCATTGATTTTTCCTTTTCGTTTTAATGTATTGCTATTGATTATGTTGTGCTGAATCAGGAGACGAAAGACGACTCATCATCCGGGGTCGACAAAGCGACAACGGATCACGTTTTTTTAAGACGGAAAAAGATGGGATCGGCAACGAGAGAGAATCAGCCCTTATATCCGCATTATAGCAGATAATTTTGAAAAAGCAAATGATTTTTTCAATTTTTTTTCATTTTTTTTTGCTGATGCCCGGTGTTACCAGAATTTCCTTGCTGTCAGGGGACGAAAACAGTTTCTTCACCACACGGTTCACTGCAGCCCGATCCGCTTTCCGGATCCGGTCCATGCGGTTTTGAACAACCATCGGATCCGCCCCGTGGAAAACCCGTCCGGCACAATAAACGGCGTACTTCGACATATCCTGAAAAATCGTGGAAAGTGCATACTCCGCAGAGACTTTTGACGCATTGAATTCTTCTTCCGTCAATCCTTCCGATGCCAGACGCTGACATTCTTCCTTGAAGCGTTTCATCACATGATCGGCAGTTTCCGGTTGTGTCCCGGCGAAGAAATCCATGTGACCGCAGGCAATGGTCTGTGACAGACGGAAGGAGGTGTAGTAGGCAAGCCCTTCTTTCTCGCGGACCGTTTTGAACAGATTGGAAGACATTCCGGTGAGCGCATTCGTCAGGATCACCAGCGGAAGATACATGGCATCCTCTTTGAGTCCGGGACAGGGCAGGGAAAGGACCGGTACCGCCTGTTCCCGCGGCAGGATGTTTGTGACCTGTTGCGTACCTTTGCGATACACGTTTTTCCCCGGTTTCGCTTTGGTCTTTGTCCAGGGGATATCCTTCCGCAGTTTCTCCATAATCGTTTCCGCCTGCTTGCGGGAAACGTTGCCGTAAACCGCGATACAGGACTCCGGCGCACACAGTACGGTTTGTTTCATAAATTTCCGCAAGCGTTCCGGGGTCGCCTTTTTCAACGAAGCGATCAGGGTATCGAAATCGAACCCGGAGGGCGAACCGGCTTCATAAGAGAGCTGATCCGCCAGCGCAAATGCCGCTTTCCGGGGATCCTGTCGATCGGATTCCAGTGTCTGGATCAGGTCATCACGGTCCCGTTTGACTGCATCGGCGGGGAATTTCGGGTCCGCAAGGAGCAGCGTGAGGAGTCGGAGTCCCTCCTCCAGATCTTCTTTGAGACAATCCAGGAACAGGAAGAATCCGTTGGCGGAGGACTGGGCATCGATTTGAATGGCGCGTTTGTCAGAGACCCAGGCGAAATCCTCTTCGGAAAGATCGCCGGCACCATCGAAAAGCGCATCGGTCAGCAAGCCGGAATATTCCGCCGTATCCTCCGTTTCGTATTGTTCTCCCCCGTGGAGACACAGGCAGATCCCCGCAAAAGGACTTTTTTCATCGGCGATGTAAAGTCCTTTCTGCTTGTCGGGGAATACGGTGAGTTCCGGTTTGTACCCGGCGGCGGATTGTTTTTTCTTTTTCGGTTTTTCCGCAGCCGCAGGAAGCTGCCGGACTTCCACGACCGATTCCGCACGCAGATATTTTTCCGCCGCACGCTGAATATCTTTTGCAGTCAAACGTTCCACAGCCGCACTGTAATGATCCAGCGGTTCCACACAACCGTAATTGAGTATGGATTGTCCGATGGCTCTTGCCAGCAATGAGTTTGACCGGAATATGCCCAGGTGTGCCGCACGCAGACTGTGTGCGGTCCGTTCCAGTTCGTCTTGGGTGACCGGACTCTTTTTCAAAGTTTCGATGATGTTCCGGATGCCATCCGCGGCTGCCGGAATGTTTGCCGGATCCGCATCCGCACTGATGCAAAAAACACCGGTCTCGGACGTCTTGTAAGTGAAGGCTCCGGCATCGATCACGACGGGTTTGCGTACCCGTAATCCGGTAAGGATCCGTGAACTTTCGAATCCGCCGAGAATGGAAGCGAGGGCATCCAGCGCGGGATTGTCTTCATGAGTGGCACCGGGGATGAGATAACCCATCGTCATGCGGCCCATGGGGTCCGGGAATTCTCTTGTGATATGACGGGGGAATATGCCGGGCGCATCCACGATGAGTGCGGGCTCGATCAGAGATGTCCGTTTCCAGTTTCCCAGCAGACCGGAAACGTATTCGAAGACGTCTTCCGGCTCCACATCACCGGTCAGCACAACGAAACAGCGATGCGGGGAGTACCGTTTCCGGTAATAATCCAGCATCATTTCCCGGTTGACCGATTCGATTCCTTCCCGTAACCCGATCACGGGATAACGCATGGGATATTGACGGAACCGTTCGGAAAGCATGGTCTCAAACAGACTGGTCTCCGGGGAGTCGTCCCGCATGGCACATTCCCGGATGATGACCTGTTTTTCCTTTTGGAACGCATCTTCGGGGAGAAGGGGCGCACTGACCATATCGCAAAGCATGGCGGTCAGATCCTTCCAGACAGCGGAAGGTCCTTCCATGTAGTACGCCGTATGATTGTAAGAAGTCCACGCGTTCAACCGGGCACCGAGACGGTTCGCACGGTCGGCGATCTCCATTTTATCCGGGAATTTTTCCGTCCCCGAGAAAAGCATGTGTTCCAGAAAATGAGAGAGCCCGCAGCCCAGATATTCCTGTTCGTGGATACTCCCGGTCGCCATCCAGACCTGGGCGGTGACGTTGGGGGCTTTCCGGTTGGGAAGAACGAAGATGCGCAAACCGTTATTCAGCTGAAGGGAAGCAGTCTGTTCCGAAATGGAGATGGAATTTTTTTTCATATTGACTTCTTTCATCGTTAATTTTTTGTACCATACACGCGAAACAGAAAAATACAATCCCTTTTTCTGTTTTATCGCGAAATATCAGAAAGAATGCATGGTGTAAAGATCTTTGTAATATCCGTTCCGTGCCAGCAATTCTTCATGGGTCCCCTGTTCCACAATCTGCCCCTGTTTCATACAGCAGATGAAGTCCGCATTCTTGATGGTGGAAAGACGGTGCGCAATGATCAGAGTCGTTCTCCCGCTGCACAATTCATCCATCGCTTCCTGCACCAGATGTTCCGATTCATTATCCAGGGAACTGGTGGCTTCGTCAAAGATCAGGACCGGCGGATTCTTCAGAAATACACGGGCAATGGAAATGCGTTGACGCTGTCCGCCGCTGAGCCGGACCCCGTTCTCCCCGCAATTGGAATCGAATCCTTCGGGCAGCGACAGGATAAAATCGTAAATGTTCGCCCGTTTCGCCGCCTCGATCAATTCGTCTTCGCCGGCATCGGGACGTCCGAACAGGATGTTCTCGCGGATCGTCGTATCGAACAGAAACGGGTTTTGCTGTACGATGCCGACCCGGGATCGCAGAAAACGTTGGGAGAGATCTCTTATATCGATCCCGTCAAGAGAGATGGAACCTTTTTCCACCTCATAAAAACGGGGGATGAGCGAGGCAAGCGTGGTCTTCCCGGCGCCGGATTCCCCGACCAGCGCGACTGTGGAACCCCCCGGGATCGTCAGAGAGATGTCACGCAGAATATCATCCGACGGCCCGTTTTCCGTCTGATAACGGAAGGAGACGTCCTCAATGCGGATCTCACCCTTCACGGGACCGGGGAACGCGGTCAGGGCATTGGGTTTATCCTCGATTTCGGGGTTGATGACGATGATCTCGTGGAACCGTTCAAAGGCGGCAAGCCCCTGCTGATACTGTTCGACGAATCCCACCAGCCGCATGATGGGCATGGTGATCTGCCCGGAATACATGTAGAATGTGATAAGCTGTGCGGCATCGGCTTTGTCCCAATAGATCATGATGATCCCCAATGCCACAAAAATGAGCGTGGAACCACGCATGAAAAACATCATCCCGGAATGGAACGCTGCCAGCATGGCAAACACATTTTCACGGGCGGTCCGGAAGTTGTTGTTCACCACGCGGAATTTCTCGATCTCACGGGGCTCGTTGGCATACGATTTGACCTCGCGTACCCCCTGGATGGAGTTCTCCACCTGACTGTTGATCTCTGCCACTTCTTTCCGTACTTTCCGGAAATTCCGGTGCATCCGGGGCTGAAATACCCCTGCCCAGAATATCATGAAGGGGACCGGGATCAGCAGAAACAACGTGAGAGTCGGGTTGATCCAGAGCATGATGCCCAGTCCGCTGATCAACATCAGTACAGTGGAAATGATGTCTTCCGGACCATGATGTGCCACTTCTGCGATCATGGAAAGGTCGTTGGAGATACGGGACATCAGGTGTCCCGTTTTCGTCTTGTCGAAGTAGGAAAAGGAGAGTTTCTGTAAATGAGCGAAGAGATCCCGGCGCATATCGGTTTCCATCCGGACCCCGAGGATGTGTCCCCACCGGGTTTTGACGTATTCAAAAAAGATGGTCAGGAGCGTGAGCGCGAAGATCCCCGCGATGGAGGCGATAAGCATCTTTGTGCTGCGTTCCGGCAGATAAACTTGCAGCGCCCGGTAAACCAGAAGCGGGGTGACGGAGGAAACGATGGGCGCAATGATCACCACGGTCAGGTCCAGGATCAGCAGCGGTTTGTGTTTCGGATAATACGAAGCGAACGAACGGATCATGGTCCATTGTTCGCGCCAGGTGAATTTTTTGGGTTCCTCATTTCCCATTGCTCTGCCGGGTCTCATACGTTCTCCTCCAGAAATTCCTGCATCCTCAGTTTATCATCTTCCGCCAGCAGCGGCGCAAGAATCAGATCAAAATCCCCTTCCATCAGACCGGGAAGATTATATGCCGAAACGCCGAACCGGTGATCGGTTACACGGTTCTGCGGAAAATTGTAGGTCCGGATCCGTTCACTGCGGTCTCCGGCACCGATCTGGGCACGACGGGATGCCGCATGTCGTTCCGTTTCCTCCCGCCGGATCTGTTCCAGAAGTTTCGATTTCAAAATGCGGAGCGCGATCTCCTTGTTGCGCAACTGGGAACGCTCCTGTTGACTGGCAACGGTCAATCCGCTGGGAATATGACGGATCCGGACCGCGGAATCCGTCCGGTTCACATGCTGTCCCCCGGCGCCCGAAGCACGGAACGTGGAAATTTCCAGGTCTTCCTGCCGTATGGGTACATCATCGGTTTCCGAGGCTTCGGGCAGTACACTGACCGTTACTGTGGAGGTATGGATCCGCCCGGAGGCTTCTGTGGCGGGCACACGCTGAACACGATGTACGCCGCTTTCATATTTGAGACGGGAAAAAACATCGGGTCCGGCGAGTGATAACGTGACTTCCCGGATGCCCCCCAGTTCGGTTTCGGTGAGGTCCAGGACTTCCAGACGCCATTGCCGCAATTCGGCGTATTTGCTGTATGCCCGGAACAGTGCGGCGGCAAACAGCGCGGCTTCTTCCCCGCCCACGCCGGGCCGGATCTCCATAATGGCATCCCGGTCATCGTGGGGATCCGGAGGGATCATTGCCAGCAGAAGGGCCTGTTCTTTTTCGTTTGCGAGCCGTTCTTCTTCTTCGATTTCCGCCTGGATCATGCTGCGGAAATCGGGATCGGTTTCTGTTTGAATGAGCTGCCGGTTGGACTCGGCGGCGGCGAGAAGATCACACCAGGCTTCGTAGAGTGTAAAAAGTGTGGAGAGTCTTGTCCGCTCACGGGAAAGACTTTGATAAGTTGTTGGGTTGGAAAACGCATCCGGCGCAGCGAGAGCCTGCTCAATTTCAAGAAAGCGGCTTCGCATGGTTTCGATGCGTGGAGCCAAATCTTCTCTGTTCATGCCGGGAAATAAAAACAAGAGAATCCGGCGCAGGGAATTTTCCCTGTCCGGATAACCTCTCTGAATGAAAAAAACAGCTTATTTCGCAGCAGCTTTTTCGTAACGGCGACGGAATTTTTCCACGCGACCGGCAACGTCAACAAGTTTCTGTTTCCCGGTAATGAACGGGTGACATTCGGCGCAGATACCGACTTTCTGTTCTTTACGGGTGGAGTAGATGTCCCAGACTTTGCCGCAAGCGCAGATCACTTTCGCGGGACCGTATTGCGGGTGAATACCATCTTTCATTTTCTCATTCCTCAAATTTTAGGTTAAGTATTAGCTCTTCAAAACGACCGGCAGTACACAACAGTATTTCCGGAACAAAATAATATAACATCATTTTTCACTTTTGCAAGTCCGTTCTGAAAAAATTTGCTTTTTTTCATGTTTTCAAGGCAGATATGCAGTCACTTCCACCTCCACAAGTGCCCCCTTCGGCAGTCCGGCGACCGCAGTACAGCTCCGCGCCGGTTTGCCCGTGAAATATTTCGCATATACCGCGTTGAATGCTCCGAAATCGCCCATGTCCGCAAGATAACAGGTCGTCTTCACCACATCGTCAAAATCCGCTCCCGCCGCAGAAAGCACGGCTGCAATATTCCGCATGATCTGTTCTGCCTGCGCGGTGATGTCTCCCTGTACCATCTCACCCGTTGCCGGATCCAGCGGGATCTGCCCGGAACAGTACAGCATGTTTCCTGCTCTGACTGCCTGGGAGTAGGGCCCCACGGCGGCGGGTGCGTTTTCTGTTGCGATGATCGTTTTCATATATGACCTTTCCTCCGGTGTTGTTCGCGTTTGAAGATCGCAACGATAAAATACAATGACACGGTGCAAAAGTCAAGCTCGCTTCTCTTTTTTTGAAAAAAATCGATTTTTTTTACTTTTTTACTTGAAAATTTCCGTTTTTGCTATAATATATAGCGATGAACCACTGTGTTTGTTTTTTATGTATAATAATATAATCGCGGTTTTCCCGCAAAAACGATGGAGAAGTTATGAAAAAACTGCTTTCTTGGTCTACTGCCGTATCAATCCTGATCCCTGCTGTCATGGCTGCTGATCCGGTTCCGCCCGCACCCGCTGCAAAGCCTGCCGCCGTAGCGAAACCCGCTCCTGCCCCCGTGGCGAAACCCGCTCCTGCTCCCGTAGCGAAACCCGCTCCTGCCCCTGCGGCGAAACCCGCTCCTGAAGTGAAAGAAGCGGAAGTCGTCAAAGCGCCGGAACCTGCTCCCGATCCTGAAACGGATGTCGCCGGACTCCGTGAGCCTGCGGCTGACCCTGCATCCACAGTAAATGATCCGGTTCCCGAAGCGGCGAAACCGGCTCCTGTCCGTAAAAAATACCGTCGCAGTGAACCGATCCGTTATCTGATCATTACGGCGAACTATGCAACGCCCCGTTTCCTCGCAGACAGAGCGCGTAAAGTTGCCGATTGTACTGTTGTAGTTGTACCGGAAAACCTGCGTACACCGGCACGGGATACTCTGCTGACTGTGATCCCTGCCAACCAGCATGATACCTTCACACTCCGTGCAGAACATCTTTCCCGTTTTCTGGCGTACATCCGCCCGATCAACGTGATTTTCCTGGGGAACAGCGATGTTGTTCCGCCCTGCTACCGCAAAGCCGTTCCTTCCTATTGCAATGTGATCAACGCCGGGGATGCGGCGTGGAAAGTCAATGCTGTTACACTTGACAACGTCCTGAATACATCCAAGACGATCTACCGTTCTTATACCCGTTACAACTACCAGCGCAAACTGGAAGCGGACCGCAAAGCGAAAGAAGAACAGGAACGTGCAGCCGCGGAATCCGCAGTTGCGGAGCAGAAAGAAGAACCTGCTGCTGAATAAGGGCGCAACTTCCATTGAAGAAAGGAGCTGCACATGGGTACTATTTGGCAGTTATCAAGAAACACATTGAAAGAAAGTCTCCGTGAGCCGGTGTATTTTCTGATGTTGGCGACGGCATTGGTCATGATCGGTCTGTTTCCCAGTATGTCTCTGTTTGTTTTCCGCAAACAGTTGAAACTGGTGGTGGACAGTTCCATGGCAACGACGCTGCTCTTCGGATTGTTTGTGGCGGTACTTTGTGCCGGACACACCATCAGCCGTGAAATGAAAAACGGGACTGTCCTGCTTCTGATGTCCAAGCCGGTGACCCGTGTGGCGTTTGTGATCTCCAAAGTTCTCGGGATCCTGGCATCGCTGTTATTGTTTGTGACGGTATGTATCTGCGCATCCAGTCTTTCTGTTCTGGTTGCGAAAGACCAGTTCCAGTTGGATTATGTGGTGATGGGCAGTTACTTCGGGATCATTGCGGTGAGTGCGCTGTACGGCGGAGTCCGCAACTACATGGCGCAGAAATCGTTTTCGTCCCATGCGGCTGCGGCGTTGCTTGTATTGTTTCCGATTGCGGTCGTTGTGCTGTATCTGGTGCGTTATACTGCGATCGTGGAAGGCGGCTTTGATGAATTCATTCCGGTGAAGATCCTGATTCCGGCATTGCTGTTGTTATATCCCGGCGTGCTGGTCATGGGAGTGATCAGTGCGGCGTTGGCGTTCCGTGTTGACTTCATTTCCAATCTGCTGATCTGTCTGGCGATATTCCTTGTGGGGCTTGTCTCCCAATACTTTCTTACCCAGTGGTTCGGTGTTGATTCTCTGATCGGCGGACTGCTCGGATCCCTGCTTCCCAACTGGCAATTTTTCTGGATGGCGGATGCGTTGACCAACGGTGCGCAGATCCCGGTGGCATATCTTGCCTGGTCCGTGGTTTATGTGCTTCTGCATATTGTAGGCTGGACTCTCTGGGCAATGTTCCTTTTCCAGGATAACGAACTGGCGCGGGATTCCCGTTGACGCGATCGGATTTTCTATGATCGAAGCAACCGGTTTGTCAAAAAATTACGGCACACGGAATGTGGTGGATGATCTTTCATTCCGTGTGCGGACCGGGGATGTTCTGGGGTTCATCGGCCCCAACGGAGCCGGAAAAAGTACCGCAATGAAAATGCTCTGCGGGATCCTTCCCGTGTATTCGGGGAAAGTCCGCATCGGTGATTATGATGTTTCGGAACACCCGCGGGAAGCTCGTGAACTTCTGGGTTTCCTTCCCGAAAATGCTCCGCTCCATTCTGCCATGAGTGTCCATGCGTTTCTCCGTTATGCCGCCTGTATGCGCGGGATCACGGGCAGAAAAGAACGGGAGGCAAAGATTGCCCGGGCTGTGGAACGTTGTCAGTTGCATGATGTGTTGCAGGAAGACCTGGATGCGCTTTCCAAAGGATTCCGCCGCCGGGTATGTCTGGCACAGGCGATTTTGAACGAACCGCCGGCATTGATCCTGGATGAACCCACGGACGGACTGGACCCGAATCAGAAGCGGGAGATCCGTTCCCTGATCGGTGAACTGCGGGAAAACACCGCGATCATTTTATCCACCCACATTCTGGAGGAGGTGGAAGCCGTCTGCACGCGGACACTGCTCCTTTGTGCCGGGAAGAAACTGTTCGAAGGATCCCGGGAGGAATTCATGGCATTGAAGCAGTCCGGTGAAACGGTGTCCGATCTCTTTGCCCGTCTGACGGGAGAAGGGGGGCGCACATGAGACGCTCTCTTCTCCGGATCCGTGCGGTCGCCTGTCGTGAGATCGCATCTTCTCTTGCATCTCCGGCGGCTTGGGTCTTTCTGATCCTTTTTCTGATCCTTTCCGGACTCTGTACGTTTGTTGTGAGCGACATTCTGGCAGCCGGACAGGCGGATTTGAGCGGATTCTTCAACTGGATGCCCTGGCTGTTTCTTTTTCTGGTCCCCGCATTGGGGATGCCGTTATGGTCGGAAGAACGGCGGACCGGCGCATTTGAACTGACGTTATCCTATCCGGTCACGCTCTGGGAATTGACGATCGGGAAATATCTTGCGGGGATGGCGTTGCTTCTTGCGGCACTGCTTCTGACATTCCCGGTACCTGCTACGATTTATTATCTGGGCGAACCGGATACCGGCGCGGTGTTATGCGGTTATTTCGGCGCATTGATGATCGGGTCTGCGTTCCTGGCGGTTTCTTCGTTCTGTTCCGCGCTGACGAAAAGCCAGACTGCCAGTTTTCTGTTGTCGCTGATGTTCTGTGCGTTTCTTGTGCTGACCGGATGGGACCGGATCAGCGGGATCCTGAAAGATTATCTTCCCATCTGGCTTTATGACCGGATCGGTGAACTGACGATCATTCCGCATTATCAGGCATTCCAGCGAGGACTGCTGGATACGTCGGAGATCGTTTACTGTGTGGCTGTGACCCTGCTTTTCCTTTACTGTACCAAAACAGCGTTGGGCTTTTCCTCCTCGGGAACGGGCAGTTTGTTCGCGCCCGGCACGCTGAAACTGAAACGGACCTGGGGCAGCCTGGGACGTCTGGCGGGGGGACTCCTTTACGCGTTCGTCTGTTTCTTCTGTGCGATCTACGCATCGGAGGCATTCCGTATCCGTTTTGATTGTACATCCGACCGGGCGTATTCTCTTTCTCCGCTTTCCGGAAAACTGGTGTCGGAACTGCCCCGTACGGTTTCGCTCCGGTTGTATGTCACACCGGATTCCGCAGCCATGTCAGGGAGTGTCCGACAGTATGCGGAACGTGTCCGCTGGCTGTTGAAAGAACTGGAGCAGGCATCCCGGGGTAAGATCCGGCTTTCGATCATTGAACCGGAACTGGATTCACTGGAAGAGGAATCTGCACTTCAGGATGGGATCCGCCCGGTCCGTACGCCGACGGGCGACCGTTTTTATTTCGGGATCGCCATTTCTTCGCGGGAACACGATGACGGGATAGCCTATCTGAATCCGCAGGAAGAGAATCTGTTGGAATATCAACTGGTGCGGAAGATGCTGAATGTGACGTCCGAAACACGGAAACTCATCGGCGTGATGTCAGAGTTCCCGTTATTGGGCAGACAGCCGGAACCCCAGCGCGGGATCCAGGCGTTCCCTGCGTGGCATATTTTCCGCGAAATGGCGGATGACTACCGTTTCTGTGAAGTTCCGCTTGACATCCCGGCGATTCCGGATGAGATCGATGCTCTGCTGATCATCCACCCGGTTTCCGTGGGGAAACGGGGCATGTATGCGGTGGATCAATATCTGTTGCGCGGGGGCAGGGCTGCGATCTTTGTGGATCCCAAGTCCTCCTTTGCGGAAGCCTCTGCCCGGAAAGACTATTCCATGATGGAAAAAGTCCGTTCCGCCCTTCCCGATCTTTTCTTTGCCTGGGGCGTGCAGTATGATCCGGAAACCATGGCAGCCGACCTGAAATTCAAGTACGATCATATTTCCCAGTCCGGGGTGCGCCAGACGCTTCCCAGTGCGCTCCGTATTTCCCGCGACGGGATCGATCAGAACGATCCGCTGACAAAAGGATTGACGTCCGTCTGGATGAATTTTGCGGGCTTGCCTCTGCAGAAAGATCCGGTGAAAACGCTGCGTTATGACAGCATCATCACCACTTCCCGGAATGCGAAACCGGTCCCCGTCAATGCCCGTCAGGATAAAGTGTTTGCGGAATTCGGAGAGGAGGAACAGGAACCCATGACACTGGCCTGGCGGATCAGCGGTACGTTCCCGACGGCGTTCCCCAATGGTGCGCCGGATGCCGTTTGCGCTGAACAGAACAAGGAACATCTTGCTGTTTCCAGGGAGCCGGGCAAAGTTTTCCTCTGTGCGGATACCGATATGCTGTTCCATGATGCCTGCGTGCAGCGTACGCAGGATGAATTCGGACAGGAAATGTTGGTGCGGCGCAGTGACAATATGACATTGCTCCAGAATGTTCTGGAAGAATTGAGCGGGAACGTTTCCCTTGCCGAATTGCGGAGTCGGATCCCCATGAACCGTCCGATGGAAAAGATCCGTGCATTGCGTGAGCAGGCGGACGTTGCATTCCGGAATCGTGTGCTTGCGCTGATGCGTGATTACAACCGTGATACGCAGAAGGTGGAAGCGATCCGCCGTACGATGCTGGCGAACCCTGGACGTGTGAATCTGACTCCGGAACAGCGTCAGCTGCTTTCCGAACATGCGAAACGGGAAGCCGAATTCAAGCGTGAGATCAAGAATCACAAGAACCGTTTGAAAGCGGAACTGGATACATTCAGTCTTTCCGCCAGGTTCTGGAATATCGTTTTTGTGCCGGGTGCTGTGGCGATCCTGGGGATCCTGTGGTGTCTCCTGCGCCGATTCAAATGGAGACACCGCTCATGAAATTGCGTAAATGGTTTTCTTTCCTTTTTCTGATCCTGCTTGCCGCCGCTGCCGTCGCCGCGTACATGCGGAACCGTGCGGACGGAATCATGGCGAACCGCCGGGAATCCGTGGAACTGTTTCAGGAGTTTGACCCGGAAGATGTGCGTGTGATCGAAGTCTCGGGCGGCGGTTCCCGGTTGCGCGTGGAATGTAAAGACAATGTATGGGTCCTTCCGGAGAGTGAAAATGCTTGTGCTTCCCGTGCCAATGTGATTGAGTTCCTGACACAGTTATCCAAGACGAAGCCTTTGCGCGAACTGGAATCGGCGGATGCTGAAACACTGAAAAACCTGAACCTTTCCAAAGATCCCGATGCTCCGCTGGGGTACGGCGGCGGGATCCATATCCGGCTGGAAAACGGAAAGAATGAAGTCCTTACGGAATTGACTCTGGGCAAAGCGCATCTCCACAGGGAAGCGGGGGCTCTCTTTCAGTCCAAAGCCCGGGAATACGACGGACGGTACGTCCGGAAAGACCTTCCCAACGGTGAAAGCCGGGTCTACCTGATCTCCCGCGTGTTCGAACGCTGCATGCCGGCGGCTCCCTACTGGCTGGAACAGTTGCGGATCCAGTCTGCCAATTCCGGTGTGTTCCGGGTGCAGTATGTCCGGCGGAATGAAAAAGGCGAACCCGCGCTGGTCTGGAGCGTGGTCCCGGATATGCGGACCCGTTCATTCACCATGCTTTTTCCTGCGGGAAAACGGCTGATGCTGTCCGAACTGGCGCGCCGTCTTGACATTCTGACATCGCCTTTCAGCCGTGATGTGATTCCTGCGGCGGAAGCGGAAAAGATCGTATTCCGGGATGAACTTTCCATCTGGTGTTCGGGGGGGATGAGTTATACGCTTTCCATGGCGAAACTGGAAAACGGAGATGCCGCGGCGAAGCTCCATACGGAGCTGGTCCCGGGGCGTCTTCCCCGGGCGGCGGGGGAATCCGATCATGATTACGAACTGCGTCAGAAACAGCAGGCAGTCAATGCGGAATACGAGAAGAAAGCATATAACGGCAGAGTGTTCCGGATCAAAGCGGACCTGATGGATCTTCTGGCATCTGTTCCTGCGGAATCGGAGACGGGTAAATGATCCCTGCGATTCTCACCATAGCCGGCAGTGATTCGGGCGGCGGCGCCGGGATTCAGGCGGATCTGCGTGCATTCCGGAGTTTCCATACCTACGGATGCAGTGCCATTACTGCCCTTACCGCACAAAACCCGGTGACGGTCAACGGTATTATGCCGGTCAGTGCGGAAATGGTGACATCCCAGATCAAAACGGTGATGGATGCCATCGACATCAAAGCGATCAAAACGGGGATGTTGTTTTCTGTTGAGATCGTGGAGGCGGTATGCGATATTCTGAAAGACCTGACGATCCCGGTGGTGGTGGATCCCGTGATGATCTCAACGGGCGGTTCCCCGCTTTTGAAACCGGAAGCACTCTGTGTGGTTCGGGAAAAACTTCTCCCTCTGGCGAGCTGGTTCACGCCCAATATTCCGGAAGCGGAACACATCCTGCAATGCAAAATACAGTCCGCAGATGATATGATCGCAGCCGCAGAACAACTGCAGAAACGGTATCACAACGGCGTGATCCTCAAAGGCGGTCACATGACCGGATGTGCCGGAGCGGCGGATGTGGTATGCAGTCCGGAGGGGACATACATCCTTTCCTCACCCCGGCTTGATGTGCTGCCGTATGCCGCCCATGGTACGGGCTGTTCGTTCAGTGCGGCATTTGCCGCTGCGCTTGGCTCGGGCATGTCCTGTTCCGAAGCCCTGGTGCAATCGAAGTCATTTTTGTACGAATCCCTGCGGCGCGCGGATATGATATCCGGGACAGTCGCGGGTATGCCGCCAGCATTATTCATCCCGTTCCCAACCAAAGAAATCACATTGGAAAAACAATGAAGAGTTTCCGTTTATTTTTGATCTTTTTTATGATGACCGTACCGGTGTTTTTATCGGCACAGGAAACAGCGGCGCCTGCTCCATCCGCACCCGTTCCGGAGAACGCACCTGCTACGGAAGCATCTGCGCCGGAAGCCGCCGCACCGGCAGAAACATCCCCGGCATCGTCTGCGACTGCAACGCCCGCACCGAAAGCAAAAGTCCGCCCGATCCGCTTTATTTTCTATTCCGGGATCCGCTATGTACTGCTGTATGACGTTGCGGACTACTACCGACTTGCCGCCACGTTTACAACAAAAGGGGTCACGTTGTATTCCAAGACCCGGCGTATTGAGATGTCCTATACCCATCGTGAGGGTTCCATCAACGGCGTGAAGACCTACTTCCTCGCACCTGTGTTGTATCTGGACAAGAAACCATACATCACGGAATCGGATTTTCTGAAAGTCATAGATCCGGTTTTCCGGACCAAACTGTATCGGAAACACCCGCTCCGCACGATCATGATCGACCCCGGACACGGTGGCAGTGACCCGGGAGCACCGGGTCCGGTACTCTCGGAAAAACAGATCAATCTGATCATCGGACTGAAATTGAAAAAAGCGTTGGAACGTCTTGGTTTCAAAGTGATCATGACACGCAGTGGCGATACATTCCCCTCGCTTTCCGCGCGATCTTCTCTCTGCAAATTACGGAAGCCGGACCTGTATATTTCCATTCATTGCAATTCCGCGGGGAACCGGACGGTGAAAGGGGTCGAGACGTACCTTATGACTCCGACAGGCTGTGCATCCACTGCTGATAAAACGGCAGGAAATCAGTCCTATCCGGGAAACGCATTTGACAGTAACAACGAACGTCTTGCCTATGAGATCCAGAAGGCTCTTGTGAAGTACACGACCGGTGCGGACCGCGGGGTGCGTCATGCCCGTTTTGCGGTCCTGCGCGGCGCGACCTGTCCCGCCGTTCTGGTGGAATGTGGATTCCTTTCCAACCTGTCAGAAGGACGCAAACTGGCGACCAATGATTATCAGAACCGGATCGTAGCCGGGATCCTGACGGGGATCGCCCGGTACAGTCGTGCGGTTCAAAAGTGACCGTCTTCTGACGTGATCACATGATCGGGGGCGTGGAGATCAAAAATAATATTTTCCGCGGTCCGTATTGTTTTCTTTTCCAGATAGATCCGGAACAGCGCATCGCTGATCGTTTCATGTCTTGTGAGCCATTGTACGGCATCCTGTCCGAAATCGTTCCCGGATGCTGTTTGTTGCAGATACATTCTTTTGAGAAAGCAGGAATGTGCGATCTGCTGTGACTTGTAATCGGGGTAACGCGTGCGGATCATCAGGACTTCTTCCTCGTGGAAAAGCAGCCGCAATTCGCCGAGGATGTCCTGAAACGGATCATAGAGGCGGCAGACGTTGTTTTCCAGACGGCAGACGATGTGTCTGATTTTGCGTTGGATAAGCTGTTGCATGGACATGTGATGTTCCGAATACGAACCGGACGCATAAAGCAGAAAATCGTGCATTTGACTGAAACCCTCCCCCCAGAGAAAAAAGAAATGGTGCCGAAGGTGGGACTTGAACCCACATGCCAGTGAAGGCGCCAGATTTTGAGTCTAGTGCGTATGCCATTTCGCCACTTCGGCACTTGATTTTGTTATAACATACAGCCAAAACGGGAAAAATCAAGTAAAAATTTAAAGAAAAATGAAGAAAAAACGCAGAAAAGATTGATTTTCGGTCAGATGTGTGCTATATTTATAAAATATATATTAAAACAGACAACCAACAAAAGAACAGGATGTGAAACATGCCCGCAAATAACGAAGCACCTATCGGAAAAGCACAGGTCGATTTCCTGTGCGTGGAACCGGAATGTAATGGTCAGATCAAGTTCAATCTGGCGGAATGTGCCGGAGAAGAAGAATTGCAAGTGCTCTGCCCCCAGTGTCACAGACCCTATGTGCTGGATCAGGATCTCCGCGATAAACTGCGTAAACTCAACAATCTGATCGTCACGCTCCGGGAAGCGGAATCCATCCTGGGCGCATGCAGCGTGGCAGTCGCCACACCCGCCGGCGAAAAGAAGATCCCCTACGCTTTGCTGCTGACCCGTCTCAACACCATGCTGACCCTTCAGATGGGTGAACATACCGTTGACTTCCACCTGTGGATCGAACCCACCTCTCCGGAAACATTCCGCTGATCAACAACTTAACGCAAGGAGTATCATAATATGAGCGAAATCATGAGCGAAAACGAGATCATTGAATCTCTGCAGGAATCCGGTGCATTGCTGTCCGGTCACTTCCAGCTCCGCAGTAAAAAACATTCCAACCGCTTCTTCCAGGCAGCGTTGGTTTTCCGTAATCCGAAACTGGGCGAAAAACTCTGTCAGGTCCTGGCTGCCCGTATGGGTGAGACCGGCGCCGAAACCGTGATCTCTCCCGCTGTCGGCGGTTTGATCGTGGGACAGGAAATCGCCCGCGCACTGGGCATCAACGCCATCTTTGCCGACAAGGACAACGATCAGCTGGTCCTGAAACGCGGTTTCTCCATCCGCAAGGGGGAAAAGATCATCGTGGCGGAAGATGTCGTGACCGAAGGCGGTCGTGTGAAACAGACCATCGAACTGGTGAAATCTCTGGGCGGGATCCCGGTGGCAGTTGCTGTCATCACGGACCGCAGCGGCGGGAAAGTCGATTTCGACGGTATCCCGTTCTACAGCCTGATCAAGTTGGATCTGCCCACATGGACCCAGGAAGAATGTCCCATGTGCAAAAACGGGGAAGCCATTGACGTCCCCGGTTCCAAATCCTGATCGGATAACAGGAAGGCACAGATATGTTCGGATCGTTGATCAAAAAAATATTCGGAAGTAAATCGGCGCGTGATGTCAAGCGTCTTCGTCCGCTGGTTGCCAAAGTCAACCGGCTGGATGAAGAATACAAAAGCTTGACAGACGAACAGCTCCGTGCGAAGACCGAAGAATTCAAACGTCGTATTGCAGACGGTGAATCACTGGATTCCATCCTCTGCGAAGCGTTTGCCGCTGTGAAAAATGCCTGCCGCCGTATGTGCGGAAATACTTACGAAGTCTGCGGGCACAACCTGACCTGGGATATGGTCCCCTTCGATGTGCAGATCATCGGCGGTATTGTATTGCATCAGGGCAAGATCGCGGAAATGGCGACCGGGGAAGGGAAAACACTGGTCGCAACATTCCCGCTGTACCTGAACGCACTGACCGGGAAAAACTGTCAGCTCGTCACGGTGAACGATTACCTCGCCCGTCGTGACTCGGAATGGATGGGAAATGTGTTCCGGTTCCTCGGGTTGACCGTGGGCTGTATTCAGAACGAAATGGACCCGGAAGAACGCAGAGAGCAGTATGCCTGCGACATCACTTACGGAACCAACAGTGAATTCGGGTTCGACTACCTGCGCGATATGGGTATGGCTCCCGATAAAGATTATCTCGTGCAGAGAGATTACTACTTCGCCATCGTGGACGAAGTGGACTCCATTCTCATTGACGAAGCCCGTACCCCGCTGATTATTTCCGGTCCGGTTTCCGTTTCCACCCATCAGTTCGATGCACTCAAACCGGTGGTGGCGGACCTCTTCAAACGGCAGAGTCTGCTCTGTTCCCGTCTGGTGCAGGAAGCCAAGAATGTCCTTGACAGGAAAGACGAACTGCCGGAAGACGAAGTCAATGATGCGGTCATGAAGCTCCTCCAGGTGAAAATGGGGATGCCCAAGCACAAACAGTTGATGCACATGCTGCAGGAAGCCGAACTGCTCAAACGGTTGGAAAAACTGGAAGGTTTTGTACGCAGTGATCAGAACCGCGGTATGCTGCAGGAAGTCCAGGCGGAACTCTTTTTCGCCATGGATGAACGCCGGAACGAGGCGGACCTGACGGAAAAAGGTCGCGGCATCATTTCCGGTGACGACCCGGAAGCGTTTGTGTTGCCGGACCTGGTCAATTCTTTGCAGGATATTGAGCAGAACGAAGCGTTGTCTTACGAAGAAAAACTGCAGGAAAAGCAGAAATTCCAGGAAAATTATGCTTCCAAAAGCGAACGTTTGCAGAATATTTCCCAGCTGCTCCGTGCGTACTGTCTCTTCGAAAAAGATGTGCATTACGTCGTGGCGGAAGGAAAAGTCCTCATCGTGGACGAGCATACCGGACGTATCCTGCCGGGACGCCGGTTCAGTGACGGACTTCATCAGGCTCTGGAAGCCAAGGAAGACGTGAAGATTGAGAAGGAGACCCAGACACTGGCGACCATCACGATCCAGAACTACTTCCGTATGTACGATAAACTGGCGGGGATGACCGGTACCGCAGAAACGGAAGCCAATGAATTCCATCAGATCTACAAGCTGGATGTGGTGGTGATCCCCACGAACAAACCCTGTCGTCGTGTGGATGGCAATGATTGTGTTTACAAGACGAAACGGGAAAAATTCAACGCCATCGTGGATGAAGCGGAAGAAGCCTGGCGGCGCGGTCAGCCCGTACTGCTGGGGACCATCTCCGTGGATGACTCCGAAGTCGTCAGCCGTATGCTCAAACGCCGTGGTATCCCCCATAATGTTCTGAACGCGAAAAATCACGAACGGGAATCCGAGATCGTTTCCCGCGCCGGACAGCGTTGTGCGGTCACCGTTGCCACCAATATGGCAGGTCGCGGTACCGACATCAAGCTGGGCCCCGGTGTGGAAGAACTGGGCGGGCTCCTCGTGCTGGGCAGCAGCCGTCACGATTCCCGGCGTATCGACAGACAGCTCCGCGGCCGTTCCGCCCGTCAGGGTGACCCCGGTGCCTCTCACTTCTATGTGTCGTTGGAAGACAGTCTGATGCGTCTGTTCGGTTCGGACCGTATCGTTCGCATCATGGAGCGGTTCGGCATGGAAGAAGGGGAAGACCTTCAGCATCCGTGGTTGAACAAGTCCATTGAAACGGCACAGCGTCGCGTGGAGCAGCATCACTTCTCCATCCGTAAGCGTACGCTGGAATACGACGATGTGATGAACAAGCAGCGTGAAGTGATCTACGGATTCCGCAGAGAAACGCTGTTTAATGAGGATTGCCGTCAGGCGATCTTCGACATTATTGAAATCGAACTGGCACGTCATATCGAGGAAGCCGTGCATACCGTCAGCAGCAATCAGAAGGGCAAGTCCGATATTTTGAACAAAGACCTGCTGCTCGGCTGGCTGAATACCACGTTCCCCATCGGATTCCGGGAGGAAGAAGTCCTGATCGCCAAACCGAACGGTGCGGCGGATGAGGAAGCGATCCTTACTTCTCTGCTGGAGAAGATCAAGAAATCCTATGCGGTGAAGGAAGAACTGGAAGATCCGGAAGCCCTGAAATGGCTGGAACGCCGGATCATTCTGGATGCCATCGACCATTTGTGGCAGGATCACCTGCGGGCGATGGACGAACTCCGGGATTCCATCGGACTGCGTGCGTATGCCCAGAAGGATCCGCTGGTGGAATACAAGCGGGAAGCCTTTGCCATGTTTGACCGTCTGATGACGGATATCGACCAGGAGATCCTGAGTCATGTGTTCCGTTCCGCCACCAATCTTGCCTCTTTTGAGCATTTTGCCGGCGTGAATATGTCACAGCAGATATTGAATACCGAATCTTTTGACAGCATTCCTTCCATCGAAGGCGGCAATATGCCGGAATTGAATCCGGAAGAACCCCAGGCACAGATGCCCGAAATCAGCATCTCATTCAAACGTGAGACACCGAAAGTCGGTCCCAATGAGCCTTGTCCCTGCGGGTCCGGTAAGAAATTCAAGAAATGCTGCGGAAAATAATCGAATGTATGGAGATCAACAAATGAACGAGATGAGTTTGATCGGAAAATCCATTGTCTTCCTGGCGGATGGCATGGCGGATGATCCGGTACCCGAACTCCAGGGGAAAACCCCTCTGGAATATGCAGAAACACCTTACATGGACAGCATTGCGGCGAACGGTGCCTCCGGGACATTTCTTTCGCTCCCGGACGGGTTCCCCACATCTTCCGATGCAGCCAATATGTCCGTCCTGGGATACAGTCTGGCGAAATATTATCCCGGACGCGGTCCCATTGAAGCGGTGAGCCAGGGGATTCAGCTCGGTGAAAATGATATTGCGTTCCGCTGCAATCTGGTAACGGTGGAGGACGGGATCCTCAAGGATTATTCTGCGGGTCACATCTCCCCGGCACATGCGGCAGAACTCATGGAGGCTTTGCAGGAACGGTTCGGTTCGGATAAAGTCACGTTCTATTCCGGCGTGAGTTACCGGAATCTGCTGGTGCTTCACGGAAAAGAATTCTCCCCCGCCATCGGGTTCTATAAGCCCGATTCCTCCCAGGACCGTCCCGTGGCGGAACTGCCCTGGACCGCGTTGGATGATACCGTGGAAGCAACGTATACTGCCGCATTTCTGGAAGACCTGGTGACGGAAGCCGGTGCGTTTCTGGAAGAACATCCCCTGGTGAGTTCCGGTGAATGTGCCGGGAATGCCATCTGGCCCTGGAGCCCGGGGAAAACCCCTGCGTTTCCCGCGTTCAAGGAGAAATACGGGAAATCCGGTGCCGTGATCACGGCGGTGGATGTGATCTCCGGGATCGGAAAATGTGCCGGAATGGATGTGATCCCGGTTCCCGGTGCCACCGGTTATATCGACACGAATTACGCGGGGAAAGCCCAGGCTGCGATCCGTGCGATCGTGGATCACGATTTCGTGTATGTGCATCTGGAAGCCATTGATGAGACCAGTCACGAAGGAAAACTGGAACTCAAAATCAAAGCCATTACCGACTTCGAAAATAAACTGGTCAAACCCGTGATGGAAGCGTTGAAAGGGACCGGCGTCACCTTCGCCATCCTGCCCGATCATCCCGTTCCCATCAAAAAACGGATGCACACCCGGACCCCGGTCCCCTTTGCCATTTGCGGACCCCATATCGAAAAAGATGATGTGACGGTATATTCCGAACCGGCAGCATTGAAGGGCGGACTCGGTTATCTGACCGGGGATCAGTTTATGCGTAAAGTTATGAATCTGGATTAACAGGAGACAGCAAGATGGGAAAGACCATTGCTCAAAAAATTTATGACGCACACCGTGTGGATACTCCCGCACCCGGTGTCGGCGTTCTCAAACTCGATCGCGTGTTCTGTCACGAGATCACCACCCCGATCGCCATCAACGATCTGATCTTCCGCGGAAAAGACCGCGTGTTCAACAAGGACTGCATCAAAGCCGTGATCGACCATGTGACACCGGCGAAAGACTCCAAGACGGCGGAACAGGGCAAAACCCTTCGCGACTGGGCGAAACGGCATGACATCAAAGACTTTTTCGATATCGGCAGAAACGGCGTTTGCCACGCCATCTTCCCCGAAAAAGGGTTTGTCCGCCCCGGATTCACCATCATCATGGGTGACTCCCATACCTGTACCCACGGCGCGTTCGGCGCATTTGCCGCCGGTGTGGGGACCACTGACCTGGAAGTGGGGATCCTCAAAGGCGTGTTCACCATGAAGGAACCGGAAACGATCCGGATCCAGGTGAATGGTGAAATGCCCCGGGGCGTATACGCCAAAGACCTGATCCTGGAGATCATCCGCACGCTTTCTGTGAACGGCGCGACGGGTAAAATCGTGGAATTCACCGGACCGGGCATTGCCGCCATGGATATGGATTCCCGTATGACACTGTGCAATATGTCCGTGGAAGCGGGGGCGACCTGCGGGATCTGTCAGCCCGACATGCAGACCGTGGATTATCTGTGGGACTTCATCAAAAATGATTATCCTTCGAAGGAAGCCGCGCTTGCCGATTACAGCAAATGGTGTTCCGATCCCGATGCAGAATACATCAAGACTGTGGAATTCGATCTGGCAAAACTGGAACCCATGGCAACCTTCGGCGCAAAACCCGATCAGGTCAAACCCGTTCGCGAAATGAACGGCGTCAAGGTCAATCAGGTCTACATCGGCTCCTGCACCAACGGGCGTATCGGCGACCTGCGGGCTGCCGCCGCTGTCCTCAAGGGCAAAGTGATCCATCCGGATGTACGCGTGGTGGTCTCTCCGGCGACACCTGCGATCTATTCCCAGGCATTGCTGGAAGGTCTGATCGCCATCTTCATGGATGCCGGCTGCTGCGTAACCAATCCCACTTGCGGCGCATGTCTCGGCATGAGTAACGGCGTTCTGGCAGCGGGTGAAGTCTGTGCTTCCACCACGAACCGGAACTTCAACGGACGCATGGGCAAGGGCGGCACAGTCCACCTGATGAGTCCTGCCACTGCGGCTGCAACGGCATTGGCTGGCGAGATCGTCAATTCCCCTCTGTATAACGGCTAAGGTAATGTCAAAGGAAATATGAAAAATTGAAAACTAAAGAGTGCGAACGGGAAGTACATCCGAACCCGTCCGCAGTC
>JAZNVL010000049.1:0-30737 GCA_045592785.1 Victivallales bacterium | reverse complement strand
GTCACAGCCTAAAACGGAATAAAAGGGAGCATTAATGCGACCGATTATGCCGATTTTCGGCTTGACTGCGGACGGGTTCGGATGTACTTCCCGTTCGCACTCTTTAGTTTTCAATTTTTCATATTTCCTTTGACATTACCTTTTTTTATATATTATACTCGTTTTTTACAAAAAAACAATAGCATTGTTAAAAAAAATACAAAAAAAATGGAAAGTACGGATCGGTACGGATGAGTACGGATCCGTACGGAGGTGTTATACTCTTGTTCGTTCCTGTCCGTTGCTGTCGCGCTGAAAACGGCAGAAGACGATGAACGATCCCGGTCGATCAATGGATCTTGAACATGTTGTCGGGGTGTTTGGTGTTGTAATAATGTTCCGCCATGAGGGAGCTTTTCATGACTCCGACGTGCATATCCAGGTAGAGGGTCACATTGGACTGAGCATGTCTGCCTTCCATGAATTCCCGTTTCACCCAGGGTAAATAAGCGGCTTTCTGTGCTGCATTGCCGCCACCGCTGAATGTGTTCTGCACAAAAAGCTGTGTCCGTAAATCTTCAATCGCTTTGATCCCTCTGGTGTTTCTTCCACTGCCGGGGATCGGGGGACCATGGGGATCATTCCCGTCATGAATGGCGGCAGAGAGAGAGGGCTTTTTCATTTTGTCGATTTTTTTCAATTTTGCAGAGTTTTCTTTCACCTGGTTGTTGTATATTTCCAGAGTGTCTGCACCTGCCAATGTCAGTTGTGGTGCGTTTGCTATCATATATCCGGCATTGCTATGGTAACCATTGGCACCATCGTACCATTTGCCATCCGGACAGAGAAGGTACCGGAAATATTTTCTGACGGTGTGGCAGTAGGTCTCATTATTTTTCATCTGTTTGCATGCCACAGTGTCTTCCATACACAGCGCTTCAAACCAATATTTATTGTAAAAATATCCCCTTTTATCTTCGCCGTTTAAATGTTTTATCGCTGTGGAATATGTGAATCTGCCTTTTTCCAGAGAACCCGGCATGAGTTTCGGGAGCTGCCAGCCGTTGTTGTTATTGACGTAACTGGTGTAGAGCATGGAGAGTGATTTCATGTTTCCGGTACACTGTACGCGTTTTGCCACACTTTTCATCCTGCCCAGCGCAGGGAGAAGCATCGCAGCCAGAATGGCGATGATGGCGATGACCACCAGAAGTTCGATCAGCGTAAAACGATTTGTTCTTTCCGTTTGATCCAATTTTTTCAACATAAGTAATCTCCTTGTTTTACAATGGTGTTGTTTTGATAAGACATTATACGCAAAAAAGAAGAAAAATCAAGTATCTTGCGCAAAATTCTCGAAAAATGATCGTTTCGCGCAAAAAAATATGGTATAATGTACCGTATTGTGATACATTATATGCAAAAAAGAAGAAAATACAATACCTGTTTGTGAAAAAAACTGATTTTTGCACGAAAAAAACGTCTTCTGCCGCGCAGTAAACGGCAGAAGACGGTGAGAAACGGATTTTTTGCAGAACTCAATCGGTGTCGGAAAGATAATCGCGGAACAGAACAAGTTCTTCGTATATGCTGATATCCTTCGGGATCAGAGCCAATGCTTTTTCCAGCGTTTTTCTTGCCGCCGGCAGGTCATTCATGGTGAAATACTGGAGATTTGCCATACCGTAATAGATCTTGCCCTTTGCCACAGGGTGCTTGACCAATTCGAGTTTCATCTCCATAAACTTAATGGCTTTGTGTTCATGATGACCGTACGCCCCGGATTCGGTACAGTTGCGGACGCCCCAGTCGATGATGGTGATTTTGTGTTCGACGGCGACGTCTTTCCGTGCCAGCATTTCCTCTGCGATCTCAATGCTTTTGCCGATGGCTTTGGGGGTATTGGCGTTGGCGGCAAGTCCGATAGCGGCAACGGCGCAATCGAGTTTGGCATCTTTTTTCTCTGCTTCGTTATAAGCAAGCACGGCATATTCGAATGCTTCGGTGTATGCTTTGACGGAGGCTTTCCGCATGACATCTTTCCCGCCTCTCACGCGGGCGCCGGCATTGGATGCCATCTGCCCGAGCCTGCTCATAGTATCGCGTTTCTGTACGTTGGTAATGCCCTTGATCTCCAGGATCCGGCGCATGACCCGCACCATTTCGTCATCCCGTTCTTTGTTGTAATGTCCCTGGGCAATGGATGAGAGCAGTTTGATCTTGTTGGGAACGGTATCGTCGGACTTGAGGATGAACTCTTCGGCGGAGGCTTCCTTTTCTTTGGGTTTTTCCCCGATGGATTCGAGAAATTCCGCGTTGATCTCTTCATCATTGTTGAAAATATCCGCGTCATCAAACGCCGTCAGCGGCAGGACAACGAAAAGCAGAAGAAGGTATTGGTATTTCATTTGAGGTTTCCTTTCGGATAGGGGAGCAGGGGTTCATCCTGGAATATGAGACGCCGGTATGTCTTCGGATCGCCGGGTTTCCCGCCGAACCAGGCACGTCCGGACTCCGAGTCAAAGAACATGGCATACACAGACCCGTCTTCTCTGCGGTCCAGGTCGGAAAGCGGGATCTTGATGACCGCACTCCAGAACTTGACGATGTTCACCTGGCGCAGCGAGGTCTTGACGGACCAGATGGAATCCCAGGTCTCATGATTGCCTTTGATGTCATACTGGTTTTCGTTGTTGTCGAACATCAGACAGATGGTCTTGTCCCGGTCGTCCGGATCATCGGTGAAATAAATTTCCGCCGTGGAGCCTTTGGGTACGGTGTCACGCGGCTGCCGGAGTCCGCCTTTCCCCGTGGCATTGAAACGCCAGCCGATGTAAAGATATTTGCCGTCGTGCATAAGACGGATCAGAGAGGTCCCGCTTGTTTCCTCCATCTTGTTCTTCGGTTTCCGGTTCCCTGCGAACCGGTCGATCGGAAGAATGGCGGACCCGGTCCAGGAGAGGCCGCCGATCCGCCCCATATCCGGCGGTGTATCGATCCGCGGGACTATGACCGCAGGATCTTCTTTCCGGACGATTTTTGCGGGGAGATAGGAGATGTAAAGGTTGCGGATCCGCTGGATGAGTTCCCGGGATGCCGGATGACGCGCTTTCAATTCCGCTTCGGTCAGGTGCTGCAATGCTTTTTCCGCGTTGCCGGAACGGACCAGATGGGAGTTGAGTGTTGCCGCAGGATCATCCCGCCAGGAACCGCCGATGGCTGTGTTGGCGTAATAACATTTGCTGACCAGAGAATAGAAGGCATACATGGGTTCCGCCGCTTCCCGATAGGCACGGCGGCAGAATTCCCTGCGGATCTCATCCACATTCAGATCGGGATTCCACATGATGCGCGACATGGTGTAATATTCGATGGCGGACATATCATGCGCCTGACCGGCTTCCCCGGTATCGCTGTCACTGCGTGTGGTATCCAGGTACATGCCGCGGATCCCTTTATCACGGTAATACTGCAAATCTTTCTGCATGATGTCGGCGACCGGGTGATAGAACCGGGGCGTGGCATCGCAGAGATAATATTCGTACACATGAGGGATCCCGCCCGCTTTTGCCCAGCCTTCCGCAAGTTCCCGCCATTTTTTATTCCGGTCGTGATAGATGGGATACTTCATCTGACGGCTGGGATAGGGACAGAACCGGACCGCCGTATTGGGTTCCGGTTTGACCCCGGGCGCGCTGTTCGTGAAGAGATAACCGCCGCCCTGCAATTCCATATCCGGATATTTTTCTGCCAACATTCTGGCGATCCGGTTCACGAAAATGGCGTATTGTGTGGAGCGGAAATTGGGATCTTCGGGCTTGACAATGACACCGTTCCCGCAGTCGATGGGGACCGTACAGAGTTTACAGCCGCAGACGATGCCGTGGTCGCCGTGGCTGAATCCGGAGACTTCGACTTTTTTGGGGAGTCCCTTGCAGATCCGTTCCACTTCTTCGACGGCGTACTTGGGTGAATCGGGATTCATGAAGCAGACATTGTAGTCAAATCCGGCAGTCCGCTTTCCATTCAGTTCCGTGAAAAATTCCGGGTGGGATTCAAGATATTTCGCCGCCGGAATGATCCTGCCCAGCCAGATGAAGCAGGTCCATTTCACGCCCATGGAGGCATAACGCTCATAAGACTTCATATCCATTCTGGTGAACGCCACCGGGATCAGATTCCGGTTCCGGGTCTGCCAGAGCGCAGGCTCAAGGTTACAGGTGTAATACCGGTGATCTTTCAGGAACGGAACATCCACGATGTGTCCCGGTTTGGCTTTGAGATCGGCATTGGCTCCGTACACCGTCCCGGCACCTCTCTCGGCTCCCAGCGGACGCACGAACACGATATCCGTCACCTGTTCCAACAGCGTGTACGCGCCGTTGAGTACACTCTTGGGGGATGCCCCGGTAATGATAATGGTGTCGTTTTCCGCGTGAATGAGATACCCGTCATTGTCTTTGAGTTTCTCCATGTCGCCGGGGAATGCCTTGACCGCATTGGCGATGTAGGGAGAACTCTCCGGGGTCCCGATATAGATTTTGACTTTCTCTTTGCCCGGCTGTTTGACAATGGGGATATCCGCCCCGCTGACACGTCCCAGCCAGGTGGCAAGTTCTTTCCCCGCGAATGCAACGGCACGGGGACGTTCGCCGGACTCTATGACGATCTGACATTGTGTTTTGCCCTTTTCCGTGAGAACGATCTCAGCGGCGGAAAGGGGCAGACATACGGTCAGAAGGAGTAACAGAAAGAGAGCGTAACGATTCATGTTTTCCAAATCCTTTCCGTTATTTTATTTCGCCGTATCGCGGAACAATTCCTTTTCCATCCAGAGACGGCGTTTTTCCGCCACGATGTATTCGATTTCGTTCCACACCGGTACCGCTTCCAGCCAGAGTTTTTCCACCGTTGCGGCATCCATTCCTTTGGAGAAATCCACCAGTTTTGTGTAGGAATCCAGTTTTTCCACCAGCGGTTTGATCTCGGCATTGTAGAATTCCGGATCGCCCAGATAGTCGTCCTGCCACAATGCAAGCGGTTTATTAAAATTCAAATTCTTTGCCGAATTGTATTTCCGCATCGCTTTCACAATGAGTTTCTCACGGATCTTTTTCAACCCTTCCGGCGGGATCTCAAAACGGAGTTTCCCCCAGCTCGAACGGGAGTGGATGGACTGCAGCGCATTCCAGGAGTAACCGCCCCGTCTGCCCCAGTGAACGAAGTCCGCTTCCCAGTACTGTTCCTTTTGTTCCGGCAGTTTGTCGTAATAGGCTTCCCAGGGAATGAAGAAACAGTTCGTGTAGCCGTCCGCGTGGAAAATCGTTTCCCCGCGCACATCTTTTGTCATCAGATTGCGATGGGTCCGGTTGGTGTAAGTCGTGGTCCAGACCGTGAATTCGCTGCCGTCCACCTGGGGCAGAAGACAGTGATAGGGCTGATTTTCACCGGCGGCAAGATAGATCTCATAACATCCCGCGCCCAGCGTGCCGGCTTCCACTTCCCTCGCACGGTCGTCATACGCACGCAAGATGAACAGGATCCCGTGATCATCGCAAACGGCAGAGAGTTCCGTATGGTTTTCCTGATTTCCGGTTTCCGAACCGATCCCCGCACCGCGGTTCCCCGTGGAGACGTCCGTCACCAGGAAGTCCATGCTGCCGCCGTACTTCCATTTAAGGAGCTGGACGGCAGGTTTTTCTTTCAGGTTCTGCCAGTCGGAATAACTGTGTGCATTCTGTGGGGAATAACGGATCACATATTCATTTTGCGGCCGGGCAACATAAAGTCCCTGATAGAACTTATCCAGCGCGAATGTCAGGTCCGCCATTTGCTGATTGACCGCAAAAACTCCGCTCATTGCCAGGACGCCCTGGCTTTTCTGTTCCATGGTGAGTTTTTTATCGGCGAATTCTTTGCAGACGGTATCATAGATCTTCTGCAGGTCCTTGATGGGATTCTTGCTCCGGGCGACTTCCTGGATCAAACGGAATTTGAACCGGTCGGCAACGGAGAGTTTCTTGTCCGCCAGCGCCGCATCCATCGTCTTCACGACTTCCGCAAAGTCGTTCCGGTAGGAATGAACGATGGCAAGACGGTGATAGACGTATGTGTTATGACTGCCCTTTGCCAGCATGTGGGGTGCCAGTTGCAGTACGACTTCAAAATGTCCATTGTTGTGTGCCGGGCTGAATGCCCGGAAGAAGAGCGTCAGGGCATTAATGTGCTTGAAGAGATCCTTGTATTTTTCCCGGATCGCAAAGGATTCCGGTGAGGGATCCAGGAAACATTGCTGCAACACCTGGGCTTTCACGCCGGGTGCGGCATCGCTTTCCAGAACTTTTTTCGCTGCGGCTCTTGCTTCTGCGGTCCGGTGACAACGCTGCAGGAACTCGATTTCCAGTGACGGTCTGTTGGCGCCCTTCAATTCTTTGAGTGCCCGTTCCGGTTCATGGAAATACTTACATTCCGCCACGATTTTTTCGTACATATAATTCTGTGCGGCAGGCGATTTATCTTTTGCACCGATCACACGGTACGCCGCAATGGCTTTATCCAGATCACTGTTGATGGAGTGATATTTCCCGGCGAGCGCATAGGCTTCATACAGCGTTTTCTCTTTCAGATCGGGGATTTTCTGTGCATCCTGTGCAGTTTTGAGTGCTTTCGCCTTGTCTCCGGCAACGTAATACGCTTCCACCAGCTGCGTGGCTGCAGCAAGACGCTGTACTGCGGTGAAGTCCGCGGACTGGAACACGGCTTCCGCGTGGGGGATCCGTTTTGCATTGTCAAGAATGTAATCGGCTTGTGCCCAGACATTGGAATGGATGAAATACCGGTCACTTGCGGGACAAGCCTTTTCTTTCAGCAGAAGATCCGCCATCCGGTAGAAATCCGTCTTGTCGTTCTTTGTCCGGTTTGTGGCGCGGCAATACGATTTGAATGCGGCGATCCGTTTTTCCCAGGGAAGGGTGAAATTACAGACTTCGCTGATCTCATTCGCCCGCATTTCGGCGGGGGTGAGTTTCTTGACGGCGGGTGCCGCCGGTTTTGCCGCAACGGGTGCAGCCGGTTTTGCCGCGGGAGCTTCCGCCGTCGTTCCGTGATTGCAGGCGGAGAAAGCCGCGGCAGCGAGTATGGAGAGAGAGTAGGATAAGACTTTCATAATTATTTCACCTTTCCGAGGAGTTTACGCAAGATCTGAATGTGACGGATCATTTCGATACGGACCAGATCCTGATCGACGCTTTTCGCATCCAGATTGGAGAGGAAATACAACGCGGCACGCCCGGCGTAACCGATATCCATGTTTTTCGATTTGTTCGCTTCCAGTGCCAGTGTTTTCAACAGGGTGGCGTAACGGATGTCATCGATCCCTTCCCGGTAGCCTTCCCAGCCCAGCGTGTCAATGATCCCGTCATAACAGCTGTAAGTCAGAACCATGTTGCGGTAAGTATGACTGCGGTCATTCCAGGGACCCAGATGATGCGCATAATTGCACAGCACGCTGTAGTTGCTCAAATAGGGCGCGAGCCCGTTCTGCCGGCGGTTGAACGACGGGTTTTCCACCCCGATATGATGCGTGCCGTACCAGCCCACATTCGCATGTTCGCCCACCTGATTCCATTTCGCCACTTTTTCCTTATTCCGGATGGGATCGCCGGAAAGGTTGACCCAGTCATAATAGTACGCGGCTTTGTGATACAGTGCATCATACCCGGCAATGAAGAATTTCAGACCCGCCTGCTGGTAATGATAATACACCGGACGGTGATTCATCAGCCAGGATGTCGGCGGTTCATCCCCCATTGCAACATAAAGATTGTGATGTCCGGTGAGTTTTTCTGCAATCTTCTTGACGAACGCGGCGGACTGCTGCAATTTGTAATCGTAAGTGACACCGGTGCCCCCCTGGATGATAAAGGGATCCGTTCTCATGCCGGCTTCTCTGGTAATGCGGATCTGTTCTTCAAAACTCCGGTCATCCCCGAGGATGAACCCGCCGTAAATATACATATTCTGATTGTGACGGACAAGATTCTTTGCCACTGCCGCCAGCTGTTTCTTGTAGAGTTCGGCATCGCCGCCATTCAGTGACAGGAATACGTCTTTGCTGAAATACGCATAGGAACTGACCAGCAGATCACGGGTCACGTCAAAGTACGTTTTCGGCGCGGGAAGCACAAAATCCAGGACCCGGACTTCCACCGGGACTGATGAGAGTTTTTTGCCGTTTTTCACAATGTCGATCGCACCGCGGTAGATCCCGGGGAGCGTGGACTTTTTCGCGTGGACTGTCAGGAAAAACTGTTTGTATTTCCCCGCATCCAGGGCGACCGGCTGCAGTGTTTTTGCATCCCGGAAATTCGCCATCATGCTGCAGAATGTACGGAAGGTGGCGCCTCTGCCTCTTGCCCCGGGAAATCCGGTGAAACTGTCAAGGTTCAGCGGCAGGGAGATGTTCTGATAATGCACCTTGCCGTCTTTTTCGGTGAGACGTGCAAAGTTGTGTTCCGCCTTTGTATCGACTTTGATGAGGTCTTCATCATTGAGTAGAAGTTCCGGCGTGAGTTTTGCCCCCTGATCCCCGAAATAACTGTACCACCCGTTCTTGTTCTGATACCAGACTTTGATCACTTTGAGGTCCAGATCTTCCGCCGGGAAAACTTTTCCATCCGCCCGTTTCAACGGTGTCAGTTTCAGTTCCGCTTTGCCCAAATCGGTGAAAGAATACAACAGGAAAGAGCCCGGCTCGTATTCATCCTGCGCCGCAATGATCCGCACCGGCGCAAGAAATCTCCCGTTATACGGATAAGCATCCGGCAGATACTGTGCATCGGAAAGCGCGGGAACGGTATAATGTACCAGCGGAACATCCTCCATTTTGACCTCCTGTGCATCCAACAGCGTACGCAGCGCACTGAGTCGTGCCGTCGGGTCCTCCGGGAGTTTATTCAGGAGTTGTCTCTGATACCCTTTTGTGGTACGATAAAGTTTTTTCGCTTCCGTTTCGATGGCGCGTTTCTGCACATCGGAAAGCGTTTCCACTTGTGCGGCAAGCGCAGTTGCCAGCGCAAAACACACACAAGACAACATCAATGTGATTTGATGTTTCATAGAATTACCTTTCTATAAAAAATTGGGGGACACTTCTTCGTAAAAGCCATTTTCGGCTATAACGTTACAGCATATTATACTCTGCTTTTGCCGAATGTCAAGGGGTTCAAATACTTTTTTTTATATTTTTTTTGAATATTTTTCCCGGAGGGCGACACAAAAAAGCGGCGGCATTTTGATCTGCCGCCGCCGGATGATTAGGGATGGATGGGATCAATCCAGTTTGGGAGGTTTGATCCGGGCAGGCACGGAGGTGTCATTCACGCGGAACGCACCCATGGGCAGTCCGGCTTCGTTGAAGAGACTTGCTTCCGCCGTATTGCTCCACATGAACCGGAGTTTTTCGGGTTTTGCCACGGTTTTCGCAAAGACTTCGATTTCGTTATCCTTCACGATACATTCCGCCTTGACGTATTTGCCGTCTGCTCCGGCGACTTCAAACTGGGGTTTCCGTTTGTTCGTTACAAACTTTTTCACATTTTTGAATTTGAGGATGTAACGGTCACCCTTCACCGTCGCGGTATCCAGTACCGGGGAATCCGCAACGATATCTTTGAATCCGTAAGTACGGGCAAGTGCCAGACGCGCCAGCCGGTCCGCCACGGGCCGTTTGTCCCCGGGATGGATGTCATGGAGGTCGCCCGCATCGTTGATGACCGCCATCCCCACGGTTTCATCGTTGATTTCAGCAAACTTCTGCTGCCCTTCCCAGAAATAGGGCAGGAAATCCTTCCCGTTTCTGCCATAGGGTGCAAGCTGCACATAGTAGAAGGGGAGTTTGGGGTTCCGGAATTCGATACGCAGTCCATTGAGCAGTGCCTGCTGCGCTTTCACATAATACGGTCCGCCCTGGGTAATGTTATTGCATCCCTGATACCAGATGATACCTTTGATCGTGTAGGGCACCAGGTGAGCGGCGGTCCCGTTATACAGCTGACTGATCTGGGGCGGCCAGAATTTATAAGTCCATGCTTCGGGGAAGGCGGGAGGTGTGGTGGGAAAAGGTCTTTCCCCGTTGAAATTGGCGGGATCTTCATACTGTTCCAGTTCCGCCAGACACTTCTGAAGGGATTCTTTGTATTCCTTCAATACTTTATTGTATTCCGGCGAGCCGGGGATCCAGCTGTTAGTGAGGTCGGCGTATTTCTTCAGTTCCGGGACCGTCTTGAACCCGCTGGGGGGTGTCCAGAGTTCGATGCCTGTACCGCCGCAAAGTGCGGTGATGATCCCCACGGGCACATCCAATTTTTCGTAGAGGTTCTTTGCAAACAGAAATCCGGTGGCGGAAAGAAACTGCAGATTATCTTCGGAAGGGATCATCCATTTGATACTATAAGGATGTGTTTCGTTGTTGCGGACCGGGGCGAATTTTGTTTCGATGGGAATGCAGGGGAGCATACGGATCATGCCGTTGGTGGGTTCCGCGGCGATCTTGTCCCCTTCCTTCTGCCGGAATTTAGGGTTCTTGCCCCACATGGGCATTTCCATATTGGATTGTCCGCTGGCGTACCAGACTTCGCCCACCAGCACATTCCGGATCTCTTTGACTTCTTTACCGCAAGTGATCTTCATCACCCGGTTTTCCTTGCTGGCGGCCAATGGCTGAAGGACCGCAAGCCAGCGTCCGTTGGCATCGGCGACGGCGGAGACTTTCTGCCCCGCGAATTCCACGGTGACGGTGGACCCGGGTGCGGCTTCCCCGAAGATCCGGACAGGCTGATCCCGCTGTATGATCATGTTGTCATTGATCGCGGGTGCCGTGATGAATTTTTTCGCGGACTTCACTTTGATCTGATAACTGTCAGGGACAGCATCGTTGCAATTACCGGAACAACAGCATCCGGTGACGAAAAGTCCTGCGAGGACCGCGCCGATGAGCATGGTGAATGGTTTCATAAGAGTTCTACCTTTCATAAGATTTACGTTATTGAAGGGACCGTTTACGGCAAATATATCATAGGTGCAGCATATTGTCAAGCGCGTAATATGCAGAAAATATGAAAAATACGGGAAAAATACATGAGGAATCAGATCATTATGGAAGTGACCGGTAAAATAAATTTGTGTTAAAAAGTGGAAAAAATGCAAAAAAAATATCAATATGGCTTGAAGAATGAAAAAAAGGTGATATATTAAAAGGATTATTTCCAAAAATATGAGAAGTCAACAACAACATAGCAGGAGAAAAACTATGTACGCTGTAATTGCAACCGGCGGAAAACAGCACAAAGTGCAGGAAAACGATATCCTTTCCGTGGAACGTATTCCGGGCGAAGCCGGCGCCAAAATCGAATTTACCGAAGTGCTCGCAATGGGGGAAGGCGCAGATCTGAAGATCGGTGCTCCCACCATCGAAGGTGCCAAAGTCCAGGCTGAGATCGTGGAACAGTTCCGCGGTCCGAAACTGATCGCGTTCAAGATGAAACGTCGTAAAGGCAGCCGTAAACGTAAAGGCCATCGTCAGGAACTGACCAAGGTCAAAATCCTGGCTATTGCATAAATCAGGGAAAAAACAGCCATGAAATATGATGCAAACGGGGCATTGCTGGAAACGGAAATACCCGGTTTACCGCCTCCGCACCGCGGAAAGGTGCGGGATATCTACGATCTCGGCGATACACTTTTGTTCGTTGCCACCGACCGTATCAGCGCATTCGATTGCGTGATGCCCAACGGGATCCCGGACAAAGGTAAGGTCCTTACCGCTCTTTCGCTTTTCTGGTTCGATTATCTCTCCTGGGCTCCGAATCACCTCGTGTGCTCCGAAGTCTCTGATTTTCCCCCGGAACTCCGGAAGTATGCCGCTGACCTGGATAAGCGTTCTCTCATCGTGAAAAAGGTCAAAACCATTCCGCTGGAATGTATCGTACGCGGGTATCTCTCCGGCAGTGCCTGGAAGGAATATCAGAAGTGCGGGACCGTCAACGGCGTGAAAATGCGCGCCGGTTACCAGCTCTCCGAGAAACTGGATAAAGCCATGTTCACTCCCTCCACCAAGGCGGATGAAGGGCATGACGAAAACATTTCCGTGGAAGAAGCCGGGAAATTGATCGGCGAAGAAAAAGCGGAAAATCTGGCAGATTTCGCACTCCGTATCTACAAAGATGCCGCGAATCATGCCGAAAAGTGCGGAATCATTCTGGCTGATACAAAATTCGAATTCGGCGAAGAAAACGGCGAAATCATCCTCATCGATGAGGTCCTTACGCCCGACTCCAGCCGGTTCTGGCCCAAAGAAGACTATGTCCTCGGGGTCAATCCCCCCAGCCTGGACAAACAGTTTGTCCGGGATTACCTGGAAAGCCTCGACTGGGATAAAACTCCTCCCGCTCCCGCGCTGCCCCAGGACGTCGTCGAAAAGACGCGCGAAAAATATATGGATGCCCTCAAGGCGATTGCCGGCAGGACATTCTGAAGCAAGTAACCCGACGCCGGCAGAAGTCAAAAAATCTGCCGGCGTTTTTTTTAATCCGGAGGTTCAACCATGGCAGAAGATGAAAACCCGATCCGTTCGGTCGGAATCGTGACGCCCGCCGATTTTTCGTTCGGCGCCACGGATGCTGACGCGTTGCCTCTGGACAGCGGCGAAAAACTCCGTAATGTCAATATCCGTTACGAAACATACGGCACCCTTTCCGAAAATGCCGATAACGCCATCCTGGTGGAACATGCGCTCACCGGAGATGCTCACCTCGCCGGATATCATTCCGTCAATGACAAGAAACCCGGCTGGTGGGATACCATGGTGGGCCCCGGAAAGCCCTTTGATACCGATAAATTCTTTATCGTCTGCAGCAACATCATAGGCGGCTGTTCCGGATCCACGGGACCGCGGTCCATCAATCCGGAAACGGGCAAAGCCTACAACTTGAGCTTCCCCGTCATCACCGTGGGCGATATGGTCCGTGCGCAGAAACGCCTTATGGATCACTTGAAGATCAAAAAATGGCTTTGCGTTGCAGGCGGATCCATGGGCGGTATGCAGGCCATCCAGTGGGGGATCGAGTTCCCCGAACATGTGAATTCCATCATTGCCATTGCCACGACCTCCCGGGTCTCCCCCCAGTTCATCGCATTTGACTGGATCGGACGGGAAGCCATCATGGGCGATCCCAATTTCAATAACGGGGAATATGTGGAACAGCCCCAGAAGGGACTTGCCATTGCCCGTATGCTGGCGCATATCACTTATTTGAGTGATGAATCCATGCGCCGGAAATTCGGCAGATCCCTGCAACATTCCGCCGATTATTCCTTTGATTTCGATAAGGATTTCCAGATCGAGAGTTACCTGGAACACCAGGGTACGCGGTTCGTGGAACGGTTCGATGCCAACTGCTATCTTTACATCACCCGTGCCACGGACTACTTTGATGTTTCCGACTCTGCGGATGGCGATCTTGCCAAAGCGTTTGAGAAGATGAAACATGCCCGTTTCCTGGTCGTTTCCTTCACCAGTGACTGGCTGTTCCCCGTGTATCAGTCCCGGGAACTGGTCCAGGCATTGCTGAAAAACGGCATTGATACCACCTATTGCAATATCGAATCCTCTTACGGGCACGATGCGTTCCTTCTGGAAACGGAAACATTGAGCACCCTTGTCTCCGGGTTCCTTTCCAGTTGTCATTTGGAGGGCAGAAAGTCATGAGTAAAGTACAGGAATTACCCCTTTTTGACAGTGAACTTCACCTGCACCGGGAAGACTTGCGGACGATCCGGGATATGATCCCCGACGGCTCCCGCATTCTCGACCTGGGCTGCGGCTCCGGACGTCTTCTCAAAGTCTTGAAGACGATGAAGAATGCGAAAGTGATGGGTGTGGAACGCGACCAGCAGAAGATCCTGGAATGTGCGGTGCGCGGTGTGCCGGTGATCCATACCAATCTGGACGATTCCCTTTCCATCTTTTCGGATAACATGTATGATTATGTGATCCTCTCCCGTACACTTCAGGCTGTACGGCGTCCGGACCTTCTTCTGGAGGAAATGCTGCGGATCGGCAAATGCGGGATCATTTCGTTTATGAATTTCGGACATATCAATGCCCGGATCCAGTTGATGTTCGGCAATATGCCGGTGAACCGGAACCTGCCCCGTCCGTGGTACGATACCCCGACGATCCACCCGGGTACGATTTCCGACCTTCGCAATTTGTGCAAGACCCTGAACATAAAAATTGTGAAAGAGATCCCGTTATCGGCGCGTGGTGACTTCCTGCCCGGGCTTGCTTCGGTCTGTCCGAATCTCTTTGCCTCCAACTGTATTTTTATCATTTCCCGCTGAAAAAACGGGAAAAACAGTTTTTTGACGGCAAAACGCCGGAGAAAACGGTGTTTTTTACTTGCAAACAGCCCGAAACGTGCTATATTACTGCATTGTTATTCTATAGACTTATGTTTACAGAAAGGTTTTGCCCTGTATGATTGCATATCGGTGTCCCACTTGCGGATTCAAAATAACCATTCAGGACGCATTGCATGATGTGCAATGTCCAAACTGCGGAAGAGTCGTTGAAGCCTCTATGCTTCAGGATGTCCTTCCCGCCGGAACCCGTCTCGGCGATTTCCGGATCATGCACTTGCTCGGTGCGGGCGGAACCGGAAGAGTTTATCTGGCGACCCAGTTGTCAATGGGACGTCCTGCGGCGGTCAAAGTTCTTTATCCCGAACTTGTTCAGGATAAATCGGCGGTGGAGCAGTTCTTCGGGGAAGTCCGTATCCTCGGTCAGATCCAGCATTCCAGTATCGCCTGTGCGTATGCTTCCGGCAAGGAAAATGATTTGTATTACCTCGCCATGCAGTATGTCCCCGGCAGTACGTTGGAAGATGTCCTCAAGGGAACTCCCATGGTGGAAACAAAAGTCCTGGAATATGCCGAAGTGGTCGCCGGCGCGTTCCAGTATGTCTGGCAGAAACATCAGCTTTGCCATCGTGACATCAAACCCGGGAATATCATGATCAATGAAGACGGGATGCCTGTCATCCTTGACTTCGGCGCAGCTCTGCGGTCCGGTTCCGTTTCCATGCGCAACGGATTGGTGGAAGGGTCTCCCTATTACATGAGTCCGGAACAGGCGCGCGGCGAAGATCTGACTTTTCACAGCGATATGTATTCTCTCGGCGCCACTCTGTATCAGATGCTTACCGGTGTCCCCCCGTTTGAGACCAATACCGGCGATTTGCAGGAGATCCTGCGGAAACATTGTTATGAAGAACTGCCTGCGCCGGAAGTCCGTGCGCCGGGAGTCACGCTCAATCCTGCCACGTTTGCTCTGTTGAAAGGTATGATGGAAAAAGATCCGGCAGACCGGTTTGAAAGTTGGGACGCCTTCCTGATTGCATTGAAACGCGCACAGAAAGCGGTGAAAACCGGGGAAAAACAGAAAACCTCGAAGAAGAAGAAAAAAACAGCTGCCCCGGGCCGTCCGAAAGTCAAGCCGCAGCAAAAGAATAATCGCGGTCTGCTGGTCACGATCAATACGGCATTGGCATGTGTTCTTGTGATCGGGGTCGCTGGATTTGTGTATGTCCAGAACAATAACACAAAAGCGAATAATCAGCTCATTCTGGCGGAAGAGGCTTATGAGGCGGTCAAAAAGAGCAGTACCGCCGATCCGCTCAAAGCGATCCGTTTCTATAAGGAAGCACAAGCCGCAACCAAAAAGTTTGGTGTACGGCAGGCTGTGATCGATAAGATCGCCAAGTCTTCGGCAGTGGCATTGCGTGAATTGGAAATCCGGGCGAAGGAAGACCAGGTGGCGCAGGATATTTCCTCCCGGATCCTTCTGAAAGTGGGCGAGATCGCTGCGTTCCGCGAGGAATACCCGGAACTGGCAAAGAAAAATACCCCCGGTCTGGAAAAACAGATGCAAGCCTGGCGTGATGAGATCGCAAGCTGCATGCAGGAACTCAAAAAGATCGACTTCACGCGTCCCATCAATCAGGATCGTGCCCGTCAATGCGAAGCACAGCTTAATGGCGAACTTGCGGCGTTGGCTGCTCTCGCACGGAAATACGATTCCCCGAAAGAAGAAAAGAAACCGGCAGCCGTTGTAGAGGACTCCGGTTCTTCCGCACAGAACGTGCAGGTCGTCATCGTGGATGAAGGCGCGCAGCAGGAAGATGAAGAGAAACGCAAGGCGGAAGCTGCCGCACAGGAAAAGGCGATCGAAAAGTATACGCTTGAAGTTCGGCGGGCAAAGGTGCGGATCGCACGGGAACTGATCAATCTGGTACGCGGACGCAAGTATGAGGAAGCCTTTGCACTTCTGGTCATGCCGAAAGATATGAATACCGAAGAAGAATTTCTGAAGAAACAGAAAAATGAATTTTCGGAATGGCTGGAAGATCTGCATGAGATCATGACCGATGCGGTGAAACCTCTGCGTGATAACGAACGGGATACCAGCCGGAAGACGGCAATCGCCATTCGGGTGGATAAAAATCTGCTTGATTATCAGAAATTCTCCGCTCTGTTCATGCTCGGATATTTCCCCGATGCGGAAGCCGTCATGGAAAAAGATGTGGAAAAATGGAAACCACTGATGAACTTTGTCGCACGCGTGTATCTCGCTCCCCGCGTGAAACGCGCCATGTGGAACGCCAATCACGGGCGGACCGGTGAACTGGATGACATGCGGAAGGAATACCGCGGTTATTCCGTATATGAAGAATTGGAATCAAAGGCGAAAAACGCCAAATAAAACGAAAGGTTTCGAAAATGAAGACTGCATTTATCTTTGCCGGACAGGGCGCACAGTCCGTCGGCATGGGAAAAAGCCTTTATGAAAACAGCCCTGCTGCAAAGAAGATCTTTGATGAAGCAGATGCTGTCCTCGGATGGTCCGTAACCGATGTCTGTTTCAATGGACCGGAAGAAAAATTGACCGAAAGCAAATATTGTCAGCCCGCGATCTATACGGTGAGCATGGCGTGTCTGGCTGCATTTCAGGAACGGTACGGGGAACAGATCAAACCCTGTTGCGCTGCCGGTTTGAGCCTGGGCGAATACGCCGCTTTTGCTTGTGCCGGATTCTTCCGTTTCGCCGATGGACTCCGTCTGGTGGCGAAACGCGGGGAACTCATGGATGAAGCCTGCCGCGCTTCCGAAGGCGGGATGGCAAGTATCCTCGGGCTCGCTCCCGAAGTGATCGCAGAGGTCTGCAAGGAAGTCGGTATCGATGTGGCGAACTATAATTGCCCCGGTCAGATCGTCATCAGCGGGCCCAAAGACCTGGTGGCGCAGGCGGGTGCGATCCTGAAAGAAAAAGGCGCACGCCGTGTGGTGCCGCTGAATGTGGCAGGCGCATTCCACAGCCGCATGATGAAGCAGGCAGGCGATGCCCTTGCACCGGTCCTGGAAGCCACACCCGTTGATGCCATGACGATCCCTGCCGCTCAAAACTTCTCCGGAAATCTGGAGTCGGATCCGGCTGTGATCAAAGCCAATCTGCGGGAACAGGTGGCGGGCAGTGTGCGCTGGGATTCCTGCGTGCGCACATTGATCGAACAGTGTGGTGTGGAGCGTTTCATTGAGTTCGGGCCCGGAACGGTATTGAGCGGACTTGTCCGCAAGATCGACGGGACGAAGTCTGTGGAAAGCATTTCCTGCATGGAAAACATTGAACAATTCAACGGTCAGTAACAACTGACCGCAACCTTAATTTGAAAGGATAAAGAAATGGCAAAAACACTGGAAAACAGAGTTGCACTGGTGACCGGCGGAGCCCGCGGTATCGGGAAGGCCATCTGCGAACGTCTTGCACTGGAAGGTGCGGCGGTCTGCATGGTGGACATCATGCCCGATGTAGCCGAACAGACGGCGGAAGAATTCCGCGCGAAAGGGTATGACGCCATGGCGATCGGTGCCAACGTGGCAAAAGTGGAAGATGCAGACAATGCAGTCAAAGCTGTTATGGAAAAGTACGGCAGACTGGATATTCTCGTCAACTGCGCCGGGATCACAAAAGACAATCTCATGCTCCGTATGTCCGAAAATGACTGGGATGCTGTGATTGCCGTGAACCTGAAAGGCTCTTATAACTTCATCAAGGCGGCAAGCCGTCCCATGATGAAAGCCAGATATGGCAAAATCGTGAACATCTCCAGCGTAGTCGGTCGTGCCGGTAACGCCGGGCAGGTGAACTACTCCGCCTCCAAAGCGGGTGTGATCGGTATGACAAAATCTGTTGCGAAGGAACTGGGCAGCAGAAATATTTTTGCCAACGCAGTTGCTCCCGGTTACATCGTAACGGATATGACCCGTGCGCTTCCGGAAGAAGCCCGTAAAGCGTTTGAGGACTTCATTCCTCTGAAACGCCCGGGTAAGCCGGAAGACGTGGCAGACGTGGTTTACTTCCTGTGCAGTCCTCTTTCGGACTACGTTACGGGTCAGGTGATCAACGTTTGCGGCGGCTTTTTGATGTAAAAAGCGCAAAAAAGCAAAAAATTTTCCTGTTTTTGCAAGAATAAATTTGCTTTTTTAAAAAATGGGTGCATATTATATAGAAGAATGAGATTTTCAAAGTAACAAACTTTTTAACTTTTGAAGAAAGGACACACACATGTCTACCATTGCAGACAAAGTCAAAGAAATCGTCGTCAAGCAGCTCGCAGTTGCTGAAGATCAGGTCACCGAAGAAGCTCGTTTCATCGAAGACCTGAACGCAGACTCTCTGGACCAGGTCGAACTGATCATGGCTCTGGAAGAAGAATTCAACGCCGAAATTCCGGACGAAGAAGCAGAACGTCTGAAAACTGTCGGCGATGCCATCAAGTTTATTGAGGCTGCACAGGGCGAGTGATCGCGTAAGTTATTTAAGACGGGTCATTCTTGGGGATGACCCGTTTTTTTTACAGTTTCATTGATTCGGAGGTATTTCATGAACGAACGTCGTGTGGTAATAACCGGCATTGGAAGCGTTTCCTGTGTAGGAAATGATGTCGCTGCCATGTGGGATTCTGTGGTCAACGGGAAGTGTGGTCTTGGGCCCGTGACTATCTTCGATGCATCCGAACTCAAGACCCGGATCGCCGGGGAAGTGAAAAATCTCAACCCCGAAGATTATATTCCTGTAAAAGAACTCAAACGCGTGGATGATTTCTGCCTGTATGCCATCGCCGCATCGGTCGAAGCCATCCGTGATGCCGGATTCCCCCAGGATTTCCGCGAAGAAGGGTGTCCCGTCAATCCGGACCGGATCGGGGTCATCGTCGGCAGCGGGATCGGTGGTATGCGCACCATTGAATCCCAGGCGCATGTTCTGTTTGAGCGCGGTCCCAACCGCATCAGTCCGTTTTTTATCCCCATGCTGATCTCTGATATGGCATCCGGGATGATCTCCATCCGCTGCGGCGCAAGAGGTCCCAACTTCTCTGTGGTCTCTGCCTGTGCCAGCGGTGCTCATGCGATCGGCGAAGCCTATCGTGCTGTGAAGCGCGGGGATGCCGATGCCATGATCACAGGCGGTGCAGAAGCCTCTGTTTCCAAACTCGGATTCGCCGGTTTCTGTGCAATGAAAGCCATGAGTCAGCGGAACGATGATCCGCTGCACGCATCCCGCCCGTTCGACCGGGATCGTGACGGTTTCGTCATGTCCGAAGGTGCCGGTGTACTGGTTCTGGAAGAACTGGAACACGCCAAAGCGCGTGGTGCAAACATTATTGCAGAAGTGATCGGGTACGGCGCTTCCTGCGACGGTTATCACATTACAAGTCCTGCTCCGGGCGGTGAAGGCGGTGTTGTTGCTTTCCGTCAGGCGTTGAACAACGCCGGTATCAATCCGGAAGACGTGGATTATGTCAATGCCCACGGTACCAGTACCCATTTGAACGATCTTTACGAAACACAGGCATTGAAGACTGTGTTCGGGGATCATGCCCGCAAGATGATGATCAGCAGTACCAAAGGTACGATGGGTCACGGTCTTGGTGCGGCAGGCGGATTCGAAACCATTATCTGTGCGAAAGCATTGCAGACCGGCATTGTTCCGCCCACCATCAACTACGAAAACCCGGATCCGGAATGCGATTTGGATTATACACCGAATACGGCGCGCGAACACGAAATGAAGATTGCGATCAATACCAATCTCGGGTTCGGCGGTCATAACGGTGTGATCGTATTGCGGAAATATGAATAAGTCTCTACTATAAGAAAAGGAGTTGCATCATGAAGAAAAGTGCACGGTTCTTCATCCTGGCCGCATCTGCTTCTGCGGCAGCAATGCTGGTCTCCTGCGCTACCGATGTCCCCGTTCCCGAAAATGAACAGGCGCAGGAATGGTCCCCGAAAATCAAAAGTTCTTATCCCGGATGGCAGCCTCCGCGGGAAATGCCCGCCGGCAATCCGGAATATGAAGCAACATTTTCCAAGGCGGCAGCACCTGCTGCACCTGCCGGGAAGAAAGCCGCTGTCGCAGATGATCTTCCCGAACTCGATCTGGATGCCGCGTTTGCACCCACACCCGCACCCGCACCGGTTACCGGTCCTGCGGAAACGATCCGTCTGGAAATCGTTGGTGCCGCTCCCAATTCCTGCCGTGTCAACGGTGACTTGCTTTCCGATGACATGACCGTGAAATTTCTGGAAGACAGCATTGCTGCTGCCAAGAATACCAAGGTGGAAATCGTCTGGCGCGGTGATCGTGGTGCTGCGCAGGGTAAAGTGTTTGAAAAGACCTGTCGGGATCTCGGTTACAAATCCGTTTCGACCCGTCAGTTGAGTGTGCCGCCGCCCCAGGGACCGAAAGCGGCTGCTGCGGCGAAGAAAGTTGCTGCGGCTCCGAAACGTGTTATCGACCGCAGTGTTCCCGGAACGGAATATACGGTCGTCAAGGGTGATTCACTTTCTGTGATTGCGAAAAAGCTTTATCAGGACGGCAAACTCTGGCCTGTCATTTTCCGTGAAAACAAGACGGTTCTGAAGAACGATGCGAACCGTTTGAAGCCCGGTATGAAACTGGTGATCCCTGCATTGAAACAGGCACCGGCACGGTGAGTCATGTATTCTTCCGGCAAAGAGAACGATCCTTTGCTTGAACAATCCGGTGAGAAACTTTTTTTCGATAACTGGGAAGCCATCGAAGATATTTTCGCGGGGGAAGCACTCCTGCATTTGAGAGAGGCCGGTGTCAGACTGGATGTCACATTCACCGCCCGCGATACCTGGATCAAAGCAACAGCGTCCGATCCCGTCAAACGGGATCGGGCTTTGTCGTTTCTCCGGGAGTTGATCCGGTTGCAGTCCCTGCGCGGCGCACGATTGGAGAAAGATGATTTCCAACGTGTACTCAATGCAACTGCCGAGCAGAAAGAATCCGAATTGCAGACGTTCTTTGCTGAACGGATCAATGTCAGCCCCAAAAAACGTCCCGTTGCACCCCGGACCGTCAATCAGCTGAACTACGTTCGCGCGGTCCGCGGACATGATATTGTATTCGGGATCGGCCCTGCGGGTACAGGCAAAACGTATCTGGCAATGGCAATGGCTGTTTCCAGTCTGCTTTCCGGAGCGGTGGATCGTGTTGTGCTGACCCGTCCTGCCGTGGAAGCGGGGGAAAACCTCGGGTTTCTCCCCGGCAAACTGGAAGAAAAGATACAGCCGTTTCTCCGTCCGCTGTACGATGCGTTATATGATATGCTGGATGTTGCGGACGTGGAAGAACTGACTGCGCGTAACATTTTGGAAGTTGCACCGTTGGCATTCATGCGCGGTCGTACTCTGAACAATGCGTTCATCATTCTGGATGAAGCGCAGAACGCCTCCCGGGAACAGATGCTGATGTTCCTCACCCGGTTGGGTTTCCGTTCCAAATGCGTGGTCTGCGGTGATCCCAGTCAGATCGACTTGAACCGGCGCGGGGATTCCGGTCTGCTCCATGCGGTGCACCGTCTGCGTCATATTGAGGGTATCGCGGCGTGTGAGTTTGATACCGGCGACGTGGTCCGTCACTCTCTGGTGGAAAAGATCATCCGTGCATACAAGGAGGAACCGGACAATGTCTGATTTCTTCCGTGTTATTTTTTCCCAGCGTGTGGTATCTGCTGTATTGATTTTCCTTGCGTTTCTGATCAGTATTCTGATGCTTCTTCTGCCGTCACAACGCGGTGTCAGCGGACTCAACAGTCCCGTGGAAGGACAAGTGATTCCGCAGATGGTGTATGCCGCGGTTGATTTCCGGACGATCGATTGGAAAGCCCAAACGGAACCGCAGCGTCAGGATTATCTGTTGCAGAAGCATCGCAGTGAATCGATCCGGACCGCGGTGGCTGGATATTGCAGTGAGTTGGGCGATAAGCTGAAGGGACCGCATCATGCGGAGGCGGAAAAACTGGGTAAGCTTCTTCTCAACCCGGAAAACTGGAAACGTTTTTCGACCCGGTTTGAGGGGGAAGTCTTGAATTCCGGGATCCTGCCTGCCGAAGTTCAGAAGACAGCGTGTAAACTTTATGTGATTCCGGAAGGGGACGGCACTCTGGTTTACGGTCCGAAACAATATGACTCCATGACACAAGAGCGTGCTGCCGAAAAGACGGCGGCATTGCTCTGCGATCTGTTTTACGTCGGGAATGGGAAAACTGCGTTCCAGACGGCATTGGCAAAAGAGCTTCTCCCCTGTTTTGAGGACGGCAACCTGCAAATCCGGATCAGTGAAGAACAGAACATTGTCCGGCCGGAACAGGTGATATACGCAGGGACACTTCTTTTGAAGAAAGGGGAGCGTCTGACGAAAGAAGATATTACGCTTCTGGAAGATCACCGGAAAGCCCTGGAGGAACGGAAAGCGGAGCAGAATTCCTCTTTGAACAAGATACAGAAGATCCTGCTTGCCGCCCTTTTCATGGTGTTTACTTCTTTATATATGCGGGCGGTTTATCCCAAAATCATGCACCGTCAGCAGCTGGGGTTGGTCATCAGTTTTGTTACGCTTCTGGCATTGATCGCCAATCTGCTTGCCGGGACATTTTTCCGTCATGTTTCCAACGAAACGAATATCCTGCAATCCCTGATCTTTCTTTCCCTGCCGTTGGCGTTCCCCTCGCTGCTGCTCAGTACGGTCTTCGGTTTACGGTCCGGGATTTTTGTGGGTCTTTATATCGCCGGGATCACGGCGATTTACCTGGATCAGTCCTTCCCTGTTCTGTTGACCGGATTGCTGGTCAGCGGGATCGCCGGATCTTTTGTCCGGAACTGCCGGGACTACAAGAAATTTTTCATGACGGGTCTGGTGACGGTGACTCTCACTACCTTTATTTGCGGCGCGACCTTCCTTTTGAATGTCTGCGATGATATGGCGTGTCTTCCCCATTTGCGTGATGTGGCGATCCTTTCCTTCGGGACCGGGATGGTGACACCGCTATTGGCACTTCTGGTATTGTTCCTGATGGAGACTTGTTTTGATGTTTCCTCCACCATGTCCTATCTGGGTTTTACGGACCGGAATCACAAGCTTCTGACCCGATTGAAGAACGAAGCAGCGGGGACGTATCATCACAGCGAACAGGTGGCGACGATTGCGGAAAATGCCGCTCCCCTGATCGGTGCGAATCCGTTGCTGGTGCAGGCCTGTGCGTTGTTCCATGACATCGGAAAACTGGACCAGTCCGGCTTGTTCACGGAAAATGCGGACGGAGAAAATCCCCATAAGGATATGAAGCCCTGGGACAGTGCGGGGATCATCCGGAATCATGTGACGCACGGCGTGGAACTGGCGAAGAAGTATCGTCTGAAATCCCCGCTTCTTCATGCCATTGAACGGCATCACGGGACGGACCACATTTCATTCTTCTACGATAAAGCCCGTCAGGAATACCCGGATGTCACTTTGAACGAGGATGATTTCCGTTACAACGGACCGCTGCCTGATGACAAGGAAACCGCGCTGGTGATGTTGGCGGACTGTACGGAAGCCTGGGCACGGAGTTTTTCCGCGAAACAGAAACTGACCCGTGAGATTTTGGAAGAAAAAGTGGCGGATCTCTTCAACCGGAAACTGGAAAACGGACAGCTGGATCAGGCACCGCTGACATTCCAGGAATTGAAAGCGATCCGGGAATCCTTTGTTACCACCTTGCTTTCCATGAACCATAACCGGATCCAGTATCCTGACGACACAGAGAAGGAGTAAGATGTTATGATCCTGCATTGTCAGTGGCGCGCCGGGAAATCGTATCCTGCCCCGCCGAAACGGAAACTCAGGAAACTGATCGAAACGATCATTGCGCTGGCGGGCGGCGATGTGATCACGGCTGCCTCCGTTTCTTTTCTTTCGCCCAAAGCAATGGCGGAGATCAACGAAGCATTTCTCGGACATACGGGTTCCACCGATGTCATTTGTTTTGATTACCGGACCTGCGGTGAGCCGGCGGATGAAGACGATCCGGAAACGCCGCAAGTGGAGCTGTTCCTCTGTCCGGATGTTGCGGCACGGGAAGCGGCGAAACGCGATCTGCCCTATTCCCGTGAACTGACGTTGTATATTGCGCATGGGTTTCTTCATGCGGCGGGATATGATGATCTTCAACCGGAACTCAAACGGAAGATGCGCCGTGCCGAAAAACGGGTGATGTCTGCCATCCCGGAAGAATTTGACGGACTTTTCCCGGAGGCATGACGGGCGTATGGAACATTATAATACCAATCAGACAATGGAATCCCTCAAGGGATTGAAGAAGAAACAATCGTTGGGTTCCATTATCCAGTCTTCTGTGCTTACCGGTATACTGGTTGTGATCCCCATTTTTCTTTCTCTCTGGTGCGGGTGGAGTTTGTATTCCCTGCTGACTGGCTGGACGGAACCCGCCATTCAGGCGATTCCCCCGGAAAAGATCCCGGATTGGCTGTCGCTTTTCTGGATCAGCCATATCGTTCGTATCGTTTCTCTGATTCTTGTCTGTGTTATTTTGTTTCTCATCGGTCTGCTGACCAAGATCGCATTGGGACGCCGTTTGATTTCTGTGATGGAGTATCTGCTTCTGAAATTACCCATCATCAATTTCATTTATACCACATGCAAACAGATCGGAGATGCACTCTGGTCATCGAAAAAAGGAAACATGTTCCGGCAGGTTGTACTCTTTGAATATCCGCGGAAGGGCGTGTATGCCATCGGATTTCTCACCAGTGAGAACAAAGAACCTTTTGAAGTGACGGAGAAACTGAACCGTCCGCTGGTCAGTGTGTTCATGCCGACCACGCCCAACCCCACAAGCGGATTCCTGATGTATGTCCCCCGGGAAGACTGTCAGTTCCTGGATATGTCCGTTTCCGATGCCATGCGTCTGATCGTCAGTTGCGGCGCCGTTCTGCCGGATAAGCCGAAACCCGCCGGGGACGATCATGAATGAGACTGTCCCGCCTCCCGTTTTCAGCGTTTCCGATGTGAACGCCATGGTCCGGGATGCACTGGAAGGATCATTTCTTCCCTTCTGGATCTCCGGAGAGACGGGGAACCTGACGATCCACCGTTCCGGTCATGTCTATCTGACCTTGAAAGATGCGTCCAGTCAGATCAAAACGGTATACTTCAACGGAGCATCGGTCTGCCGGAATCTGGGTTTGCGCGAAGGGATGAAGATCGAGGCATACGGACGTCTCACGGTCTATGCGCCCCGTGGTGAATATCAGTTCAGTATCAAAAATATCCGGCCCTTCGGTCTGGGTGAACTGCAAATGCGTTTCGAAGAACTCAAACAGCGTCTTGCCGCCGAAGGTATGTTCGACTCCGCACGGAAGAAGCCCATCCCCTTTCTGCCGCAACGGATCGGGGTCATCAGTTCTCCTTCCGGGGCTGCTCTGAAAGACTTTATCCGGATCGTCCGGAGCCGGTTTGCCGGATTGCATATCAAGGTTTGCCCGGCGGCAGTGCAGGGCGCAGGGGCGGAACAGAAACTTGCCCGTGCGGTCCGATTCTTCAACCGTACGGACTGTGTGGATGTGATCGTGCTCACCCGTGGTGGCGGTTCGCTGGAAGATTTGTGGCCCTTCAATGAAGAAGTGTTGGCGCGTGCCATCGCGGAAAGTCATATTCCGGTCATCAGTGCGGTGGGACACGAGATCGACTTCACGATCGCGGACTTTGCGGCGGATCTGCGTGCGCCTACGCCCTCCGGCGCGGCGGAAATGCTGATCCCGGAGGAAGCGGCGATCCTTCATGATCTGGAATCCTGCCGGATCCGGATGCGTTCCGCCTTATCGTTATATGCGGAACGGGCGCAATCCAGACTGGATTCCGTCTGCCGTTCCCGTGCGTTTCTGGATCTGGGCTATCAGCTTGACGAACGGAGCCAGCGCATCGATATGTTGATGTCCGATGCCGATTCCCTGCTCACGGCTGCCGCTGAACGCGCACAACTCCGTCTGGATCATGCAAAGAGTATGATGAAAGCGTGCAGTCCATACGGTGTGCTGAACCGCGGATACGCTATTCTGACCAACGATGCGGGTCAGGCGGTGCGAATGCCCGATGATGTGGCGCAGGGGGAACATCTTTCCGCCCGTCTTGCCAAAGGAAAGATCCGGGTCACGGTGGATTGAGCCGGCCGGCGGCTTACTGGTGCGCCCACCACTTTGCTTTTGTACCTTTTGTGCCGTAGGTTCCGCGTGTATTCCCGAAATAACTGGCGGTCGCCATATAGGTCTTTGCGTTGGGATCTTTTGCGCTGAAGGGGAATTTCCATGCTCTGCCGGATCCATCCAGAAACGTGAAGACTGCCACAAACATCCGTTCATGCCGGTTCAGAACATTGACTGCCAGCCCCGCGGTGTCTATGGAAGATGTATACCCCAGACCTGCCACATTGCCGGTATCATTCGAATGGATGGTGAATCCGGGTTTTACGGTTCTGCCCAGCGTTGTATGTTTGTTGGTGTAGAAGGTATTGTTGAGAGTCCGGTTATACCGGAATGTGGTATTCATGCCGATGGATAATTCCCGGTAGTAAATGGTATTATTGTTGGATGTCGGCGGCGTGGGCATGGTCTTTGTCTTTTTCCAGTGCCGGGGCTTGATCGCATCCGGGCAGACCAACAGGGAATAGTCCATTTTGTAGTTATTGACATAGAACATGGGGAATGCGAATTGGGTGCCGGAGGCATTGATCCCGGCGGCAGTATACGGCATTTGGTTGGGGATGAACCAGTCGGCGTAATCATTGGCGTACTGCACCGTATAGAGGTAGATCTGTTTCTGATTGTTGAGACACTGTATGGAGCGGGACTTCCCTTTCATATTGCTCAAAGCGGGCAGCAGCATGGAGGCAAGGATGGCGATGATGGCGATGACAACGAGGAGTTCAATTAAGGTGAAGCTGTACAGCTTCACCTGCTCACGAGCAGGTGAAGAAAACATTCTCTTTCCCTTGCTTTTTTTCAGTCCCGGCAGCCAATCCCAGCAGAAATGTGAAGTAACGACCAGCAGTTCGATCAGGGTGAATTTGTGTGTTTTTTTGTTTTTCATATTTACTCCTTGTGTTTTTTTATATATTATACTCGTTTTTTACAAAAAAACAATAGCAGTGTTAAAAAAAACACAAAAAAATGGAAAGTACGGATCGGTACGGATGAGTACGGATTGGTACGGAGGTGTTATACTCTTGTTCGTTCCTGTCCGTTATTGTCCGTTGCTGTCCGTCCATGGCGAGAAGCAGTTGGACCCCGCCCTACACATGGTCCAGTGTTGCTTTATCAATGCTTCCCGAATTCTGCAGTTCCTCGTTTTTGAAATAATAATATTGCAGTCCGTCTTATCATACTATACGCAAAATTCAGGAAATGTCAATAGTTTGCCGCAAAAAAAATGAAAAAAAAGTTGATATTCCTGCAAAACGGTGTAGAGTATCCGGAAAACAAAACAGAAAGGTGTAATCATGTTTCACGAAATCGACCAGTTTTTAGACAGTTTTCTCACCATGGAGATCCCCGGATATGATTTCCGCGTTCTCCATCACGGAAAAGAAGTATACCGCCGTATTAACGGGTTTTCCGATATCGAAAACAGGATCCCCATGAACGGAAGTGAACGATATAACATCTATTCCTGTTCCAAAGTATTCACGGTGTGTGCGGCATTGCAGCTGTGGGAAAAGGGGCTTTATCAGCTGGATGATCTCCTCGCCGATTACATGCCGGAATTCGCGGAAATGACGGTCAATACCCCGGATGGGATCCGCCCCGCACAGAATCGTATCACCATCCGCCATCTTTTCACCATGACTGCCGGATTCACTTACGATCTCTACTCGGAAAATCTCAAACAGGCGTGGGCAGATACCGATGGAAGATGTCCCACCCGGGAGACCATGAAATATCTGGCGAAAGACCCGCTTGCCTTCGAACCGGGCACGGCGTGGAATTACAGTTTGTGTCATGACGTTCTTGCGGCGTTGGTGGAAGTTCTTTCCGGCATGAAGTTCGAGGAATATGTGCGGCAGAATATCTTTGAACCCCTGGGGATGACACAGAGTACCTTCCTGCTCCCTGTGGAAGAATACAATACCGTCTGCGCGCAATACACCGACGCCGGACAGCCCACCGGACGGAAACGTTTGGAGCTGACCGCGTTTTCTCCCACCGACAGGTACTGTCCGTACCGTCTGGGCACGGAATACGCCAGCGGCGGGGCAGGCTGTGTGTCAACGGTGGAGGATTACCTGCGTTTTCTGGAAGCCCTGCGGAAGAAAGAAGGCGTGATCAAGCCGGAGACGATCGCCGTGATGACCACACCGCAGCTGCCGTCCGATATGGAGACCTGGCTGCCCCCCAATTATGCCTACGGTCTGGGCGTACGGTGTGCCATGGACCCCGTGCAGAACGGTGTGACGGATTACGGCTGGGGCGGTGCGGCGGGCGCATTTCTGGCGGTGGACCCGGTCCACGACTTCACGTTCTATTATGCCCAGCATGTGAGAAACAGTACGGTCCAGACCCAGCGCATTCAGCTTGCCCAACTGGTCCGGAAGGCACTCTCCGGACTGAACCGGTAAAGATAACGTAACACACAGAAGACAAGATCATGTTTCGCCAATTCGATCAGTTTCTGGATGATCTGCTTACGCCCGGAATCCCATCACCATCCGCCATCTTTTCACCATGACTGCCGGATTCACTTACGATCTCTACTCGGAAAACCTCAAACAGGCGTGGGCAGATACCGATGGAAGATGTCCCACCCGGGAAACCAAGATCTATCAGATGGCACGGGATGCGGTCATCGGCGGTTGAATCTGTTGGATATCAATTCCATCCGTAGTAATAAGGACGGAATATACCCTTCGCTTTTTTCGCATCTTCATACATATCCGCCTTGATGATGCGGCTGACACCGGAAGCAACATGTCCGTCGAAAAAGACCATGTTTGATTTTTTGTTGTGTCTGCCGTAAATACGGTCACGGGTAGTGTAATCCAGCAGGGACTGACCATAGGGGTTGTAATTCGCTTTATTTGTTCCGCCGGGATCAAGCGTTCCGCAGAATGCATAGCCGTAGTTGCCGGAGGAATCGCATCCGTCCATAAACGCAGGATAGTGGGACGCCCGTTTCATCCTGGTCATTTTTGTCACCTTGTGCCCGTACCGTTTTGCATAATTATTGGGATGATCCGGCGCGTTTTCGGCGGCATAAAACGAGATCACAGTTTGGGTATTCGTCGCCATGTAACTGATCCAACCCGAATTGGAGGCACGATGGTAACCGAAGCCATCCGGACACTGGAACCATTTGAGAGGCAGGGAATCAAATTTTTTGTTGGATGGACATTTCTTTTCATCCGGGGATTCCAGGATCAAAGCATCAAGCCAGATAATAATGCCGGAATAATGCATCCGGTCATCCTTTATCCCCCCGGCGCGTGTGAGAACCTGCCAGTCATCGTTGTTCTGTGAGTAAGAGAGGGCAAACGAGTACATGGTCTTCAAGTTTGCCGTACATTGTGTGATTTTTGCTGTATTCTTCGCCTTGCTCAATGCAGGCAGCAGCATACCCGCAAGAACAGCGATGATGGCGATCACCACGAGAAGCTCTATTAAGGTGAAGCTGTACAGCTTCACCTGCTCACGAGCAGGTGAAGAAAACATTCTCTTTCCCTTGCTTTTTTTCAGTCCCGGCAGCCAATCACAGCAGAAATGTGAAGTAACGGCCAGAAGTTCGATCAACGTAAAATTCCGTTTGTTTTTCATAATGTTCCTTTTCTTTTTGTCCGTTCGATCAACGTAAAATTTTGTTATTTTTCATAATGTTCCTTTTCTTTCTGTCAGTTCGATCTTGTATAGAATAATTATACTGCATAAATTGAAAAAAAGCAATACCCCATTCGAAAAAAAAACGAAATTTTTACGGATCAGTCTTTCAATTTGACAAAGTTCACTTTGCAGGAATTCAATACCCCGTGGTTCGCACCCCAGCAGTATTCCAGAAGAACGTGATCCTTCCACTGCGCAGAGAACAGTATGGCGATGTAACAATATCCCCGGTTCGGTTCGCTTTCCAGAAGCGTGTGACCGTACCAGGTCTTGCCTTCGTCCTTACTGTACGCCATCACCAGCGGGGTGCGTCCCCAGGAACCTTCCTGATACGCCACGCCCCAGCGGGGATCATGATCGTTCCAGATGGCAATCAATTCGTTGGTCCACGGATTGCGTTTCAT
>JAZNVL010000048.1:0-67965 GCA_045592785.1 Victivallales bacterium | reverse complement strand
TCATCGATTCAAATCCTTTTCGTTTTCGTGAATATAATATCTTTTTTCTGATATTATACTCATTTTTTGAAAAAAAGCAATACCTTGTTTAAAAAAAATCAAAAAAAAGTTTGCGCCCGGTTCCACCTGACGCGGGGAACGGGCGCGAATATGATTTATACGGCGGATGTGAACGTGGAATGATCAGGGTCTATCAGTCCAAAACCAGCCTTTTTTGCTTGTAAAGAGGACATAAAAGTTTCTGCTCCAATCATAAGCTTTCTCGACCTGCACATGACCGTCGAAGAATATCCCCACATTTTTCATACCATGCCGTCCCAACATGAAATCCTTACGGAGTTTCATCTGGTATTCTGTTTTGGAAATGGGACGGGGATCGCCGCTGACATTCCAACTCCCATTATAAGTTTTTGCAGTGCAGAAATTAAATGCTTCATTATATGCTGCTTTGCTCCCCGATGAGTCCCAGGGATTCCACAAGTGCCTTGTGGAGCGACCGGAGAAAGCGGCATGATAAGAACCGACTCCTGGGATATACAACTTTTTTACATCCCCGGCAGGTTCGCAGCCTTCAAAGATCATGACGGTCTTTTTCGGAGTACGGTAGCGTGTGATTTTCCGGAAATATTTGTTGAAGGAAACATACTTTGCCGGATTCATTGCATCGGCTTTTGTCGTCGGCATCAGTCTCTGCGGGTAATTCATGTAATAACCGGGATTGTTCACCATGTTATTGAGTCCGCAGGTGGTATCCGGGCATTTCAGCCATTTCGGCGTGTTCCAATGTCCGATAAGATATGATTTGACCGGCTTGTCTTCTTTGGTGATCAACATCAACTGCTGAAACCAGTACAACTGATATACACCGGAGTCGGACAACTGCAGCAAACGCTTGTCATTGGTAGGCGCGACATACGGCACAGTGTACTGGTCATTGCTGTCCACATACATCATGTAAGCCAGAGAAATGTTTTTGGTATTTCCGATACACAATGCCCGTTTGGCAGTTGCCTTCACCTTGCTCAATGCAGGGAGCAACATAGCTGCAAGCAAAGAGATCACAGCAATTACAACGAGTAATTCAATAAGGGTAAAGCACTCCTGCTTTACCCCCGCATGCGGGGGCATTTTGTTTTTCATCGATTCAAATCCTTTTCGTTTTCGTGAATATAATATCTTTTTTCTGATATTATACTCTTTTTTTGAAAAAAAGCAATACCATGTTTAAAAAAAATCAAAAAAAAGTTTGCGCCCGGTTCCACCTGACGCGGGGAACGGGCGCGGATATGATTTATACGGCGGATGTGATCGTATAAAAATCAGAACTGCGGAGTCCAGAACCAGCCGGAACCGGTCCCATTCTTGAAGAGAATGTAATAGTGTCTGCCCCATTCCGTACTGGAAGCCGTCTGCACATGTCCGTCATAGAACAACCCGGCATTGGTCCTTCCGTGTCTTCCTTTCAGGAAGTCTTTTGCCATTCCGCGGTAGTACGTTCTTGCAGGAACAGGATTCGGTGCGCCACTGTTGGTGTAGGATTCACCGAAGGTCTCAATGCCTGTAACAAGCGTGCTAAATGCGCTGTCAAAAGAGGCTGCGACACCGGAACCGGTCCAAACTCCCCAGTGATGCGCCGACCTTTTTCCGCCGAACTGAGCGGAATACGCTCCGGTACCCGGGATATATGCCTGATTATACACATGTCCCGGTCTTCCGCCTTCGTAAATCAGAACGGTATCACCGGGTTTACGGAACCGGTAGATTTTCCGCAAGGCTCTCCGATAGGGAATGAACGCATCTGCACCCGATGCCGTGTACTCTGCTTGCGTAGGTGTCAAAGACTGTGGGTATGTTAGCTGATAATTTGCATTTTTATACAATTCAGTGTGCCCGAAAAGAACGCCGGGACACTTCAGCCATTTCGGGTTCCGCCAGTAGTGATGCAAATGCCCCTTGATCGTTTTTTCCTCTCCGGTCATAAAAAGCAACAACGCGTGCCATTTGCCATGGCGGACCTTGGCATGGACTTGATGTATATAAGAAAGCCGGGAATCGTCGATGGGGGCTGTATCGGGAACAACATACTGGTCATAGCGTTCCACATACATCATGTATGCGGTGCTCATATTTTTCATATTGGAGACACATCCTGCCAGTTTGGCGGAGTCTCTGGCTCTCCCCAATGCGGGGAACAGCATGGCGGCAAGGACCGCGATCACGGCAATTACGACGAGTAATTCAATAAGGGTAAAGCAGTACTGCTTTACCCCCGCATGCGGGGGTACATTGTTTTTCATCTTTTCAGCTCCTTTTCCAGCGTCCTATTTACTGGAGATTACAGAATAACAAAACAAAAACGGTAAACAAAACAGAACAAGTATACACACTGTGTATATTATACTATACTTTTGTAAAAAATACAACCCCATATCAAAAAAAAATCAAAAAAAATCAAAAAAAAGTGCGGAGTCGGGTCATTCGGAGAGATGTTCCGGATCGATCCGGTATGTCATGCCGTGCATACGGAAAAGGAAACATGTCTGTGATATGACTTCGATCTCCGGCAACGGCTCGTCCCGGCGCACCGGGATCAGCAGTGTGGTGAACCGGTGATCCCGTTTTCCGGAAACGGTCATGGTGAATGTGGTACTTCTATGACAGGTTTTGTCGTTTCTTCCGATGAACCAGCCGCCCATGGGGTTCGTATCGACACCGGAAAGCAGGCGGATCTCTGCACCTTCCGGGGAAAGGGGCAGGATCAGGATGTCATAAGTCCCGCCGTAATCCGAAAGGTATGCTCCGGGCATGTTGGGGACGGGATCCAGTTTCAGGGTATCCAGATGAAGACGCATTTCGTAATCGTGGGGTTTCCCGTCGGCAGAGGTCAAGGTATCCTGCACGCAGAAGAAGTCCGGCTTGAAGAAACGGACTTCGCGGGTATGTTTCGCCGGATTTGTCAGGGGGACGGCGGCATCCGTATCGGAAAGGACCAGCGGTCCGAAGGGATCTTCGTAAGTCCCTTTCGCATAGTCAAAGGAGTCCGTGCTGACCCAATGGGCATCGATGGGGGACTGAACTTTTCCCGGCTGACTCCGCTGCTGAAGAAGTCCATCCACCAGCACCGTATTATGGTCAGCGGCACTGATCCCGTATCGACGGTAAATGGATCGCTCGTATTGTCCGCCGCCATCGTCACAGATCAATTCCTCCGCCCCTTTGTAAATGTTGATGTTGAGTTTATCCTGATGGGCGTGAGCCATCCCCAGCGGTCCCACATCGAAACAACAGTAAGCCGCCTCCGGATCCCAGCCGGAACGCATGACCGCGAATCCCGCCCAGGGAAGGAACCGGGATGCCGGATCCGAAGCGGGCGCGTGTCCCTCTTTGCGGTCCGTGGCAGCCCAGAGGAAATCCAGCCGGTGGGGGAAGATCGGGAGCCATTGCCGCATCCGGTTGGCTACGGGACAGGTGAAGCAGTCATTGGTTCTTGGAGACGTCAGACCGGGAGTTGCCATGGCGAGGACACTTTCCAGCGAGCGTTCTATTTCCGGCAGGAACCGGGGAGGCATTTCGTTTTCGATGCCTTCCAGCTGTGCGATGTTGTAAAAAGCGAACGCGCACAGGAACATGACGGTATGGTAATCCGGGCTGAGTTCATCGTGGAGCCCGTCGGGCAGGATCTGTCCCAGGATGGCACTGCTGAATCTTCCGGAGGCATATTGGCGCATGGCGGAACTGCATTGGAATTCAGGGAACAGTGCGCCGAAGGTATAGATCCCGGTCATTTCCATCAGGAGCCAGTTCCCGCCGCTGTTGTGATGATGCAGATACACGCAATGACGATACATGACGTAAAGCATCCTGCAAAGATTTTCATCCGTAAACGACGGGGATTTCCGGAACACTTCGAAGGCATAACTCCAGGAATTCATCATCCGCAATCCGGCTTCGATACTGCGCCATAAATCACAGGATACCATCTGTTCGACCGTCAGGTCGCCCGCAACAGAAAGCCAGCCGGAAAGCTGACGGTCGAATGCGGCGGCGTATGTTTCGTCCCCGGTCTCTTCGTATGCGTGCGCAAGATCCATCCAGAACGCCATCCGGTTGAGCTGCCAGAGCCATTCCATATTGACCGGCGGCGCGGTGAGCGTGGGGTTGAACGTCCAGTCGATCGTTCCACCGGGAAAGGCGTGCGGGATGCCGATCACGGTCACATCGCCCTGCACCGCACGGCGGGCAGTCTCCCGGGAATAACGGGAACGGTCATGCTGTTTCCAACAGGAACAGTCGGCACGGTCACGGAAATGAGCGGCGGTACACCGGGCGAGTTCAGCGGGATCCCCGGCGGTGAGTGCGTGCTGAAAATCCTGTCCCATTTTCACCGGGTCAAGCAGACTGAAAAGTTCCGGGTTCGGTATCATAAGTTCCAACATTCTCTGTTATCATTGTGTTACGGCGTAATATAACACCGTGCGGTCCGTTTGTCAAGAAGAGAGAAAAACTTTTTTCCGCAAAGGGGCGTATCAACGTGGCACCCTGCCCTTGACAAGCAGGGATTGTATGCTATATTACGGAAAATTTATCAAACAAAGAAGGAACCCTGAACATGTCTGCTGCCTCCGGCCTGATCGCCGCTGTCGTTATTCTCTCCGCTATTGTTCCGCTCCGGATCCGTTATTACTGGAAGATCCTGCTTTCCCTGCCGGTACTTGCCGCTGCTTTCAAGTTCAAAGTTCTGCATCTGCTGGGAGGTCCCAATTATTTCGCGCCCACTCTGCCCGGCTGGGTGATCATCGGATTCGCCTGCCTTTACGCCGTGGTGCTGTTCCATTTCATCCTGCTTTCGCTGTTCGAGATCGTCCACTGGACGGTCTGGTGCGTTCTGTATTTCCGCAAGAAACTGCCGGAACGTACGGTACAGCGTACTCTCTGCAACCGGATCCGGCTGGGACTGCTGGGGGGCGCGGTTATTCTGGCAGCGTTCGGACTGTATAACGGCTTGAAGATGCCCGCAGTCAAAGAACAGCGTGTGGTGATCCCCGGACTTCCGGCGGAAGCGGAAGGGTTGCGCGTTGCGTTTCTGGCGGATATCCATGTGGACAGTTACACCCGTGCGCCGCGGATCCGGGCATTGACGGAAACAGTCAACGCGCTCACGCCGGATCTCATCCTGTTGGGCGGGGATTATGTGGATGGAAGCGTGGAACGCTGCGGGGAGGATGTTGCGCCGCTGAAAGAACTGAACGCAAAGTACGGGGTCTATGCCGTCGCCGGGAATCATGAATACTTTTCCGGATACGGGGAATGGATCCCGTTCCTGCGATCCCTGGGGATGCGTATGCTGCTCAACGAAGGCGAACAGCTCCCCTGCGGGATCTATCTTGCCGGGGTGACGGATCCGGCGGCAAAACGGCGGAACATGGAGGAACCCTCGGTGGAAAAAGCGCTGACCGGACATGACGGCAAGTCACCGGTCCTGCTTGTTTCCCATCAGCCCCGGATCGCACCGGATGCGGCAAAGCACGGGGTCGCCATGCAGGTCTCGGGTCATACCCACGGGGGCATGATCTACGGTCTTGACTTTCTGGTGAAGAAATTCAACGGTGGATTCGTTGACGGCTGGTATGACGTGGACGGGATGCAGCTTTATGTGATGAACGGGACGGGGATCTGGAACGGGTTCCCGGTACGGTTCGGACATGATCCGGAGATCACGCTGTTTACGCTCGTGAGCGGCAAATAATCCGCTTTGCGGTTTGCTTTTCCCGATTCCTGTGGTATATTACGGGAACGTTTTTAATTTAATCAGAGGAATATATCATGGAAACAACAGAAAAGAAAGTCGGTTTCAACGGGAAACAATTCATCATCTGGATGGCGGCACTGATCGTGGGCAGTATTCTGGGCTTGCTCGGACTCGCATGGCTCAATGATTTCTGCAATTTCATCGCCGCCGTTTACACCAAACTCTTCCAGTTCGTGGCGGTCCCCACCATCGCGTTGGCGGTCACCACCACGCTTGCCACTCTCGGCGCAAAAAAGAATACCGGGAAGATCTTTCTCCATACGGTGAGTTTCACGCTCCTGACCACCGTCGCCGCCGCCGTGGTGGGCGCAGTCCTTTACAAATGTATCGCGCCCGAAAACCTGCCGGGAAGCATGGTGACCCAGGGACAGGCGGACGTGCCCCGGCATTTGGGACAGCTTACGGTTTACGGACACATTCTTTCGGTCGTTCCGGATAACATCCTCAAGCCCTTCAACAGCGGGAACGTGTTGAGTATTCTTCTTGTTGCGGCTGCGGTGGGTCTGGCTCTTGCCCTGATGAAACAGTCCGAAAATATCCAGATCCTGCTCAAAGGGATCATGGGCTTGCAGGAATTGCTTTTTGCACTCATCCGCGCTCTGGTCTGGACTCTCCCCCTGGGGATCGTGGCTTTCGCCGCCCAGCTCTCCGCCCAGATGTCCGCAGGGGTCGTGGTCGGCTCCCTGGGGAAATACGTCGCTGTTGTTCTCGGCGGAAACCTGTTGCAGTTCTTTGTGATCCTGCCGCTGTTCCTGCTTGTCATGCGGATCAACCCGCTGAAAGTGTTCCGGAATATGCTCCCGGCGGTCCTGATGGCACTCTTCACCAAGAGTTCCGCGGCGACTCTCCCTGTCACCGTGGCATCCGCAGAAAACAATCTGAAAGCGAAACCGGAAGTCGCCCGTTTCGTCCTGCCCATCTGCTGTACCATCAATATGAACGGCTGTGCCGCATTTATCCTGGTGACCTCGCTCTTCGTCATGCAGAACGGGGGGACGGAACTGACATTCGTTCAGATCCTGCTCTGGATCCTGATCTCTGTGATCTCCGCCATCGGGAATGCGGGCGTGCCCATGGGCTGTTACTTCCTGACGCTCTCCCTCATGGCAGGCATCGGCGGTCCCATCGGGATCCTGGGGATCATCCTGCCCATCTACACCATCATCGACATGATCGAGACCGGGGTGAATGTGTGGAGCGACTCCTGTGTCTGCGCCATGGTGGATAAGCAGATCCCCGCCGCTGACAGCGAAAAACAGGATTGATCCGGTCGGCAAGGGGAAAAGAAAAAACTTTTTGAGGAAAGGTTCTTTTCTTCTCCCCCTGCACCCCCTCATTTTTTTCCAACCGTTTTTTTGTGGACTTATCCGTTTATCAATACCGGTAGTGTTCCGGTTTGTAAGGACCATCCACGGGAACGCCGATGTAATCCGCCTGTTCTTCCGTGAGTTTGGTGAGGACCGCGCCGCATTTTTCCAGGTGGAGCCGGGCGACTTCTTCGTCAAATTCCTTGGGCAGACGTGTCACGCCGATCCCGTGTTTTTCTTTTGCGAGAATGATCTGCGCCAGAGTCTGGTTGGCAAAAGAACAGCTCATGACGAAGTTGGGGTGTCCGGTGGCACAGCCCAGGTTCACCAGACGGCCTTCCGCCAGCAGATAAATGCTGTGTCCGTCGGGGAACGTGTATTTGTGAACGGGACAGGAACTGCCTTTGATCTCGGTGATCTGCATTCCGGGGACCGCTTTCAGCCGGGCGACTTCGATCTCATTGTCAAAGTGTCCGATATTGCAGACGATCGCCTGGTCTTTCATCTTCGCCATGTGTTCCAGCGTGATGACATGACTGTTCCCGGTGCAGGTAACGTAAAGATCGGCAGTGGCAAGCGCGTCTTCCACGGGAGCGACCTGGAACCCAGCCATACATGCCTGAAGCGCACAAATGGGGTCGATTTCGGTCACGATGACCCGGGCGCGTTCGTTCTTCAGTGATTCGGCACAGCCTTTGCCCACGTCACCGTATCCGCAAACAACCGCCTGTTTCCCCGCAAGGAGAACGTCAAGCGCACGTTTGATCCCGTCGGTGAGCGAATGACGGCAGCCGTAGATATTATCAAACTTGGATTTGGTGACGGAGTCATTGACGTTGATGGCGGGGAACAGCAGTTCGCCTTTTTCCGCCATCTGGATCAGACGGTGTACGCCGGTGGTGGTTTCTTCGGAAACACCGCGGACGGCAGCGGCAAAGCGGTGCCATTTGCCCGGATCTTCCTTCCGGACCCGTTTCAGCAGATTCAGAATGACTTCTTCCTCTTCGGAGCCGGGTGTGCGGTCCAGAAATGCCGGATCGTCTTCGCCCTTCACGCCCCAATGGATCAGCAGAGTGGCATCGCCGCCGTCATCCACGATCTGATCGGGACCGGAACCGTCGGGCCAGGTGAGAGCATTGAGGGTACATTCCCAGTATTCTTCCAGTGTTTCGCCTTTCCATGCGAAAACGGGGATCCCGCGTTTTGCGACGGCGGCAGCAGCATGATCCTGGGTGGAAAAGATATTGCAGGAACACCAACGGATGCTGGCGCCCAGTTCGGTCAGAGTTTCGATGAGGACCGCAGTCTGGATGGTCATGTGAAGACTGCCCATGATCTTGAGTCCCTGCAGGGGCTTTTCGGGACCGTATTTTTTGCGGACCGCCATCAGTCCGGGCATTTCATATTCTGCGATGTCCAGTTCTTTCCGTCCGAAATCGGCAAGTCCGATGTCACGGATGCGATAATCTGCGTTGTTCATGATTTTATTCACCTTTCGTTAAAATGATTATTCCATTTCTGCAAGCCGCTGACGGAGAACTTCCCAGCGTGCTTCTGTGATCTGTGCGCCGGTGAGCTGTACGACTTCCGCCGCAACGGCGGCTCCGTATCTGCCGGAAAGAGCGTTCTCCTTCCCACGCAGCCAGCCGTAAAGGAATCCGGTCTGCCAGAGATCGCCGGCACCGGTGGTATCCACCGCAGTGACCAGTTCCGCCGGGACGTGTACCGGGTCTGTATTTTCCGAAGCGATATACGCCCCGTTCTTCCCGACTTTCACGCAGACGGTATGACACAATTCCCGGAGGCACTGCAGGGAGGTCATGGGGTCTTCACTGCCGGAAAACGCCGCAGCTTCATCTTCATTGGCGAAGATGAGGTCTACATATTCCGCAAGGAGCTGTTTGATGTCATCCCGGAACGTACGCACCACTTCAAAGGATGCCAGGTCAAAACTCACAGTGCAGCCGAACCGCTTCGCGGCGGCAAGCAGTGTCCGGGTCACAGGCATATTATACAGCAGATAGCCTTCCAGATGCAAATGGGTCACGCCGTCAAAATCGGCATCGGTCACATCATCCGCAGTCAACGTCCCGGAAGCACCGAGATCGGTCCGCATGGTCCGCTGGGAATCCGGGGTGATCAGACACAGACAGGATCCCGTTGCGACCTGCGGATTCACTTTGAAAGAAGAAGTCAAACCGCCTTTGGATGCGTAGAAATCCCGATACACCGCACCGTTTTCATCGGCACCGATCTTCCCGAAAAGGGCGGCGGGGATCCCCAGCTGTGCCAAACCGCAGAGGGTATTGGCTGCCGATCCACCGGACGCCCGGGAAATGGGCGCGGCGGACTCCGCCAGGCGGATCAGTGTACCGATCTCATCGGGGGAGAGCATGATCATGCCGCCCTTTTCACCCGCATTCTGTAAAACGAAATCATCGTCCACATGCGCCAGCACGTCCAGGAGGGCGGCACCCGCCCCGAGGACTTTGATCTTCTGTGCTGTCATGGATGACTTACCGGGCATATTTTTCAGCGGCGGCGCGGAGAGCGTCGATCATATCCGTCTTTTCCCAGGAGAAGCCGTCTCTGCCGAAATGACCGTAGGAAGCAGTCTTGCGGTAACACCAGCCTTCCGGTGTGCGGAGTTTGAGTTTTTCCAGAATGGCGGAAGGACGCATATCAAAGACTTCCCGCACGACCTTTTCCAAATCGGCATCGGAAAGTTTACCGGTATCGTAAGTGGTCACGTTGACAGAGAGCGGTTGCGCCACACCGATGGCGTAGGCGACCTGGATCTCACACTTGTCCGCCAGTCCGGCAGCGACGATATTCTTTGCCATGTAACGGCACATGTAAGCGGCACTGCGGTCCACTTTCGTCGGGTCTTTTCCGGAGAATGCACCGCCCCCGTGGGAGCCGGCACCGCCGTAGGTATCCACGATGATCTTGCGTCCGGTGAGCCCGGTATCGCCATTGGGACCGCCGACCACGAACCGGCCGGTGGGATTCACATAATACTGCACATCACCGGTAAGGAACTTTGCGGGGATGACTTTTGCGGTGACTTCCTTCACCAGAGCTTCCAGATCGGCGATATCCATATCAGGCGTGTGCTGGTGGGAAACGACCACGGTTTCCACCTTCTGCGGTTTGCCGTCCACATAGGACATGGAAACCTGACTCTTGGAGTCGGGACGGAGGAATGCGTATTTTTCGGGTTCCGCTTTACGGAGACGTGCGAGTTCTTCCACGATCCGGTGGGAATACAGGATGGTGGCAGGCATCAGTTCATCGGTTTCATTGCTGGCGTACCCGAACATCATGCCCTGGTCACCGGCGCCCTGTTCCTTGAAGAGCCCTTCGCCTTCCGTCACACCCTGGGAAATATCCCCGGACTGCGCATGGATGCAGACGAACACTTTGCAGTCATCGGCACAGAAACCGATGTCATTGCTGGTGTATCCGATATCGCGGACCACATCACGGGCGATGGCTTCCCAGTTGACTTTTGCTTTCGTGGTGATCTCACCGGAGATCACGATCAGGTCCGTGGTGCAGAGCGTTTCACACGCAACACGGCTCATAGGATCCTGTGCCAGACAGGCATCGAGTATCGCATCCGAGATCTGGTCGGAAACCTTGTCGGGATGTCCTTCGGATACCGATTCCGAAGTGAAGATATGGGGTGCACGGATCTTGCTCATAGTGTCATTCCTTTGCTTTTACAGTTTATTATACAATCTTCAGGGATAATGTAGCGCATAAAACGGGAAATACAAATAAAAAAAGAGATTATTTTCAAATTTCCGGGGGAATTGTTTGCATTTTCATACATCGGGGTGTATATTCCGACAAACCGTAACACAAGGTATTGCCATGAATGATAACAAAGTCGCAGTCATTGCCATTCTCGCCGACAGTCAGGAGACCGCCGGAGAGATCAATGCCATTCTCCATGATTTCAATCCGTATATCATCGGACGTCTGGGGCTGCCCTACCGCGAAAAGAATGTTTTCATCATCAGTATCGTCGTGGATGCGCCCCCCGACAAGATCAATGCGCTCGCCGGGAAACTGGGTAAGATCTCCGGCGTTACCGCAAAAGCTGTATATTCCGGTGGTAAATAATGAACCGGATGCGGATACAACGTCTTCAAACCGAACAGCAGCTCCCCGCAGAGGAATGGGTCGCATTGTTCTCCACCCGGACCCCTGACGACTGTCGATTTGCGGCGGAAACGGCCCGCGGGATCACCCGCGAAAGATTCGGGAACCGGATCTTCGTACGCGGCTTGATCGAATTCTCCAATTACTGCAAAAACGATTGTTACTACTGCGGCATACGCCGTTCCAATGCAAAAGCGGAACGCTACCGGCTCGACGAAGAACAGATCCTCGATTGCTGCCAATGCGGATACCAATACGGATTCCGGACCTTTGTCCTGCAAGGCGGAGAAGATGGTGTCTGGAACCCCAAACGGCTCACCGCTCTGGTGAAAGAGATCCGCAGCCGGTTCCCCGATTGTGCCATCACGCTTTCCGCAGGAGAATTCCCGGAGGAGGTATACCGGATGTTCCGGGAGGCGGGTGCGGACCGTTATCTGCTCCGTCACGAAACGGCGGATCCCTGTCATTACAACATTCTGCATCCTGCGGAACAATCCTGGGAGAAACGTATGGCGTGTCTGCGCAGTTTGAAATCTCTGGGATTCCAGACGGGCTGCGGCTTCATGGTGGGTTCACCCGGTCAGACACCGGAGATCCTGGCAGAAGAAATGACCTTTCTTCATGACTTCCAGCCGCAGATGGTGGGCATCGGCCCGTTCATTCCCCACAAAGATACGCCCTTTGCCGCAGAGAAAAACGGCAGTGTGGAACTCACGTTGTTCCTGTTGAGTCTGATCCGGATCCAGCATCCCGCCGTTCTGCTGCCCGCCACGACCGCATTGGAAACCCTGGAGCCCAACGGCAGGGAGAAAGGTATTCTCGCCGGAGCCAATGTGATCATGCCCAATCTTTCCCCCGAAGATGTACGGGAGAAATACATGCTTTATGATAACAAGTATCATACGGGACTTCAGGGCGACATCATGCAGTCCGACCTGCAGAAACAGCTGACGGACATCGGTTACACGATCGTGATCGGACGGGGCGATTTCTGATATATTTTTTCTGAAAGTGGATGTTTTTCGTGTTTTTTTCCGTATTTTTCCCGTTCTCAAGATTGCAATTAGTGAAAAAAGCAGTATAGTTCCCACAATACAATGAAACAAGGAGTTCACAGAATGCGTTTTTCCATGATGAGTTATATGGGGTCACTTCTCGGTGCATCCCCGGAAGAGATCGTTGCGTGCGCTGTCCGCGCAGGATTGAAAGAGATCGACTGGGTCGGCACTTACGGTTATACACCGCAGAAACTCCGTCAGATCTGTGACGATGCCGGGCTGAAAGTATGCTGTTATACCTTTTTCGTGCAGGAAGTCGTAAACCGGAGACCGGGCGCACTGGATCATGTCCGGGAGGGATACGAGACCGCACATATTCTGGGTGCGCCCATGGTCATGCTGCCCACCGCACCCCCCGGAGATGCCGCAACACGCGCCGAATCCCAACTGCGTTGGCTGGATGCCATGTTCGCCTGCGTGGAAGTCTGTGACGATCCGGAACTGATCCTTTCCGTGGAAAATTATCACGGAAGCAAGAGTCCCCTGATCACGGCGGATGATTATTTCACATTCAAAGCGGCGATCCCGCGGCTGAAACTCACTTTCGATAACGGAAATACCTTCGTCGGCGAAGATCCTCACGCCGCTCTGCGCAGGCTCCTCCCCGATGTGGTACATGTCCATCTGAAAGACTGGGTGCTTGCCGAAGGTGACAAGGGCCGCAGCAACGGATTGCGCCCCGGAGAAAGTTATGATCCGGCGCTGATCGGGGAAGGACTGGTGGACAGCCGGGAAACATTGCGGATCCTGCGGGAGGGTGGTTATACCGGGACGGTCAATATCGAATACGAAGGAAAATACTGGCAGCCGGATGAAGCACTCCGGCGCGCATTTGCTTATTTGAACAAGTAACACCATAACATAAACAGAGGTGAAAGATGAAGTTTGAAAACAGAGTGGCAGTTGTGACCGGCGGTGCCGGACGCATCGGAAGAGAAACCGCACGCATGTTCTGCGAAGAAGGCGTAGCCGTCGCACTTTGCGACATCAGCGCGGAAGGCGTGGAAAAAGTAGCGGCGGAACTCCGCGAAAAAGGTTATAACTGCAAAGGATACGTCATGGATGTATGCAGCACGGAAAGCGTGAACGTTGCCGCCGCAAAAATCTACGCCGATTTCGAAAAAGTCGATATCCTCGTCAATAACGCCGGAAGATGGAAATGCACGATCTTCGACGATATGACGGAAGAACAGTGGATCGATACCATCAACCTGAACCTTCACGGCGTGTTCCGCGTGACCAAGGCGTTCCTCTCCGGTATGCTGGAACAGAAGTACGGACGCATCATCAACCTGACCTCCATCGCTGGGGAAGTCGGTCTGCCCAAGTTCTGCGACTATGCCGCATCCAAAGGCGGGCTCATCATGATGACCAAGACTCTCGCTATGGAATACGGAAAACGCAATGTCACGTTCAACTGCGTTTCCCCCGGACTTATCATGGACTCCTGGGACGGCAATCCCTGCAAGCTCACCTGGGTGGAACGTCCCGGTTTCGGCGATGAGATCGCACGCGCCATTGTCTTCCTGGCAGAAGATACCGCCAGTTTTATCACGGGCGCCGACCTGACTGTGGACGGCGGCCGTATTCTCGGTCCCCGTTTCTGCGATATGTGAGGTGAGGATATGGCGAACAAACTTCAAAATGTTCTGCCCTATCTGGCGAATACCGATCAGGTTTGTTATGCAAGACTGGATGAGATCGGGGAAGGTACCGCCCGCGGACAACGGATCATTTCCGTATTCAACGGTTCCGGACTCCAGTTCACCATCACGCCCGATCGCGGCATGAACCTGGTGGATTGCTCCTTCCGGGGCATCCCCATGGCGTTCCGGACGCCCGGCGGATACCGGGGGCTCACCGGCGACTGGCTCAATGACTGGGCGGGCGGGCTTATGACCACCTGCGGTTTGCGCAATGTCGGTTCTCCCAGTGGAACACAAGGTCTCCATGGGCAGATCTCCGCACAAAGTGCCGAACAGCTTTCCATTGTGACCGATGACGGTGACATCCGGATCAGCGGACGGTTGAAGGAAGCCTGTATCGGCGGATGCAATCTGGAATTGTTCCGCGTGATCTCCACGGCTTACGGCTGCAATGAGATCATGGTGGAAGATACCGTCACCAATCACGGCGAAAAACCGGAATTCACGGAGATCCTCTATCATTGCAATCTGGGATATCCCCTCGTCTCCCCCGCTTTGAAGTTTGAACTGCCGGAACACGATGTCGACCCCAGAGATGATGCCGCAAAAGCCGCTCTGGTTGAATGGGATCAGTTCCCCGCTCCCCTGGAGGATTTCGGCGAATACTGTTACCGTCATACCCTCCCCGCCGATGAAAACGGATGGGCGGATATGCGGATCGTAAACGATGAGATCGGGACTGCTCTGACCATTTCCTACGATACCGCCACCCTCCCCCGGATCGTGGAATGGAAAAAGCCTTCGAAGAACTGTTATGTTCTGGGACTGGAACCCACCAACGGATCGTTGAACGGATGCGTTTATGATTCAGAAAACGGGTTCGGAAAGATGCTTGCACCGGGCGAAAGTATCCGCTACCGGTTCAAGATCCGGTTTGAATCCGTATAAGACTACAGAAAGCCGCCATGAAAATGGCGGTTTTTTTTGTCTTTTTCTTTGCATTTCTCCGGTTCCGGGTGTATAATACTCCGTGTTATTTTTCATACGGAGATTTTTTATGATTGACCAGAGATCGATCGTTCTTGCAAACGAAGAACTTACCGCCGGATATCGGCGGATCGTGTTCCGGGCGCCTGACATTGCCGCAGAATCCGCTCCGGGACAATTCGTGCATGTGCAGATACCCACATTGAGAGACCGCATCCTGCGCCGTCCGTTCAGTATCTGTTCGGTGGATGTCAGCGCGGGGACCGTTACCGTGGTGTTCAAGGTCGTGGGACAGGGCACCGGAGAACTGGCACGAATCGCCGCCGGGACCGAAATGCAGGTTCTCGGCCCCCTGGGCAAAGGGTATACGCTCCGTCAGGATGCAGTGCCGCTGCTGATCACCGGCGGTTATGGTTCTGCCTCCACGTTGTTTCTTGCGGAACGCGCCGCAAAGAAGGGGATCGTACTCATGGGGGCGCGTACCGAACAGGATCTGATCCTGCGGGAGGAATACGCCGCACTGGGCTTCGATGTCCGGGTCGCCACCAATGACGGCTCCTGTGGTGTCAAAGGATTCGTGACGGAACTCATTCCCCAGGCGCTTGCCGATGCCGGGAATCCGGTGATCTACGCCTGCGGTCCGAAGCCCATGCTGTATGCCGTGGGCAGACAGATGCTCTCCACCGATGTGGAAACGCAATTGAGTCTGGATCAGAATATGTGTTGCGGCGTGGGCGCATGTTTCGCCTGTGTCATCAAAGTCAATGATGCCGGTTCGCCGGATGGATTCCGGTACGCACGGACCTGTTCCGAAGGGCCTGTGTTCTTTGCCGGGGAGGTATATTATGAGTGATCTGACTGTTCAACTGGGTTCCCTCAAACTGAAAAACCCCGTCATGACCGCATCCGGGACCTATGGATACGGGGAAGAATATCATAAATTTTACCCGATTTCCGAATTGGGTGCCGTGGTGGTCAAAGGGATCGCGCCCTGGCAATCTCACGGGAATCCCATGCCCCGTACCGCAGAAGTCACTGCCGGTATGATCAACGCCATCGGACTGCAGGGACCGGGGATCGACAAGTTCCTCAACGGGTCCCATTATATGCCGTTCCTGCGGACGACCGGAGCCACGGTCATTGTGAACATCTGGGGCAGGAAGCCGGAAGATTACGCACTGGTCGCGGAACGGCTGGAAGCCGAAAAGGAAGGGATCGCCGCACTGGAAATCAACGTTTCCTGTCCCAACGTGAAAGAAGGCGGACTTTCTTTCGGGACCAATGTGGCATCCATGCAGAGTGTGGTCCGTGCGGTACGGGAAAAGACGTCTCTCCCGCTCATCACCAAACTCAGCCCCAACGTTTCCTGTATTGCGGACTTTGCCCGCGGTGCGGAAGATGCCGGGTCCGATATGATCAGTCTCATCAACACCATCCCGGCAATGGCGATCGATATCGAAACACGCCGTCCGAAGATCGCCAATATCACCGGCGGACTCAGCGGTCCTGCGGTGAAGCCTGTTGCCATCAAAATGGTGTATGAAGCCGCGAAAGCGGTAAGGATCCCGGTGATCGGGATGGGCGGGATCATGTCCGGTGCCGATGCGGTGGAATTTCTGCTTGCGGGAGCTTCCGCCATTGCGGTGGGCACTGCCACCTTTGCGGATCCGGCTGCCCCCATCCGGGTATTGAATGAGCTGAATGAATGGCTGGATCAGCATAATATCAAGAGCGTTTCCGAGATCATCGGACAGGTGCTTATCTGACAATAAAAGGAGCTGTGCAATGAGTTTTCCCATCGAAGAAAAACTGGTGATCGGTGTCGCTTCCAGTGCGTTATTCCAACTGGATGAAGCCGATGCTATTTTCCGGAAAGAAGGCATCGCCGCATACCGGACGTATCAGCGCGAACACCAGAAGGATATTCTGCGCAAGGGGATCGCATTCCCCTTCATCCGCCGTTTTCTCAAACTCAATGCACTTTTCCCCGAAGCCAAACCGGTGGAAGTCGTTCTGCTCAGTCATAACGACCCGGATACCGGCGCGCGGGTATTCAACTCCATCCGGCATTACGGACTGGATATCAGCCGTGCCGCGTTCACCACGGGGATGTCGCCCTTCCATTACATCCCGGCGTATAACGTGTCGCTCTTTCTCTCTGCCAATGGCGAAGACGTGAAGTCCGCCAGTGCCGAAGGGTACGCCGCCGGAGAAGTTTTGGACAGTGCCGCGGAAGATGACGACGATGACAATCAGCTCCGGATCGCTTTCGACTTTGACGGTGTTCTCGCCGATGACAGTGCGGAACTGGTCTATCGTGTGGGCGGGATCGAAAAGTTTTACGAAACGGAACAGAGCAAATCCTCTCTGCCCCTGCCCGCAGGTCCCCTTGCCGCTCTTCTGGCAAAACTCGCCCGGATCCGGGAACTGGAAGACGCCCGCATCGAAGCCGATCCCGGATACAAACGGTTCCTGACCACGTCCATTGTCACTGCCCGGAGTGCGCCGGCGGATGCCCGGATCGTTGCCACGTTGCGCAGTTGGAATATTGTGATCGACCAGACATTTCTTCTGGGCGGAATGGATAAAGGCAGAGTGTTGTCGATCCTCAAGCCCCATATTTTCTTTGACGACCAGCGGCATCCCCATCTGGAATCGTCGTCCGCATTCACCCCCTCGGTACACGTTCCCTTCGGCGTGCTGAACAGTTGAGGTCATGACACGATGAAACATCCCGTTGCTTACGCTTCCGCCGATGACTATTCACAGGAAAAAGTGGCAAAAGCCATTCAGGACGTACTTGCGCCCCAGCTGGCTCTGCGCGGACCGCTCCACGGCAAACGCATCATGCTCAAGCCCAATCTGCTGGCATGGCGCAAAGAGAACGATCCGGCGTGTGTGAATCCCCGTTTTCTGGTGGAATCCGCGCGGGCGTTTCTGGATGCCGGAGCGGCATCGGTCGCCATTCTGGAGAATCCTGCCATTCAGTCTGTCCCCCACATCCTGCACGCCATGGGAGTGGATGAAGAACTCAAGAAAATGAATGTGCATTATGCCAGTCTCACCCGGTTCGCAAAGATGAATCCGCCGGAAAATGCCCGGTTCCGCAATCTGGAACTGGCGCAGGAATATCTGGATTATGATTTCGTGGTGGATATCGCGAAAGCCAAGACTCATGCTATGATGATCCTCACTCTCTGCGTGAAAAATCTCTTCGGGCTGGTCAACGGCAGCGCAAGACTCGGCTGGCATCTCTCCGTCGGCAGAGACTTCGATCAGTTCGCCGATATGCTCCTCGATATCTATCTCACCGTTCAGCCCCGGTTCAATCTGTTGGACGGCATCATTTCCATGGAAGGGAACGGACCCGGAAGCGGAACGCCCGTACAGAAGAATTTCGTCGCCGGATCCACCGATTCGCTCGCGCTTGACTGTTCCGTTGCGCCCGTGCTGGGTGTGCCGGAACTCCTGCTCCTGCGCCGGGCAAAAGAACGGGGCATCCTGCCGGAATGGGAGAATGTGACCGATGTTCCGGAGCTCACCGCGCTGAAACTGCCGGATCCCCCCAGTCTCATGCTCCAATGGGGCGTGGCATTCCCTCCGTTCTGCCGGAATTTCCTGCGGAATCACATGCTGGCGCGTCCTTTGCTTGACCCGAAAAAATGTATCGGGTGCAAACTATGCGCCGAGATGTGTCCACCGAAAGCCATCACCATGGTGGATGGCAAACCCCATTTTTCGTCCCAGGAATGTATCCGCTGTTTCTGCTGCCAGGAACATTGTCCCAAGGGTGCCATCATCCCGAAGAAATCCTGGAGCATGGCACTGATGCAATCCGGGGAACGGTTCGTCCGGAGCTGTTTCCGGAAAAAGAAGTAAGAAATCGCACTGCGATACAACAGAAATGATTGGAAGACAATGACAAATATTCTCCTGAACATCGTATACGGGCTTGCCGGACTCGCCGGACTTTATTTCGGGGCGGAAACGCTGGTGAAGGGAGCCAGTTCCATCGCGCGGAAAGCCGGGATCTCGCAACTGGTCATCGGGTTGACTCTGGTGGCTGCGGCAACGTCGGCACCGGAACTGGTGGTCAGTGTATTCGCGGCGATCGACGGCAATGCCGATATTTCCCTGGGGAATATCGTGGGATCCAACATTGTCAATATCGTGCTGATCCTGGGGGTATGTGCCTGCATCACCCCGTTGACCGTACGCCGTCAGCTTCTGCGGCTGGATGCCCCGGTCATGCTGGGTGTCACGATCCTGCTCACCGGGTTCTACCTCTACACGCGGGGCTTGACCCGATGGCAGGGCGTGATCCTGCTCACCGGATTTCTGGTCTATTCCGGATGGAATATTTATGCCTCCAAAAAGGAAGCAAAGGAAAACCCGGAACCCGATGAAAACAAACCGGAAAAACTCCTGTCGATCCCCGTGGCTCTGCTGTTTACGGCGGTGGGACTGGGTATGCTGGTAGGTGCGGCAAAACTCTTTCTGTGGAGTGCCGTATTCTTCTCCAAAATGGCGCACCTTTCCGATGCCGTGATCGGATTGACCGTGGTGGCAGTGGGGACATCTCTCCCCGAACTGGCGACGTCGCTGGTGGCGGCTTCGAAAGGCGAAAAAGATATTGCCGTGGGGAATGTACTCGGTTCCAACATCTTCAATATTCTGGGAATCCTGGGGATCACTGCGGTGATCTCGCCGCTTTCCAATGCTTCTCTGAACCCGGTGGATATGACGGTCATGTTATTCAGTGCGGCGGCATTGCTGCCCATCATGCGTACGGGTTGGAAGATCAGCCGGAAAGAAGGGATCTTTTTCCTGCTCATCTACTGCGCTTATACCGCGTACCTGATCCTGTATCACAGTAAATAACAGACTTACAGTTCCAGTGTCAGTTCGTAGTGGATGTTCTCCGGACAGGCGGGTGCCGGGCGTTTTTCTTCGTGCGTGATCCGGAATCCCATTTTCTGATAAAAACCGGGAGCCTGGAACGTATTGGTGGTCAGATCGATCTGCACGGCACCGTTCTTCCGGGCATGATCAATGAGTTCCTGAAAGATTTTTCTTCCTGCGCCGCAACCGCGGATCTCATCATCAAAGAAAACGTAACTGACGAAAATGCGTCTGGGATCGTTCAGCCAATGGAAGGAGATCCCGCCGTAACTTTTTCCGTTTTCATCCCGTGCGACAAGAGCGAACTGCTCCGGATACTCACAGGCATGAGCATCCACGCGTTCCGCCTTTGTTTTTTCGAGGTTGTAATTGTAAAGGGCATCATGGATGCGGCATGTTTCGCTGAAATCATCGGTGAAATGAAAAGAAAGCTGTTTCTCCATCGGGATCACTCCTCTTATGTTAAAATGGGTGTTATTGTGTACTGCTGTCTATATCGATCTTGGTCTGGGCGGTGGCAAACGCAGGCAGATTCCGGCGACGGAATACCCGCTTGAACAGAGAATCTTTTTCATGCTTCGCCGGGGGCGGCGCACCATCTTCCGCAGGCAGCAGACGGTGTACCATTCTGCCCGCCAGGATCAACCCGGTCCCGCCGGCAAGCACATCCGCCAGGAAACGCGCCCAGAACAATCCGGTGAGTGACTGGAAGTATAACGCCAGGAACGAGAACGGGAGCATCAGGCCGAGGATACGCAGTGCATTGAGCCATGCCGCGACCGCAGGACGTCCGCAGCCGATGTAAAAGAATCCGGCGTACCGGTGGATCTCGATCATGCCGAAGCCCCACGCAGTGATCCGGAGACAGTCCACCATGATGTCATGGACCGCCGGGTCATCTTTGGGGGCGAAAATACCCACAAGCCAATCGGCGCAGAAGAAATAGATCACCGCCATCCCCAGCAGAAAGAGGAAGGCATACCACATGGCGAACTTGAAACAGATGCGGATCCGGGAATACAGCCGGGCTCCGTAGTTCTGCCCGATCATGGAGATGAGAGACATCCCCAATGCCATGGGGAACACAAACGCCAGCATTTCCAGTCTGCCCGATGCCGCTGTTGCCGCAACGGCAGCATCACCGAACCTGGCTGTGATCCAGGTGATGATGGAGGACCCCAGGGGCATCATGAGCATCCCCAGAGATGCGGGCACGGCATAATGGATCATCAACCCCCAGGCGGCACGGACTTCTTTCCACGGGATCCGTTCGAACGTGATCAGGTGATGTTTCCGGCTGACCACCAGGAATGCGGTGACCGTGGCAACGCATTGGGAAAGGATGGTGGCAAGCGCGGCACCGCGTATGCCGCCGCCCGGGATCGGCCCCCAACCGAAGATGAACAGCGGATCGAACAAGGCATTGAGAAGGAGTCCCAACACCATGAGTCTGCCCGCGTTTTTCGGGTCGCCCACTGCGATCAGAATATTATTGCCCAGCATGGAAAGGGATGCCGTCGCGCACCCGAAGAACCAGATATTCATGTACCCGGTGACTTCGTTCAGCGTTTCACCGCGGGCACCGAACAATTCAAAAAGAGGACCGCTGGTGAAATATCCCAGGACCGCAAGAAAAATGGAAAAGAGTCCGATCAGCACCCCGCCGGACGTGACGAGTTTCGCCGCTTTGCTGTGTTTGTTTCCGCCGAGCGCCTGGGCACTGGTGGTCATCACCCCGGTCCCCAGTCCGTGGAATATACAACCGATGAGCATGACAACGGGGAATGTGAACCCCATTGCCGCCAGCGGGATCTTGCCCAGTTTTCCGACGAAGAACGTATCGACGATGTTATACCCGGACATGGCAAGAGTGCCTGCCAGCATCCCGAATGCCGTTTTCAGCATCCGGGTGCCGATGGGTCCGGAAGTATAGATCGCCTCTTTTTTCTTATCCATAGGCGGTCGATCAGACGTTGACTTCTTCGCCGTTGTCTTCTTCGGGATAAGCAGCGAGAAGCGGGCGGACCGCAGCCGCCAGATATTCTTCCACCTGTTGTGAGGCTCTGCCGGTGAATGCAGCAGGATTCAAGATCTCATCGAACCGGTCCGCAGTGGCAGCAAAAATGGGATCCGCCGCCAAACGGGTGAGCAGATCATTCTGTCCGCCTTCCGCCTTCACGACACGCGCCGCTTCCATGGAGTGGACACGGATATGTTCGTGGAGTTCCTGACGGTCGCCGCCGGCTTTCACGGTTTCCATGATGATGTTTTCCGTTGCCATAAAGGGGAGTTCGGAAGCCACACGGGCGGCGATGACATTGGGCCACACCTGAATACCATCGATGATATTGGCAAGCAGAGAAAGGATCACGTCACAGCACAGGAAGGCTTCCGGCAGCACGATACGACGATTGGCGGAGTCGTCAAGAGTACGTTCGAACCACTGCACACTGGCAGTCTGCGCACAGTTCGCAGGCAGGTTCATGAGATAACGGGCAAGAGAGCAGACCCGTTCGGAACGCATGGGATTGCGTTTGTATGCCATGGCACTGGAACCGACCTGTTTCTTGCCGAAGGGTTCTTCGATCTCTTTCAGGTTGGCAAGCAGACGGATATCGCCCGCCATTTTGTATGCACTCTGGGCGATGCCCGCCAGGGCGCACAGCACATGGTAATCGGCTTTCCGGGAATACGTCTGACCGCTGAGCCAGACGGATTTGGCAAAGCCCATTTTTTCCGAGACCATCTGATCCAGCGTACGGACCTTATCCGTATCGCCGTTGAAAAGATCCATGAAACTTGCCTGGGTGCCGGTGGTCCCCTTCACCCCGCGGAACGGAACGTGTTCTTCTTCATAGACCAGACGTTCGAAGTCATTGACGAAGTCCTGCAGGTACAGCGCGAACCGTTTGCCCAGTGTGGTGAGCTGTGCGGGCTGATAATGGGTGAACCCGAGGGTGGGCATATCTTTGTATTTTTCGGTGAAGTCGGCGAGGAGCGCGATGACTTTCCGCAGTTTCAAACGGAGGATCCGCAGACCGGAACGCATCTGAATGAGTTCGGTATTATCGGTGACGAAACAGCTGGTCGCGCCCAGGTGGATGATGGGTTTTGCATCGGGGCAGAGATCACCGAAGACGTGGATATGGCTCATCACGTCATGACGGAGCAGAGCTTCTTCCCGTGCGGCAGCTTCGAAGTCGATATCGTCCAGATGAGCACGCATCTGTTCCAGCTGCTGATCGGTGATCTCAAGTCCCAAAGCCTGTTCCGATTCCGCCAGAGCCAGCCAGAGACGACGCCAGGTGGAGTGTTTCCGCTGGGGAGACCAGTTATAGCTCATTTCTTTGCTGGCATATCTGCCGGTCAGCGGGTTCTGATAAACGTTGTAATCCTGTTCCATGCTGCGCACCTTTCTTATGTATTATGCGTTTATTTTCTTTTTATTTTTTGCGATGTAATAGAGAGAGAATCCGATATCGGTCAACACCATCAGAGAGTTGAGAATGTAGAGAAATGTGACTACATCCAGCCGTCCGGAAGTGAATTTGTAAAGGATCCCCGCGATATATCCGGAAACAATGAGAGAAAGGAAGAGAAAACTTTTCCCCTTCGGGTCTTTCACCCGTATCGTTTTGACAATTTGTGCCGGCCAGCTTGCTCCGAAACAAAGCAGCATCACGATCTCAAAAAACATGCTGATTTCCATTTTATCCTGCTATCCTTTCGTAAAAAGCCGTAATATATCATTTCTTTGTCATTTTTCAAGCCGTTCCGCCGCACTTATCACGTCTTCCGCCGTCAATGCCCCGAAACAGGCGCGGGTTCCCTCCGGACAGATCCGGCGGAAACAGGGCGAACACTTCTGCTGTTGGTAAAGAACGATCCATTTTCTGGAGAGCGGTCCGGTGGCGACCGGGTCGGTAGACCCGAACACGGCGACCCCCGGGGCACCCGCCGCCGCCGCCAGATGCATGACACCGCTGTCATTGGCGACACAGAGATCCGCCCGTTTCAGCAACAGGATCAATTCATCGATATTGGTGCGGCCCGCCAGATTCATGGCTTGTTTTTCCGGCAATCCCTGTAAGGCTTCCGATGCCGGACCGACTTCATTGGGACCGCCCAATGCCGCCGCAATGCCGCCGCGGTCGATCCACCATTTGGCAACCGTACGGAACTTTTCCGGATCAAACCGTTTGGCATCTCCGTACGCCGCACCCGGTGCCAGGAGCAGAAGCCGTTTCTCCTGTTCCGCGATCCCCCGGATGAATTCGCAGGGGGGAGACAGCGGATCCGGTGTGAGTACGGGCATTTCGCCATCCCAGACAGGCGCGCCGGATGCCTGCACCATACCCAGATATTTTAATGCCTGATGCGGATGATTCAAGACGTGATCCAAACGTTTTTCAAAGGGATAGGACCGGGTAAGCAGCAGCGAACGGAACCGGGCGGCTGCCCCATACATCCGGGGGATCCCGCACCGTTTCAGTGAAAGAGCATCCCGGAAACTGTTATTGAAGAAAAACGCTGCGCCCGCATTAGCTTCCGCAGTCTCCAACCGTTCCTCCGCACTCATAAAAGCGTGCGCATCCGCAAGAGGAATGACTTTATCCACGCAATCAAGCGCGCGGAACAGGGGAGCCAATCCTTTCGGACAGACGACCATCAAACCGCAATGAGCGGGGAGCAGTTTCCGCAGTTGACGAAGTGCGGGGAACGTCATAACGGCATCGCCCAGCCAGTTGGGACTGCGCACAAGGAAGCCGTCCCGCAGTTCCTTTTCGGGGATCGGGATCACAGGAAAGGATGGGATTTCGTTCAAATCGGGGAAATAAATATTGTATTCTGCGCTCATGATCACTTTTCCTCCGCAGGTTCATACATCATCGTCACGATCACCAGTTCCGGCGGGTTCCCGAAACGCATGGAACTCTTTCCGTTGCCGCCCATACCGCCCGTAATGAACATTTTCTTTTTGTCTTTTTCGAACCAGCCGTACACAAATTCGGTGTCGTGATCTTTCGTAAAAAGACGCATCACGGTACCACGGGGGAGTCCCGGCACATGCACCACGCCGCCGTGAGTATGTCCCGCCAGGATCAGCATGGGCTGGTCCGACGGCAGAAAACGGAAGGAAACGGGACGGTGTGTCACCACGATACAGGGCGTGCTTTTTTTAACCAGTTCCAGGAACGGGGGGTGGATATACGCCTTTTCGTTGTTTTCCTCCATGGACCCCAGCAGACGGAACGGTTTTCCATTGAACATGATCTCCGTTCCGGAGTCGCACAGTACATTGATCTTTGCCTTTTTCAGCATGGCAAGGACCTGTTTCTTCATATTGAGATCGTGATTGCCCAACACCGCATAGATCCCGCAGGGTGTGGCGGGAAACGCGGCGACCCAGTTTACAAAAAGACCTTCCAGTTCACGCATTCTGGCAGGGGTATCCACAGTATCACCGCCAAGCAGGATCAGATCCGGCTTTTCTTTTGCGAGGAGCGCAGGCAATGCGGAAAAGGGTTCTTCCCTGATGTTGCTTTCCAACAGATGGGTATCCGCGAAGAACGCGATCTTCAAGCCATGATGTTCTTTGAGCCAGCCGTCGATTTTGACTTCCCTGCGGACGACACGGATGGGGTCTGCATACAGCGGGACCGCGAACACCAGAACAAATATTATGCGGAAAAACAATCTCATCGTTGTCATCTCACTTCAGGATTTTGGAAAAGAAATCCCGGATCCGGGGATTTTCCGAACGGTTGATCAGATCATCCGGAGTACCTTCCGCCACGATCTGACCATGATCCATGAAGACCATGCGGTCGGCAGTCTGCGCCGCAAACGCGATCTCATGGGTCACAACGATCATGGTCATACCGTCTCTGGCAAGATCTTTCATAAGGGAAAGGACTTCCCCCACCATTTCGGGGTCGAGAGCGGATGTGGGCTCATCAAAGAGCAGCACTTCCGGTTTCATGGCAAGGGCTCGGATAATGGCAACACGCTGTTTCTGTCCGCCGGAAAGCTGCATGGGATATGCATCGGCTTTATCTGCCAGTCCGATCCGGGCAAGAAGCTGTTCCGCGGTACGGTCGGCTTCCTCTCTGGAGAGCCGTCCGGTGGAAACGGGAGCGAGTGTGATATTCTTTCGGATCGTCAAATGCGGGAACAGATTAAAGTGCTGGAACACCATTCCCACATCCGCACGGAATTGATTGAGTTCACTGGCTTTATGTCCTACTGGCTTCCCATGAAAAAGGATCACGCCATCGGTAGGGATTTCCAACTGATTGAGACAGCGCAGGAACGTACTTTTTCCACTGCCGGAGGGTCCCACGATGAACACCGCCTCCCCCTTCCGGATGGCGATGGAAGCCTTATCCACGGCGCGGACTGCGGGGAATTCTTTCACCAGATCCCGGACTTCGAATATGATATTCTCACTCATTTTTCTTCAACCTTTCTTCGATCATTGCCAGGAATCTGGAGAAGAGCATGACAACCGCCAGGTAAATCGCGGCGACCATGATCAACGGGAAAAATGCGTTATAGGTCTGACTGCGGATGATGTCGCCGCCCTTGGTCAGGTCGGAAAGCGCGATGAATCCGCAAACACTGGTCTCTTTCAGCAGAACGATGAACTCATTCCCCAACGCAGGCAGAACATTTTTCAATGCCTGGGGCAGGATGATCAGGAGCATCGTTTTCGGATAGGAAAGCCCGAGACTGCGCCCGGCTTCCAGCTGTCCGCGGTCGATCGACATGATCCCGGACCGGATGATTTCCGCCACATACGCGCCGGAATTCAGCCCGAACGCCAGGATCGCCACCACCAATTTGCTTACATCCACAGACCCGAAGATCACAAAGTAAATGATCAGAAGCTGTACCACCACCGGAGTCCCGCGGATCACAGTAAGGTATACCTTGCAGAGCATGTTCAGGACCTTGAAACGTCCGGTCTGGTCAGCGGTACTGCGGATCACGGCAACGATGAACCCGATGAGGATTCCCAAGATCACGGCATCGAACGCGACAAGGAGCGTGATGCCGAATCCGTTGACCAGATACATATACCGGTCATCCTGCACAAAGTTGATATGGAATTCCTGTTTGAGTTTTTCCCAGCCGCCGGCATCTTTTGCGACCGCAGAAACAGTCAGCATTTCTGCCGCATCACCGCCTTCGTTTTTCGTCAGATGCTTGTCCAGGATCGCCTGCAGTGAACCATCTGCACTCATCTCCGCCAGGGTCTTGTTGAACATGGCGAGAAGTTCCGGACGGCTCTTGCTGATGGCAAAGGCATAATCTTCGGATGTAAGGGGTTCCGGCAGGATCTTCAATGTGGGATGCTTGGTGAGAAAGACTTTTGACGGTGCATCATCCAGCACCACGCAATCCACTTTTTTTGCCAGCAGAGCGGAAATCGCCAATGCCGCATTGGCAAACCGTTCCGGTTCCTGAATGTGATCGGTCACATACTGCGCCCCGGTAGTCCCGTGCTGTGCCCCGATCCGCCGTCCTTTGAGCTGACCGACTTCTTTGATGGGGGAGTCTTCCGGGACGATAATGACCTGTCTGGCACTGACGTAAGGCGTAGTGAAATTGACCATGCGTTTCCGTTCTTCCGTGACAGTGATCCCGGAAGCGGCGACATCCGCCTTCCCGGTTTGAACGGCAGCAATGACGGAATCGAAGTTCATATCCATGATAACGAGTTCGAGACCGTTCCGTTGGGCGACCATTCTGACGATTTCAGGGTCGATTCCCAGGATTTTTTCCCCTTCCCGGTATTCATAGGGTGGGAACGTGGCCTCTGTGACCATGGTCAATTTTTCTGCGCCGAAAGCGACAAACGACGTCAGAAAAAGTCCGAACAGCAGAGACTTCCAAAAGCATCTGTTTTTCAGTATCATGTTATCTTTCCCGGTTAATAATAAAATATAGGTTTGGTAATATACACGCTTTTTCCGAAAATACAAGAAAAAAAAGCCATCCGGAAGTGGATGGCATAAAAAACGAAAAGTGGTGAGCTGGCCGGGACTCGAACCCGGGACCACCGCCTTAAAAGGGCGATGCTCTACCGACTGAGCTACCAGCCCACAGTTCGTTTGGAACATGAGAGATAATATACCACGAAATCTCATATTGTCAAGTGCGAAATGCAAAAAAAATTGAAAATTTTCAAAAAAGATGGGAATGACATTCTTCCCGGAAACAAAAAAGGTGCATTATTCTTTGTTAAAAAGCAAAAAAAAACTTGAAAATCCGGAAAGATGGATTATCTTATCCCGTTTACATACCAAAATCATAGATCTTGAAATAACAATAAGGCTAATTAGCCGGAACAAGGAGAAACAAGATGTTGAAGCAGATCGCTCAAAAAGCAGCACCGGCCGTCGTGCCGTGCCTCGACCCCGATTTTGTACCTGCCGTCCTCTGGGATCGCGCATTTCAGGATGCCGTGAAAGCATCTGGCCGGGTACGCAAAATCAAAATCGCAATGGAACGCAGCGCGGAAAGCGTCAGCGTGTACGAAACCATTCTGTTTGACAACCCGACCGCAGAGGAAGCAGAAGCCAATCTCTTCCATGTGGAACGTCTTGTGAAATCCATGTTCTGGGTCAAAGGCGGTGCGAAAGTCACCATCGCCGGGGACAAGGCTGTGGCGGAATCCATGGCAAAGATCTATACGCTCCAGACCGGCAGCCGTGCTTTCGACTCCGAAGTCATGGGCGGGATCTACAATCATCCCGTTGAATTCATTTATGCCGATTACGAAGATGCACCCGCCGCAAAAGAACCCACGCAGCCACTGGGACGTCACCTCGCCGGATGCCGTATCGGATTCGACCTGGGCGGTTCCGACCGGAAATGTGCAGCCGTGATCGACGGGGAAGTGGTCTTCTCCGAAGAAATTCCGTGGGACCCCTACTTCCAGAAAGATCCTTCCTATCACAAAGACGGGATCAATGATACACTGAAACGTGCGGCGGCACATCTGCCCCGCGTGGATGCCATCGGCGGCAGTTCCGCCGGGGTCTATGTGGCAAACCGTGTGCGTATCGCCTCTCTCTTCCGTGGCGTACCGAAAGATCAGTTTGAATCCAAAGTTGCCGATATCTTCCTGGAACTGGGCAAAGAATGGGGCGTTCCCTTTGAAGTGGTGAACGATGGCGAAGTCACTGCCCTCGCCGGGTCCATGCAGCTCAATTCCAACAGCGTGCTGGGTGTCTCCCTCGGAACCAGTATGGCTGGCGGTTATGTGAACCCGGACGGCAACATCACCGACTGGCTCAATGAACTGGCGTTCGTGCCCATCGATTACCGCGAAAACGGTCCCGCCGATGAATGGAGCGGAGACCTGGGCTGCGGCGTGCAGTACTTCTCCCAGCAGGGTGTCGCCCGTCTGGCTCCCCTGGCAGGGATCGAACTTCCCGAAGACATGCCCTTCCCGAAACGTTTGATCGAAGTGCAGAAATTCATGGAACAAGGGGATGCACGCGCCGAAAAGATCTTCCGGTCCATCGGGGTCGCCTTCGGTTACACCATCGCCCGTTACTATGACTTCTATCCCGCCATTGAAAAACTGTTGATCCTGGGACGTGTCACCTCCGGCAAGGGCGGGGACATCATCCTGGAAGAAGCGGGCAAGGTCATCAAGACTGAATTCCCGGAATACAATGTGGAATTCGCCATTCCGGATGAAACCAACCGTCGTCACGGACAGGCAGTGGCAGCCGCAAGTCTGCCCATGATCTGATCATACGAAAGGATATTTGCGATATGAAACCAACATTGCTGGTGCTCGCTGCCGGAATGGGCAGCCGTTACGGCGGACTCAAACAGATCGACCCGGTCGGTCCCAACGGCGAAATCATTCTTGACTATTCCATTTTCGATGCGATCCGCGCCGGATTCGGCAAAGTCGTTTTCGTGATCCGTCACGACATCGAAGAAGAATTCCGTTCCCTCGTGAGCAAACGCTGGGAAGATAAGATCCAGGTGGAATACGCGTTCCAGCAGCTGGATGCACTCCCCGCCCCCTTCACCGTGCCCGAAGGCCGTGTGAAACCCTGGGGTACCGGACACGCCATCCTGTCTGCCGCCGACCTCATCAATGAACCGTTCTCCGCCATCAACGCGGACGACTTTTACGGCAAGAGTGCGTATGCACTTATCGGCAAGGCACTGTCGGAAGACACCGATCCTGCCATGCACTACATGGTCGGTTATCCGTTGAAGAAAACGCTTTCCGAATTCGGGACCGTTGCCCGCGGGATCTGCAATACAGAAAACGGGATCCTTACAGAAGTGGTGGAACGCACGAAAATCGCTTCCACCGGGAACGGAACAGCGCGTTTTGATGACGGCGAAGGAACTGTGATCGACTTCACGGGTGATGAGATCGCCTCCATGAACTTCTGGGGTTTCAAGCCCACACTGTTCGCGGAACTCAAAACACGGTTCGTCACCTTCCTGGAACAGCATGGCAAGGAACTCAAAAGTGAATTCTTCATCCCGTTTGTGGTGGAAGAACTCATTGCAGAAAAGAAAGCCTCCGTGCGCGTTCTGGAAAGCGAAGACTCCTGGTTCGGTGTGACGTACCGGGAAGACAAGCCTTCCGTGCAAGCCAACATCAAAGCACTGATCGCTGCCGGAGATTATCCGGAACGGATCTTCTGATCCGGGGATGTACTACACAGCGGAACAGATCCCCTGTTCCGCTGTTCTCATTTTCAACAAAAAAAAGATCAATTATGAAAATTCAGCACAACGTCAAAGAGATCGCATCTCACTTCGAAATACTGGGGGATTTCCTCTGGTATGAACGGTATGGTTCCGGCCATATCAATGATACGTTCCTGGTGGTCTACAATCAGGCGGGATACCAGGTCCGTTACATCATGCAGCGCATCAACACGGACATCTTCAAGAAGCCGGATGAACTCATGGAAAACATTTCCCGTGTTCTGGAACACTCCAAGAAGCGTTTGACGGGGAAGAAAGATGCCACCCGTCGCGCCCTGACACTGGTGAATACCACCGATGGCAAATACAGCTACACCGATGAAAACAAATGCGTCTGGCGTGTATATCTGTTCATCGAACGCGCCCGGACGTATGACATTCTGGAATCTCCGGATTTTGCGTATCAGGCGGCAAAAGCCTTCGGCGCATTCCAGCAGCTTCTGGCTGACCTGCCCGGCGAACGGCTCCATGAAGTGATCCCCAACTTCCACAATACGCCGTCACGCTACGCCGATTTCGAACGCGTTCTCGCCCTTGCGCCCTCCGATCGTATCGAAGCGGCACAGAAAGAAATCGAATTTGCGAAAAATCACAAGGCGATGGCGCCGGTCTTCGTGGATCTGCTTGCAAACGGCGGTCTGCCGGAACGTGTCACGCACAACGATACCAAGATCAACAACGTGATGCTGGATGATGAATCCGGTGAAGGGATCTGCGTGATCGACCTGGATACCGTAATGCCCGGCGTTTCCCTTTATGACTTCGGCGACCTGATGCGTACAAGCACAAGTCCTGCCGCCGAAGACGAAAAGGATCTCACAAAAGTCTATGCCCGCATGGAAATGTTTGAAGCATTGGCAAAGGGATTCCTGGAAGGCGCAGGCGGTTGTCTCACCGATAAAGAAATTGAGCTCATGCCCTTCTCCGGCGAACTCATCACTTTCGAAATCGGGCTCCGGTTCCTCACGGACTATCTGGATGGCGACCATTACTTCAAGACATCCCGTCCCGGACACAATCTGGACCGTTGCCGTACCCAGTTCAAACTGGTGGAAAGCCTGATGGAACAGGAAGATAAAATGAACGAAATCATGCGGAGTCTCACAGCAAAATGAAAACGATTCTTGTAACTGGCGGTGCCGGTTTTATCGGCAGTCACATCGTGGAACGGTATCAGGGCAAAGCCCATATCCGTATTCTGGATAACTTCCGGTCCGGCAACATCAAAAATCTCGCGGGAATGGAATACGAATTGATCGAAGGCGACATCACCGACCGCGCCGTTGTGGCGAAAGCGGTCCAGGGCGTGGATTACATCTTCCACCTCGCCGCCATGATCAGCGTCCCCGAATCCATGACCGAAATCGTGGAATGCAACCGCATCAACTCTCTCGGGACCATCGTCGTGCTGGAAGAAGCAGCAAAAGCCGGGGTCAAAAAACTGGTCCTCAGCACCAGCGCCGCCATCTACGGCGACAACCCGGTCTGCCCCAAAGTGGAAACCATGTTCCCCGAACCCAAGAGTCCTTACGCCATCACGAAACTGGATGACGAATACTATTGCAACATGTTTGCGAAGGAAGGACGTCTTTCCACGGCATGTCTGCGTTACTTCAACGTGTTCGGTCCCCGTCAGAACCCGAAAAGCGCATACGCCGCCGCCGTGCCCATCTTCATCACGAAAGCTCTTCAGAATGAAGATATCACCATCTTCGGTGACGGCGAACAGACCCGCGACTTCATCTTTGTGAAAGACATCGCGGCTGCCAACGCATTTATGGCGGAAAGCGAATTCACCGGGGTGTATAACGTGGCTTACGGCGGACGTCTCACCATCAACGATCTGGCGGAAAAGATCGTGAAGATCCTGGGTTCCAAATCCAAGATCGTTCACCTGCCGGAACGCGCGGGCGACGTGAAACACTCTTCCGCCTGTGTGGATAAACTCAAATCCACCGGATTCAAACCCGAATTCAATTTCGATCAGGGATTGGAAATCGCAGTCAAAGCATATCGCGATGCTTTGCTCAGCGAACAGAACGGATAACGATCCGATATCCCGAAAAAAAGCGTCTTCGCCTCATGAAGAGATTTATTCTCCTGTGAGACGAAGACGTTTTGTTTGTATATACACTGCCGGTGTGATCAGAACTCCTGCACGAAACGGTTCCATGTGGACATATTGGCAATCCCGCGGTTCTGCCAGAGTGCGTACGGGATCGCAACGAACGATGCCTTTTCGTATGTGGGCACCGATTCCGTATACAGGGAATCATCACTGCAGATCTCGCGGACCGCTTCCCCGGCAATGGCGACCGTACCTTCCGGCAGACCTTCCACCGTGGTCAGACGGAATCCTCTGGAAAGATCCAGGATCGTTTCGCGGACAGGATATGTCTGGTCCACCTGTTCCAGCGTATAGAGTACCGGACCGCGCTGCAATGCCACGCGTCCCAGGTTATTGGTGAGTTTCGGATTGGCACGGATGATCATGACGGGCATATCCAACGTGAGTTCCACCACATCACCGGCGGACCAGTTGCGTTTGATCGCGGTGCCGCATTCTGCGCCATTGACTTTCACAGAATACTTTTTGCACCAGGCGGGGATCTGCAGAATGAGTTCATAGTCCCCTGCGGTTTCCAAAGTGATCCGGACCGCTCCGTCATAAGGATACGCGCCGGAGACCGTCACGGCGACTTTCTTCCCGTTGCCCATGGTGAGATCGGCGTGACAGGCGGCGGCGATATTCATCACGATGGCGTTCTCCCCGACGGACCAGAGGAAGGATCCCAACTGGGGCATGAACCGGGAGAAACTGGTGGGACAGCAGGGACATCCGAACCAGGGCTGACGTTCGGCTGCGCCTGCCCCGTAAAACGCCAGGTTCTCATCCATTTCCAGATAATTGGTGTAGAAGAACCGGTCACCGGCAAGATTGATACCGGAAAGCACACCGTTATACAACGCGCGTTCCGCCACATCCAGATATTTCTGTTTGCCCGTGATATGGAACATACGGAGTGCAAACTGAACAAGGCCCATGGCGGCGCAGCTTTCCGCATACATCAGCGACCCGTTCTGCAAGTCGTAATCTTTGGTGAACTTTTCCCCCAGGAACGTGGAACCGATCCCGCCGGTGATATACATCCGTTTTGTGGCGATGGAGTCGAAAAGACGGTCGCATACTTCCAGAAGTTCAGTATCATCGGTGAGGTCGGCGACATCCGCCATCCCGGCGTAAAAGTATACCGCACGAACGGAGTGTCCCACCGCTTCTTTCTGTTCCCGGGCGGGGATATGTGCCTGATGGGAAACATAGGACTGCGGAGAGAAATGACTGATGTCTTCTCCTTTGAGTTTCACCATTTCCATACAGTAAACATGAGGTTCCGTGCCGCGGTCATTGATGAAGTAGGCGGCAAGATCCCGGTACCGTTCGTTCCCGGTCACACGGTAAAGTTTGATCAACGCCAGTTCGATCTCCTGATGTCCGGGCCACGCTCTGCGTTTTCCGGGGCCGATCCCGAACACGGAGTCGATATAATCGGCGTACCGGCAGAGACAATCCAGCAGTTTGCGTTTACCCAGACACTGATATCCGGCTACTGCGGCTTCGATGAGGTGTCCGGCGCAATACAGTTCATGACAGTCCTGCAGGTTGCTCCAGCGTTTTTCCGGTTCCACCACAGTGAAAAACGTATTGAGATAACCATCCGGCTGCTGTGCGGAAACAATGAGATCCACCCATTCGTCATACTTCTTTTCCAGTTCGGGATCCGGGCTGATCGCCAGACAATACGCCATACCTTCCAACACCTTTGCGGTATCGGAATCCCAGAAGATATGGGGCATTTTCGCCATACCGGGCCGCCAGTTCAGGCGGAACGCATCGATCCTGCCGGTTTCTTCGGTTTTCGCGATGGTTTCGGGGATGGTCCCATCGATACAGGCTTGAATACGACGGGCAAATACGGGGTCAGCGGGGCGGACATCGGTCACGCCGGGTCTTGTGTAGATACTCATAAAAAAGATCCTTTTGTTATCATACCACGCATGATGTTTTTTCCGTTTGCATCACGAATGATATTGTTTGTTATCTTTTTTACTATACCATGCTTGCATTTTCTCTGCAAGATGATAAATTACAAGAAAAACAAGACTATTCCGACTTTTTCAAGGAGCAGATATTATGATACAGCCCGATTTTCATTTCCAGAGCGGTGGCAAGTTCATTTCCCGGGGGAAAGGACGTCATGTCACCCGGAAAATCAGCAATATGGAACTCATTTTTGTGATCTCCGGCACGCTGGGCATGTTCGAAGAAGAACAGCAGTTCACACTCCACAGCGGCGATTTTCTGTTCCTTTACCCGGGACGGAAACACGGGGGGACGATTCCCTACCCTGCCAACCTCACTTTTTTCTGGGGACACTTCACCGGAGACCCGGAAAAGCTTGCCGTATTCCCGCAAAGCGGACACGCCGCACGCGCCGATGTCATGGGCAATTATTTTGCACAGCTTCTGACTGAACAGAATATTCCGGAAAATCAGACGAGCTGCGATCTGCTGCTCGCCCTGCTCCTTCACGAAACAAAGCGGTCCGCCGGGGCGGAACAGAACGCGGCACACCGTCTGGCGGAATCCGCGAAACAATTCATCAAACTCCGGTTTGCCGATCCCATATCCACAGCCGTGATCGCAGAGGAACTTCACTGCAACGCCGATTATCTGGGCAGGATCTTCAAACAGCGTTTTCAGTGTGCAATCACCGATCATCTGAACCGTGTCCGGCTGCATCATGCGGCGAAATTACTGCAGAGCGGATATGTCTCCATCAAGGAAGCGGCGTACGCCAGCGGATTCTCCGACATGACTTATTTCCGGAAACGTTTTCTGCGGGAATACGCCATGCGCCCGGCGGAATACCGGAAGCAGAGGATCGCCAATCACATCAACACGGAGTAAACAGTTGTAAAAAATGTCAACTTTCTCTTGACAAACTGTAACGATATGATATATTAGACCTGTTCCACCCATAATGCACTATCGTTACAGTATCTTCAACCCGGATCAAAAGGAGTCCCGTTATTATGAATGAATATGATTTGTTTGCAGGACAAACGACGGAAGGTTATGATGTGCAATACGTCTATCTGGACTTTGACGGAGAAACGACGACATATCGCAATCCAGAGCTGGATCTGCTTCTGGATGTAGATATGAATGACTCCGGGATGACGGAGGAACAGAAGGCATATATCCTCTCGGAACTTACCGGAAAATACGGAGATTCCGGTGTCGTCTTCACCACGGAAAAGCCGACGGATACCGCAGAATACAGCACGGTCTTCGTGGGAAAAACCGATGACTTCGAATCTTACGGGATCCATACCGGGCTCGCAGAAACGAACGACAAAGGCAACTTGATCAGAAATGACAACGCATTTGTGCTTGCGGACTGGAGAACCGATCTTGATTTTGTGATCGATGTCATTGATCACGAACTGGGCCACATTCTTGCGGGGGAAAAACATGATCACGCGACCGGTGATATTTATGATTACGCCTATTCATACTCCCACGGCAAAGTCAGTTCTTTCTATGAAACAGCAAGTATAACGTTCTACGACAAAGAAGATAATCATAGTTTCAGCGTTCCCGTCAGCGGATATTATACTCTCAATTTTTCTGCATCAGACAATCACATGACATGCAGATTGAGCGGGACTTCCAATGCCGGGCTCAACTTTGTATTCGAGGGAAAGGAATATCTGAACGGAAATCCGCTGATCCTTTCAAAAGGTTCCAACCGGGTTTATCTGTATGCCGGAGAAAACTATTACATGAAAGTGGAACGTACCGGGTCTTACTGGCCCAGCAACTACAAGGAATACTCTTATACCGTTTTCATGTCAAAATCATCGGGTTCCACGCCCTCCCCCGATCCCGATGATCCCACCCCGGATCAACCCGTGACAAGATATCCGGATCTTGTGATCACATCACTTTCCATCAAGTCACCGGCAAGCGATTATCCGGATAAAGCAGGGATGCCCGATTATCCGGAACGGTTGAGTTTTACGGTAAAAAACAACGGTAATGCGACCGCATCCTCCTCTTATGCGTACATCTATGACAACGGCTCACTTCTTGCCTCAGTCTCAGTAAAAAGTCTTGCGGCAGGCGAATCCGCCACCTACGATTATACGCCCGCGAGCTTTTCCGGATCACACTCATTTTATGTGGTGGCTGATGGCGGGAACAGTGTAACAGAATCCAACGAGAACAACAACAAATCCGAAACGGTGACCTATTCCAATTCGCCGGTAGTAACGACCAGAAGTCCGGACCTGGTCTTCACGTCCTGCGCCTTCTCCTCGTCTTCGATCACGACAGAAGATACGCTGGAATTGACCTTCACGATCGAGAATAACGGCAAAGAATCGGCATCTTCCTCTTACGTTTACATTTACAACGGGAACACCTATTGGGATGAAGTCAGCATCGAATCGCTGAGCGGGTACGATTCCGTTACAAAAACCTACACATTCCAAGCCGGGGATCTGGATGTCGGGACGTATGATTTCCATTTGGAAGCAGATGCGACAAATAAAGTTGCAGAGCGGGATGAAACCAATAACCGTTCGGAAACGCTCCGCGTGGATGTGAAGAAATCCGACATCGTCGCCGCCGATTTGTTTATTGACGATTTCTTTGCATGGGATAACGGTTTGTTGGAGAACGGCAAAACAACATTGGACATCTCTGTAAAAAACAGAGGTTCCGTAACCGCCGCCGGCTCGTATGTATACATTTACAGCAACGACAAAATCATCGACCGGATCTATATCGATCCCCTTCGTGCAGGCGAATCTGCTTTCAAAAGGTACACGCTTTCTTCAAAACTGTTGAGCAGCGGCACAAACGAATTGTATGTCGTTGCCGATGGCAGCAGGAGCATCTATGAAACCAATGAGGACAACAATATCTCAATAAGCCGCAATATTTATGTGGTGGATACAACCCCGCCGAAGATGAAAAAGATCTACGCAAAACAGGATGACGAAACAACCGTCACCGTCTCCTGGGATCCCGCAGCAGACAGTGGGCGCATCAAGGAATATGAAGTGACCTGCGGTTACGAAACGGTCAAAGTCGACGGCGATCAGCTGTCATATACGTTCGAAGTGAACGGGACAAACACACCTGCCATTTCCGTGATCGCCATCGATGAAGCCGGACTGGAAAGCATAGCGAAAAAAATGAAATTCAAGATGGAGGACATGATCGCTCCGGAACAAGTCACGGGCATCGGTCTGGATGAATTGACCGACAAGTACAATGCGACGTTCTTCTGGGACAAAGTATACGATAATTCAGGAAAACCGGTCAAATATCAGATCTCGTTGGATAACGGGGCAAAATATATCAAATCCTCCCGTCAATCTGTCAAGCTCTCTAAATTGAGTGTCGGCACCCATACGATCCGGATCCGTGCCGTCGACAAAGCAGACAATGAAGGCGAATGGAGCGAAACATATTTCTTCACGGTATACGATAAAACGCCGCCCAAAAAAGTCGCCGCAAAAGCAAAAGTATACAACAACGATGTTGAACTCTATTGGGATACACCCGCCGATAACGTCGGTGTCACAGGGTACATCCTGCGCTACGGTGATGCCGCGGATAAATTCCAGATATCCTGGGAGGAAGAGTGGCTCTCCGCGGATACCGGCAGCCGGATGCTCACGGATCTGGATAAGGGAAAATATGCCTACGAAATGATCGCGTATGATGCAGAGTATAATTACAGCAAAGTCAAAAAAGGCAAGTTCACCGTAAAAACGGATCTGGTGTCTTCTTTCGCTGATACTCCGGATTTGAACGCATGGCAGGAAACCGGGTTCGCCGGGTGTGCAACTGACGATCTCCTGCAGAACAGCAGAAGTCAGAATACCGGATTCACTGCGCTGGCTTGATCAACACTGCGGAAAATGTGACGCGCAATATTCTTTCAGCGGCTGGACCAACAGTTCCGCATTGTGTGCCGCACTCGCAGGCATCTGGTCACGCAGGTACAATGCTTCACATTCCTTGCGGATCTCTTCCAATTCGACCGCCAGTTTTGCAAAGTCCGGGGACTCCCCGAAACACCCTTCGTACAGAGTATAAACAAAACGGTTCCGCAGGGAAAGCATCGCACAGAGCGCTTCACGGAACGGGGTATCCGGCTGGATCATTCCGGCATATTCCGCCTCATTTTTCCGCAGATCCTCCGCCCATTGCGGCAGATATTTCATCGCATCGCCGCCATCGGCTTTATCCAGGATCCATTGCCGTTTGTCACGGAAAAATCCTTCCGGCGGGAACGTACCGTCTTTCCACCCGTTCCATTGGATCGAAGTCAGGATCATATATCCATTGGGCCAGAACAGGACTTTCTGCAGAAGATCCGCGTCGGCGATCCCGTAATATTCCTCCCGGATCCCGCGGAGAATAGCAGAGGCATCTCCCGCCGGATCCCGCCACAAACGGGGCGCGACTTCCAACAGCGGAAGGGTCATGTCGAAACACCCAAGCCGGATCGCCCAGTTGGTCACACACACGCCGGCAAGGGAATCCCGTTGCGCCTTCCGCACGGCATTCATTACATTCCCGGCATGCTGCCAGCGGACATAGAACGGAGAATCACCGGCACTGCGGACCGCAGGACAGACCACCACATCATACCCGTTTTCCCGGAAGAAATCGACGCCCTCGAACAGCGCAGTATCTTCCGTTTCCACGCCGTTGCCGATTCCGTAACCCCAGAACCAGATCATGAAGTCGGATGAAATTTCTTTCACGGTTTCCGGGTGGGCATAGATCATATCGTGCCAGATGCCGGGGCGGATATTCCGCGGCAGAAAATGTTTCTCCGCAAGAAAACGGATGTATTCCCCGTACAGCGCGTTCTTTTCCTGTTTGGAACACTCCGGACAACGTCCGAAGACATAGGCTTCATCGCCGCCCAGATGAAAATATTTCAACTCGCCGAAAAGCTCCACATATTCTTCGATGAGACTGCTCACAAACGCGCGGACTTCCTTCTTCATCACGCAGTAGCAGTCCGGGTGATCCGGCAGTTCCCGCATGTGGGCGTATTCCGGATGCTTCAACACATATTCGCCGTGTCCGATACATTGCAGAAGCGGGATGGGTTCCAATCCGCGGGAACGGCTGTAGGCAAGGATTTCCCGGAATTCTTCTTTTGTCATGGCTTCGGGATCGATCGCGGCGGGACATGTGGTCCACTGCACTTTATTTTCCAGTTCCCAGAGGATGGCATTGAACCCGGAATCTGCGGCATAATCGATCATCCGGCGGATGGTCTCCGGCTTCAGCGTGTTGTAATTCATGTCGATATGCAAAATTTTCAGTGATTCCATGAGAAACTCCTTTCGTGATACGTTAGCATTTGATCACTAATATAATATCGCAACTGTAAAATTACAAATTTTTCCGCAAAAAAAATCGGAATATTCCTGTATCGAAGTGAATAACAGACTTTTTTATAGAAAAAAATCAAAAATTTTTATCTTTTGCTATTGACAAAGAATGGAAAAGGGATTATGTTATGCCAGTATACTCAAAATGAGATACCATCTGCAGAAAGGATAATTCATGGTCAGCAAAGGCACCGGTTTGCCGCGCCGCGCCGATGGCGCACGCAAAGCTCTGATCACCTATATTCAGGATCACCGCCTGAAAAAAGGGGATCGGCTCCCCGCGTATGCTCAACTCCGCGCCGAATTCGGGTTCGGAAGCCGTACCATCGCATCTGCCGTGGATTCCCTTTGCAAACTGGGCGTGCTTTGCGTGAAAGATAAAGTGGGACTCTTTGTGCAGAACCCTGATGGCGGACATCTGACCGGGCGAACCGTTGCCGTGGCAGTACGCCGTCTGGCGGGCAGTGCGTATGCCGCAACGCTGGCAAGCTTCATTCAGAAACTTCTTGCCGAGCAGAACTGTCGCTGCATGACATTTTATCAGAATACCGACCCGGCGGAATCCCCCTGCCCCGGATTCGATGAATTCCCGGGCATGGAACAGGCTCTCGTGGAACGCCATTGCGATGGTGTCATCACCCTTTGTCCCCTGGCAAAAACGGCGCAGAACCGTTTGAAAGAAATGCACCTGCCCTGCTGTTTTCTCGGTGACTCCGACGGAGAAAGTATGCCGTTGAGTGTATTGATCGAAGTGGAACGATTCCTTCTGGATGCGGCGGACGCTCTGCGGAACGCCGGATGCCGCCGGATCGTTCAGTTCTGTGTCTCGGAACAACAGAAAGCGGCGCGGGAAAGCGCATCTCTGCCGGCACTGGTGGGAGCCTCCTATGACGGCGGCGCCGCGCTTGCGTCGTCCATATTGGCAATGCCCGCCGCGAAACGGCCCGACGGGATCGTCAGTGACGATGATACGATCGTCAGCGGTTTTCTTGCGGAATTGATCGCGCGTCAGCTGCCGGAAGTGAAATATCTGCCCCGGATCGCCACGATCATGCACAGCGAACTGGGGGAACGTTACCCCTCGGACCGCGTGATACTCTTCCGTCAGGACATGGAGGAATATGCCAGTCTGGCGGTGGATGTGCTTCTGGATGCGCTCCGCGGAGGGAAGACCCAGGTGAAACAGTTCTATTACCGGTTCACGCCGGTGGAAAATAAGTAAGACCAACCAAACAACCTCAACCTATAAGGAGAAAAAAAATGAGCGAAAAACTCGCAATCGACGGCGGCAAGAAGACCTACACCGGCGCATGGCCGGTATGGCCCACCTTCAACGACAAAGTCTATGACAAAGTCGTTGACATTCTGAAATCCGGCAAAGTGAACTACTGGACCGGTAAAGTGGGTATGGAATTCGAAAAGAAATGGGCACAGTGGCTGGGCATCGGCAACGCGATCAGCGTCGCCAACGGTACCTGCGCACTGCACACGGCTCTTGCCGGTCTCGGCATCGGCCCCGGGGATGAAGTGATCTGTACTTCCTACAGCTTCATCGCTTCCAGCTTCTGCGCACTGCAGGCTGGCGCACTGCCTGTCTTCGTTGACGTGGGAACCGACCACCTTCTGGATCCCGAACAGATCGAAGCTGCCATCACCGAACGCACCAAAGCCATCGTGGTCGTTCACCTGTATGGTATGGTCGCTGACATGGATCCCATCATGGCGATCGCGAAAAAGCACAATCTGTATGTGGTGGAAGACTGCGCACAGTGCTTCGGCGGCGTTTACAAAGGCAAAAAAGCCGGTACCATCGGCGATGTGGGCTGCTTCAGCTTCTGCCAGAGCAAACACTTCACCACCGGTGGTGAAGGCGGTATGGTCGTCACCAACGATGATGACCTGGCATGGGAATGCCGTTCCTTCCGTGACCATGGTTACGACGTGAAGGCGAAACTCAACCTTCTGGAAATGGAAGGCAAACAGCTTTACATCCATCGCCGCGTCGGCTTCAACTTCCGTATGACGGAAATGCAGAGCCAGATCGGTCTGTGCGAACTGGAACGCTTCGACAACTGGAACCTGAAAAACCGCGTCCGCAACGGTAAGATGCTGGTGAAAGCTCTCAAAGATCACCCGCTGATCAAATATGCTCCCGTGGACACCAAAGATCGTCAGAACTCCTACTGGTGGGCTCCCTTCGTGCTGGATACCGATAAACTCAAAGACGGTATCGACACCAAGCAGTTCCTCGCCGCAATGGCAGCGGAAGGCGTTGTTGTTTACAGCGTTCTCTGGCCGGAAATGTACAAGGAACAGGCTTACACCGACCGCAAGGGCTTCGGCGTTGCCGGTTATCCCTTCAACGATCCGCGCTCCCGGAACATCGACTACTCCAAGTTCAACTGCAAAATGGCGAACTGGCTCACCGACCGTACCATCAGCTTCTTCACGCACCCGACCTACGAAGTGGAACACATCCAGGCTTACATCGATGCGTTCAACAAGGTCGCTGCCGCTTACATGAAGGCCCCGAAAGCCTGCGCAAAAAAGAAAAGCGCACCCGTAAAGAAAGCTGCCAAAGCCAAGAAGTAATCAGAGACCGGAGGTCGTCATGAAGAAAGTAAGATATGCGATCATCGGTTTCGGCGGTATCGCAGAAAACCGTATCGCAAAAGAAGGTTTCGGATGCGATAAATCCCGGTTCAACGGCTTGAAAAATGCCGTCCTCACCGGCGCAACCGATGTCAACCCGGCACGGAAAGAAGCCGCAGAAGCTTTGGGCTTGAAGTGGTATGATTCCATGGATGACATCTTTGCCGATCCGGAAATCGATGCGGTGTATGTGGCGTCCAATAACGCCTCTCACGCTGCCATCGCCATCGCCGCCATGAAAGCAGGTAAACATGCCATGGTGGAAAAACCCGTGGCAACCACCGAAGCCGATGCAAAAGCCATGATCCGCTGCGCGAAACAGAAAAAACGCAGCCTCAGCGTGGACCACATGATGGTCTACAACGGCTACAACCAGTTGGCTCGCAAATACGTTGCCGATGGCAAACTCGGCACCATCGGTGACAGCTGCTTCCACATGGAATTCCTCTACGGAAGCTCACCCGAAGAAGCCGCGAGCTGGAGATGCAGCAACATCGCCGAAATGGGCGGCCCCATCGGTGACGTGGCGTCTCACTGCGTCTATATGGCGGAATACATCTTCGACAGCGAAATCCAGAGCGTTCAGGCGGTTTACCTGCCCAAAACTCTCTCCATCAAAGCCGAAGACGGCGCATATATCAAATTCGTACTGAAGAACGGGCAGACCGGTTCCTTCAAAGTCGCGTTCTCCGAAGCGCGCGGCGGGCTCATCGGGACCCTCTCCAATCTCGGATTTGAAATCTATGGCGACTCCGCTGTCCTCCGCGGGTTCGGAACCATGTTCCAGCTCTCCGGACACGATGGCGAACCCTACAAACAGCGTTTGGAACTGGAAAGTGCCAAGGGTGTGAAATCTCTCACACCCCGCAAGCTGGAAAATATTTACCAGCAGATCATTTCCAAACATGCAAAGTCCATCATTGACGGCAAACCCATCAATGCAGAAGACGGACTGCGCAACCTGCAGGCTTGTATCGCGATGCACAAATCCGCTGCCAACGGCGGAAAACTCTGCAAAGTCTGATACACCCTGTAAACGGTGATCACACCAGGCTGTTGCTGAACTCCAACGTTCAGCAACAGCTCACCTCCTTACTCTGAAGTGCACCTCAAAAGTTGTGTCCAACTTTTGGGGTGCACTTCAACCATTATTGAAGCGTATTTCGGAAACAGGACTTGAAAAATACGTTTTCTGCGCTATATTATGCGCTTTCGGAATCAATTACAGGTCCTGCCCATGAAACGTATCAAAAATGATTTTCTCTCCCATAACGGATCCATTATGGATGTGTTGCGGATTGCACTGCCGCTGATCCTCGCAAACTCCTGTCACGCCGTCAATATGTTCTTCGACCGGCTGATGCTGACCCGTTATTCCCAACCCGCCGCAGCCGCCGCCATGACCAGCGGGCTGACCAGTTTCACGATCCAGTGTTTCTTTGTCGGGCTGGTGGCATATTCCGGGACCTTTGTTGCTCAATATTCGGGTGCGAACAAACCGGAACGGGTGGGGACTGCGGTCTGGCAGGGGATCTTCATTGCGTTGCTGGGGGGCGCGTTCATGGTGGGGACAACGTTCTTTGCGCCCATGCTGTTCGGGTCCTTCAACCATACGCCTGCGGTCACGGAACAGGAGATCACTTATTACACCTGGCTGGCGTGCGGGGCGGTGATATTTCTGCTGCAGCATGCACTCTCCTGTTTCTGGAGCGGCCGTGGCAAGACCAATCTGGTCCTGATCGTTTCCGTTCTCGTGACCATGCTGAACCTGCCGTTGAATTATGCGTTCATTTACGGGAAATGGGGATGTCCGGAAATGGGGACCGCGGGTGCGGCACTGGGGACAGTCCTCGCGGCATTCGGGGGGTTGGCGGTATACCTCATCGGGTTCTTTGCGCTGCCCAGTTCCCGGCGGCATTTTGCCACCTGCCGGAACATGGTGGACTGGGATATGTTCAGACGTCTGCTCCGTTTCGGTTCGCCGAACGGGTTGCAGCTTCTGGTGGACCTGGCAGCGTTCAACGTATTCGTGATCCTGATCTCGATGTACGGGGAAGCGACACAGGAAGCGTGCAGCATTGTCTTCGGGATCAATAACGTGGCATTCTGTCCGATCATGGGGATCGGGAATACGGCGGCGATCCTGGTGGGACAATGTGTGGGAGCGAAAGATATTCCCCATGCGAAGAGATCCGTACGGAATGCGCGGAACCTCATGCTGATCTATATGATGCTGATGGTACTTCTCTTCACCGTATTCTCGCAACTGGTCCTGCAGCCCTTTGTACGGCCCGGTGATGCGGGACAGCTGGAAGTGATGCGTCTGGCAAAAATCATGCTGTACTTTATTGCGGCGTATCTCTTCGGAGACGGGATGGCGCTTGTATACAGCAACGCCATCCGGGGCGCAGGCGATACCAAGTTCATGATGTGGCTGACACTCTGCATGGGCTGGGGTGCGTTCGCGATCCCCTGCTTCACGTTCTGGAAACTGGGGCTTTCCGTCTGGTGGCTCTGGGGATGCCTCAGTGTATATGTGATGCTCTTCGGCACCCTGTGTTATCTGCGTTACCGCGGAGGCAAGTGGACGAAGATGCAGGTCATCGAGCAGGACGTGATCGGGTGATCACCAGAGGGGCAGTTCCGGCTGGAAGTAGTGATGTCTTGTGGCGGGAATGCTTCGACCTGTAACGATGCGGTTCTGCGTGTGTTCCGTTTCATTGCGAAAGAATTTGTTCCAGAGATTTTTCAACATTTTTCATACTCCTTGGTTTGATTTTTTGCTTCTGTGATACTATATTACAGGCAGGAAGACAATTTATGTCCACTCAAAACAAAACCGGAAGGAAATTCATCATGCCGATACAAAAAGCCCGTCTTCACCGGTTGATGCGGATCGCATCATTGCTGAAAGAAAACCGTTATCCGAACTCGGAAAGTCTGGTAAAAGAGTTCCGTCGCATGGCGGTGGAAGAAGAGCTGGAAGTGGACTGTGTGAAAAAGACGGTGCTGCGTGACCTGCATATCCTGAAAACGGAATTCAAGTGTCCGTTGGATTTTGACCGTGCGCGGAACGGCTATTATCTGAAACATCACGGCTGGGATTTCATTTCGCCAGCCCTTCTGGACGAAAATGAAATGCTTGCAGCGGTGATCGGCGGCAGGATCTCGGAATCCATCTTTCCGCCGCCGTTACGGAACCGGATCCGCAATGCTGTGGATTATCTGCTTCAGAACAACAATCCGGACTTTCTGGACACGGCGAATATGGATAGTCTCTCCATCCTGTCCGGGTTGTATGCGGACCTGAATCCGGGGGTGTTTCTTGCCATGTTCGAGGGATGGCAGGATCACAAATGTGTGCGCATACATTACGTTGATTACGCCGGGAAAGTGACGGAACGCATTTTTGAACCGCACACCATGGTCTTCTACGAAAACAACTGGTACAGCAAAGGATTCTGCCGTTTGAAACAGGCACCCCGCACGTTTGCGATTCAGCGGATCCGGCAGGCGGAACTGCTCAATGGGCATTTCACGCCCGATAAGGACATCATCCGTTCGGTCAACCCGGATGACTTTCTCGGGTTCCGGAAGATCGGACCCGTCCGGATCCGGATCTCGCCGTATATGCGGGAACGACTGAATGCACAACCGCTTCATACCGGTCAGACGTTCTCCGATGACGGCACGGTGGAGATCCCGGCAGTCACGAAAGAACGCCTGTTCCCGTTTCTTCTTTCGGCGGGCAAAGATGCAGAACTTCTCTCCCCCGCCGACTTGCGGGAAGAGATGAAGTCTCTGCTCAAAGACATGCTTTCCGCTTACAAGTAACTCTTATTCTGCAAGCAGATATTCGGGGAAAGTATTCTGTGCGGAATGTGCCCGTTTCCCGTGTCCGGAACTGCGTTCGGTTTTATCGGGCAGAACAACGGTCCGCATGGGGAACAAACGGAGTTTGTTATCGACGGTGATCCGGTATCCGAGTTTATCCAGCGGGATGATCATATCGCATGACCAGACATCTTTTTCCATTTTTGCGGAAGATTGCCAGGTGGTATTCCAGCGGAAATCATACGCTTTGCCATCGTAGGGAGTGCCCTGCGGCGTGACGGCGAAATGATAATACGTCTTTCCATCCGCCGAACGGAGGAAGAGTTCCGCTTTGTCACCGGCGGGATAACGTCCGGGGATGGGCTGTTTCTGATCTTTCAGCCGTTGGATATCGGGTTCGGAACAGATGAAACGCAAATAGAGATTGTTCCGGTCGTGCATGACTTTGACCTGTGTTTTGTACTCCGGTTTCACGGCACGGGTCCCGGCGACACGGAATTCGGGCAGTGTTACCGCTTTGCTCCAATCCTGATCCGTGACCAGCGGAATGGAAAGGGATCCGGGATTGTTGACGGCGGCGGCTTTCATCATATAATCGTACCGGACCAGATGTTTCCGGATCAGATCTTTTGCCACCGGATTGACAGCCTGTTTTTCCGCCGCGACCAACTTCTCACGCAACACATTTTCCAGTCCGGGCTGACGGATATACCGCTGTGCACCCGCCACCGGGGAATCGTTATACATGGAAATGACTTTGCTCTTATGCCATTGCTGATGGATGGCGGCATAATATTCTTCGATGAGCCCGGCTGCGGGACCATAGGTACGCCGGAAATATTCCCTGCGCAATGCTTGCGGATCCAGCGAGGAATCCCACATCAGACGGGCAAGGGTCCAGTATTCCACGGCGGAGACATCCCACGCGCCGCCGCAGGTATCTTTCTCCACCGGCGTGCAGCGGATATCCGCATACGTTTCCGTGGTGATGTAATGATGGAATCCGAGGGAGTTCCAGAGTTTGAGGTTGACAGATGCGGCATCGGAGACCGCACGGGGGAATGAACTGGCATCGCCCCAGTATTCGTAAATGCCCATCCGTGCGCCGCATGCCGCCCATTCCCGGGAGCGGACACCCCATTTTTTATTCCGGGGATCATCCACCGGGACTTTATCGTCTTTGGGGTACGGACAATAGATCACGGTCAACTTTTCGTGTGGTTTGATCTTGGGCGGGACAGCGGCATAGATGTAGCCCAGGGTCTCTGCTTCCAGATGCGGATATTTTTTCACCATGGCATCCACGATCTCATTCAGATACAGGAAATACTGCGTGGACCGGAAGGCTTCGTCACGGTCCGTCAGACTGGTTCCGTCGGGGAGCGCGATGGGCTTCCGGCAATCTTCGCAATTACAGAGGCTCCAGGTATCGCCGAACCCGAAATGGACTTTGCTGATCTGTGGAGTGAGATCCTGTTCCAGACGGGCAAAGAGTTCTTTGATCAGTGTCTCCCTGCCCTCTTTGTTTGTGTAGCACAACTGGGGACCGTAATGTTCGTATGGCTTGCGTTTGCCTTCCTGCCAGGCGTAGAACTGCGGTTTGGACTCGAAATACTTTTTGCTGGGGAGCAGTCCACCGAACTCATAGGTGAGATTCGCAGAAAAATACAGGTTCAACGAGTTCAGAATATGATATTTCTGGTAAAACATGCCCCGGTAATTGGAGAAGTTCCGGCGCGCCCAGAGACTGGTCAGAGGATGATAATGTTGTCCCACCAGACCGAACACGCGGTAATTCCAGGAAGGACGCGCACGGAAGGAAGTCTCCCGCAATTCCAGCGAAGGATTGGGCGTAAAGATGGCATCTCCCGTGACCGTCGGACGGGGAAAGATCAGGTCCGTATTCTTTTCCAGCAGCAGGAAAACGGCATTGATCACGCCGCCGTCCCGGGGTGCGGAAAGATACAGTTCTTTTCCGTTCCGGTGTACCACACAGCCGTCGGAATCCCCAATGAATTTGAAATCGTCGTCATTGGAATAGAAGGTTTTACCCAGCATGATACGGTAAGGATCTCCGGCAGGGACATTGTGATACACCGGGATCTGTGCGCCGGTGACAGCTTCCAGCCAATGGCGCAGTTCGTTGGCGGCGAACCGGATCTCTTCGGACATGACTTCCGGGACAACGATCACGGTTTTCGCCTTTCCCTGTTCCGCAACCGGGAACGAGGCATACAATGCGATGGAACAGCAGGCAAGCAGGATACAGCAGAATGTTTTCATCATTTCACCTCCTTGATGTAAATGCCGGCGAAATTGCCTTCGCCGACCAGACATTCCAGGGTCACCGCATTTTCCGGAGCCACAAAAGTTTTTGAGGCAGGGAATGTATTTTTCCAATTGCTGTAAAAGGTGAATCCATGCTGCCAGTAATTACTCTCATTCAAACAATACAAGCCGTACCGGTCCAGAAAACGCAGGATGATATTGATATTCTTCACCCCCGGTCCGTAACGGCGCAACGTCACATGATATTTCGTCCCCGGCTTGACCGGGATCGGATCGGTCAGCACCATGGCATAACGGGATGGCTGGACTTCCAGAAAAAGATTCCCCGCCTCATCCTTGCGAATCGCAGCGCGTGTCATCCGACGGTATCCGGAAACATTGCCTGCCCCCAGCTTGAATTCGGGGTTTATGTTCACATAATCGGAAGCCGGGGCGGGAGTAAACACCACATCGTTCACCGCGGAATCCGTCCGCAGGGTAACACGGCAGACCCCATCCGGCACATAAAACTCCTGCACGAATCTGCCCGCACCTTCCGGCGAAAGATAGTTCTCGCCGCTGGCGGAAAGCAGTCCGCCCATGGGAATATTGCCGGTGGGATCGGTCAACCGGATCTGCCATTGGGGGTTACCGGACGCGGAGAACGAGACCCGCATCCGGGTGAAAGGTGTCACATCAGCAGAAAAATCTGCGGCGGTGAGACACATACCGCAAAGGAGAGCGAGCAGAGATAACGTATATTTCATAAAGACCTCACTGTTTTATTTTTCGATCGCAATATCCTGGGGATAAAAACGGATGTATTCGAACTTCACGTTCCTGCCGCCATGGATCAGATAACGTACGAATGCGGCATCCGGAGGCGCAATGAAATTCGTTTTTCCGCCGCCCTCCGCTTTCTTCACCAGAAGCGTGCCGCCGCTGTTGGGGATCGACTTGCCGTTCCTGTCGGAAAAAGCGACCACGATCCGTGCACCCTGTTTCGGATCAGGGACCAGACGGGCATCCAACACATAATTCTTCCCCCCCGTCACGGGGAACGGATCGATGCTGCACCAGGTATTCACCGCCAGACATTGTCCGTTGCCGGATGGATGTTTCTCCATGCAGATATCAATGCCGTACCCTGCCTGGGAATATCCGGAGTGATCGTACTTACCCAGTTTGAAATCGGGGTTGATGTTCACGGCACTCTCGGTAAAAGGGGCGATCCTGACATCATCGATATACGCGATGTTATCCGGAGAAAGATTCTGCAGGGAAAGTTGAACAAAAGCCGCATTCAGCGGAGGGTAAAACACTTCCGAACAAACCTGTTCCGCGCTGGATAATATCACATGGAAATACGGAAACAGAATGGAACGGTCACAGCGTTTCCCTTCACTGTCGAAAAATGTCAGGTTCCATTTCGGCAAAACAAGTCCCTTGACACTGCGGTTTGCATCGTAAAAGGCTTCGGCAAGCTGGGGATTTTCTTCCAATGAGTCCGGTCCTGCCGAACGGGCGTTGAAAGTCAAACGGTATTTCACACCCTGCTGTACCGGTACGCGTTTGAACTGCACGGAAGCTCCGGGTTTCATTTCCAGCAACCGGGCACCGGACCCGATTTTTTCAGGCTGCAGGGAGGCATGTTTATTCATTCCCTGAACAGCGGGAGGCATTTTCTCCGTGGTGTTAAAATTTTCCGACATAACGGGTTCCACAGCAAGTAACGGGAACGTCACAGCCATGCAGAGAGAAAGTGTGAACTTCATAGGCAAAACCTTTCGTTATAGCTCAATCGTTACAGCAATATAACACAGTGCATTTTGAAATGCAAGTAAAATACAACTTTTTTTCGATTTTTTTCTTGTTTTTGATTGCATTTTTGCGGGAAACGGTTATAATATGAGTACAGACCCGCGCTCTTTTTTTTTGGACAAAGGAAAAAAACATGGCAAACGACAATAAAATGATCACAACGAAAGACATCGCACAGGCGGCAGGCGTCAGCCAGACTGCGGTCTCGGCTGTTCTCAGCGGCAAAAGCAAGGAACGGCGGATCGGCGATGCCACTGCGGCGAAGATCATCGAAGCTGCGAAGCGATTGGGTTACCGCAGAAATCTGGCGGCACATGAATTGCGCAGCGGGCGCAGTTCCTCCATCGGGATCCTGCTTCCTGCGCCGATGAACAACATTTACAGTCATCTGGTCGGGGCACTGGGTCCGATCCTGGAGCGGTATGGCTATCTGGCATCTTTTGCATTCTGGCAGAATGAAAATTATCAGAAACAGGCGACGGAAAGTATTCTGTGCCGCTGTCCTTCGGGGATCATCACCGTGGAACCGCGCCTGATCCCGGATAACATCACCTGTCCCGTGGTCTCACTCATCACGAAAGACCCCAGATTTGATCTGGTCTGCTTCGACGGGGAAGATATTTTCACCCAGGTCATCCAGCATTTGTACGATTTGGGACACCGTCGGATCGCCTACTCGTTCCCGGTCTTACACGGGGAATATTTTGAGCATTTGACCGCCCGTTTTGCGGGGGAACTGGCATCGCGGGGGCTTTCCACGGAATGGATCTTCCCAATGCTGCCGAAAACCGACACGATACACCGGGAATCGTTGCAGGAATTCGCAAAATATGCAGCGGACAAATTCGAATCCTTCAAAGAACGGCCCAGCGCGTTCGTATTCAATACCGATACCCAGGCTGCATATTTCATGCACGAGATCACCAGCCGGGGTTATGTCCTGCCGCGGGATCTGAGTATCACCGGATGTGACAATACGCCCATCACCAATGCCCTGATCCCCAGTCTCACCACATTCGGCGAAAACCCCGACGACCCGCTGGCGGAACGTCTGGTCACAGCTTTGCTGACCCGTATGGAACAACCGGATTCCCCCCGGAAGATCTACCGTGTGAAACGGAAACTGATCGTCCGCGACTCCACCGCGCAGATCGGCTGAAAATAATCGGTATTCATAAAAAAATAATCGTTTTTATGATTGCATATCACTTTTCCCGACGCTATATTATTTTCAACAAATTTCACAACACAAGGAGTTGAAAATGATTACTGAACGGTCCAATAACCTTTTGAAACAACGTTTGGTTCCGCTTCCCAACAAAGTCGAATTGCGGGACGGAGAATTCTTCCACATCAAAAACGGATGCACCATTCAGCTGGTAATTCCCGAATCGTTGGAATCAGCAGAAAATGTATTTCAGAAGGACTTCCGGCAATATTTCCGCATGGAGGCAAATCTCCAACGGGAGAACGGCGGGGCGGAAATCGCGGCGGAAGGATACCGTTTACATGTTTCGGAAACCGTGTGCCGGATCGAAGCCGGTGACATCGCCGGAGTCCGCAATGCTTTGAAAACGATCCGTCAGCTGGCGGAAACGGAACGGGGCGTTGCCATTTTCACGGAATACGTTCTCATCGCCTGTGAGATCGACGATGCACCCGCGGTCCCGTTCCGCGGCGCACACATCTGCTGGTTCCCGGAAACGCCTGCCTTCGAGATCGAACGTCAGATCCGTATGGCGGCTTATTACAAATACAACGCCATCGTACTGGAACCCTGGGGCGTATTCCCTTATGACAGTCACCCCGATTTCTGCTGGGCGGAAAAGAAAGTTCCCAAGGCGGAATTCAAACGTCTGCTCTCTCTGGCAAAAGAACTGGGACTGCTCATGATCCCCCAGATCAATCTCTACGGGCACGCATCCTGGTCGCGTGTTTACTCCGCAAAACATGCTATCCTGGATCTGCACCCGGAATACCAGTCTTATTTCGAGCCGGATGGATGGGCGTGGTGTCTGACCAACCCCAATCTCCGCCCGCTGCTCACAGATCTGGTGACGGAACTTTATGAATTTTTCGAATGTCCCCCTTATTTCCATGTGGGCTGTGACGAAGCATACAACGCATTCTCCTGCGCAGCCTGCCGTAACGTTGACCGGGATGCCGTTGTTGCGGATCATATCAAATATTTCCGTGATCTGTTTGCGGAACGCGGTGCCCGGATCATGATGTGGCACGATATGCTGATCAACTGTAACGATCCGCACCGGGATTTCAAAGGGTATATCGCTCATTGGAGTGATGAAGAAAGCCACCTTCTGGAAAAACTTCCGCAGGATGTCATCATCTGTGACTGGCAATATGGTCTGCCGCTGAAAGAAGGGCAGACCGATTCCGACTGGAACACCAGCAAATACTTCCGGGATTGCGGATTCGATGTTGTCGTATGCCCCTGGAACCATACGGAAGGCAGTCTTTCTCTGGGAAGAATGGCGGCACGGGAAAAACTCTACGGTTACCTCATGACCACCTGGCATATCAATCACGGATGCAGTTTCATCAACGAATATCTCCACGGTGCACTTGCCGCATGGACACGGGATTATCAGTGGCTCAAAGGGATCAATTACGTTGCCACGGCGGATCATCATATCCGGCAGATCAACTGGGATATGAACGTGACCGAATATGTGCAGACCGGATCCACGCAATATCAGATCAGTATTTTCAACACACCGGAAGTAACAGCATAATACGAGGTTATCATGCTGAAAATTGTATATCCTGCGGGGAGAGAACACTGTCAGGAAGCTGCCAATGTGTTCGCCTCCCTTTACCGTCAGATCACGGATGTGACGCCCGCACTCATCACCGAAGCCGAAGATGATTGCGATCTTGTGGTCATCGGCGGCGATGATGAAAACGTGTTCACCCACAAAATGATCATGGAAGCCAAGGTCCCCGCGTTCCGCATCCGGTACGGTACCGATGATTATCATCTGTACTCCATCAAAGAGAATGACCGCAGGATCCTGTTCCTTGTCGGAGGGAACACCCGTGCCCTTTTCTATGCCGTTTATGACTACTTTGAAACGTACGGGGGATGCAGTTATTTCTGGGATGGCGACATCATTCCGAAGGCGGAGTCTCTCCCGATGGAAGACATTGATCGCGCGGAATCCTCCCGTTTTCAATACCGCGGACTTCGTTATTTCGCACACCGCAGTCTGACCCGGTTCCAGGCGGAACACTGGGATCTGGATGACTGGAAGAAAGAACTGGACTGGCTTCTGAAAAAACGGTTCAATCTTTACATGCTCCGGATCGGGATCGACGATATCTTCCAGAAAACATTCCCCGATATCGTGCCGTACCCCAAAAAGTGGGAGCCGATCCCCGAAGCCATCGACCGTTCCTACGACGACCGGAACCTTTTCTGGTCTCTGGAATACCGCGGACAACTCCGGAAAGAGATCCTTTCCTACGGCAGAAAACGCGGTCTGATGCACCCGGAAGACTGCGGGACCATGACACACTGGTACAGCCGTACGCCCCAGGCGTTTCTGGATGCCGTCAAACCCGGATTCGTTCCCCAGGCAAACAAAAACTACCGGGAACAGACCGGGCTGGTATGGGATATCTGTCAGGATAAAAATATGGACAATTATTTCAAACTGACCCAGACCCATATCAAAGAATACGGTTCCCCGGAACTCTTCCACACCATCGGGCTGGCGGAACGCGTCTGCTATCCAGACCGGAAACGGAATCAGGAACTGAAACTCTATGCCTATCGCCGGATCGAAAACCGGGTCCATAAGGAATACCCCAATGCCCCGCTCCTCCTGGCATCCTGGGATTTCCAGTGCTTCTGGGATTCCGAAGAAGTCCCGGAACTCCTCCGTACGCTGAATCCGGCGAACACGATCCTCCTCGATTACACGTCCGATACTGCCAGTGAAAACAACTTCACCAAATGGCTCACCGATCACAATTTCCGCTGGATCTTCGGGATCTTTCAGGCATTGGAAGCCTCCAATGAAGTCAGGGGGAATTACCCCGTCATTGAGCAGAGACTTGCCGAAGCAGTAAAAGATCCGCTGTGTATCGGAATGATCATGTGGCCCGAACAATCCCATGCCGATACCCTGATGCTGGAATATCATGCCGCCAATTCATGGCGTCCGGAACACATTGCCATCAAAGACTTCCTCAAACAGTTCTGCAGAAAAAGATACCGCATGCAGCGCGAAACCATTTCCGCCGCCTGGCAGACCATGCTCCCGCTGATCCGCGAAGGATCCTGGGGGACCACCTGGTTCCGGGATTGGGAAAATTGCCGCCATTCCGATTGTTACCCCGATTTCGTCTACAAACCGCTGACTTCCGGTGTCCCGCTGATGCGTGCATTTGATGCCAGAACACTCTCCAAAGCCAAACAGATGTATGACCGTTGGATCAATGGACTTCATTCCGCGCCCGAATCCATGCGCATCCTGGCTTCGCTCAACTGGAATGATGCCGATGATTTCCTCAAACGGGATGCCATCGACCTGGCAAGAACGGCAACGGTCCGTCTGGGTAATTTCCTGGCGTGCGATATTGCGCTCCGCATGGAACAGTGGCGGAAGAATACCGATGACAACGGAACAGAGATCCTCCGTCGTCTGGATGCACTCTTTGAGGTGGTACATCTGCTCCATGCCGTCGTTTCCGCGCACAAGGACTTCTCGCTCTGGGAATCCCTGCTGGATCTTCAGCGGAAACAGGAGACCAACCCGGCATTTGAACACACGCTCAAGGGCAATGCCAACAATGGCTATTGCCGGACCATGATCGCCGAACTCTTCCCCGCATGTTATTTCCCGGAATTCCGGATCCTGAAAGACCGGATCACCAAAGAGATCAACGCGGGTAACCGGGCAGATGAGACCTTTGTTTTCGATGAAAAGGAAGTCAATGCGCCGTCGGATCACTTCTTCGCGACTCCGTTGAAGGAATTTGCGCCCGATTTTGATGCCGCGTACAAACAACTCCCGCAAACGATCGCGCGGGTGGCGGAACTCATGGAGCAATACTGCTGACCGGAGCCCTTTCGGAACACCGGAACGACACTGTCGGGACGTTTTTCCCGGCGGTGCGTTTTTTGCTGTTTTTTTTCATTTTGCGGACAAATGGTGGAAATCTTGGGATAATCAGACATTTTCTGTTTAAAAAGTGAAAATTTTTTCAAAAAAAGTTCGTAAATTCGGGAAACTGTGCTATATTCTATTAATTATATTATTTTAAACGGAGAATGTAGACATGGATGTACTGTTTGGCGGGTTGAAAAACCTCTTTTTATGTGTGAGTGATTGGGTTTCCGCACTCGTTTCACTGCCCCTGGATCTGCCGGTCGGATTGCTGATCGGACTCTTTTTCGTGATTCTGCTCTGGATGTTTTCCGGTGTCTGGGCTGCGGATATCGCAGAACTGCGCGGATACAGACCGCATAAACATCTCTGGATCGGGCTTATCCTCCCCTTTATCTATCCGGCGCTTCTGCTGGCGATCCTCAAACCGGTCGAAGGAAGTCAGGTTGATATGAAACGCAACAAAGATGCGGCAAAACTCCGCAAGGAAGCTGAGATCCAGGCACAAAAGCAGGCAGAGATCGCCGCAAAAGAAGAACAGAGACAGATGGAAGATGCAGATCCCACGCTCTGGTCGAAAAGCCGCATGGAACGGATCGCATTCAATGCCGATGGAACACCCGCAGGTCCCTTCCTCTGCACACTGGATGACGGACAGCAATTCTATGTCATCTCCATTCAGTCCATCATGGATCAGGTCGTCATACTTCAACTGGCAGATGAAAACGGAGCCGCCGGACCCGTCCTCCGGTTCCCCTATGCGCGGATCACCGGCATGGAAATCGTGGAAGCATAATAACGAACCAATTACATACAACAGGAACAGGCAAGCATTATGTTCAAAGCAGTATCACAACAATCCGAATTCCCGAAAATGGAAGAAGCGACTCTCCGCTTCTGGGAAGAAAACGACCTCTTCAACAAATCTGTGGCAGCAAGAAAGGGATGTCCTGAATTCATTTTCTATGACGGTCCTCCCTTTGCCACCGGACTCCCCCATTACGGTCACCTGCTGGCAGGTACCATCAAAGACGTGATTCCCCGGTATCAGACCATGCGCGGAAAGTATTGCGAACGTACCTTCGGCTGGGACTGTCACGGTCTCCCTGTGGAATACGAAATGGAAAAGATCCTGAAACTTTCCGGGAAACGCGAAATCGAAGACTACGGCGTGGATAAGTTCAACGAAGCATGTCGCGGTATCGTTCTGCGGTACACCAATGAATGGGAACGCATCGTGCGCCGTATGGGGCGCTGGGTCGATTTCAAAAACGGGTACCGGACCATGGACCTCAATTACATGGAATCCATCTGGCACATCTTCAAACGTCTCTGGGATATGGGACTCGTTTACGAAGGTTACAAGATCCTCCCCTACTGCTCCAGATGCTGTACCCCGCTTTCCAACTTCGAAGCCAATCAGGGCTATGCCGAAGTCACCGATCCCGCCATCACCATCCGGTTCAAACTCAAAGAGCAGGAAAATACTTACGTTCTGGCGTGGACCACCACCCCCTGGACCCTGCCCTCCAACACAGCGCTCGCCGCCGGACCCGATATCGACTACGTCAAGGTCGCCGATAACGGCGTCTTCTACATCATGGCAGAAGCCCGTTTGAGCGCATATTACGGCAAAGAACTCCCCGGGATCGTGGATCGGTTCAAAGGTTCTCAACTCGCCGGACTTCATTACGAACCCCTGTTCCCCTACTTCGAAAATCTTGCGCAGGAAGGCGCTTTCCGCGTGATCAATGCCGATTACGTCAGCATTGAAGACGGGACCGGCGTTGTTCATATCGCTCCCGGATTCGGGGAAGAAGACGCCGCCGCCGGAAAAGCAAACGGCATCCCCGCGGTCTGCCCCATCGATGCGGAATGTAAGTTCACCAACGAAATCCCGGAATACGCCGGACGGTTCGTCAAGGATGCGGATAAAGACATCATGCAGCGGTTGAAAGAAGAAGGCAAACTGGTCCATCGCGGTACCGTCAAACACAATTATCCGCACTGCTGGCGCGATGATTCACCCCTCATCTATAAAGCCGTTTCCACATGGTTCGTCAAGATCGATCCCATCAAAGAAAAAATGCTCCGCGCCAACGCTCAGATGTCATGGGTCCCCTCTCACATCAAGGACGGACGTTTCGGCAAATGGCTGGAAAACGCCAGAGACTGGGCTGTCAGCCGCAACCGTTACTGGGGTTGCCCGCTCCCCATCTGGCGCAATGAAGAAACCGGCGAAGCCATCTGTATCGGATCCGTCGCCGAACTGGAAGAACTCACCGGCGAAAAGATCACCGATATTCACAAACACTTCATGGATAAGCTGGAAATCAAATCCAAATCCGGCGCCATCCTCAAACGTGTACCCGAAGTCCTGGACTGCTGGTTCGAATCCGGATCCATGCCCTACGCACAGAAACACTACCCCTTCGAAGACAAAGATCACTTCGAAAGCGTGTTCCCCGCCGACTTCATCGCAGAAGGTCTTGACCAGACACGCGGCTGGTTCTACACCCTCGTGGTCCTTGCCGCGGCTCTCTTCGATAAGCCCCCGGCACGCAACGTGGTGGTCAACGGCCTCATCCTCGCGGAAAACGGACAGAAAATGTCCAAACGCCTGAAAAACTATCCCGACCCCATGGATATCGTACACCAGTACGGCGCAGACGCGCTTCGTCTCTTCCTGTTGGAATCCCAGGTGGTCCGTGCCGAAGACTTGAAATTCTCCGAAGACGGGATCAAAGAAGTGATGCGTTCCGTCATGCTCCCCATCTGGAACAGCTTCAACTTCTTCATGACGTACGCCAATCTGGATGACTGGAAGCCCGCAAACGGCGAACCCCAGCCCCCGGCAAACTGTTCCAATGCGCTCGACCGCTGGATCCTTTCCTCCATGGAAGATATGATCGCAGAAGTCCGGACCGCAATGGATGAATATCACCTCCAGCGCGCCGCAAAACGGTTCGAAGCATTCGTGGAAGACCTGACCAACTGGTACATCCGCCTCAGCCGCCGCCGTTTCTGGAAGAGTGAAAACGATACCGATAAAGCCGAAGCGTATGCCACACTTTATTATGTCCTGATCACATTCGCAAAAACGGCCGCCCCGTTTATCCCGTACCTCACCGAAGAGATCTATCGTTCTCTCCGTAACGAAGGCATGGCGGAATCCGTTCACCTCTGCGACTTCCCCGCGACCGGAACCATCACCAGAGATCCCTCCCTGGAACGTCAGATGGAACTGGCACGTCAGGCCGTCTCCCTGGGACGTTTCCTGCGCACCCAGAGATCGCTGAAAGTCCGTCAGCCTCTCGCCCGCGCCATCGTGGTCTCCATCGATCCGGAAGTCCGGGAACTTCTGGCGAAATCCGAATCGCTGATCGCGGAAGAACTCAACGTGCGGAAAGTGGAGATCCTCGCCCGGGAAGAAGAACTGGTGCATCTCTCCGCAAAAGCAAACTTCAAGAAACTGGGCGGACGTCTCGGTCCCAAGATGAAAGCTGCCGCCGCACTCATCACCAAGCTCTCCTCCGCCGATATCGCGGATATCCTCGGCGGACAGGCATATCACCTCACTGTGGATGAGGAAACCGCTGTCGATCTCACAGCAGAAGACATCGTGGTGGTCCGTGATGAAAAACCGGGGATCTGCGTTGCCGCCGGAGACGGCGTCACCGTGGCTCTCGATACCGCGCTGGATGAAGCTCTCATTCAGGAAGGTCTTGCACGCGAAATCGTCAGCAAGATCCAGAACATGCGCAAAGAAAACAATATGGATGTGGCGGACCACATCATCGTTTCCATTCAGGCAGATGACGAAGTCGCAAGTGCTGTCACAGCATTCAACGACTATATCTGCAACGAAACACTCACCGATGAAATCAAAACAGAAAACACCGAAGCGCCGGAAACCGATGTCAATGGACACGCCTGCCGTATCGCTATCGCAGTAAAACAGTAAAGAAAGGAAAGAAAGACCAATGGCTTACATGATGAAATGCAACCAGTGCGGGGTCACTGGCGAAATTGACGACTATGTGGAAGAATTCGATTGTCCCAACTGCGGTGGTAAAATGACACATGTCAATGCCGGCGCAAAAGTCAAAGTCGCAAAACCTGTCAACGTGGGATTTTCCGAATTTACACCCTCTATCTCCACAAAGATCAATGCCGTTCAACCCGAACCGGCTCCCGCACCCGCTCCCGCCGCCACACCCGCTGCCGGTGGTAAAAAAATCATCGCTCCCGGCAAGAAGATCATCGCCCCCGCAGGCGGCGGTGCAAAAAAATTCTCTGTCCCCAATGCCGGCGGTGCAAAGAAGATCACCATTGGCAAACCCGGTGCCGGTAAACCCAAAGTGACATTCGGAAAGAAAACCTCCGCCGCGCCCGCGGTCGTCGGGGATACCCAGGTCGCAGATGCCGCTGCCGCTGCTGCCGCAGAAGCTGAAGCCGCCGCCGCAGAAGCTGAAGCCGCTGCTGCCGCAGAAGCAGAAGCTGCCGCTCAACAGGAAGAACTCGCACGTCAGCAGGCAGAACAACTCGCCGCTCAACAGGCTGCCGCCGCTCAACTTGCAGCGCAGCAGGAAGAACTCGCTCGTCAGCAGGCAGAACAACTCGCCGGTCAACAGGCTGCCGCCGCTCAACTCGCAGCACAACAGGCCGCCGCACAGCAGGCTGCCGCCGCTCAACTTGCAGCGCAACAGGCTGCCGCTCAACAGCTGGCCGCGCAACAGGCGGCAGAACAGCTTGCAGCCGCACAGCGGGCCGCCGCTCAACAGCAGGAAGCCGCCCGCGCTCAACAGCAGGAACTTGCCGCAAAACAGGCTATGATCAACCAGCTGACTGCCGACTACATCGCGGAAGAAAACCGTATGGCGGAAGAACGTCAGAAAGTCGAAATGGCGCGTCTGAAAATCGAAGAAGAAACGCAAAAACTCAAAGATTCCATGGCTGAACTCAAACGGGAAAAGGAATATCTGGAATCCGAACAGAAGCGTCAGGCGGAAGAAGCCGCTAAATGCAAAGCCGAAATCGATGCAATCCGCGCGAAAACGCAGGAACTCCTGAAGAATAAAGACGAACAGGCGAAACTCGCGGACGAAAAGATCAAAGCAGAACGCGAAGCCAGCGAAGCAAAGCTCGCTTTCGAAAAACAACAGCTCGAACAACAGAAGCTGGAACTCACTGCTCTCGAAAACAGAAAGAAACAGGAAGAAGAACTCGCCGCTCTCCGTAAACAGAAAGAAGAAATCGAAAAGCAGCGGAAGGCGATGCAGGAAGAAGAAATCAAGCGCAAGGAAGAAGAGCGCATCCGCAAGGAACAGGAAGAACTTAAACGTCAGAAGGAAGAACTGGAACGTCTTCAGGCTCGCCGCAAGCACGAAGAAGAGCTGGAAAAACAGCGTCGTGAAATCGCAGAAATGAAAGCCGCATTGGAAAAACCCATCGAGAAGAAGGAAGAACCCAAGAAGGAAGAGCCCAAGGCCGAAGAGAAGAAGTCCGAGGATAAGGACGACAAGAAAGATGAGTCCAAGAAGGACGATGATAAGAAGTCCGAAGATAAGGACGACAAAAACGATGAGTCCAAGAAGGACGATGATAAGAAGTCCGAAGATAAGGATGACAAGAAAGAAGAGTCCAAGAAAGACGATGATAAGAAGTCCGAAGATAAGGACGACAAGAAAGAAGAGTCCAAGAAGGACGATGATAAGAAGTCTGACAACAAGGACGATAAGAAGGACGGCATAAAGAAGCCGATCGCGCCCGGTGCGAAGAAAAAACCTGCGACCGGTGACAAGCCGAAGGCTCCGTTGAAACCGGGCCAGGTCCCGCCGGAGGTCTTGAACGATCCGGAATATCAGAAAGCGATGAAAAACAAGAAGATGAAGATCATGATGATCCTCTGGGGTGCATCTGCTGCCATGGTTCTCATCGTTGCGTTGCTGATCTTTGTTCCGGATTGGAGTGGAAGCAAGAGCAAAGCCAAAAACAAGACCAAAACGACTGCGGTGGCAAAGAAGAAAGTCGCGAAAACAAAATCCGCTGTGCCGAAACGGGAATCCACCGGCGATGCAGCCTACGATGCATTCCTGGCAGAATATGATCAGGAATTCGAATTTATTTACCGGAAAGATGATGCGAACAAGAGTTATGAAGAACGCATCAATCAGCTGGACGAACAGATCCGCCGTTCCCGTAATCTGTTGGACAAACATATAGAACAGAGCGAAACCCGTGAATACAAGGCATTGGAAAAACGCAACAGCAGCCTGCTGGGACAGCGTGCCATGTTCTGAGGAGTCATGCAAGAATGAAACGACTTTTAACAGGTATTCAATCTTCCGGTATTCTGCATATCGGTAATTACTTCGGCGCGATCCAGCCCTCTGTGGCTCTTCAGGATAAAGCCGATGAAACCGTGATTTTTATTGCGGACCTTCACTCCCTGACCACAACACCGAAGCCGGATGACCTCCGGCAGCGTGTCCGTGGCGTGGCACTGGATTATCTGGCATGCGGTCTGGACCCGGAAAAGGCTGTCTTTTTCCGTCAGTCCGATGTGCCGGAAGTCTGCGAACTGACCTGGGTACTGAATTGTCTCACCGGATTGGGACTGTTGGAACGCGCGCACAGTTATAAAGATAAGGTCGCGCACGGGATCGTACCGAATAACGGACTGTTCTGTTATCCGGTCCTCATGGCGGCGGATATTCTTCTTTATCGCGCAAACGTAGTCCCGGTGGGCAAAGACCAGAAACAGCATTTGGAGATCACCCGTGATATCGCCATCAAGTTCAATCAGACGTATGAAGAGATCTTCCCTCTGCCCGAACCGTATATCAATGAAACAGTTGCGGTGATTCCAGGCACCGATGGACAGAAGATGTCCAAGAGTTACAACAACACGATCCCGCTGTTCGAAGAACCGAAACCGGCACGGAAGAAATTCATGTCCATCCTCACCGACTCCAAAGGCTTGGAAGAGGCGAAGGATCCGGATACCTGCAACGTGTTCCAGCTGTATAAGCTCTTTGCTTCCAAAGCGGAACAGGAAGAAATGGCAGAGCGGTACCGGGCCGGGAATTACGGTTACGGTCACGCAAAACAGGCTTTGTTTGAAGCGTATATGGACTTCTTCGCGCCCATGCGGAAACGTCGGGAAGAGATCCTGGCGGATCCCGGGTATATTGATGAAGTCCTGAAGAAAGGCGCGGAACGCGCCCGCGTGATGGCTTATGAAACATTGAATGCGGTCCGCAAAGCGGTGGGCTTGCGCTGACAAAAGGAGACCGGAATATGCAGAGAAAAATCAAAAAAATGTTGTCACAGACTATACCATTGGTGCTTCTCTGCATTCTTCTGCCTGCCTGCGGGAAAAAGGAATCCCCTGCCCCGCAACAGCAAAACAACTCACAGCGGTCCGAAAATATTTTGAAGACGAATCCCGGGGAAGCCAATGCACCACGAAAAAAAGTAATTCTTCCCGGATTGGAAGGCGGTGCGCTGAAAATTCAGAAGACACCGGGCTTTTCCGAAGAGCAACCGGAAGAAATACCGCAGATCGAAGTGGATAACCGGCAGATCCGCACCATGGAAAAAAATCCTGACGGTTCTGCGCCTGAACTTCATGGCGGCGGTTTGACGACAACCCGGCGTCAGAATTGGGAAAAGCGTACGCCGCTCCCTGCGGATTCTCTGGCTGCAAAAATTTCCGGAAAAGAAGGTAAAACTTCGCTCCAATGGGTCCCGACGCGGATCTCCGGCAGTGTATATGGGACCCGGCTTCCCGATCTGGCACTCTCCAACGATCAGAGTGTCTTTGCCTTTGTGGAAACGACCGGGAAAGAGGATGGTCCCTTCGGCTCACGGATCGTTCTGATGAACGCACACAGCTGGACCGTTATCCGGATCATTGAAACGGAACGGCAGATCATAAAAGTCTGTTTTGCCGGAAACACGATGAATCTGGCTGCAGTTTGCAAAAAACAGGATGAACTCAAACAATTTGCCGGGCTGGCGGTATTCCATTTGAAGTCAGGCAAGGAAGTCTCGTTCCGAAAATTGCCGGAATCCCTTTGTGGGCAAATGCTTTCCGACCGTAGCGGGCGTATTTATCTGGGCGATAAGGCAAAGACGGAACTCCGCCGTTTCCAACTGCCCGATGAAACGAATGAACCGCAGATCATCGCCGTGGATGAAGTCGATCCGGTGCTTGCTCTTTCCCCCAACGGAAAACTGCTTGCGGTCGGCGGCACGAACGGCAGGATCAACCTTTACAAGATCTCGGATATGCGCCCCATATCCACCGTGAATATCCCCAAAGGATATCCTCTCTCCCAAATCATCTTTATCGACAACAACAAGAGTTTCATTTGTGCGGCAAAGCCTGACTCCAATACACCATCTTTTGTTTTGCGCGCGAATCAGGTCTTCCATCTGCAAGGGTACAGCAGTGGATTCAACAGTATCACTCCGGACGGCAAAACGCTGATCCACGCGAAGAAAGTCAATGGCGAACTGGAAATGCTCAATCCCGTTTCTCTCCAGCAGGAAGACCGTGTCATCCCGGACAGCATCCAACCTGTCACCCGTGGTGGAGACCCGCAATTCGTATTCTTCCTGGAAGCGAACCGCACTTTTGCGGTTCTGGACAGCAAAGGCAATTTCTATTTGCTGTATCACCCGAAACGGGAAAAGAAATTCCAGAAAGAAACCATCTTTATGCCGGGTTCCGGATCATGAACCGGATCTGCCCTGTTGCAATCCTTCTGTGCGCTGCTCTGTGCGGCTGCACATTTTTCCAGACGGAACCGACTCCTCCCGCAGAATCCGTTATTGTCCGTCAGCGCATGAAAGAAATACAGCAAACCGGAATGTTTATCTGTTTCTGTGAGTCGGAACGGATCCCTTCTGCAGAGGAATTGCGGGATGTCATGACCCTGGCAGAGAAACTGGGACTGATGGCAGACCTGCGCACCGTCCCCGCGATCCAAATCCCTGCCCTGCTCCGCAGCGGGAAAGGAGACCTTGCCATCTGTACAGACAATCCGGCGACAATTCATCTGGATAGTGTGACATACGGGACAACCTCCTTTGCAGTTCGTCCGGATGCGCACAGCTGGAAATCAAAGATCCGGCAGGTTGCGGAAGCGCAATAAGGATCAACCGGACTTCCGGATAAGGAAGAACCAGCCGTAAACCATGAAGGCAATGGTAGGGAAAGTACCTGCGATAAAGGGTGGCAGATAACTGTTTTTCCCTGCGATCATCATGATCTCTGTCATGACCTGATAGATCACGACCACGATCAGGGCTGTCACGATGGCGGTAAAGATCCCGCTCCGTTCGTTTTTTGCAGCCAGAGGCAATGCAAGGAAACTGCACATGAAGCATACCCAGGGGAACGCAAGACGATACCAGAAAAGCGTGGCATAAACATTGCGCACGTTAGGTGACATCCGTTGATTTTCCCGGAGGATGTGATAGATCTCGCTGGTGGGCAATGCTTCCGGAAGGACGATAGTCTTTTCGATCAGTTCGGGTGTTTCCGGAACTTCACTGGAAGGCATAAATTTATCTTCCACTTTCTCGGGAACACCGTCATTCACCCCCAATTCATCGAACTGTCGGGCGTAAGTGCAATCGTAGAAATGCCATCCTTTCTTCACAGGATCGTATTTTGCGCTTTCGGCGTAGAGTACACTTTCCAGGATTTTCCGCATACGACCGCTTCCATTTTCATGTTCCTCCTCACGGAAGAATTTGACGATCACATCGGTCTGTACGCCGTCATTATCGAAACGTCCGATAAACCAGCTTCGCAGTTTATCCGGACTGTGGAATTGCAATCGGGAATTTAGTTTTTCCTCGTACTTTGTGCCTTTTTTCACGGTATTGATGATCCATTCCGCTTCCTGCGTGCAGCTGGGAATGAGGGATTCGTTGAACCAGTAATTCACAAGCATGACCAGAAACGCCATGGCAAAGATCGATCTGCCGCAACGGAATAAAGAGATTCCGGAAGCGCGCATGGCTGTGATCTCACGATGTCTGCCGAAGTTTGCAACGGTATACATACAGGAAAGCAACACCGTCAGCGGCAGAATAAACCGGATATTTCCCGGCATTTTCAAAAGAAAATATTTAACGCCAAGAAGAAACGTGGAATCGTGATCCAGAAAGTCACTCAAGTCGTCAAACACGTCTGCGATCAAAAACAGCAGTACGAACGCAAACATCAAAATAGAAAACGGAATCAGAAATTCCCGTAAAACATATCCGTCGATCCGCGGAAGCCAAAGGAACGTCCGCTCTCTGCGGAAACGTGCCATTTCATCTTTCAAAATATCTTTCTTCACGCTGTAAATCCTGATTTCCGTAAATAATTATAAAGGGGTAAAAAAGACGCGGCAAAATGCCGCGTCTTTGACACATCAACTGATGGATCAGCCTCTGCGACGCTGGGTCCGGCGTTTCTTTTCGCTGGGTTTCTCGAAGTGTCTTCTGTTACGAAGTTCTTTGAGCGTACCTTCCTTATCCAGTTTCTTTTTCAGTCTCCGGAGAGCGCGGTCAACCGGTTCGCCTTTCTTCAAACGTACTTCCGTTGCTTCCATTGTGATTCACCCCCTTTCATTCTTTACAGGGTGAATATATAAGGTCCGATCATTCATTGGCAAACCCCGCTTCGTCCGCAAGGAGCGAACGCAGTTTTGTCAATGCCTGATTCTGGATCTGGCGTACACGTTCACGGGTTCTGCCAATCTCCTGACTCACTTCTTCCAGCGTTTTCGGTCGTTTGCCATCCAGACCGAAACGCATCTGGAGGATCATCCGTTCACGGATATCAAGTTCTTTCAAGAGAGAAATCAATCTACCCACCGATTCCACATCACTGAGCAAACGATCCGGGGTCATTGTCCCATGGTCCGGAATAATGTCCTGAAATTCACCGTCCTCGCCCTGCTGGATCGGATCCTGCAGGGAGAACGTACGCAAGTCCGCAAGACGGAGTCCGGCGACGGTGCGTTCGCTGTAATCCAGATGATCCGCGATTTCTGCATCCGTGGGATCACGTCCCAGTTTTTCCGCCAATTTCATCCGCACAGACTTGATCTTATTGATCTTGCCGGCAGACTGCACAGGAATACGGATCGTGCGACTCTGATTGGCAAGGGCGCGGCGCATGGACTGCTTGATCCACCATGCTGCGTAGGAACTGAATTTCGCTCCTTTGGCAGGGTCAAACTTTTCCACCGCACGCATCAGACCGATATTCCCTTCGGAAATCAGGTCCAGCAACGGCAACCCCAATCCTTTAAAGTCATGAGCGATTTTCACCACCAAACGCAAGTTGGCTTTGATCAACGTGGTACGGGCTTCTTCATGGGCCATGTTATCTTCCCCATGGATTTTGGCAGCCAGATCCACTTCCTGATCTTTCGTCACGAGATCGATCTGTCCGATGTCGTGCATATACACTTTCATCGTATCATTCTTGCTGACAGCACCTTGTTTGGCAACAACTTTCGCATTTTTCTTATCAAGTGAAAGATCCTGCACATTCTCGAATTCAGAAAGATCCACGTTGTCCGGGACATCTTCCAACTGATCCGGAGGACCATTGGATTCGTCCGGCATCTGGGCGATTTCCTTCTTCAACTGCGCCTTCGTTTTCTTTCTGGGAGCAGGAAGCTCAATGGGCAGGTCCTGAACAGGAATGACTTCTTTCTGTTCTTCAACCTTCGCAGGTTCCGCCGTCTTGACGGGCTCTGCTTTCTTGACAGGTTCCGCTTTCTTGACAGGTTCTGCTTTTTTCGCCGGAGCGGGCTTCTTCACAGGTTCCGCTTTCTTGACAGGCTCTGCTTTTTTGACAGGCTCTGCTTTTTTCGCCGGAGCGGCTTTCTTCGCAGATTCCGCTTTCTTGACGGGTTCTGCTTTTTTCGCCGGAGCGGCTTTCTTCACAGGTTCCGCCTTCTTGACGGGTTCTGCTTTTTTCGCCGGAGCGGGCTTCTTCACAGGCTCCGCTTTCTTGACGGGTTCTGCTTTTTTCGCCGGAGCGGCTTTCTTCACAGGTTCCGCTTTCTTCTCAGCCTCTCCTTTTTTCGCCGGAGCGGGCTTCTTCAC
>JAZNVL010000047.1:0-38333 GCA_045592785.1 Victivallales bacterium | reverse complement strand
CCGTCTGTTTGCCGCTATTCTCTATGCCTTCTCCAAACATTCCGGCAGTTTGCGTCGTATTGAAGACAGTTTGAAATTCGATACCCGCTTCATGTATTTGATGGAACAAAAGGTGCCGTCATATTCCACCATTTCGAGGTTTTGCAACAACGTAGTTGTTGCACGACAGAAAAAAGTGTTCTCCTGCATTGTCGAGGCAATCATAAAAAAATACAATATTGATACCGCCGATGTTTTTCTCGACGGTACAAAACTTGAAGCTAATGCCAATAAATATAAATTTGTTTGGAAGCCAAGGCAAAGGCATGAGCGACTGAATGAAGGTTTGAGAAAAATTATTTCAAATTACTTCCCATTAGCACCAGGGAAGAAAGAGTTTGTTTCCCAAGAAGTTGCCCGTTATCTTTCTCAACTTGAGCGGAAAATTTCAGAAGCTGGAATACTTATTGTCAGCGGTTCCGGTCATCGCCAGCCACAGATAGTCAAAGATTTTCATTCGTTAAAGAAAATGTTGTTAAAAACTTTGGAGTATGAGGAAATAGAAGCTATTTGCGGTTCCGGAAGAAACTCTTACTACAAAACCGACAAAGATGCAACCGCAATGTGCTTGAAATCAGATTATTATTCCGGACTTGGAAGTAATATGCACGCCGCATACGCTCTTCAAATTATTGTTTCCAAAGGCTTTATACTGGATTTTCTTGTGTCGCAGAATAGAACTGATTCAAAAACTTTTATTCCATTACTCGACCAGTATTACGCAGACTATAATACATATCCAGGACGATTATGTGCTGATAGCGGTTATTATTCGTTGGATAATTACAGATACATGGTGGCGGCAGGCATTGAAAATTATATCAAACCTCAAACATGGCAGAAGATGATTTGCGGAGAGTGGATGGAACTATATCATTTCGATGAAAATAAAAATTTAATCTGTTTGAATGGTAAAGTGGCTGTCAGATGTCAAAATGGCAACACTCACTCCCGGGGACGTGAAACAGTATTTTACCATATCGAAAATTGCCGGAGATGTAAATTCAAACCTTACTGCATGAAGACTGTAAAAGACAAAAACAGGCAAGATCGTTTCTTTGAAGTATGTTATGACCTTTATGTATTCAGAAAACAAGCGATAGAAAATCTACTGTCCCCGAAAGGAATTGAAATGCGAATCAATCGGTCAGCACAGGTAGAGGGGGTATTCGGAGTGATCAAACAGGATATGGACTACGAAAGAGTACGACGAAAAGGGTTGGAAAATGTCAGTTGCGAATGCATGTTGGTTTGCTTGGGATACAATATTCGCAAACTTTTTACGTTGATTGCAGGCAAGGGAAAAATTGATTATTGGATTGCTCCAGATGGTCTTGAAGCAGAATCTCCCAAAGTAATAAATATGGAGAGAATAATTAAAAAATTGCGTAGAAAAGAGGCTGCCGCAAAACATTAGGTTTTGCACCAGCCCCTTCTTTTATTTGACGGAAGTGACTCCCGATGCCGTGACGGTCAGGTCGTCACGGGTCGCCCGGATGAGTTCGGGCAGAATGGTTTGCACATTTTTGTGATCCCGGTGGAGCGTGATTGCTCCTTTATTCACTTTGCCGGCACCCAGTTTGAGCGTGGGCGTGGGATCTTCGGCAGTGGCGGCGGTCGCGGTGAGATACGCCGTCCAGCCCGATTCCCAGACGATGACACTCTTATCCCGGGTGGAATCTGTCACGCTTTTGATCACAGATTCATAACGTTCAGTGACTTTCGTAATGTTGCCCGCGGCATCGTATTCCGTGATGACAGAAGATGTGCCGGAAAGACATGCGGTGAGCGGCAGCATAGCTGCCGCCGTGAGTAAGGTTGTGATCCATTTCATTTTGTGTCCTTTCTGTTTGTTTTTGTGCCAGGCGATCCAGCCGAAGAGGCGGAGCGCGAGATGGATGATTCGGGAGCGGAGGGGGAGTTTCTTTTTCAGAAGTGAGAAGAAAATGTGGTCCGCCTGCCGCCGGGTGATGGGCTGTGTGCGGTAAAAGTAATCGTGAAGGATCGCTTCCCGGAGATAGTCCATGCTGAAGGGGTGTCCGATGAGCCGCCAGAAGAATCTCGGCATGGAGGCTCCGTCCGATTCGAAACCGGGCGGGACTGTGAATGTGCCGTCCGGGGTATGGTATACTTCGTGATGAATGGTGGTGCATACCGTTTCCCCGTTGGGCTTTACTTTCATGGAGATGTCAAGGTCGTTCATGTGGATGCGCATGGATTATTCCGTGGGTGTAAATTCGCTTGCAAGTGCGGTGATTTCTTCCTGCGAAAGCTCACGGTTATAGATGCGGCATCCGGCAAGATAGCCGATAAGGTTTCTGTCGGATGCACCTTGTTCATTACCACCCATAACCAATGGGTATCCGTTCGATACAGTATTTATGGAATTATTTGTTGCCGATGATACTAAAACACCGTTGATATACAGATACAGATTAGGCGGATTTACAACAAACGCAACATGATACCATGTATTATACGCAGGGGTGTCGTAGCCAACACCGTTACTATCACCCCAACAATAACCCGAAATATTAACAAGGTTATTTTTCCAGGTCCAAGTGTACCTTCCATTATCCCATTGACCAAAACCGAACATATTTGCTTCACCGTTACTCCCGCCTTTTCCAGTGACATACACCCAAAAACTCATGGTGGATGGCTGACTGCCGGAAATCGTGCTGAACGAGGATGAATAAATGCGTGTCCCGCTTCCGTTGAAATAAGCGCAGGGAATCCCCTTGAACGTCTGATATGTGATGCTTCCGTCTGTGGTCAATGTCTGCCCGGTTTCCGCTGTTGAGGATGTTACAGAAAGGGGAGCGTAAAAAACAAGACCGTCCATAGGGATCTCGCAAGCGTAAGATGCGACTTTTACCAGTGCATCCTCCGAGTACACCGTTCCGGCAACGGGTGTGATGGACGTATAGGAAAGCCCGGAGGTCAGCGTTTCCGATACAGAATAAACGCCGTCTGTCAGCACCAGTTCATATCCACTCCATGTATGTGTAGAGGTATCCACGGAAGCGCATTTGTAGAATTTTGCGGAACCACCTGCACCCGGCTCGAACGCACCTCCGACACCAACAGGCATGAATGTATCGCCGACTTTTACAAGTCGTTGTCCGGCTTTCAGTGTTCCGAAGTATTGAATCAAGTTTTCTTCTTTTATTGACATTATGTGTTCCTTTCGTTAAGCTGTTGGGGTGAACTCGGATGCGAGTGCGGTGATTTCGGATTGCGACAATACTCGATTAAACCACTTCATATTCGTTTGACAACCGATGGCGGCGTAAACATTCCACCCGGCATTACCTCTTGTATGTCCGCCTAATATAAATTGAGGGTTAGTGTAGTTCGCACTCGGAATAGCATATTGTGTATTGGTCAATGTCTGAACATACACGCCATTTATATAAAGCGAGAAAATGTGCGCAGAATCATCTCCTGTGATACAAAGATGACACCACTTATTTTGCTCTGCATAGCCTGCCCAAGAGCAAGACGAATCATTGCCACCACCGTTCCTTAATCTGAAAGTCCCATCACTATCGTTGTAAGACAAGGTTAAATATGTGTGACGGTCATATTTTCCGAGCGTGAAAAGAAAACCTTCCCCGATTGCTGTTTCAGCGTTCGGGTAAAACCAGAAGGAATACGTCCACGGATGCCCTGCTCCGTATCGGGCATAAAAACCGGATGCTTCGTTTGTGGTTGTGTCGTCCTTTGCGAAAAGGTTGCCACCACCTTCCGCTCGGATATAAGTCTGTCCTGCTGTTCCTGATGCTCCAAAATATAAGCCCGTGACCCCATCATACGTTGCGGATGCACTGACACAACTTGATGGCGAATAAAAGGAAACGTCCGGGTTGTCAGTTAAACACAAAGATTCACCGGATTTATAATAAAAAGTATCCCCCGGCATATAGAACGCGCAGTCTGTAGGGATCTCGCAAGCGTAAAATGCAACTTTTACCAGCGCATCTTCCGTATAACCAGACCCTGCAGCAGGAGTGATAGATGTGTAAGTCAACCCATCTGTCAACGTTTCCGATACAGAATAAACGCCGTCAGTCAGCACCAGCTCTTTTCCAGACCACGTTTTGCTTTCCGTATCAACAGTCGTACATTGATAGAACTTCATGGAGGAAACACCGCCACCTCCATTATATGCAGGTTCATCCATGCCAGTAGGAAACAAGCCTGTGCCAGTGATAGTTTCTGCTTCTCCACTCGGAGTTGCAGTAGTTCCATCAAATGTGAGTTTCTGCGCTTTCAGTACGCCATCTTCTTCTATCACAACATATCCGTCAGATGATGATGTTGCCGGAATGTAGTCAGTCAAATATTTCATGGTTTCTCCTTATGTGTATTCGATGTATCCGCCGAATGAGACGGTGATTTCGGCTCCGGTTCGGGATGTGACGGCGAGGGCTGTGCCGCCGGAAGAGATGACCAGCTGTGCGTTGCTTTCAATAATCAGTCCGCTTGCCACTCCTCCGTAAGAGACGTGGATATTCGAGTGCCATTGGCTGACAATCTTTTCAACGCTGCGGGCGGTAGCATTGTAGAGTTTTCCGCCGTTTCTGACGTGGATACAGCTCAACGAAAGTCCGATCAGTTCTGCGTTGCTGGCTATCCCGCCATTGGAGATATAGAGATAGCCGTTTGCGTACAGAGAGGTATTATAAGCCCGTCCGCCGGATGAAACATACACATGTCCCAAACTGGTGATCGTGGTGTGGTCGACTTCCCCTCCGCTTTCCACGCTCACATGGTAATGCCAGTTGTCAATCACCGAAAGATTATAACACTTTCCACCGGATGAAACGACCACGGTTTCGTTTCCCGAAGTCACCCCGTTATACCATACTTTTCCGATGTCCACACCGGATGAAATGATGTGTCCTTCGCTTCCGTGCCAGAGTTGACTGCCGATTTGGATTCCGGGGATGGGTGTTTCGCCCTTATAGATGGATTTTATCCGTGTGTCACCTAACCGTACATCCATAATCATTCATCCTTTATGATGTAAATCATGTTTTCGTCTTTATCGGTGATGGAATCGTATTCCGCCTGGGTCAGGACCATCATGACATCGCCTTCGGAGACGGTATACATATTGTAGGTTGTCACATTTTCCACATTTTCCGCATTTTCGACGTTCTCCGCCTGTTTCACGGTGCCGGCATTTGTGACGGTATCGGCGGCATCGACGAGCAGCCCGGCTTCCACCCATTCGCCGGATTCCAGCAGGATCTCGATCATGAGTGTTTCCGTATCGAACCGGGCGAGTCCGTTCCTGATCGCTTGCAGGGTGCGGGTGTTCAGCATTAGTTTTGCCATGGTATTTTCTCCTTATTTCGCTTCGATGACGATCCAGCCGGTACCGTTCCAGAAGAGTTCAGTCGTGCCGGATGTTTTATCAATGGTCAAGCCCTCGCTGTCGCCGTCAATGGTCGCGCCGCTTGCGGGTGCGATGACGACGTTGTTTGCGGTGGCGGTGGTGCTTATTCTTACATATCGCCCGGTATTTCCGGACGGCAGGGTGATGGTGATGTCGCTTGCCGTTGCGATATACCATCCGCTGCTTTGTGCGGTCAGGGATGCCGCGGTGAAAGAACGGAGATATCCGTTTCCGGATCCGGACCCGCCGCCACCTTCCACTTTCGTACCGCCAGCGAAGACCAGTTTCCAGGTGCCGTTCACGGCTTCAAACTGCGTGAGGTCCACGTCCAGTCCGGTATCGGTCCAGATCATGGCGAGACGGACGTCACCATCCATGATGACTCCGTTGCCGTCGATGATGTTGACCGAGACGGGGAGAGCGGAATCAATTCCCAGATCGGCGAACGTCCGGGAGAGGATGCCGTCGGTGAGATCGGCGGCGGTAAATTCGAAGGGCGGCACACCGTTGGCGAACAGGTTGGAGCCTTCCGCCAGGACTCCGGTATCTTCCGTGCCGACCCACCAGTTTTTATTCGTGCCGATGTAAGGGGTGAGCCCGTTTTCTCCGGCGGGACCCTGAACGCCGGGTGTTCCGGCATCGCCTTTTTCGCCCGTTTTCCCGGCTGCCCCGTTCTTTACAGTGAACGAGAAGGTCTGCCCGTCGGAGAGTGTAACGGTGATAACGTTCGTCCCCTCGGATGCGGTGGACGTGGTAGTCTGTTCCACGCTTGTGATACTTACCCCGTCCGACCCACGTTCGCCACGGAAGGGGATCGGGTCAGTCCAGTCGGCGGAGGTCTCGGAGTTTTTGATGTAGATGTTTCCGTTTTCGGTATCAAGGTAAGCGAATCCGGCGGCTTCGTCGTTATACGCATCCTTTTCGGCGAGTGTGCCGATGGCATCGAAATGGAACGCGTCGCCGGTCGCGCCTTTTTCTCCGGTGTCGCCTTTTTCGCCCTGTGCGCCGTTCCAGACGTTGAAACTGAACTGTGAACCGTCGGAGAGCGTGACAGTGACCACGTTCGTTCCGCCGGAAACGGTGGAGGTGGTGGTCTGCTTTACGGTATCGATGCTGACGCCGTCTTTCCCGGCACTTCCGGTATCGCCTTTTACGCCTTTCGGGAGTTTGATCCAGGGGGACCAGTCGCCTTGTGCCACGGCATTGCGGAACCGGTAATGGGTATCAGAATCGGTCTGCGTGGTGTGCGCGGCGGATTCCGATGCGGTATTGGCGGTGAACTGGATCTCGTCCCCGGCGGCGATGACGGCGGCGAATTCGGACATGGTGGCGTAATCGCTTTCGACATCGACGGGCGGTTCTCCGCCGTCGGGATCGATGACGTTTGCGATCTTGATCTGGAACATGACGTACAGGACCGGGACGGTGTTTTCATCCAGTCCCCAGAGTTCGAAATAGGCGTTTTTCGTGCCGTTTACGTTGGCGATGGCATCGGCGAAGGTGACGGTGTTGGTATCCATGGGGATGGAGAGGATACCGTCGGCTTTCTGCGCCTTGTCGATCTTATCGTTCAGGGTCCGGATGAGAGGCGTGGTCTCGGCGGAGTAATCCACGTCCACGGCGGCGCGGAAGGCATTGCAGCGCGAGAGATCGGCGTGTGATCCGTCATCGCGGATGATGTGCAGGGTCCATTGGGGCTGCTCCTTGAACCGGAGCTGCGGCATGGTGGCGTTGGAGAGCGTCAAGCCGAATTCGTCGCACCGGACCTGCTTATCCAGGTTGTAGTAAATGTTCATAAAATCTCCTTTCAATAGAATTTGAATCCGCCTTCGACGGCGTAATCGAGGGCGGGGTAAACACGCAATCGCAGTGTGTGTGCCTGATTATAAGGAATGTTCGGGTCCAGCAGAGCCTTTTCCGGTTCGATGCGGACGGGGATCTTCATGATGGCGTTATTCTCCGGGATCTGCCCGTAATCCAGAACGGTGTTCACGTTTTGCCGGAACCCGGTACCGAAGTCATAAAACACACCGTCACTGCTGGAATTGATCCCGGGCTTCACCAGACACAGGAGTTTCGGTCGCGCGAAACTGCGGACCTGAATGAACTGTACGCCACCGTCGTTCATTGAAGCCGAAGCGGAAAAGTTATATCTTGCTGCACCTTCGTATTCATAATACTTTGAAACACTCGCGGAAAAACGGGCAGTCAGATACGTTGAATTTTCAAAACGATCTATGGTATTGCGATTATATTCCGGTTCGTTAATGTAGTCGTAATACTCCTGAACGGCGGTTTCCCGGACGTATTTTTCCCGTTCTTCCTCGGACCATTCTCTCTCCTGCATGTAATTTAATGATGCACTTCCATATCTGCTCTGTTTGCCGCAGTTGACCAGTGTATCAAAGAGAGTCATCCGGTCCAGATAATGTTTCAACTGGATCATACACTCCTTCATTTCGTAAATGGTACTGCCGGGCGTGACGGTCTGGATGGAAGCAATGCGGTTCCATTCATCCATGCGGGGCGGTTTATCCGCGGAATCATTGAACGTACTCGTACAGTTCATGAAATCTTCCCGGAGATAGACCATACTCCATAATTCCCGCATCCGGTAAGTATACGCCTCAAAAAGATCGGCGCAGGGGACCATATCATCCCCGAACTGCGTGAACGGAGAACTGCCGTGGAACGTGCTGCGCCATGCCGCCATTTGCCGTTCGTTGATCGCGGCTTGTATGGCGTAATGGTAGGTGATGTTCAGCGGATCCGGATCGTTCCAGTTCATGCCGCAATCGTCCCAGGACTGCGGAAAAGGATTTACCGGCATATCGCAACTTCTCCCATGTAAACGGTTTTCTTCTTTTCGGTGATGACGTACCCGGTGATCGCGCCGGATTCATTCTTCACCGGAGTTCCGACCGTGCGGATCCCCCTCGCGCCGTCAACGGGCTGGAACGTTCCGGCGGGGAGAATGTAGGGTTCACTGGTCCCCTGAAACTCCCAGCGGGGGAATGACGGTCGCAATGTCATGGTTTTGGAATAGTCGTTGGCATTATGGAACACATCGTCCTCTTCGGGGATATTGCCACTGCTGCCGGTCCAGTAATCCTGTTTAATGCTGTAAAAATTGGAATCCGGGGGGATAACGGGTGCGGACGATGGCGCGGAAGACCGCAGGACCCACCCTGTTCCGGAACGGAAAAGATACCATGACGTACTGCCGGACACATATTCCCAGATACAGGACATACCGGTCCGGAATCCATACCGTTTCCGGCAGTTTGGTTTGAGCGTGATATTCTTCGGAACGATGCGGATGTCGGGCATAATATCGGCGGCGATGGTCCACTTGCCGTTGCGCATGAAAAGAAAAAGTCCTTCGTCCTTGCCGGTCCCGATAAAGAAACGTTTCCCGATGTATCCGGCAGACATCTTATCGGACCATCCGCTGATCACATCGTAATACGGCGGCAGTTCTTCCGTTGTCAAAACGCCGGGGTGCAGAATGAAACTCATACGCTGCCCTCCTCATCGGGGATGACAATGGTCTGCGATTGCGTGACCATGATCCAAGAGCCGGCGGGGATCGCGGCACCATACATGGCATAGGGCAGGAAGACGGTGACATCGCTTGTCGTGATGCCGTTATCTTTCCCGCGCTCGTACAAGTCCACGGTATAACCTTTTTCGGCGGACCCGCTTTTGACCCGGGCGGGGACCCATGAAGAAGAGGAAACGGCTTGCTGCCGGACCATCTCCTGCGTTTCATTGCTGCAGGAAATAATGATCCCGGAAGGTGTTTCCAGTAATTGGATTCCGTTGCCGGGTGCAATCCGGCAGGTTTGCAGATACGCCACGATCTCCTGTACTTTATCCCGGATCGCACCACAGGGGCGTAATCCTTTTGGTATCGGGTTGATCTCTTTCATAATAACCTCATGTTAAATCATTTACCATTGGCGGATACAAATCCGGATCCCAGCCGCCGGGCAGAAAAGTCCAGATACATTCCGCCAACCACACCTTACCATTGTGACGGATGGAGGCATGATTCAGTTTCCAGTTTCCGTTTCCGGAAACGCCCATTGTTCCCAACAGCGGTTTGGTTTGCACACCGTTCAGGATCTCCTTCACTGCCCAATACGCCGCCGATTCGCTGTTGTATTCGCCGGATTCCGTGATCTGATAAGTGAAATATTCCACGGTCTTCACGCCGGGCTTGGAAGGACTTTTTACGGCGATCCAGTACTTCCCGGATTCCAAAGGCTCGCCCGGAGGCTGATTCTGACGGGTCCAGGCAAAACAGGTTTCACCCGTATAAAAACGGCAGCTTGTTGTTGCTTCCAGAGCCGGGGAAGGGACTGCGATGACGGAATCCAGCGAATCCGCTGCCGCCCACAGATAATGATCCCAGTGTGTACGGTAATTATCAAGTCGGTTCAGTTCCAAAGGAATACAAACGGTGCAAAGGGAGTGTTTCTGCGGTTTGGCTTGTTCTTTCCGGTTGTTGTAATGAATGACCAAACCATTGGGCGCAAGATCAAATTCGCCGGTCACATCACAGTACCAGGTATTGCCGGTCCGATAAAAATGATTTTGGGTTACTTCGCCGATTTCGCTGTCACGTCCCTCCGGAAAGTTGGCGGAAATGAAATCTTCCAGTTCGGAAAAGGTCGTTGCATAATACGTCACTTTTACCGTCTTTTTTGACGAACTCTGGTTAACTTCTTCTGAATTAAATCGTTTATGTATCATCAGGTATAAAACTCCTGTTCAAAGTTGCGAAGGGTTTCGCTGATGGCTGCTACGCCTTCCGCGGTTTCTGTGATTCGGGTCAACATCTCATTGAGTTCTCCGCCGCCGGGGGGTGACGGCAACGCGGTAAAATCGCCGCGTTCCGTCATCCCGCCCGGTGCATCCGCCGTCAATAACAGTTCTTCCCATTGCTGCATTCTGCTGGCAGTATCGCGGTCTGACGGCGTGGAAAACGGAAATGACATGCTGTTTGACAGTGGTTCATTTTTCTGCATTTCCGTGGGTATGGATCCCGGGGAAAAATTGCGGTCAGTCAAAAATGACGGATGTATGGAATGTTCTGTTAGACTATGATAATCAGTTACTTCATAATTATTGACAATATTCTGTCGGATAACTGACGGATCAGAAAATGTTGATTCAGAAACGGTGTGTTGCGTATCTGACGGCGGATACGCGGAAGCAGTGGAGATGGAATCGGGAGAAAATATCATCCCTCCGCCGGATGCGGCAGAGGGATCATTGTATCCGGACGGAAGAGAAGGGGAAGGCAGTGGAAGATCGGCTGGAGTTCCGCCGGTCCTGCTTGTGAGATTGGAAGAGCTTGACGATGGTTTGACTTCATCCTCCGGGAAGAAGATTTTTTTCATGGCATGTTTGAATTTCTGAATGGCAGTCATGTTTGTGGTATCCATGTTAGGTTTTGGATTTCAGGGCGGTTTTCCTTCCATAAAAAAGTGAAAATGCCCATAAGAATCCGAAAAAAACAGGATATTCTTTTCGGAAAGGGCTCATTTTTCGTAAAAAATCTGAAAAAAACAGGTGAAATATGCAAAAAAAGATTGGAAAATTTCACTTTCCATGCTATATTTCAGCCAGTATGTTTTAAATAAAATTAGAAATAAGAGCATCGTATATGGGTATGATCTGTAATTCTTCGTCAATCTCCGGAGCCCGGAAATGGCTGTTCGCCGTATTCGCCGGATTGCTCTGTATTCATTTGCATGCCGGTCCTGAAGACTTTTTCAAGGGGAAGGGTGGCAAAGTGGATGCCGCTGCCGACCGTTACGAATATGTCGGGGACAATGTAGTTGCGACCGGACATGTAGTAATTCAGATGCAGGGGATGCAATTTACTGCGGATAAGGCAATTGTAAATCATGTGTCGGAAGATATGGAAATGGCTGGCAATGTGACCGTTCAGATCCAGGAGATCACACGAAAGAATGTTTCCCTTGCTGAATATGAAAAAATGTTGCAGGATCCTGTGATCCGGGTGGAACTTGAAGGCTATGTGACTAATCCGGCGGGTGAACAGTTGGTCAAGGTCAAAGTCACTTCCAGCAGTGTGTATCTTAAAGCGGAACGCATCGCCGGAAATTTGAAAACCGGTACGATCCAATTCCGGAATTTTGCCATGAAAGTGGGACCTCTTTCATGCACCGGGAAATACGCGGAACGTCTTTTCGATGGCACATTCACGGTGCGTGATACCAAATTCACCACTTGCGAATATTTGCAGGATGATCACGATCACTATGCCATTTTTGCTAAAAAGGCGACGATCTCCCCCCGTCAGGCAAACCGCGGGATTTTCAATTACAACGCCGACCACAGTGATCACAGCCTCTGGACGTTCAATAACTTTGTCGAGATTTACGGCGTACCCGTCCTGTGGATTCCCGTTCTTCATAAACCACGCGATTTGAGTTCTTTCGGCGGATATATCGAATTCGGGGAAACTTCCGATTGGGGTTATTATTACCGTACCACCAAGCAGTTCCATCTGATGGATGAACCTTATTTGAGTGCCAACCTCATGTTGGACTTCTATTCTGAACGCGGTTTCGCTTACGGGGTGGGACTTGACTTCAAAACGGCGGAATCCTCCACTGAAATGATGTTTTACGGACTGCGGGATTGGCATCCTTACCAGGAATGGGAGGATGACGACGACAAACATAAGAAATGGGCGATCAATAATTCCCGTCTCGAAATACCCCACTACCGTTACGAATTCCGTATCGCCAATCTGACGCACCTGCTCCCCAATTTGGATTTCCGCGGTCAGTTGGATATTATCAGTGACTACAATTTCCTCAACGATTACTTTTCCAGCCGTTACAAATCCGATTTGGAACCGCCTTCTTTTGCATCTCTGGAATATCAGCATGAACGTTTCACTGCTTCCGTTTACAGTACCTTCCGTGTCAATTCCTTTGCGACTGCGGTGGAACGGCTTCCCGAGCTGCGTTTGGATTTCCAGCGGCAGGAATTGTTCGGGAATTTCTATTATCAGGGGGAAACGAGTTTCGATTATCTGCGCATGCGTTGGCGTGAGTTTGACCGCCCGCGGACCAACCCGAAACTGGGCGAACTGCAAGATTATGAGACTGGCAGATTTGACTCGCTCCACATGTTGTACTATCCCATCAACCTCCTGAATATCAATATTATCCCCCGTGCAGGATTCCGTATGACTGCATACTCCAGAACATCCAAAAAGGATATCACGGATAAAGATTTGAATGATATGTTTGTCATTGATATGGTGGATGGTCAGCCTACACCCAAAGCCTCCGCTTACGACAGCAAAGGCGGTTCCAAAATGCGGTTCGCCACTGAAATCGGCGTGGAAGCAAATACGAAGTTCTACCGTTCCTGGCAGAATGTTAAAAATGCTTACATGAACCTGGATGGATTGCGGCATGTCGTTCAGCCATACTTGAATTACACATATATTCCGAAAACCAATCTCGACCGCGAAAATATTTATTATTTCGATGAGATCGACCGCATTTCCGAACAGAATGTGATTCGGCTCGGGTTGATCAACCGACTTCAAACCAGAAGAAATAATCAAATCCAGGAAATTGCATATCTGGAAAATTACTGGGATTGTTTCTTCCACAAAGAAAGCGGTTTCGATCATATCGGTGACTTCGGGACCGTACTCCGGTTGAATCTCTTCCCAGGCTTTACCTTTACGTCCGATATCCTGCTTGATATGGGACAGAATAACTCCCATGATTCCGATGTCATGCGCGGAAAAGGTAATGCAGGGCGTCCGGGGCTGAATTGGAAGTACATCAACCGGTGGTACAACTCGATTTCCTATCAGATCGCACCGGAATGGCGCATCGCGGCTTCCTATGAGTATTCCGATGATTACATCCAGCGTATTCCCTACTCCATGGGATCCACATATTCTGCAATCAGCGCAACTGATATGTTCATCAATCGGTTCGAGCGGTCACAGGATCTGACTTTCACTCTTGATTTCCCTTCCATCATCGACAAGCATCTCAATGGAAGTTTCTCCCTTTCTTATGATGTGGATGCCGCATTGATGTCTGACATCAGCCTCGCTTTGAAACGCAGGTTCCACTGTATCGATGTGATCGCTGTGGGCGGACTCAAAACGGAGCGTGACGGCAAACATAAAGAACGGGATCATTACTTCTCTGTCTTTGTTTCACTTTCTGCCATGCCGCAAGCCGGATTCGGACGCGGCAGCGATTGATGATCCTGTGAGGTGTACCGGATATGTTGTATTGTCCTAAATGCAAGCAGCCGGTAGCGGAAGAGGCTGCCGTGATTACGGATGGAAACACCCCGAAATGCCCCGCTTGTCTCGCCGAGTTATCCAACCGGAAGATCTTTTCTGCCGGGATGGAGATCAATGGGTTCACCATCATTCGCGAAATCGGACACGGCGGAATGGGCGTTGTCTATCTTGCCGAGCAGAATTCTCTCAAACGGCAGGTCGCTCTCAAAGTCCTGGAAGAGACTCTTGCTGACGACAGAGAGTTCGTCGAAGCGTTTTTCCGCGAAGCAAGGTCCGCCGCTAAATTGGCGCATCCCAATATCGTTCAAGCATTTGACGCAGGCGTCACAAATGACGGAATCTGTTTTTTCGTCATGGAGCTCATCGATGGGGACAACCTGGATGTCATCGTGTCGCAAAACGGACCGCTTTCGTTGAAACTCGGACTGGAAGTCGGATGCCGTATCGCGGAAGCTCTGGCGTATGCCTGGGATCACATGAATATGAGTCACGGCGACATCAAGCCGGAGAATATCATCCTGCACTCCAATGGTGAGATCAAACTGGCGGACCTGGGGCTGGCGCGGGATCACAGAACCGATCAGCTCAAGCCGGGCGAGATCATGGCAACGCCAGCTTATGCTCCCCCCGAAGTCATCCGCGGTGAAGTCGAACGTATCGGCTTCAAGTCCGATATGTATTCCTTCGGCGCAACATTGTATCATCTCTTTGCCGGTGCACCTCCGTTCCCCGGTGAGGCCCCGCAGACGGTTTGCGAACAACAGCTCAACAGTCAGCCGCGCCCCCTGCTTGCCGTGAATGATAAGATCCCAGCCAAACTTTCCATGCTGGTGGATAAACTGATGGAAAAATCACCGGATCACCGCCCGGCTTCCTGGAATGATGTCGTCGAGGAATTGAACCGCATCAGTACCGGATGCGAGCGGAAAGATGTCCCACAGATGAAGATCATTTCCGGTCCGTCCTTTTATCTTACACATAAAAAACAAATCTATGTTTCTCTGGCGGCATTGCTTCTTTTGATCGTTTTGACTCTTACCGGATTCCTGATTTTCGGTGGAGATGAAAAGAAGCCACGTCCCGCAAAAGTAACGCCCCCTCTGGTCACCGATTCCAAACAAAAGGTCAAACCTGCCGTTTCTCCACAGGAAATGAAGCTCAAAGCATTGAAAAACGAGGCAAAGACCAAATGGAATTTCCTGAAACAGGAAATCAAATCTCTCACTCCGGACAAAGCACACAGCAGAGTCAATGAGTTTTGTGTTACTTATAAAAATCATGCGCCCGTAGAGGCTCAAGAGTTACAGACCGAACTTGCAAAACAGGCTTCTTTCTACAAAAGAAAACAGATCCTTGGGCGCAAAATCAATATTTTGCTGCAGGAAGAGAAAAAACACATCGGTTTGAATGATAAGGACAATATCCCGTTGATCCAGGAGAAGATCAAGCAGATAAACTCCCTTCTCAATGAGCTGGAACAGACTGACAGAATGGCAAAAATGCAAAATGTCAATATCCAGTTTGTTGAAAATAATCAAAAAAAGACCCTTATTGCTTACCGCGACACACTTCAGACCGAAGTCGATAAGCGCATCGCGGAACAAAAGCGGCAGAAAGAAGAACGCGAACGGCTGAAAAAAGAACGGCAGCAGGCCAGAATGGCACAGGAAGCCGCTGCCGAAGCCGCGAAGGAAGACTTGCAGAAAATAATCAATACGCCACCCGCTTCCCCCGATGATTTCAAACAATGGGCGGAAAAAATCAAAAAATACCGCAATACAAACTTCATCTCCGCATCACAGCGCAGATTGTTTCACAGCTTTGCTCCCATCGTGGACCGGGCACATCTTATCGAACATCCCGTGACTCTCCTCAAGCAGATGAGAAGTAAATGTATCCCGTTCGGAAGATACAGAAGTATGACCGAAAAAGGGGTCATCGTCTTTAATTATCTGAAAATCGGTTCCCGTATCGAATGGAAAGATCTGGATGTCCTCGAAGAGATCCTCATCCCGCAAATAGCAAAAATGACTGCCGATGAACAGAAACAGGTCCTGTTCGCGGCTTCACTCTTTGAAAAGGATCATTTCTTCCCTGCCATCCGGGCATGCAGAGCAGGTAAAAAAATCCCCGACCGGGAACTCGATGACCTTACCAAAGCGATCCACGCCTTCCGTACCCATTATTACTCCGCTGGAAATTGATATTTTTCAGCTCATACAGCAACGTTTTGTCTTTTTTTCAAATACGTTCAGTCCGCCAGGGGGAAATGACAGGCGCAATGGTGTCCGGGTGCGACTTCACGCCATTGCGGTTCCACTTCAGCACAGCATTTCTGCGCGAAAGGACAGCGTGTATGGAACCGGCATCCTGCGGGCGGATCCAGGGGAGAAGGCACATCCCCGGTAAGCAGCATCCGTTTTCTGTTCCGGTTATTGATCCCGGGCACGGCAGAAAGCAATGCTTTGGTGTAAGGATGCCGCGGATGACTGCATAATTCATGACTGGGTGCGCTTTCCGCGAGTTTGCCCAGATACATAACCATGATCCGGCGACTGATGTGTTCCACCACAGCCAGGTCATGCGCAATAAAGAGGAATGCGACTCCGGTTTTTTCCTGAATATCCCGGAGCAGATTCACGATCTGCGCCTGCACACTCACATCCAGCGCGGAAACCGGTTCGTCTGCGATGATGAACCGCGGATTCACCGCCAACGCGCGCGCGATCCCGATCCGCTGCCGTTGTCCGCCGCTGAATTGATGAGGGAACCGCCGGGCATATCCGGGATCCAGTCCCACCATTTCCAGCAGTTCTGTAATGCGCTGACTTCTTCCGGCGGGATCCAGATCCGTATGGAGCAACAGGGGTTCCTCCAAGGCGGAATATATACTCATTTTCGGGTTCAGCGAGCCATAGGGATCCTGAAAGATCATCTGGAACGAGCCCCGTTTTTTCCGTAAGGCTTCTCCCCGCAGCAGACAAAGATCTTCGTTATCAAGGAAGACTTTGCCTTCCGTGGGATCTTCCAGACGGAGCAGAACACGGGCGAGGGTACTTTTCCCGCATCCGCTTTCCCCCACCAGTCCCAGGGTCTCCCCGGCATCCAGATGAAACGAGATCCCGTCCACTGCGCGGACCTGTTTCGGTTTGGAGAACAGACCGGTGGATACGGGGTAATATTTCCGGAGATCTTCCACACGCAGCAGACTCATGACGTTCTTCTCCCTGCGCGCAAACGTTCCTGTGTCAGAGACAGGACCTTCTGCACTTCCGGATCATCGGGCAGCAGTTCCGCCAGATGTTCGTATTGTTTATGTTCCAGCGCGTACCGGTGCGATGCGTTGTAATTGAAATCCGCCACCCAGCCGAAAAGCGCAAGCAGAAAGTCATTGACGTTCCGCAGAAAATGATAGTCCACGGGGATACCGTTCTGAACTTCATTCATGATTTTTTCGGAATACCCCGGAGTCTCCGGGAGATCCAGTTTCAGTGTGGGATCCCGGGGGACGATCCCCGAAAAGAATCCATATATCACATTGAGAATACTCAACTTATCGGCATCGCGCACCATTTTGGCGGCGGGGATCGCATCCGGACGGATGTCCGGCAGGATCGCAAGTTTGTTATGACTGCGGATCGCCTGGATCACGATCTCGCGTTCTGTTTCATCCAGTTCGGCGAGGAACGCGCTCTCTGTGAGGATCTCCGCGCTGCGGTCGCCGTGATCGAAGGACTCCGCATCCCGGAACGTGCCGAATCCTGCGTATTGTTCGAAACGGGAAATATCGTGAAACAAAGCACATACAGAGAAAAGGAAGGCATCATGCTCTGAAACGCCTTCCTGCGCCGATAACACTTCCGTTATGGCGCAGACTTCCTCTGTATGATCCATTTTCTGCTGTACCGGTACCGGAAAGGAGCCGTCGGGTTGAGCGAAGGTCTCCACATGTTTCCGGAACCGGGTGCGGAAAAGTTCCAACTTATTTTGCATATTCCACGGACCGTGTTTCGCGGATGATAGTGACTTTGATCTGACCGGGGTAGTTCATTTCTTTTTCGATGCGCATTGCCAGATCCCGTGCGAGGACCTGTGCCTGTGCTTCGGAAACTTTTTCCGGCTGGACCACGACGCGGACTTCTCTGCCTGCCTGCAGTGCGAAACAGGATTCCACACCGCTGAATTCATTTGCCAGGCTTTCCAACTGTTCCAGACGTTTCAGATAGAGTTCCGTGGTCTCACTTCTTGCACCGGGACGGGATGCGCTCAATGCGTCGCAGGCATTGGCAAGCACGGCATAAATGGAAGTGGCTTCCACTTCGCCATGGTGCGCCGCAACGGCGTTGATGACATCTTTGTTTTCCCCGTGTTTCCGCAGGATATCCGCACCGATGGCAGCATGTGTGCCTTCGATTTCATGGTCAACCGCTTTGCCGATATCGTGGAACAGACCGATGCGGCGGGCTTTCTGCTGATCCAGTCCCAGTTCCGCCGCAATGGTGCCCATGAAAGCAGCCGTTTCGATGGAGTGTTTCAACACATTCTGGGAGAAACTGTAACGGAATTGCAGACGTCCCAGCAGGTTGATGAGCTGTTTATTCACGCCTTGGAGACCGCAATCCAGTACGGCGCGTTCCCCGGCATCGAACACTTCTTCGTCGATTTCCTTGCGGATCTTCTTGATCAATTCTTCAATACGGGTCGGGTGGATACGGCCGTCGGAAATGAGTTTTTCCATCAAACGGCGTGCCGTTTCTTTCCGGATGGGATCGAAACAGGAAATGACCACGGCTTCCGGCGTGTCGTCGATGAGAATGTTCACGCCCGTTGCCGCTTCCAACGAACGGATGTTTCTGCCTTCACGTCCGATAATGCGCCCCTTCATTTCGTCATTGGGGAGGGGGATGGTGGCGGTGGTGCGTTCATAAGTGCAATCCCCGGCATACCGCTGGATGGCGTAAATGAGCAGTTGCTGGGATTCGCGTTCGCAGCGTTGTTTTGCTTCGTCCATGGTATCGCGGATGAGGTTGCCGCATTCGACTTCCACTTCGCCTTTGAGTTTATCCAGGATCATCTTTTTCGCGGTTTCCCGGTCAAGAGAAGCGATACGTTCCAGTTCATCCACCTGTTTGGAGATGGTCTTTTTGAGTTCTTCTTCTTTGTTTTTGAGCCGTTCACGCTGCTGTTCGAGTTCTTTTTCCTTGTTTTCGGCGGACCGGAGTTTTGCATCGAGAGCATCGGTCTTCCGTTCCAGGTTTTCCTCTTTCTGCGTCAGACGTTTTTCCTGTTGCGAAACTTCCTTGCGGCGTTCCTTCAATTCGGATTCCACTTCGTCTTTGATCTTCAACGCATCACTTTTTGCGGTCACGCGTGCTTCACGCAGTAATTGCGCGGCTTCCCGTTCCGCGTTCTTTTTCTTTTCCTCTGCTTCCAGGGAAATCCGGTTTCCCCGTACGCGGGTTACTGCCATCTGGATCACAAGCCCGGCAACGATACCACCGGCTGCGCCTGCACCCAGCATAATAAAATGCATCAGGTCCATCTGTTTCTCCTTCCGCACACCTCCTGAACGGTGTGCCTGTTCCGGCAGCAGATCTTATTCTGCCGCCTTTATGTTAATTTATTTTATAAATCCCGTTCTCGGTCACTATCATATCCAGCGAGCAGTCATGACATTCCGACGGGATCTTTTCACATTTCTGACATTCATAAAACACACCGACTGTGCGTGCAAATCCATGTTGCAGCAGACGGTCATACACGCCTTTTCCCCTTCCCAGGCGCATCAGGGATTCATCGAACGCCACTCCCGGGATCAGCCATAAGGCTTTTTTCAGCAGCGCGGCATCGGTTTCGGGGGCGGAGGCATCGGGTTCCGGGATGCCCCATTTGGAACTGGTAAAATGCAGATCCTTTACGGTTACGATCCGGTAATCGGTGGCGGATTCAAACCGGGGAACGCAAAGGATGCCGCCGTGATCCAGATGGGTTTGCATGACCGCATTGACATCCGGTTCGGTGCCGTCGGTGACATAACCCACCAGCACATTTCCCTGAAAATCTCCGGCGATTTCGGCAAGATTACGGCATACAGCCTGATCCGCCGCACGGCGATATTCCGCTGTAAGTGATTTGCGGGCCGAAATTTTCTCCCGTCGGATCGCTTTCTTGGCGTCCGCGGTGCTGCCCGGTGTGGTTCCGTTGTTGTTCTGCATTTTCCTGCCGTTACGGAATTCATGTATCGCGATACATGTCCCAGCGGAGAAAAATAAAAGTTTTGTCAATCAGTGCAATGTTTGAAAAATGCTGCAAGCGTCAGCAGCCAACGCTCCACAGCATCCATGCCGCAGAGTATGACTCATTCTGTTTCCTGTTTCTTTCGTTGCGCCAGTCATAACCATTATTTTTCGTCCGGGTACAATACATACCCGAAACATAAACTCCAGTTTCCTGTTGTCCGTTTCCATTATATATAAAACGGGAATATCCCGTGTACCTCTAACATAACTCCATTTTTTCTAAATAAAAGTTTTTTTTTGAAAAAAATCGATTTTTTTTTGTTTTTTTTCCGTTTTTTTTGCTTTTTTTCTTGAAAATTGAAAAAAATGTGGCATTGTTATGAAAAATCAATCATAAAATAACAGGAGATAACCCCTATGTCAAAGCTCTGGAAAATTACTCTCGCTGCCGCTATGATCCTTACCGGTTCCACTCTGATTTATGCTGCGGATGATGCTGCCCCCGCAGATGCCGAAGCAAAACAGGAGGAGCCTGCTGCCAAGAAGCCCCCCGTGAAAAAGGAAAAGAATCCTTTTGAACGCGATATTCAGAAATTGAAGAAACTGGAAAAGGAAATGGAAGATGCCTCCGACAAGAAGGCGGAAAAAATAGCCAAGAAAATGGAAAAGATCCAGGAAAAGATCTCCAAGAAATGCGAAAAAGAAACCGATAAGATCAGCAAGCAGATCGAAAAACTGGATAAAAAACGCGAAAAAGAAAAGAACGAAGCAAAACAGGAAGCCATCTCTGCGCAGATCGCCGAACTGGAAGCCCGTATCGAACGCCTGAATGCATGGTCCATGGGCGAAGATCCTTATGCCGAAGAAGGGGAAGAAGCGGCTGACGGAGAAAAGAAAGAATAAATCCTCACCGCCCGGAGTCTGAATGAAAACATTGCTCTCCTGTCTTTTCCTCACGTTCGCCATTCTGCTGACGGCGGGGGAAAACGTTTTCATTTGGAGTGTTACACACCCGGATCACCCGGGATGTCTGTATCTTGCCGGAACGGTACATCTCGCCGATAAATCTTTCTATCCTCTTGATTCTGCGTATGATAAGGTTTTGGAAAAATCCAATATCCTTGTCTTCGAGATCGCAAATCCCTCCGTTCCCAAAGCGGTACAGTTTGTCTTGAAGAACGGGATGTATCCGGCGGGATCCGGACAATCTCTGGAAGCCGATTTCAACAACCCGGAACTGTATGGAACGTTTTTGAAGGAAACGGAAAAATGCGGCGTGCGTGTCCCGTCGGCTGTTCTGGGGCGCATGAAACCCTGGCTGGTGTTTGCTGCACTGGGGGAGGCCGGAGCCGCACAGTTGGGATATGATCCGAAATACGGACTGGAAAAAGCGTTTCTTGCCCATGCGGGGAAGCGCCGTCTGGTTTCTCTGGAGACCGATGAACAGCAGCTTACCATCATTTCCGATCCCGGGATCAAAGACGAATATCTTGCACAACTGAAAGAATTTGCGAATGATCCACCGATCATTCAGAAAGAAATAAAAAAAATGTTCCAGGCTTTCCGTGATTGCGATGAGAGTGTTATGCTTGCCATGGTGGAGGAGAACCGGAAAAAAACGCCGGTGATGTATCAGAAGATCATTGTGGACCGGAACCGGAACATGGCGGAAAAGCTTTACCCCATGCTCGCGCAGAAAGAACATATTCTTGTTCTTGTGGGGCTTGCCCATTATATCGGACCGGACAGCATCATTTCCTGCCTGAAGAAGAAAGGCTGCATAGTCAAACAGCATGTAAAAACCGGTGTGGCAGGAAAGATTGCACCTTGAAAATAAGAAAGACGTTACTCATGGAAAAAATTTTCGACAACATTCTGGAAACCGTGGGGTCCACCCCGCTGGTCCGTATTCATTCCCTGAATCAAACCGCTGCGGAAGTGCTGGTCAAAGTGGAATCCCGTAATCCCGGCGGCAGTGCCAAGGACCGTGTGGGGATCGCCATGATCGAAGATGCGGAACGGCGCGGTGTTCTGAAGCCGGGCGCGTTGATCGTGGAGCCCACCAGCGGAAATACCGGGATCGGATTGGCGGTCGCCGCCGCCGTCAAAGGATATCATCTCATACTCACCATGCCGGACACCATGAGTCTGGAACGCCGGAAACTCCTTGCCGCATTCGGTGCGGAGATCGTGTTGACACCGGGATCGGAGGGCATGACCGGATCCATTGCAAAAGCACAGCAGATCCTGGCGGAAAATCCCGGCAGTTTCATGCCCGGACAGTTTGAGAATCCTGCCAATGCTCAGGTCCACAGGGAGACCACGGCGCTGGAGATCCTCCGCGATACCGATGAAAAAGTCGATGCATTCGTTGCCGGAGTGGGGACCGGTGGCACGTTGACCGGGGTCGGCGATGTGCTGAAAAAACAGATCCCGGGTGTCCGTATCATTGCGGTGGAGCCTGCGGATTCTCCTTTGCTTTCCGGGGGGACTGCCGGCCCTCACAAACTGCAGGGGATCGGTGCAAATTTCATCCCGTCCGTGCTTGACCGTACACTGATCGACGAAGTGATCCCGGTGGGGTGGGAAGAAGCGGGCGAAACAGCGCGGAATTGTGCGAAGAAGGAAGGGATCCTGATCGGGATTTCGGGCGGCGCCGCCTTATTTGCCGCGTTGGAATTGGCGAAACGGCAGGAATACGCAGGAAAACGGATCGTGGTCCTTCTTCCGGACAGTGGCGAACGTTATCTTTCCAGCTGGCTGTTTGAATCTTAAAATTCCCGGAACACTTTCAGCAGAAGATCTTTCTGCGCATTCTTGTCATGGTCGATCATCACGAAGGAACCATTGACTTCGGCGGTGTATTTGCGCCCGACAATATATACAAAACCATTGTCTTTGATGTATTCGTGTTTCTTGCGCATCTTTTTCCGGTCCAGGTTGTACTTGTAGAACGCCACCTGACGGCCCGCAAGCATTACACTGAAACCACGTTCCGCGTGCACTGGACCCGGTTCCATATCGCAAAGCGGGGTCGCGCCCGTTTTCACGATGATATACCGGATCAATTCTTCAATGGGCACCTGATTGTTGTCATGTCCGCCGAACATTTTCTGAAAAAGAGAGGGTTCCTTCCCGTCGGGGGCGTACTGACTGCTGGTATGACGATGTCCGGTGGCGCAGGCTGCGAGGAGGCAGAGCATAGTGCCTGCGAAAAGCGTAAAAAGTTGTTTTTTCATGAAAAAAATCCTTTCCGATAACGAATGAAACCATATTATTTGCTAATTTACGGCAAAAAAATGAAAAATCAAGTTGAAAGAATGGAAAAGATGGATTATTTTACCGGAATGTTTAATTTTGAGAGATGAAAATGGCAATGATTGAATCCGAATTCACGATCCGGTATCAATACCGGAGTTATTTTACTTACGATACCTTTGCCGTTTCCAATCCGCTCCTGGCGGATCTGGTACGGGACCTGCCCTGTGTCCTTTTCTTTTACGAAGAGGAACTGGGAAAGATATTTCCCGCTCTGCCGGACTCCATCCGGACGTATTGCCGTGCCCATGGACTCCATTGCACCGGCGTGATCCCGCTCCCCGGCGGCGAGTCCTGCAAAGAGATGTCCTTTGTCATGAAGGTGTGCGAAGAATTGCTTCTGGGGAAAGTATGCCGTCAATCCTGTGCGGCAGCCATCGGCGGCGGTGCGTTTCTGGATGCCGTTGGATTGGGCTGTGCCTTGTTCCATCGCGGCGTACGGCATATCCGGATCCCCACCACGGCGTTATCCCAATGTGATTCCGGAGTCGGCGTGAAGAACGGGGTCAACGGATTCGGCAGAAAGAATCTGCTGGGGACTTTCGCACCGCCTTATGCTGTCATTTCCGATTCCCGTTTTCTGGAACAGCTGCCCATGCGGGAACGTCTCGGGGCCGTAGCGGAAGCCGTGAAAGTCGCCGCCATCAAAGACGCAGACTTTTTCGCCGGACTGGAACGATGTGCCGCCCCGATCGTCAAGGGCGAACTCGATCCGCTCATCCGGGTGATCCAACGCAGTGCGGAACTGCACATGAATCACATCGCCACCAACGGGGATCCCTTTGAATACGGGGAAGCCAGACCCCTGGATTTCGGTCACTGGTCCGCTCACAGAATGGAGACCATGTCCAACGCGCAGATCCGGCACGGGGAAGCGGTGGCGGACGGTATGCGGATCGATACCATGTATGCCGTATTGCGGGGGATCGCTCCCCGGGAAACCGCCGACCGGCTGCATGCGCTGCTGGATGAACTTCATCTGCCTGTGCATACGGAATATCTCCGTCAGCGGGCTGCAAACGGGAATCGTCTGATCCTGGAAGGACTGGAAGAATTCCGGGAACATCTGGGCGGTGTGATGCACATTACGCTTCCGCAGGAGATCGGCAGCAAGATCGAAGTGACGGAAATGGATCCGGACCTTCTGGAAAAAGCCATTGCCATTACCGCAGGAGAATTGGAATGAAATATCCCCTTTGCCATTGTATGAATGTATTCCCCGGTATCACGCCGAAGGAAAAAATGCGCGCGTTTGAGGAATTCCTTCCTGTGATCCGGGGGAAAGTCCCGGCTGTGGATGGCCCATTCCCCGCCGGACTCTGGCTGGATGCACCCACCGTTTCCATGTTGAAAAAACAGCATCTCGAAAAAGATTTCGCCGCACGGATCCGTGACCTCGGATTCTATGCTTATACCGCCAACGCTTTCCCATACGGCGTGTTCCACGGGACCACGGTCAAGACCGCGGTGTATCATCCGGACTGGACCACGCAGGACCGTCTGGAATATACCTGTGCCGTCGCCGATATCCTGGCATTGCTTCTGCCGGAGGAACAATCCGGTTCCATCTCCACCCTTCCCGGCGGATACGGTCCGGAGTTCCCCGAAACGCTCTGGCGTGATGCCGCGGAACATCTTCTGCAGGCAGGGGATCACCTGCGCCGTCTTTATGACCGGACCGGACGCCGGATCCGTCTCGCCGTGGAAATGGAACCGGATTGTGCCTGGGAATCGCCCCGGGAATTTCTGGCGTTCTATGACCGTTATATGCGCGGAGATGACCGGGCGGATTGGGTCGGAGTCTGTTACGATACCTGTCATCAGGAATTGCTGGGGGATGAACCCGGCGCCGGATATCGTCTGCTGCAGTCCGCCGGGGTGCCGATCCCGAAAATCCAGTTGAGTGCGGCGCTGCGTGCGGAAGGGGAAGCCTCGAAAGAACGGCTTGCCGCTGAATTCACCGATGGTGTGTATCTTCATCAGACCCGGATCCCCTCTGTCTCCGGCGGCATGGAAAAGAAATATGCGGACCTGCCCGATGCGCTGGCGGACCGGGCGAATCGTGACCGTACCTGGATCTCACATTATCATGTGCCGGTATTTGCCGATGAGATCGCGCCGGGTCTGTATGCGGAAAAGAAAGAACTTCATGCTGTTCTGGAAGCCTGGAAGGCAGCACCCGAAGGCGTGAATCTGGAACTGGAAACTTATACTTATGATGTAATGCCCGCCCATTTGAAAGAGGGCGGCAGAGAACACGCCATGGCGCGGGAAATGCGTTATGTGCTCTCCATTTTGGAAGGATGTGAGATCTGATGGCTGATTATCCGTTGTTTGAAATCGTTCTGTTTGCCCCCGAGATCCCGCAGAATACCGGGAATATCGGTCGCATCGCATGTTGTACCGGATGCCGCCTGCATCTCATCGAACCCATTTCCTTCTCATTCGATGATAAACATTTACGGCGTGCCGGAATGGATTACTGGAAGCATGTGGACTGTACCATCCATAAAGATTGGGAGGCGTTCGCTGAATATGCCGGTGAACGGCGTATGTACTTCTATTCCACGAAAGGGACAAAGACTTATTGGGATTGTCCCATGGAGCCGGGGTCCTTCCTTATCTTCGGCAGCGAAGGACACGGCTTGCCGGATTTCCTGCATGAACGTTATGCGCCGTATTTTTATACCATTCCCATGCCCGGCAATTTCCACCGGAGTCTGAATCTGGCAAACTCCACCGGGATCGTTGTCTATGAAGGCTTGCGCCGTCAAATGACCGGAGGACCTCTTTCTTCATGCTGAAACGCGTTGCTCTTTTCTTACTCAAAGCGGGATTTGCCGCCGGGATCCTCACCTGGCTGATCATGCGGAACGGCGTGACCATTCTGGATATTACAGCGGTTCCTCTCATTTACCCGGTGATGGCGGGCGTGTGTATGCTTTGTCAGATCCTGCTTACCGGGATCCGCTGGTGGTCTCTGCTCCGGTACGCCGGGTTGAAAGTCCCGTTTGCCGAAGCCATTTCACTTTGTATGCAAGGCGTATTTTATACGCTGTTCATCCCCGGCGGATCGGTGGGCGGCGATCTGATTAAAGCGGGAATTCTGGCAAAACGGGCTCCCGCCGGACAAAAATTCATCGGCGTTTTCACCATTCTCATGGATCGTTTATGCGGGCTTACGGCACTGGTCATTGCCACCTTGTTTTCCTGCGTATGGTGTCTCCCGGCCTTTCACGAATTTTCCCGTCAGCAGCAATATTTTCTGTATACGATCGCAGCGGTTTGCGCCGGTGTCCTTCTGGCATGTATCATGATCTTTTTTCATGATTATTTCTATCGTTTCGGCTGGATCAAACGGTGTCTGGAACTGCTTGACAAGTTTTCCAAAGGTTCCTTCACCAAAGCGGCGGAAGCCACTGCAATGTATCGGGTATATTGGAAACAGCTTTGCGGCTGGATCTTCGCCACCGTTCTGATCTTTTTTCCCCTTCTTGCACAAAGTCTGTGGTTCCTGGTACGCGGAACAACGGAAACTGTCCCCGATTGGAGCCGCATTTTCCTCACATCCAATATCAGCAATACCATCGCCGCGATCCCGCTGACCAACGGCGGGATCGGGACCCGGGATGTCGTGACAAAAATGTTATTGCAGGGCAGTGGTTTGCCGGAAACGGAAGCGGCGGCAATACCCCTGCTTTACACCGGTGTATTTCTTCTGGTATCTTTCCTCGGAGCTTTTTTTGTAGTATTTGATTCTTTTTTCCGGAACAAGATTTGCAATCCGCAGGATGTGGAGTATAATAAGGAATAACAGCAGAGGAGCAGATATGACGGAACGCGATCAAACAACAGGATGCAATCCCCGGAAAACAGAAAAAATGGGGAAGTTCCTTCATGCACTCGATGGCGACCCGGAAAAAACGCAAACCATTTGCTGCGAACCGGAACATAATGCCGGGATCATCGCCGCCGATTCTCACCCCGGGTTCTCACGGCATGTCAACGAAGATGCCTTCGGTACTTATCTCTCACAGAATAACGGAAGCCGGTTCCTGGTGGTGGCAGATGGCATCGGCGGACACGGAAACGGAGATCTGGCAAGCCGTCTTCTGGTGCAGCTTCTCCTCACTTTCTGGCGGGAATATCAGCAGAAACTCCCAACCGATCCCGAACAGGTCGCAAAAGATCTCGAACAAGCCGTGATCCGTATCAATCAGAAGATCTACCAGGTGAATCTTTCTTCCGGAAACAAACTGCCCATGGGATCCACTCTGGCTCTCCTGACGGTCCTCCCTGAACATGTTATTACACTGCACCTCGGTGACAGCCGGATATATCGTGTCCGTAATCATGAAATCCAGCAGCTGACCGAAGATCACAGTTATATTTCCCAGTTCATACGACAGGGTACGCTCGCCCCCGAAAAAGCAAAAGATCATCCTCTCGCCCATGTGATCCTGCGGTCCGTAGGCCCCACGGAAGAATGTGAACCCGATGTGAAGGTCCATGAACGGGTCGCCGGTGACCGGTTCGTTGTATGCTCCGATGGTTTGACGGAACATCTTCTCGCTTCGGATATTCTTGCTGAAGTCGAAAAAGCCGCCGATCCCGATTCCGCGGTCAAAGCCCTGCTCCGTGCCACTCTCCGGGACGGCGCACGGGATAACGTAACGATCCTCTGCACTTATGTGTGAGAAATACCGTCACTGGCAGATACCTCTGTTGATCCTGTTTACCGGCATGATTTGCCGTGTCGCTTACCTCATTTCTTTTGCCGCTCTGCCATTGTGTGATAATCCTTGCGGACCCGATATCGGCGAATACATCCGCCACATGCAATGTATCCTGCAGGGCATCTCCATGCCAGCCCAGGAACAGATTCATGGCCCGTTGTACGGATATTTCCTGGCATTATTGCATATCATCACCGGCGGTTCTTATTTCGCTATGCGCCTGATCCAGTCGTTCCTGGTGCTGGCGTGCGGATTGTTGATCCGGCAGATTCTTGTCGAACGCACAAACCGGCGCACGGCGGATTTCTTTTTCCTCCTCTACGCAGTATATCCTCCGTTCATCCTGTGGCAGTCCGATTTTTACAGTGAAAATCTGCTCCTTATCATGATGGCTCCCACGCTCTGGTTCTTTCATAAACGACAGTATCTTTTCTCCGGGTCCGCAACCGGTCTCGCGGCATTGTGTCATCCCGTGGCTCTCTTTTTTGCCGCCGGCGCCGGACTCTGGATGCTCTGCCGGAAAAAGTGGAAACACCTCCTCCGCTTTGCGGTCCCCCTTGTCATTTTGCTGATCCCCGTCTCCGTGATGCGCAGTCACGATGCCGGAAAACCCGTTTTCATTCAGCAGAATTCCGGTTTCAACTTCTATCTGGGGAATTCCGCAAATGCCGACGGGACCTGTATGATTCCCCCCGGCGATCCATGGAACAAAGCCCATGCCGCTCACGATGATGCCGGATTCCGCACCGAAGCATTGCAGTTTATCCGGAATCATCCCGGCAATTGGATCCTCCTGCTTCTGAAAAAAACACACCTCGCATTGCACTACCGGGACTTCACCACATGGTCGGATGTCACCCCGCTGGATTTGATCTTCCTGCATAAAGTCGCCCGGTATGCTCCCATATTCCTGTTGATCCCGGGGCTTGCCGGACTTCTCTGTATCCTCACCCGTCGCAGGGAACGGATCCGATATCTGCCGTTCCTGATCCTCTTTTTCAGTATCTGGATATCCCAGATCCTTCTGGTCACTGCCGGACGATACCGGATCCTGCTCATGGTCGCCATGATGTCTTTTGCCGCCGCACTCCCGGGACTCATCACCCGCATGAAACAGAAATGGCATCTGCTTTATCTGCTCCCGGTCTTTCTGCTGTTTGCGTACGGCGGACCCGATACCCGGGAAAAGGAACGGGATACCGCCCGGTTTATTCTGGCGCAGTCCTTTGATCTCGCCGGAGATACAAGAAATGCCATCGCCACATTGTCCGCGATCCGCACTCCCGATTCCGCCATGTGTAATCTCCTGGGGACCCTTTATCAGAAACAGAACGACCCGGTAAAGGCGGAGCGTGCATTCCGGAATGCGTTGAACATCTTCCCGGAGAACCCGAACACGCACTTGAATCTGGGCAGGATCGCAGAGGAAAAAGGCGATCCCGCAACCGCTTATGCCTGTTATATGAACGCGGTCAAAACGGCTGCCGGTCCTGTCGCAGCCACCGCATATTTCAACGCCGGGACCCTTTTACAGCGTTCCGGACGTGCCGATCTGGCGGAAGAATATTACCGTATCGCACTGAAAAAGGATCCGCTTTCCCCGCAACCATGCCGTAATCTGGCGATCCTGCTGATGGAAAAAGGTGACACTGCCGGTGCAAAAGAACAACTGGAACGGGCAGTGATGCTGGATCCTGCGGACCCGCAACGGAAACTGGACCTGGCTTATATTCTGTTCCAAACCGGCGAACCGGACCGGGCAAATGATCTGGTCCGACAGGTCCGCGAAACGGCTCCGGACCACCCCGGTCTCCGTACTTTGTTCCCCGGAAATCAGTAAAAAAATGAAAAAAAACAGAGAATTGCTTGCATTTTAAAAGATTTGTGCTATATTATAAGGAAGTAACAAAAGAAAATGCAGAGCCTTGATCCGGAAACGGATCCGATTTCCGCTATGCGGCGGGGCCATAAGGTTCACACAATATCATTCTGCCGGAATGATTCAAAAGAAAGCAGTTCCGGTGTCGAATGACTCTGTGTATCCCCCTGTGTCCCTCCCACATCCCGGAAATAAGATCTCCCGGCGCAATGTTTTGTTTTTTCGAAACAATAACAAACAAGAACGTAACCGGAGAAAAGTCAGTTATGGAAGGCAACGCCCGAGACATCAGACTGTACAGCGGGACATCCAACCCCTCGCTGTCCGAATCAATTGCACGTTTTCTGGGACAGGAACTTGGTCATGTGAATGTGGAACGTTTCCCTGACGGGGAAATCTTCGCTCAGTTCAAAGACAGCCTGCGTAATGCAGACACGTTCATCATCCAGTCGACCTGCATCCCGACCAACGAAAATCTGATGGAACTGCTCATTATGCTGGATGCTGCACGCCGCGCATCTGCTGCCCGTATTACCGCCGTGATCCCTTATTTCGGCTATGCCCGTCAGGACCGCAAAGACCGTCCGCGGGTGCCCATCACCGCCAAACTGGTGGCAAATCTGCTCACCACTGCCGGTGCAGACCGTATCCTTGCGCTGGATCTCCATTCCACTCAGATCCAGGGTTTCTTTGATATTCCCGTGGATCATCTCTACGGTACTCCCATCATGACTCCCTATCTCCGTACACTCGTCGATGGCGATGGCGTTATCGTTTCTCCCGACTCCGGCAGCGTGAAACGCGCCGCTTCCCTCGCGGACCGTCTGGGTTGCGGGTTCGCTGTCGTGGCGAAACGCCGCGTCGATGCCACGACGGTGGCTTCCTCTCACCTGGTGGGCGATGTCAAGGGCCGTACCTGTATCATCGCGGACGATATGACCAGTACTGCCGGTACCCTTTGTGCGGCGGCAGAACTCCTGAAGAAGGAAGGTGCCGGTAAGGTCTATGCGACTGTCACCCACTTCCTCACCAACGAAAAAGCGTTCGAAAAACTGGCAAACAGCTGTATCGAAGAATTGATCACAACAAACTCCATCCCCAACCCCATCCAGCATCCGAAAGTCCGGACGATCGATATCGCCCCCATGCTCGCGACTGCGATCCGGCGTGTCCACGATGGAGAATCCATGAACTCGCTCTTCGATCATACAGCTCACAAATTTTTTAATTGATTTCGGTTCATTTTCAACATAACAAGAAGGTAGAAAAATGGCAAAAACAAAACATGTGTTAAACGTGAAACTGCGTACAGAAGAAGGCAGTGCCAATGCCCGCCGTCTCCGTCGTGCCGGTATGATCCCCGCGGTCATTTACGGACAGGGTACGGAAAGCAAGAGCATTGCAGTCTGCGCGCAGGAATGGGAAATGCTTTCCCGCAATGAACTCAATCTGCTGACTCTCAAGTTCGAAGACGGCAGCGAAGTCCTGGCTCTCCTCAAGGAAACCCAGACCGACTTCATCAAGCTGACCACCCGTCACATGGACTTCATGGCTGTCAAGCAGGACGCTGTCATCCAGGCAAAAGTGGCGATCCATGCCGGTCATGCTGCTCCCGCCGGTGAAATGTTCGGCGGTATCCTGGATCAGATGATCCACGAAGTCGAAGTGGAATGTCTCCCCGCAGACCTGCCCGAAAGCATCGAAGTCGATGTCAGCGCACTCAAAGTCGGCGATGTCATACATCTCGCTGATATCCCCGCTCCCGAAGGTGTCAAGATCCTCGGTCATGCCGATCAGGTGATCTTCGCGGAAGTCGACCCCAACGCAACCGATGACGGCGCAGCTTCCGAAGAAGGTGCTGCTGAACCCGAAATCGTCGGCGCCAAGGAAAAAGCCGAAAAGGCTGCCGCTAAGGAATAAGCATTACGATGCAGCAATGCATCGAATGGAGAACAGACAATGACACAGCAGAACGCAGCTCAAACAACCATCCGGTTGATCGCCGGCTTGGGAAATCCCGGAAAGGAATATGTCGGTACGCGGCATAATCTCGGGTTCGCTGTCGTTGAAAAACTGCTGGAAAAACTCCCAAAAAGTTTCCGGAAAGTCCATGGGTATACTTCTTACTACTGGACCGGTAACTATGCAGGAAATAAATTGTTTGTTCAGATGCCGCAGACTTATATGAACCTCTCCGGGGATGCAGTGGCGCCCCTCGCCGCTGCCAACGGGATCACTCCCGCCGAAGTCCTTATCATTTACGATGATATGGATCTCCCCATGGGGAAACTCCGGATCCGTTCCAATGGCGGTCCCGGGGGACATAACGGAATGAAATCCATCATCGAAAAGCTCAAAACAGAAGCTTTTCACCGGATGCGGATCGGGATCGGACGCGGTGCGTCAGGTGCCGGTATGGCGGATTTCGTACTGTCCGGTATGTCAGAAGAGGAACAGAAGATCTGCGACCGGGTGGCGGAAGAAGCTGCCAATGCTGTGATCCTGGCGATACGCCGGGGGCTCGGTATGGCTGCCACGCAATACAATGGTCGTGATTATGCTGCGGTTGATACACAAGAAGAACAATTTCATACAATGAAAACAAAACAACACCTGGAGGTGCAGGCTTGAAAAAGTATGAAGCAATTTTCATTCTCGACATGAGAAAAGTTGAGGATGAGGGTAAGGCCTTCTCTGAAGAATTTGCCAAAATGATTCAGAATTGGGGCGGAGTCGTCAATGAAACCAACATGATGGGCCGTAAGCAGTTCGCCCGCGAAATCAAAAAACGCAAAGCCGGCGTGTACCTGAACTTTGTGTTCGAACTCGATGCGGAAAAAGAAACACAGATCCGCGAACAGTTCCGTCTGGATGAACGCGTGCTGCGTATCATGATTATCCTGTTCGACCGTCCTGCTGAAGTGCGGTCCACTCTGGCGCCGGTCGATCCCATCGCCGAGTAATCGGGAACACATCTCTGAAGAAAGGAGCGGCTTATCATGGCATCATTGAATAAAGTCTTTCTGATCGGCAATCTTACGCGCGAACCTGAACTCCGCTATACGCCCGGCAGTAACTATGCCGTCTGCGAATTCGGGATCGCCATCAACCGCCGGTTCACGCAGGGCGACGGGCAGATGAAAGATGAAACATGTTTCATCGAAATCGTTGTCTGGGGCAAACAGGCGGAAAGTTCCGCACGTTTCCTGCAGAAGGGCGCAAGCGTGTTCATTGAAGGCCGGCTCGCCTACGATCAATGGACCGAACGCGAAACGCAGAAAAAACGGTCCCGTATCCGTGTTACCGCCGATCGGGTGCAGTTTCTCTCCACCCGGTCCGCTGACGGTGTTCCTGCCGATGTGGTCATGCCCGATGAGGATCCCACTCAGCAGGGGTATGCTGCCCCCCGGCAGCAGATGCAGTATGGCGCACCCCAGCAGCGACCTGCCCAGCCGCGTCAACCCTACGCGCGTCAGCAGTACGATACGCCTCCCCAGCAAGTCTACCGGAGTCAGCCCCAGCAGGGCATGAATCATGCGCCTGTGAATGCAGCTCCCCCGGAACCGGAAATGCCGGAGGAAGATCCTTTTGAGAATGTGGATGATATTCCCTTTTGATTGACGTAACAACAAACATAGAATAAGGAGAAACGAGAAAATGGCAATGCAGGGAAACAATCGGAAACGCCGTATGAAACGGCGTGCTGCGAAGCCGAAAATTTGCAGACTCTGTGAAAACAGAATTAACTACGTCGACTTCAAAGATGCTGAAATGCTCAAGAAGTTCCAGACGGAAAAAGGCCGGATCCTTCCGCGCCGTATCACCGGCACCTGCCTGAATCATCAGAAGATGCTCGGTATCGCCATCAAACGCGCCAGAATCGTCAGTCTGGTTCTCTGATGACGGGTTCATCCGTCCCGAATCTTTAACTATTACCAAGGAAGGAAGGCTAGAATTATGGCCTCTACTAAATTGATCCTTTTGCAGGACGTGGAAGATCTCGGCCTCGCCGGGGAAGAAGTCAACGTCGCTCCCGGTTATGCCCGGAACTACCTGATCCCCCGCGGTCTTGCCAGCGTGGCTTCCACTGCTGCTCTCCGTCAGCTCGCAGCTCACAAAGAAAAGATCGAAGCAAAACGCAAAGCGGATACCGAAGCTGCTCAGGCGCTCGTCGCACGCATCCAGGCTGCTGAAATCAATATCCCCATGCAGGCTTCCGATGATAATCACCTCTTCGGTTCTGTTACCGAACGCATTATCGCTGAAGCTCTCGCTAAAATGGATATCACGGTCGATGTGCACAAGATCCGTCTGGAATCCCAGATCCGTATGCTCGGCGAATTCCAGGTCGAAATCCGCATCCTCCGCGATATCGTCGCTATCGCGAAGATCAATGTCGTCCGCGCTGCTTGAGGCGCTCCGACATGAGTGAGATCAGCGGCTCGCAGGAAAGTCCTCTCCCCGTGCATAACGCGGGAGGGGCTCTGACGCCTCTCTCCAAAAGTGTCCCCGATTTCGCGGACATCAAAACGGAGCAGGCGGTGCTTGCCGCTATCCTCTCGGATCCTGCCAGTCTCAATACCGTCGTCTCTATCCTCGGCGGTGTTTCTGACAATGAGGCAGGGAAAAAGAAGAAGCCCGTCCAGGGTGACGGGCAGCCTTCTTTCTTTCAGCGTGTCGCACGGATGCTTTTCCGTGACCCAAAACACGCTATGATTTATGAAGCCATCCTGGAACTTCAGGCAAAACAGAGTTCCGTGGATACTCTCTCTTTGAGTGAACACCTTCAGCGCGCCGGTAAACTCGAAATGATCGGCGGGCTCAATGCGTTGCTCGAATTGCAGGATACCGTCGGTTCCACTGCCAATGTGGAATCATGGTGCGAGATCCTCCGGGATTATGCACTCCTCCGGGAAATGCTCCGCGCGTGCCGTAATGCCGAAGAAATGTGCCGCAATCCCGTCACCGATGTCAAAAACCTCCTCGATGAAGTCGAACAGAGCCTTTATCAGGTCCGGAATACATTCCAGCGTTCTGAAATCAAAGACATCCGCACTCTCATGACCGAAACGTTTGAGTTCTTCATGCGGTTGTGCAACCGGGAGATCGAACCCGGGATCCCCACCGGTTTCCCCGATCTGGACAACCTCACCGGCGGCGGTCTCAAAAAGCAGGAAATGTTCGTCCTGGCTGCCCGTCCCTCCATCGGGAAAACGGCACTTGCCTTGAATATCGTGCGCAACATCGTGATGAAGGAAGTCCCCGGACAGCCCCGCAAACGGGTCATGTTCTTCAGTTTGGAAATGAGTGCGGAACAGGTGGCACAGCGTATGTTGTGTACCGAATCGGAAGTCTCTCTTTCCTCCATCATGGATGGCACATTCAATTCCCAGAATGAAATCAGCAAACTCACCGCAGCGGTCAGCGCGTTATCCAAAGCGCAACTGGTGATCGACCCCACCGGCGGTATTTCCATTTACGAACTCCGGGCGAAAGCGCGGAAAGAAAAAGATCTGCACGGACTGGACCTCATCGTGATCGACTATTTGCAGTTGATGAAGGCGACCGAAGCGGCGAAAGACGGACGTCAGGCGGAAGTCGCTGCGATTTCCGGCGGTCTCAAAAAGCTGGCGAAAGATCTGGATGTCCCGGTGCTGGTCCTGGCGCAGTTGAACCGTGAAACCGAAAAGGGCCAGGGCAAGAATGCCAAACCCAAATTGAGCAATCTGCGTGAATCCGGTGCCATCGAACAGGACGCCGACGTGGTGGTCTTCCTCCATCGTGACCGTGACGAAGCAAAAGAAAAGCAGAATCCGGAAGAAAACAGAGGACCTATCAAAGCAGAATTGATCGTGGAAAAGAACCGTAACGGCAAGACCGGTATCGCCGAACTGGAATTTGTGCCCAGTCTCATGGTCTTCCGCCCGCTGCTCCATTCTTATTCAAAGGCGTTTGTCCCCGGACAGGATGCCAAAACGGAAAAGGCAAAGTCATGATGAAAAAATTGTTGATGTTCGCCGTTCTATTTCTTGCTGTTTCCCTTTGCGCACAACAGGTGGGCAAAGTTGATTTCATTCAGACTGGATCCTTCCAGTTCCCCGAAGCGATCCTCCGGGATAACGTTCAGACGAAAAAAGGTCTGGTCTTTTCCGAACGCGTGGTCAATGATGACGTGCGCAGATTGTACGCGCTGGGTGTATTTGCCGACGTCGTTTCCGTGGTGGAGACACTGGCGGACGGCAGCAAAGCGGTTTCCTTCCGGGTATCGCCCAAGCCGGTGGTGACTGCTGTTGTTTTTGAGGGAAACAAGAAGTATGACAACAAGAAATTGCAGGAATTTGTCAAAGTATTCCCGGGTTCTCCCCTTAACGAAAAACAGTTGAGTGATTCTGCCAACGCGCTCCGCAGTTTTTACGATGAAAAAGGGCTCAAAGATGCCAAAATCATGCCCATACAGACCCCGGATGGTGACGGGGTACGCATTACATTCCAAATCGTGGAAAACCTGCGCCGCCGTGTCAATCAGGTCCTCTTTGAAGGCGCGACCATATACGAACAGAAGGAAATGCGCGAGGCTCTGGAATCCCGGCATTCTTTCCTGAGCGTGAACTGGCTTTCCTGGCTCCCCCTTATGCCCGGTGCCGGACTTCTGGATATGCAGGCGGTGGAACGGGACAAGATGCGTTTGCGTGAGCTTTACTGGCGGAAAGGGTATCTGGATTTCAAGATCAACAACATCCGGTACGAAGAAGCTGATGGTGATCCGGAGAAGATCAATGTTATTTTTGAAGTGGAAGAAGGGGAACCCTATTTTGTGGGTGAGATCCGGATCCGTGGCAATACCCGGTTCACCGAAGATGATTTGCGTAAACTCATTACAATGGAAAAAGATTCCGTTTACAGCAGTCTCAAAGACGATGCCTTTATGAAGGCGGTGGAAGAAAAATATCTCCCCCTCGGATATGCCGATTTCCGCATCCGGACCGCGAAACAGCCGGACTTCGAAACGCATACCGTGGACCTGGAATATATGATCCATGAAGGTCCGCCGTATACCATTGGTGAAGTCTACATTTCCGGCAACAAATGGACCAAGGACCATGTGATCCGCCGGGAAGTTCCTCTGTTCCCCGATGACCCCGTGGACAAGAGTCTGGTTGATATTACCAAAAGCCGGTTGATGGGGATGGGGTATTTTGAAGGGAAAGCCAAAGGCGATTCCGGGGTGGAAGTCCTTACCGCCAATTCTCCCGATGATCCGGAAAAGAAGGATGTGTTCATCAATGTGCAGGAAAAGAAGTTCATTGATGGGAAGATCGGTGCAGGCTGGAGTGACAGCGACAGTTTCGCAGGGATGCTGGAACTCTCTCATTCCAATATGGATATCCTGGATCCCAAAAACTATTTCACCGGCGGCGGACAGCGTTTCCGGCTGATGGGTATGGCTGGGCTGGAACACATGGGCGGACAAGTGGACTTTACGGAGCCCTGGCTGTTCGGCATCCCGCTGCGTCTGGATATTTCCGGTTACTGGCGGGAAGTGACCTATGACGACTGGGATGAACGCCGTATCGGGTTCAGTGTTTCGCTGACCAAACGGATCTTTGATGACTTCACCACGATTTCCGGCGGGTACATGTTTGAACATGTGAAGATCCATGATATGTCGAAAAAACTTACTGAAAAGTTCCAGAAATACAAAGGCGGCGATTTTGTCGGTCGCATTTTCCTTACACTGGAACGGGATACGCGTAACAACATCATGGATCCCACCAGCGGGTATTATGTCAGTGCTCATGGCTCTCTTTCCAGCAAAGGACTGGGCGGTGACAACAACTATTACAAGTTCGAACTCAAAGGAATCAATTATTATTCCTTCTTCCACGACTGGTTCGTGCTTTCCACAGGGTTCAAAGTCGGCACCATGGGAACCTTCCACAGCGATGAAGATGTCCCGCTTTACGACCGTTACTTCCTGGGCGGCGGCGATTCTGTCCGCGGGTTCCCCTACCGGTCCATCGGACCTCTTGACCGTCGCGAAGATAATTACGGCGGCGAGTTCATGTATATCCTGACGGCGGAACTCTCTCACCCCATTTACGAACAGTATTTGCGCGGTGCCGTCTTTGTGGATGTAGGGTCAGCCACTTCCGGGTCTGTGGGACCCATCAACGAGCCCAATGTGGGGATCGGTTACGGTCTGCGTATCAAGATCCCCGGGGTGAACATGCCCATCCGGCTGGATCTGGCATATCCCGTTTACAGCAGTCAGGACAACGTGAAAAAGAGACTGCGTTTCCACTTCAATATGGGATTCTCCTTCTGATAAAAAAGGGGCTGTTGCAAAACCTAATGTTTTGCGGCAGCCTCTTTTCTACGCAATTTTTTA
>JAZNVL010000046.1:0-52147 GCA_045592785.1 Victivallales bacterium | reverse complement strand
ACCACTTACACCGCATCTCAGGGACTTCTTCTGATGATCCCGAACATGTACAAGATCGCCGGGGAACTTCTCCCGACCGTCTTCCATGTTACCGCAAGATCTCTTGCCTGCCAGTCTCTGGCAATTTTCGGTGACCACTCTGACGTGGTGGCATGCCGTAACACCGGTTTTGCAATGCTCTGTGCAAACTCTGTTCAGGAAGAAATGGACCTTGCTCTGGTCGCTCACCTCGCCACCTACAAGTCCAAAGTTCCCTTCCTGCAGTTCTTTGACGGATTCCGTACCTCCCACGAAGTTCACAAGTTTGAAGAAATCCCCTACGAAGAAATCGCTAAACTTGTTGAACCCCAGTACATCGAAGAATTCCGCAATCGCGCTCTCCGTCCCGAAGCTCCCGTCTGTAAGGTCGGTGCTCAGAACGGTGACGTTTACTTCCAGGGCCGCGAAACAGTCAATAAGTTCTATGACGCATGTCCTGCAATCGTTCAGGAAAAGATGGATGCAGTCGCAAAAGTCACCGGACGCAGCTACAAACTGTTCGACTATGTCGGTGCTGCTGATGCAACCGATGTGATCGTTGCTATGGGTTCTTCCTGCGAAACCATCGAAGAAGCCATCACCTACCTGAACAAAGAACGCGGTACCAAGTACGGTCTGATCAAAGTCCGTCTCTATCGTCCCTTCTTTACCGAAGCGTTCCTCGAAGCTCTGCCCAAGACCGTCAAACGCATCGCTGTTCTCGACCGTACCAAAGAACCCGGCGCCATCGGCGAACCGCTGTATCTGGACGTCAAAGTTGCGGTCAACAACCCCGAAATCACCATCATCGGCGGCCGTTACGGTCTTTCCTCCAAGGAATTCAGCCCCTCCATGGTCCTGGCGATCTACAAGCACCTCGCTTCTGCAAATCCCTTCCATGGTTTCACCGTCGGTATCACCGATGACGTCACCAACACCAGCATCCCGGTCGACGAACAGATCGTTACCGAACCTGCCGGTACCACAAACTGCATGTTCTACGGTCTCGGCGGCGACGGTACGGTCGGTGCAAACAAGACCACCATCAAGATCATCGGTATGTACACCGACAAAGATGCACAGGCTTACTTCGCATACGACTCCAAGAAGTCTTTCGGTCTGACCTGCTCTCACCTGCGTTTCTCTGACAGCCCGATCAAGTCCACCTACCTCATCACGAGCCCGGACTTCGTTTCCTGCTCCACCGCAGCTTACATCGGCCGTTATGACCTGCTCAAAGGCATCAAAGAAGGCGGTACCTTCCTGCTGAACAGCCATTACAGCAACGATGAAGTCTTCTCCAAGCTGACCCGCGATATGCAGGAAACCATCATCAACAAGAAGATCAAGTTCTACAACATCGACGCGGAATCCATCGTGAAGAGCCAGCCCGGTCTCCGCGGCAAAGGTGCCAACACCGTCATGATGGTCGCTTACTTCAAACTTTCCGGCATCGTTCCCTACGAAAAAGCCGAAGAAGGTATGAAGAAACTCAACGCCAAGACCTTCGGTAAGAAAGGTCAGGACGTTGTCGATATGAACAACAAACTGGTCGATCTCGCTGCGGATGCCTGCAAAGAAGTCATCGTTCCGGCTTCTCTCGACGGTATCTCCTGTGTCGAAGCTCCGAAGCTCATCCCCGATGATGCCAGCGAATTCGCCAGGAAGATCATCGAACCCTCCATGCACAACGAAGGCGATTCCATCCCCGTTTCCGCTATGTCTGTGGACGGCACTCTGCCCACCGGCACGGCTTGCCTGGAAAAACGCGGTATCGCTCCCCGCGTGCCCAAATGGGTTACCGCCAACTGTATCCAGTGCGGTGTCTGTGCTTCTGCATGTCCCCACGCTGCGATCCGTACCAAACTGATCAGCGATAAGGATCTCGCAGGTGCTCCTGCTTCCTTCGCCACCAAGCCCGCTGTCCCCGCCTTCGAAGACCTCAAGTTCAAAGTCCAGGTCTACATCGAAGACTGTACCGGTTGCGGTGTCTGTCTGGATCAGTGCCCCATGACTGCAAAAGAAGGCAAACAGGCTCTCGTCTGGTCCTCTCTCGAAGCAGAACGCGCTGCCGGCGAAAACGCCAACGAAAAATTCTTCGACGAAACGCCGGATAACGTGATGGGCAAGAACACCACCGCCACCATCAAGGGCGCGATGCTCCGCAAACCCTTGTTCGAATTCTCCGGTGCCTGCGCCGGTTGCGGTGAAACTCCCTACGTCAAACTCATGGCTCAGCTCTTCGGCGAAAACGCGATCATCGCCAACGCCACCGGCTGCTCCTCCATCTACGGCGGTACCTTCCCCACCATTCCTTACACCAAGACCAAAGAAGGCCGCGGTCCTGCATGGGCTAACTCCCTCTTCGAAGACAATGCGGAATTCGGTTTCGGTATGAGAATGGCGGTCGACTCCAACCGCTCCACACTCAAAGAATACTGCGAAAAAGTCCTCGCTGCCGAAGAAGCTCCCGCCGAACTCAAAGATGCCATCAACGGCGCTCTCAAGTTCTGGGATGACAGCAAGACTCCCGAAGCCATCGCCGCTCAGGCTAACGCCAAGGCTGTGATCGCAAAATGCGCTGCGGAATGTGACTGCCCCGTCCTCGCAAAAGTCAACGAACTCTCCGATTACTTCTGCGACAAGAGCGTCTGGATCATCGGTGGTGACGGTTGGGCAAACGATATCGGTTATGCCGGTATCGACCACGTTGTCGCCATGGGCAAGAACGTCAATATCCTCGTGCTGGATACCGAAGTGTACTCCAACACCGGCGGACAGTCCTCCAAGGCTACTCCCACCGCCGCTGTGGCGAAATTCGCCGCAGGCGGTAAGCGCACCTACAAGAAGAACATGGGCTTCATGTGCATGAGCTACGGCTATGTCTATGTCGCCAGCGTCGCTCTCGGTGCAGACCGCGCTCAGGTCCTCAAAGCATTCCGCGAAGCTGAAGCATACAATGGACCTTCCATCATCTTCGCTTACGCTCCCTGTATCGCTCACGGTATTGACATGAGCAAGACCCAGACCGAACAGAAGCGTGCGGTGGAAGCCGGTTACTGGCCCCTGTATCGCTACAACCCGGCTGCCGAAGCTCCCTTCTCCTGGGATGCAAAACCTGCCAGCGCAAGCTATCAGGACTTCATCCGCAGCGAAGGCCGTTACAAATCTCTGGTCAAGGCCAATCCTGCGGAAGCCGAAGAACTCTTTGCCAAGGCAGAAAAAGACGCTGCCAAACGTATGGAATTCTACCAGAACGTCGGCAAACTCATGTAAGAGTTTCTCTCACTGAGTAACACAAAAGGCACGGCTTGAAAAAGCCGTGCCTTTTTTCGGTATCGTGAAATGGGTGGAGTCAGATCGTTATTTTACTGTGATATGAAGGACCTTTTTTTCCGGCATACACAGGGCTTGTGCCGAACGCCGGACTCCCGGCAGCCACAAAATAACCCCTTTGGCATCACGCAGGACCGGGAAGATTTGTTTTTCCTCCGAAGGGATGTGGGAATCCGTCAGAAGTTTTTTGACCGGACGCCGGGCGTTGGAACCGGAACAGGACATCATTTCACCCGCATGGGGTACGGTGATATGCAGTTCCGGCAGTTCATCGGCGGCAAAAAAGGCTTCGTCCAATGCCGTTTTGCCGGGGAATGAATCCAGTATTTCTGCGTGAAACGTATACTTTCCAAAACAGATTGCCGGTTCCTCCTGCCAATTCCAGCAGAGATCCGGCGGAATGACCGGATCCCCTTGAAGGGAAAGTCCTGTCGCAGAAACAACCAACACTCGATCCTTTACCCCGGGAATGGGCAGACGCTGTCCGGCGCGTTGCTGCAGGGCAGCGGTCAGACGGTGCAGAAATTCCCGGTTCGGGATCACATCGTATCCCAGTTCTCCGGAAAGAAAACGGCGGACGACCCGGGCGCGGATGGCGGGGTGCAGTTCACTCCAGAATTTTTTTGTATTGCAGATGATGAGATTCCCGGCATATTCCTCCAGAAATGCGGCATCCTCCTGCAATGCCTGAAGGGAAGCGGCGATCCCTTTTTCCCCCCGGGGGATCTTTTCGTAAATACGGGGGAGAATATCATTGCGGAAAAAGTTCCGTTCGTAAATGGATTCTTCATTCGTTTCATCCGTGATCCATCGGGTGATGCCACGTCCCGAAAGATACCCGAGCAGCTCCGCTTTCGTGTAAGGGAGCAGCGGACGGAAGAAATGGATCCCTTCCACCGTGGATGAGGGGCGGAGCCCTGTCAGGGAAGATACATTCCCTCCACGGCAAAGACGCAGAAACATGGTTTCCGCCGTATCTCCGGCGTGATGCGCGGTAAGAACACAATGATCGGGGTGAGTGGTCAACAGCGTTTTCCAGGCTTCCAGACGGAGCCGGCGCGCCGCTTCTTCCACGCCTTCCCCCGGTTGACGGTTCCGGGGAACGTCCAACGGGATCTCGTGGAGCCGGATGTTGTGTTTCTGACAAAGACTGCTGCAATGATCCCGTTCGGCATCACCGGAACGGACATCCCGGATCCCGTGCGTGAAATGCACTGCTTCAAAAGGGATCGTCCATTCCAACAGAAGATGAAACAATGCGGTACTGTCCATGCCCCCGGAAAGGGAAAGAAAGAATCGTTTCCCAGACGGGAAAACAGGAGCAGGGATCGTGCCGTTATCTTTTGTACTCATGAATCCATAGGCTTGAAGGTCAAGCCTTTTCTTCCTGCCACATTCTGGTGATCTCACAGGGCGGGCGCATGGCTTTTCCTGTTGTCATGTTCAGACAGGCATGCCAGGTATAACCTTCCGCCAGAACTTGTCCGTTGCGGCGGACCACGCTGCCGACTTTCAGCCGTACGCCTTTGACTTCACTCAAATAAGCGGTCAGTTCCAGTTTGTCTTCAAAATGAGCGGAGGCTTTGTACTGGCAGACTGCTTCCAGCACCGGCATGGCGCAACCGTCTTCTTCCAGTTTCGTGCAACTGCATCCGATGGACCGGAGCAGTTCTGCCCGTGCCATCTCAAAGTAGACCAGATAGTTTGCATAATAAACCACGCCCATCTTATCGGTATCGGCATAAGGGACCCGGTATTCCAGAGTGGCAGAGCATTTCGCCCGGATGTGAGTAAGCAGTTGTTCCAGAATCTCATCAAGAGTATAATCGCTGCTGTCGATAAACACGGCATCCGGAGCCTGCCGCAACGGCGCGACTGCCCGTTCGGAGTCCCGTTTGTCCCGTTCCGCAATCTCGGCTGCCACCGATTCCACAGTCGCGCCTTCCGCGGCTTCTCCGGACTGCGCCAGACGGCGTTCCGCGCGGACCCGGGGGGAGGCGGTCAGGAAGAATTTATATTGTGCATCCGGGAAGACCGCAGTGCCGATGTCACGTCCTTCCATGACAACAAGGGAAGTCTCTGCGGTACAGCGTTGGATATCGAGAGCCCAGGCGCGAACGGAGGGCAGAACAGCCACTGCGGATGCGCCGGATGCGATTTCCGGGGCACGCAATGCTTCCCCGGGGAATGTTCCGTCGATACAGATATCGGGATTGGTCTGACCTTCCGGCGCGGCATAACACACCGTTGTTTCCGCCAGCATGGCTTTCACTGCTTCTTCATCCTGAAATGCGATCCCGTTATTCACTGCTTTCCATGCAACAGCCCGGTAAAGAGAACCGGTATTGATGTACGGAATACCCAGACGCTGCGCCAAGCCGCGGGCGGCTGAACTTTTCCCGGATGCGGCGGGCCCATCGATCGCGATCACACTTGCACTCATGATTTCTTCCCTTCCTTCCGGTTCTGCTGATCGTTGTTTTTCTTCCGGTTGTTATTGTTATTATTATTGTTGTTATTATTGTTGTTGTTCGGATTGTTCCTGTTTTCCGGCGGCGGATTCCCTTTGTCCTGGGACTTGTTCTGCAACTTGTATTTTTCCGGATAGACCACGCGGACTTCATCCTTGCTGCAGGTGAGAGTGCGGGAAGAATCATCCAGCTGAATCACCACTTTCTGTGACAGCAGATTCCGGTCAATGACTCTGCCTCTGCCTTCTTTACATTCGCAGCAGTCGCCCCGTCTGGGCATCCCTTTTTCCAGTTCCAGATAGCCTTCGTATTCATATTTGAGACAGCATTTGAGTCTGCCGCAGATCCCGGAGATCGTGCTGGGCGTGAGAGAAAGATCCTGTTCTTTTGCCATCTTGACGTTGATGGAGGCAAAGTCGTTCAGGAAGACACAGCAGCATAACGGACGTCCGCACATGGAGATCCCGCCGACAATGGCAGTTTCGTCCCGGACTCCGATCTGGCGCAGTTCGATACGGGTATTGAATTCCTGGGAAAGGACCCGTACCAACTCCCGGAAGTCCACACGTCCTTCCGCACTGAACTGGATCACGATCATTTTGCCGTCAAACGCATGATGGGCATTGATGAGTTTCATGGGCAGGTTCAAGCGTTCGACGTGCATTTGCGTGGTACGCAAAGTCCCCTTGGCACGCATCAGATTTTCATTTGCCTTGCCGGAATCCACAACGGTCGCTTTCCGCAGAATACGCGGCATTTCCGCCTTCCGTTCAGAAGGAAGAGCTGTACGCATGGATTTTTCCTGGGCATCCCCGGGTGTCGGCGGATAAAGCAGATCGGCATCTTCATCATTTTCGGGAGCCGGTCCGAGGATCTTCGTGACCTGTCCGTAATCCTGATAAAAATCCTTTCGGATGACGCAATAATCCAATGTTTTCAGATTCAGTGCTTCCTCGCCGCGTGCCCGATACTTTGCACCGTTTTCCAGCGAAATCTCAAAATAATATTCCATGTTGATCCTTTCTCTATATTACGGGTAAAATATCACACCAACGCCTGTAATACAAGCCCGTAATCAAATTTTTTTGCGGAAAATCACATAAAATAAAAAAAGCCCGGCGGAAAATCATCTCCACCGGGCTGTTGTCGGTCAATTTTGATCAGGCAAGTTCATTTTGAAGTGCCTGGTCATCCGCTATGACTTTCTCCGTCTGTTCCTTACGGAAAGCGGCAAGCTTTTCCTTCAATACCGGATTTTGCAGTGCCAGAATGGAGATCGCAAGCAATGCCGCATTCTTGCCGCCCGCATTGCCCGCAGTCACGGTCGCCACCGGGATCCCGGGAGGCATCTGGACCATGGCAAGCAGGGAATCCAACCCGTTGAAAGGCGGGGAGGACATGGGGATACCGATCACAGGCAGTGTGGTATATGCCGCGATGACACCAGCCAGATGTGCCGCCATCCCCGCCGCACAAATGATGACCTTTGTCCCGTTTTCTTCGGCTTTGCGTGCCAAATCAGCGGCGGCATCGGGAGTCCGATGCGCAGAGATCACCCGTGCAGTCCAGGAGATGCCGAAATCTTTCAGCAGTTTGAAACCACCTTCCAGGGCCGGAAGATCGCTCCGACTGCCCATGACGATAACAACTTCAGCCATGACTTCAGACTTCCTTGATCTTGTTTTCGCCGTTTGCGGCGGCAGCCTGGGTCTTGGCTGCTTCCAGTTCCTGCACAATGTCATCACCGGCAGCATTTTCATCGAAAGAAGCGGTCAGCTTGCCTTCGGCGATTTCCAGGAGTGCGATATTCAGATGATTGTCATCTTTGCAGTTGACCATACGGCGTGCGCCGTAAGCCAGTGCTTTTGCCCGTTTTGCGGCAAGCACGATCAGAGTCTTTGCATCCGGAATCACTTCTTTTGCGCGAAGCAGATATTCGTTGTTCATTAGTAACTTACTCCTTTTCTAATCAGTAATCGATAACAGTACGATGTTTTTCGATGCAGGAGGTATCTCCGCTCAACACAATACTGCGGTTCCGTTCAAAGTCATGCTGCGCATCGCGGATATAACGTTCTGCAATCGGTTCACGCGCTGCATCGATCTGTGCATCACGCAGCAGAAGCAGGCCGGCGAAGACGAACGTTTCGTTTTCCACCAGGTTCCGGGCGCGGAGTTCATGCAGCGGCTGATCTTCCGCTTCCTTCTTGTCCACGAGATATGCCACCGTTTCCACATGTTTCTGATACATGTTTTCCAGAATGGCGCGGAGTTCTCCGGAGAGTCCTTCCTGCGGGATCGCAGCAAAGAGTTCGGCGATCCGTTTGTCCAGAACACGTTTCTTCACACCGCCGATCGCAGCAACGACCTGCAGCTGTGTGGTACCTTCGTAAATATTGGTGATACGGACGTCGCGGTAGTAACGTTCTGCATCGAAGTCGTGCATGTAACCGGTACCGCCATGGATCTGAATGGTATCATAGCAGACCTTGTTTGCGGCTTCGGTGGAGAGTGCTTTGCTCATGGGAGTGAGGACCGCTGCCATTTCCTTGTAGTAACGGGAATTTGCGCGGGCTTCCGGCGTGATGTTTTCCTTCGGTCCTTCCATGATCTTTTCATAGGAATTACGCAGGTCAACCGTGCGGGTCGTTTCATAAAGCAGTGCGCGGGAGGCGGAGATGGAAGCTCTCATCTTTGCCAGCATGTCGTAAATCGCCGGGAAACGGTCGATGCTCTGCTTGAACTGTTCACGTTCCGAAGCATATTTTCGGGCTTCACGGTACGCAGCTTCCGCAATACCAAGTGCCTGCGCAGAAATCGCAACACGGGCTCCGTTCATCAGAGACATGACGTAACGGGTCAGACCGTAACGGCGCTGTCCGCAGAGTTCCGCGGGAACATGATTGTACTGCAATTCCGCAGTTGCAACCCCATGGATCCCCATTTTGTGTTCAATACGGCGAACCACCAGATCCGGCGTCTTTTCGCAGATGAACATGGAAAGACCACGTCCGTCGGTCGTTCCGGCTTCGGAACGCGCCAGCACCAGGTGGATCTTTGCGCATCCGTTGGTGATGAACCGTTTCATGCCGTCCAGATACCATTTGCCGTCGGCATCCTGTGTGGCTTTGAGACGGACACTCTGCAGGTCGGAACCGGAATCCGGTTCGGTCAGGTCCATGGAGCCATCGGCTTCCCCGCATGCGAACCGGGGGAGATAACGGCGTTTCTGGTCTTCATCACCGAACGCGGCGATGGTTTCTGCAATATCCTGCAAACCGAAAAGGTTCTGCAAACTTCCGTCTGCACGGGAAACCATTTCCGTCATCATGGTGTAGTAAGTGGTGGGGAAGTTCAAGCCGCCGTATTCGCGTCCCAGGATCACACCCATGACCCCGGCTTTCCGCAGGTCTTCCAGGTTCTGAACGGTCAGCGGATGATAGGTCACTTCGTTGTTTTCGAATTTGGGACCTTCTTCATCCACCTGACGGGAACGGGGTGCGATGCGTTCGCCGGCGATGTCACCGACGACTTCCAGCACCTGGGTATAACCGTCAAGAGCATCTTCGTAATTATCGGGGGCGGTATCAAATTTCTGATTTTCCGTATAGCCTTTTTCGAACAGGCTGACGACTTCCCGCATATCGAGGTTCTTCAGCGTAAAGAGAAGATCCGGATTGTCAGTAAGAAAGTTGGACATCGTTATTGTCTCCTTATGCCTTTGCTTTGAATGCTTTGATCATCATGGGGATCACCTGGTTCAGGTCACCCACGATCCCGTAATGTGCCACCGAGAAGATCGGAGCATCCGGGTCCGTATTGATCGCAATGATCTTCTTGCTGTCAGACATCCCTGCGCAGTGCTGGATGGAACCGCTGATCCCGCAGGCAATGTAGAGCACCGGACGAACCGTTACCCCGGTCTGCCCGACCTGATGATCGTGATCGATCCAGCCGGCATCCACCGCCGCACGGGAAGCACCGACTTCTCCGCCCAGAGTTTTTGCCAGTTCGCGGATCAGTTTGAAGTTTTCCGCAGAGCCCACGCCGTAACCGCCGGCAACGATGATACGCGCACCTTTCAGGTTCACGCTCTTTTCCTGCCGTATACGTTCGATGACCTTCACGATCATTTCCTTATCGGTCAGAGCCACAGGAACGCGGACGATTTCGCCTTTCGCGCCGGAAGTGGGTTCGCCGATCTTCATCACGCCTTCACGGACCGTGACCATCTGGGGATCGTCCCAGGTATTCACAATGGTGGCGATGATGTTTCCGCCGAACGCCGGGCGGATCTGCATGAGTTTGTTCTTCCATTCGTTGCCCTTGATATCAGTGAAGTCATCAATGCACAGTTCTGTACAGTCAGCGGTCAGACCGCCGCATTTTTCAGAAGCAATGCGGGGGGCAAGTTCCCGTCCTTTGAGCGTGGCACCGAAGAGCATGATGTTGGGCTTGTGTTCCTTGATCAGGTCCATGATGACTTTGCAGAAGGGAAGGACGGTAAAAGGTTCCAATCTGGGGTCTTCCGCCAGATAAACGGTATCGCAACCATAGGAGAAGAGCGTATCGCAGCAGCTTTCCACGTTGTTGCCGAGGAGAACGGCTTCGGTCTTAACACCGAGGGTGTTTGCCAGTTCTTTGCCTTTGCAGACCAGTTCCAGGCTTACATCGGCAATTTTGCCGGCTTCCTGTTCAATAAAAATCCAGACATTTCCAATCGTATCAGCCATGATATCACCCGAGTGTATGATCTTCAATAAGTTCGTGAATAAGGGCGGTCACACCTTCGTTGGAAGGTTCGATGTTCTTGTAATCACCGGCAGTCAGCACCACACTCATAATCTGTTTCACATTGGTGGGAGATCCGGCTTTCCCGATCCGGTTCATTTCTTCTTCCGGGATCGTGCCTGCGGCATTCCATTCCTTAATGACCAATCCTTTCGCATCCAGAGCTGCCAGAGCCGCATCATCGGCTCCTGCCGCTTTGAATTCAGAAGGCGTTTTTGCCTTACGGTATTTCAGAATACGTTCCGCATTCCGGGGGCGGGGTTCATTGGCATCGACCACGGTCATCAGTGCGGGGAGCGGGGATTCCAGGATCTCATATCCGCCTTCAATGGAACGGCGTGCCTGGATTTTGCCATCTTCCATAGAGATGACTTCTTCCACATAACAGATCTGTGGAAGATCCAGTTTTTCTGCAATCTGGGGGCCGACCTGGGCGGTATCGCCGTCGATCGCCTGACGTCCGCAGAGGATCAGGTCAAAATTACCCAGACGTTTCGCACAGCGGCTGAGGGAGAAACTGGTCGCCAGCGTATCTGCTCCTGCGAACGCACGGTCCGTCAGCAGAATGGCTTCATCTGCACCACGGCAGAGAGAATCACGCAATACCGCAGATGCGGCGGGCAATCCCATGGTTGCAACGACGACTTTCGCCTGATACCGGTCTTTCAACTCGAGCGCAAGTTCCAGCGCATTCAAGTCTTCCGGGTTGAAAATAGCGGGAAGAGCCGCACGGTTGACTGTGCCGTCAGGCTTCATCGCCTCTCCCGTGACATTCTTGGTGTCCGGGACCTGCTTTACAAATACAAGGATCGTGTAACTCACTGGAAACTCCTTAACTCGTTATTATAATCCTGTTGTTTAAAATTCAAAACGCGGTAATATAGCACAAAATCTGCTGTTTTCAAATCGAATCTTGAAGAAAGTTATTTCGACCCCAGAGAAGGCTGCTCCATGATGTGCAGTTTTACCTTGGATCCTTCATACATATTACAATATTGCGCAACAGATATGAGGATGGTGAAACTCATGATCAGCAATGCCACAATGGAAAGGATCAGGAAGACTACGCCCGGTTCCGCTTTCGCGCCCGGTGCCGCAGGTGCTTTCCCTTTCTTTCCTTTCTGTTCTTCGGGAGCTGCCGCTTCTGCCTGTGCTTCTGCCGCTGATGTCTGCCCGGGAGCCGTCAAGCGGATCGTGGGACTGCCGGAAGCGGGAGCCGCCGGTGCCCCCAGTTTGATCGTGGGACTGCCGGAAGCGGGAGCCGCCGGAGAATTCAGCTTGATTGTGGGAGCAGAAGGAGACGGAGCCGCCGGAGAATTCAGCTTGATTGTGGGAGCAGAGGGAGACGGAGCCGCGGAGGGTGTCAGCTTCATGGTGGGAGCAGAAGGAGATACGGCTCCTGCCTGTCCAGGAGTCCCCAGTTTGATGGTCGGCGCAGAGGGTGTCGCAGCAGGCGTACCGGCAGGTGTCAGTTTGATGGTATTCGTTGTCTGCCCGGGTAAGGCGACTTTCGGCTTTGCAGTGGGAATCGGAGCCGTATTTGTTTCTGTCTTTTTTGCCCCGATGGATGCAGGCGTCAGTTTGATCGTTCTTGCAGCCTGGGGTACAGAACCGGGAGCGGCGGGCTTCGCAGTGGGAATGGGAACGGTATTCGTTTCCGTCTTTTTCGCTCCGATGGATGCAGGTGTCAGTTTAATCGTTCTTGCAGCCTGGGGTACAGAACCGGGAGCGGCGGGTGCCGGGACCCCGGGAATAGTGGAGGGTCGCAGTTTGATCGTCTGTTTTACGCCGGGGATCGGAGCCTGGGGCTGGGGAGCCGCAGAGGGACGTGCCGGACGGCTGATCTTGACCGTAGCATCATCTACGGGAGCGGCAGAAGAGGGCGCAGGAATCGGATTTGCAACAGAATCGGAAGGTTTCATGATCTTCTGCGGTTCACCGGGAACAGGAGCTGCTGCAGGTGTGGACGGAGCCGCGGCGGGAACAGGAGCCGCAGGAGCCGGTGCAGGAGCAGGTGCAGGAGCAGGTGCTTGCGTGGAAAGTTTGATCGTGGGTTTTGCTGCTGACGGAATACCGGTCAATTTAATTGACTGCTTGCCAAGACTTTGGATTGCGGGTGCAGTTGCGGTTGGTGCAGGAGCAGAAGCAGCAGGTTCAGCTCCTGCGGGAGCTGCTGCAGGTCTCTGGATCGGTTTCATGGAGATGGTGGAGATCCTTGCCGGTTTTGAAGCATCGCCGGGAGCAGGAGCCGGAGCAACTGCAGGAATCGGAGCTGCGGGAGCGACCGTTTTTTTCGGTTTCAAGCGCATGGTTGTGGTATCATCACCGGAGCTGACGGTTGCATTACCGGGTGTGACTGCGGGGATCGGTGCGCCGGGCACAACGACTTTTTTCGGTTTCAAGCGCATGGTTGTGGTATCATCACCGGAGTGGACGGTTGCGTCGCCGGGCGTGAGATTGTTCTGATTTTCTTCCTGTTCCGCCATGATAATCATTCCTTTATGAAAAAAATTATACCTGTTCGTTCGAAGAAATATAACACCGCACTTTGCAAAAGGCAAGTCAAAACCCGCTTTTTTTTAATAAAAAGACAAAAAAAAGTCCTGTTTCGGTAAGAAAAGCAGGACTTTTTATTCTTTTTTGACGGAAATTTCACATTTTTAAAGTTGCGACCGATGGAGAAAGCCGCCGGATATTTCTGTCAAAAGATCAATTATTCCGGATCTCAATCTTCGGAAACGGTGAACTCTTCCCGGGGTTTCACGCAGGGACAGGAGATCTCGCGTACGATCCGGGGAGCAGCCCAGCGTGCCGCATTGGTGAGGACCTTGCGGACGTTTTTGTCGTAGTAGATGGGGAACGTTTCGTGTCCGGGAGAGAAATAGAAGATTCTGCCGTATCCGCGTTCGAACGTGACCCCGCTGCGGAAGACTTCGCCACCCTGGTACCAGGAGATGAAGACGACTTTATCGGGATTCGGGATGTCGAAGCGTTCGCCGTACATTTCGGTGTGGGGGATTTCAAAACATTCGTCAATGCCTTCGGCGATGGGATGTCCGGGTTCCACATTCCAGACGCGTTCCCGTTCTGCCATTTCTCTCCATTTCAGAGAGCATGTGGTCCCGAGCATACGACGGAAGATCTTGGAGAAGTGAGCGGAGTGGAGGCAGATCAACCCCATACCCTGCTGTACGCGCTGCTGAACCCGGTCCACGATCTCATCGGCGACATCACCGTGCTTACAGTGTCCCCACCAGAAGAGGACGTCGGTATCGTTGAGGACTTCTTCGGTCAAGCCGTGTTCGGGCATATCCAGCGTGGCGTAACGGACCTGGAAACCGCCGGCGAGGTTCAATGCTTCGCCGATGGCACCGTGGATGCCGTCGGGATAGACTTTGCGGATCGCTTCGCTGGTCTGTTCATGCCAAAATTCATTCCAAACTGTAACTTTGATGTCTGCCATGATATTCTCCTTTCATGCAGGGTTGATTTTTGTCTTTAATTTATGATAACAATGGATATTTGTCAAGCAATACAGTATATGCAAAATGTGATATCGTGATACTCTTTGTGAGCATCAACGACTCTGCATTTCGTCTTCGATCCACCTGGCGTACCGACAATATTGTTTGTACCGGGAAGACAGATCTCTGCCCGGGGTATACGTCTGATCGCAACCCGCTGACATGGCAGTCATTGCGGTTGGAATATCGGGGTAAGTTCCCGCAGCAGTTGCGGCACAGATCGCCGCACCCAACGCACAGGTCTGATCCGAAGAACAGATCCGTATGGGCATTTCAAGAGCATCGGCAAGCATCTGCATGACGAACGGGGATTTCCGTGCGATCCCGCCGGTGGCGATCACGCTTTCCATGGGGATCCCGTATTCCCGGAACCGGTCCGCGATCCGACGGGAGCCGAAGGAAACGCTTTCCACCAAAGCCTGGTAAAATTCTGCGGGTGTCGTTCCCAGACGGAGTCCGAAGACTGCCCCTGCGAGCAGGGGAGCTGCATCGGGATTCCGGCGTCCGTTGTGCCAGTCCAGTGCCATGACTTCACCGTCCTGCACCTGTGCTGCATCCTGTTCCAGTTGCGCGAGATCCACGTTGTCGCCGTACATATTGAGGAACCGTTTGAACCAGGCGAAAATATCACCGAACGCACTTTGTCCGGCTTCCAGCCCGGTCAGCCCGGGAACGATGGAGCCATTCACCTGTCCGCAGATCCCCCGGATGCAACGATCCACGTTATCCGCGACAGCCAGATCACAGGTGGATGTACCGATGACTTTCACGATCTGATTTTTCCGGATCCCGGCGCCCACGGCTCCGCTGTGACAATCGATCATGCCGCCTGCAATGACGGTTCCGGTTGTGAGACCGAGCCGCTCTGCCCATTCCGGGGAGAGTGTGCCGACGGGGATATCGGCGGTGACTGTTTCGGATTCAAGACTTCTGCGGATGGGAAGGAGTAGAGGATCCACTGTTTCAAAAAACGATTCCGGAGGGAACCCGCCCCAAGACTCATGCCATAACATTTTATGTCCGGCGGAACATCTGCCCGGCTTCACGGGATTTCCGGTGAGAACTGCGGGGATCCAGTCGCAATGTTCCACGAAGGAAGCCGCGTGTTCCCGGACTGCCGGGTTGTTCCGCAGTACATGCAATACCTTGCTCCAATACCATTCCGGGGAATAGGTCCCGCCCTCATACAAGGTGTAATCCTGTTTTTCTGACCGCGCGATCGTATTGATCCGGTCTGCTTCCGCCAGAGCGGTATGATCTTTCCAGAGGATGAACATGGCATCCGGATCTTCGGAAAATTCCGCCCGGAGTGCCAGAGGGAGTCCCGCAGAATCCACGGCGCATGGGGTGGAGGCTGTGGTATCGACGCCGATCCCGGCAACGGAGTGCGGATCGATCCCCTGCATGACTTCCCGGATCACGGTTTCCATGCCTTCCAGATAGTCCAGTGGGTGTTGACGGAATTGATTTTTCCCTGCGTCGCTGTATTTTCCCTGACTCCACCGGGTGTAATGATGTACTGCGCTTTTCAATTCCCTGCCGTTGGCGGAGACAAGCAGCGCCCGTACGCTGTCCGAGCCGAAGTCCAAACCGATGAATAATTTTTCCGTCATGATGTCCCATTCCGTTATTCGATTGAAAGAGTATGCTGACGTAATATATATCAGCGGAAAAGCAATGTCAACCGGTAAGGGAGTGAAAATTTTGAAAAAAAATCACAAAAATGATGTTGAAATTAACAAAATGTGTGATATATTATACCTATAATGTTGAAAAATGCCCAAGGAAAGGTATCGGCAAATATGAAAGAACGTCAGGAAGCGATCCGCAAGTTTATAGAAGAACATGGCGAGGCGTTGATCAGCGAACTTGCAGTTCATTTTTCATCCTGGTCGGAAATGACGATCCGTCGTGATCTGGAATACCTGGAGAAGAACCGTTATATTCTGCGAACCAAGGGCGGGGCGCGTATTCTTCCGGCGAGTTACGGACTTTCCGAAGACGTTTACGGGGAACGCGAGAAACGGAATTACCCGCAGAAGCAGGAAATTGCGCGGAAAGCGGCGGAACTTGTGGATGAAGAATCCGGGATCTACCTGGATGCGGGCAGTACGATGATGGCATTGGCGCGTCAGCTGCCGGATGTGAACACAGCGGTGATCACTTCTGCGCCGAACATTGCGCTGGAACTGGCATGGAAGAAACAGAATCCTGCGGTGATCCTTCTGGGCGGGACCCTTTCCCGCAAAACGATATCGATTTCCGGACTGAATGTTTTGGATCAACTGCGTAATTTGAATATTGACACGGCATTCATGTGTGCTTCCGGATACACGGAAAAAGCCGGTTTTTCTGTTGGAAGTCAGCATGAAAGTGAATTGAAACGGACCGTGATCGAGCGTGCGCGCCGTGTCGTGATGCTGTTTGACAGTTCCAAGAGCGGGGTGCTGATGCCCTTTACCTTTGCCCGCCCGGAAAATATCGATGTTCTGGTGACAGACTGTGATTTTCCTGAAAACCTGCGCAAGGTGTTTCAGGATGCAGATGTAACAATACTTTAACGGAAACAAAACAAACACCATATATAAGGAGAAACAAATATGGCAGAAATGGTTTTGATGCCCCAGAAGGGCGTCTCTGACGAAAGTGCCGTTCTGGCACAGTGGCTGGTGAAAGAAGGCGATACGGTCAAGAAAGATCAGATCATCTTCACCCAGGAAACCGGTAAATCCTCTTACGAATGTGAGTCACCCGCTGACGGTGTCGTCCTGAAATTCTTTGTGCAGGAAGGCGAAGAAGTCAACGTGGGCGTTCCCGTGTGTGCCATCGGTCAGGCTGGCGAAACGGTGGAAGCTCCCGCCGGTGATGCCGCAGCTCCGGCTGCGGAAGCTGCACCCGCAGAAGCACCTGCCGCGGCCGCCGCTCCTGTTGCCGCCGCTCCTGCCGCCGCGACGGTTTCTGCGGATGGTTTCAAAGCTTCTCCCCGTGCGAAAATGCTGGCATCTGAAACCGGCGTTGACGTGAAACTTGCCACACCCACCGGTCCCGATGGACGCGTGATCGAACGGGATGTGAAGACTCTGTTGAAGAACGGTGTTCCTGCTGCTGTGGAAGCTCCTGCTGCCGCGGTTGCCGCCGCACCTGCGGAAGCCCCTGCTGCCGCATACGAAGACAAGCCGCTGCCGAAGATCCGGAAAGTCATTGCGGAAAACATGCACAAATCTCTTTCCGAAATGGCACAGCTCACCCTCAACCGTACCTTCGATGCCACCGCCATCATGGAATACCGGAAACTGGCGAAAGCCTCCAAGGGTATGGGCGTGGAAGACCTCACCATCAACGACTTCATTCTGTTTGCAGTCGCCCGGACTCTTCCCCAGTTCCCCGAACTCAATGCACACTATCTCGGCGACAAGATGCGTTACTTCAACGGCGTACAGCTGGGTGTCGCAGTGGATACTCCCCGCGGTCTGCTGGTCCCCGTGATCGCCAACGCCGACAAGATGTCTCTTGTTGAGATCTCCAAAGCCGTGAAAGCCAAAGCGGCACAGTGCAAAGACGGTACGATCCCCGCATCCGAACTTTCCGGCGGCAGCTTCACGGTCAGCAATCTGGGCGCAGCGGGCATCGAAAGCTTCACGCCTGTGATCAATCCGCCGCAGACCGGTATTCTCGGCGTGGATACCTTCACGCTCCGTCCGAAAGAAGTCAACGGCGAGATCAAGTATTACAAGGCAATGGGACTCTCCCTCACCTTCGACCACCGCGCACTGGATGGCGCACCGGCAGCCAACTTCCTGAAAGCACTTGCCGAACGTCTGGAAAACTTCAGCCTTCTGTTGGCTATGTAATAACAAAGGAATGATTTCATGATTTACGATGTACTTATTATTGGCGGCGGCCCCGGTGGATACCGTGCGGCAGAACGCGCCGGACATTACGGGATGAGCGTTGCGCTGTTTGAAAAACGCGCACTGGGCGGTGTCTGTCTGAATGAAGGCTGTATGCCCACCAAGACTCTTCTTTATTCTGCGAAACTTTATGATTATGCCAAAGGCGGCGCCCACAAATACGGTGTGGATGCCACCGGCGCGACCATCAATCACGCCGCTGTTGTGGAACGCAAAGACAAGATCGTGAAGATGCTTGTTTCCGGCGTTGCCATGCAGATGAAGGGCGCGAAAGTCAACGTGGTCAGCGCGGCCGGCGTGATCAAAGGCAAAACCGCCAACGGATTCGCTGTGGAAGCCAACGGCGAAGTCTTCGAAGGCAGAAACCTCATCATCGCCTCCGGTTCCAGCGCGGCGGTCCCCCCGATCCCCGGACTCAAAGAATCGGTGGAAGCCGGTGTTTCTCTGACGAACCGCGAGATCCTGGATCTCAAGGAAGTGCCGAACAAACTTCTGGTGATGGGCGGCGGCGTGATCGGTCTGGAAATGGCATCCTATTTCAACAGCATCGGAACGGAAGTGACGGTGGTGGAAATGATGCCGCGTATCGGCGGTCTGACGGACCCCGACATGACGAAGCTGTTGCAGGCTGAATACGAAAAGCGCGGGGTGAAATTCCTCCTGAATACGAAAGTGACCGCAGTCAACGGCGGCAAAGTGGATATTGAAGATGCCAACGGCAAAAGCACGCTGGAAGCGGATAAGATCCTGGTTTCCGTGGGCCGCCGTGCCAATTCCGCCAATATCGGCTGCGAAAATATCGGCGTCTTTGTGGAACGCGGTGCCATCGTCACCGACGATGAAATGAAGACCAACGTCCCGGGCGTGTATGCCATCGGGGACGTGAACGGGAAATCCATGCTGGCGCATACTGCATACCGTGAAGGTGAAGTTGCGGTGAATGTGATCGCGGGCAAAAAAGACCGCATGAGCTATCGTGCGATCCCCGCAGTGATCTACACGAATCCGGAAGTCGCCAGCGTGGGCGAAACGGCGGAAACCGCAGCGAAGAAGGGCTTGAAGTTCCGGGAAACCCGTCTCCCGCTTCAGTTCAGCGGACGTTATCTTGCGGAAAACGAAGGCGGCAACGGGTTCATCAAACTCATCCTGGATGAAGATGATGTGATCATCGGTGCCTGTGCCATCGGCAATCCCATGTCCGAAATCATTCCGGCGCTGGCGGTGGCGGTGGAACGCCGTCTTTCCTGCAATGACATGGCGAAGGTTGTCTTCCCGCACCCGACGGTGGCGGAAATCTTCCGTGAAGCGATCATCAACGAAGTACACTGACATCAACTAACATACAAACGATACATAAGGAAAAAGTAACATGCCTAAATGTCAATTTGTCGATCCGAAGAAAATGCGTGAAGCAGGTGAAATCACCTTCGGCACCATTCCTGTGAACCAGTACAAGAAAACACTGAAACAGGAACGGAAGAACTATTCCGACGATGCACTGGTCGGGATCTATCAGGATATGCAGTATATCCGTGAATTCGAAACCATGCTGTACGAAGTGCGTACCGCGAAACATTACAACGGGATCGACTACCTGTATACCGGTCCGGCTCACCTGTACTCCGGTCAGGAAGCAACTGCAGTCGGTATGGCATACAGCCTGACCAATGATGACTACATCTTCGGTTCTCACCGCAGTCACGGGGAAGTGCTTGCCAAGGGCTTCAACGCCATCCGCACGCATAGCGAAGATGAACTGTATCAGATCATGAAAGAAACCTTCGACGGTAAACTGCTTTCCGTCGTGGAAAAAGAAAACAAGTCCGGCAACGTCCGTGATCTGGCGATCGACTTCCTGCTCTATGGCTTCATGGCGGAACTCTTCGGCCGTGAAAACGGGTTCACCCGCGGTCTGGGTAACTCCATGCACGTCTTCTTCCTGCCCTTCGGTATCTACCCGAACAACGCCATCGTCGGTGGTTCCGCCGGTATCTCCGCAGGGGCAGCCCTCTACAAGAAGATCAACAAGAAACCCGGTCTGGTCGTCTGTAACGTGGGTGACGGCTCCATGGGACGCGGTCCTGTGATGGAAGCCATGAACTTTGCCTCCATGGATCAGTACAAAGAACTGTGGGAAGAAGGTTACAAGGGCGGTCTCCCGCTGATCTTCCACTGCTTGAACAACAGCTATGGTATGGGCGGTCAGACTGCCGGCGAAACCATGGGCTACGGCAAACCCTGCCGTCTCCCCGCCGGTTTCAATCCGGATATGATGTTCTCCGAATCCGTGGACGGCTACAATCCGCTGGCCGTGATCGATGCATTCAAACGCAAACGCGAAATCATCGAACAGTGCAAAGGCCCTGCTTTCATCGAATCCGTCACCTACCGTTTTGTGGGGCACTCCGCGACGGACAGCAGCTCCTACCGTACACAGGAAGAAATCGATCTGTGGCGTGAACATGATGCGATCCCGGCATTCCGGAAATCTCTGGTCAAGGAAGGTATCAAGGAAGATGCCGCCTTCGATGCGATCAACGAAGACATCAGAGCGCGTATCACCCGCATCATGAAGCTTGCGATCGACGAAACGGTTTCTCCGCGTATCGACCCGGTGAAGGATCCGGATGCGATCCGTCGTTTCGACTTCTCCAACCAGAAGATCGAAAAGATGGAAGACCGTCCCGTGGATTCTCTGCAGCCCATGGAAGAAAACGAAAACTACAAGAAGGTGAGAAACAAAATCCGTTTCGGTATCGGCGAAGACGGCAAACCCGTTTCCAAGCTGAAAGCCTTCAACTTCCGTGATGCTCTGTTCGAATCCATCATCACCAAGTTCTACACCGACCCGACCCTCATCGCGTTCGGGGAAGACAACCGTGACTGGGGTGGAGCGTATGGTGTGTACCGTGGTATCACCGAAGCGATGCCCTACCATCGTTTCTTCAACAGCCCGATCTCCGAAAGTGCGATCGTTGCTGCGGCAGTCGGTTACGCTCTCTGCGGCGGCCGTGCCATTCCCGAACTCATGTACTGCGACTTCCTCGGCTGTGCCGGTGACGAAGTCTTCAACCAGCTGGCAAAATGGCAGGCGATGTCCGCCGGTCTGCTGAAAATGCCCGTGGTGCTCCGCGTTTCCGTGGGTGCCAAATACGGTGCACAGCATGCGCAGGACTGGACCAGTTTGTGTGCGCACATCCCGGGTCTCAAAGTCTGCTTCCCGGCAACTCCCTACGATGCCAAAGGTCTCATGAATGCCGCTCTCGCAGGAACCGACCCTGTGGTCTTCTTCGAAAGCCAGAGACTGTACGATACGCCGGAACTCTTCCATGAAGGCGGCGTGCCGGAAGGCTACTATGAAATCCCGCTGGGCGAACCGGATGTGAAACGTGTCGGTTCCGATGTGACGATCCTCTCTGTGGGTGCTGCACTCTATCAGGCAACGAAAGCAGCGGACCGCCTCCAGAAGGAATTCAACCTGTCTGCGGAAATCATCGATGCCCGCTGCCTGGTTCCGTTCAACTACGAAAAGGTCATCGAATCTGTGAAGAAGACCGGCCGTGTTGTTCTGATCTCCGATGCCTGCGAACGCGGCAGCCAGCTCCATGACATTGCTTCCAAGATCACGAAACTCTGCTTCGATTATCTGGATGCCCCTGTCGCTGTGATCGGCGCTCCCAACTCCATCAGCCCCTGTCCGGAACTGGAACAGTTCTACTTCCCGCAGGATTCCTGGATCCTGGATGCCATCCACCAGCAGATCCTCCCGCTGCCCGGTTATGTTCCTGAAATGAACTTCACCGATGTGGAACTCATCCGTCGCGAAAAACTCGGTATCTGATCCCCTCTCTCAAGAAAGGAGAAACAAACGATGAAAACCAAAGCAGTACGTCTCTACGGAAAAAATGATCTCCGCCTGGAAGAATTCGAACTGCCCGCCATCAAGGATGATGAGATCCTTGCCAGTGTGATCTCGGACAGCATCTGCATGTCCAGTCACAAAGCCGCGGAGCAGGGTGCTGCCCACAAGCGTGTGCCGGATAACGTGGCAGAAAATCCCATTATTCTGGGACATGAATTCTGCGGCGAAATCCTGGAAGTCGGCGCGAAATGGCAGAATGAATTCAAGAAAGGCGACCGCTTTTCCATTCAGCCCGCGATCAACTACAAAGGTTCTCTTGCCGCACCCGGATATTCCTACAGCAATATCGGCGGCAATGCCACGAAGGTAGTGATCCCGCAGGAAGTCATGGCGACCGGTTCTCTGCTCCCCTACAAGGGCGAAGCCTTCTTCCACGGTTCTCTCGCGGAACCCATGAGCTGCATTATCGGCGCGTTCCATGCCAACTACCACACCACCAACGGTTCCTATGTGCATGACATGGGCATCGTGGAAGGCGGCAAGCTGGCGATCCTCGCCGGTGTGGGTCCCATGGGCCTGGGCGCGATCGACTACGCTCTCCATTGCGACCGTCGTCCCTCCCTGGTGGTGGTGACGGATATCGACGATGCCCGTCTTGCCCGTGCAGCCCAGCTGTACCCGGTGGAAGATGCGGCGAAGGACGGGATCAAACTGATCTATCTGAACACCGCGAAATGTGAAGATGCGGATAAAGCCCTTATGGACCTCACCGATGGAACCGGTTATGATGACGTGTTCGTCTTTGCTCCGGTGAAACCAGTAGTGGAACAGGGCGACCGTATTCTCGGTCGTGACGGCTGTCTCAACTTCTTTGCCGGTCCCATCAGGACCGACTTCAAGGCAGAGTTCAACTTCTACAATGTGCATTACAGTTCCACACATATCGTCGGTACCTCCGGCGGGAACACCGATGACATGCGTGAAGCACTCCGCCTGATGGAAGCGGGCCGTATCAATCCGGCGGCGATGATCACTCATATCGGCGGTTTGAATGCCGTGATCGAAACGACATTGAACCTGCCGAAGATCCCCGGCGGCAAGAAGCTGATCTACACGAACATCGAAATGCCTCTGACGGCGATCGCTGACTTCGAAGAAAAAGGCAAGACCGAACCTCTGTTCGCGGAACTTGACAAGATCGTCAAGGCGCACAAAGGACTCTGGTGTACGGAAGCGGAACAGTATCTGCTTTCTCACATCTGATACGGGTAACGCAGCCTGAAAGATCCCGGCATCTCCTCTATGGAGTCTGCCGGGATTTTTTTTGTAAAAAAAGACTTGCAAAATCGTTGATTTTGTGCTATTGTACCGGGAATCATTTGAAAGGTATATTTATGAATCAAATTGCATTTATGATCGGTTCCAAAGCGATCCACTGGTATGGTGTCTGTATCGCCCTGGGGTTCCTCTCCGCCACGGCTCTGATGCTGTGGAAACGGGATTACGCCAGGATGACGAAAGACCAGATCTTTGACGTGGGGATGCTGGCTGTTTTTACCGGGATCCTGGGCGCACGGGTGTTCTATGTGATCCAGTTCTGGGATAAACATTTCGCCGGAAGACCTTTCTGGAAAGTGTTCCGTGTGGATGAGGGTGGGATCGTCTTCTACGGTGGATTCATTACCGCATTTACAGCGATCTGTATTTATTCCCGGCTGAAAAAGATCTCCACGCTGCGTCTGCTGGATATCATGGCGCCCGCGATCGCGCTTGCTCATGCGTTCGGGCGGATCGGTTGTTTCATGCAGGGATGCTGTTATGGAAAACCGGCACCGGAAGGATTCCCCATGGCTGCCGTCTTCCCGCGTGGATCCGACCCCGCCGTGCGTTATCCGGATCTGCTGAACGGACTTCATTCTGTTCCGTTATATCCGGTACAGATCTATGAATGTGTGTTGAACCTTATTCTTTGCGGTGCGATGCTTTTGATTCTGAAACGGAATCAGAAACCGGGCCGCGTGACGGCGTTGTACCTGATCGGTTATGCGGTTATCCGTTTTACGCTGGAATTTTTCCGTGGAGATCATACCGATTCATTCCTCGGCATGACACCCTCCCAGAACATTGCGTTATTCCTGATGCTGCCATTGGGTGTTGCGCTTTATTTCTTCTTCTCCTACAAAAAATCGAAGGAACAGGAATCATGACCGAAATGCAGCAGGATATGGAACAGAGAGAACATTACGAATTGACCGTTCCGCCGGAAATGGCAGGGGAACGGATCGATGTGGCGATCACCCGTCTGGTGGGGGATATTTCCCGTGTGCGTGCACAGTGTTTCATCAAGGAAGGACATACGCTTCTGAACGGTCAGGTCTGCCGTCTGCCCCGGTTTTATCTGGCAGCAGGAGATGAGATCGTCATTGATACTCCGGCGCAGGTGATCCCGAAACGCGCCGAAGCGGAAAAGATCCCGCTGGATGTGATGTATCAGGATGATGCCGTGATCGTGATCAACAAACCGGCGAACATGGTGGTGCATCCCGGGGTGGGCAATCACTCCGGAACCGTGGTGAACGCTGTTCTGGGACTGGATGAAGGCATGACGGAAGAGGAATTCCCGAATCCCATGCGTCCCGGGATCGTGCATCGTCTGGATAAAGACACCACCGGCTGTCTCTGCATTGCCCGCACGCCGAAAGCTCTCTGGAAATTATCCCGGTCCTTTGCAGAACGGGATGTGGAAAAAACATATCTTGCCGTCGTCTACGGCTCCCCGCTGCCCCATGCCGCCGTGTTGAAGTCCAACATCGGGCGGAACCCGGGCGACCGGCAGAAGATGATGGTCCTCCGTGACTCCGATCCCAACGGCAAGGAAGCCGTGACCTCCTACCGTACAATCCGTCAGGGGGTGTGGGAAGGGATCAAGGTCTCTCTGTTGCAGGTCCGGCTTTATACCGGGCGTACACACCAGATCCGTGTGCACATGTCACACGCCGGTCATCCGCTGATCGGAGAAAAACTCTACAACCGGGGCAGAAGCTGTCCTGCCGAACGCCAGATGCTTCACGCCTGGAAGTTGTCCTTCCCGCATCCTGTGACGGGGGAACAGCTTTCGTTTGAAGCGCCGATCCCGGACGATCTGCGTGCGATCATTGACTGTCTGGATCCGGTGTGATCTCTTCTGTCTGCAAAAAACCTGTTTTTTGTGATAAAACAGGATTGATTTTTACGAAATACTGATTATATTCAGCTTTGTTTCAGAAATACTTAACATTTAACGCAAGGAATTATAAAATGACTGCTTCCGGACAACTCCTGACTTACAAAGAACCCGCGCCCTATTGGGAAGGCGCACTCCCGCTGGGGAACGGGCGCATCGGCGCCATGGTCTATGGCGGCGTAGAACAGGAAAAAATCGAACTCAATGAAGATACACTCTGGTCCGGACTCCCCGCCAATCCCATTGACAAAGGGTACTATGACCGTCTGATCAAACACGTCCGGGAGTTGATCGAACAGCGTAAATTCCACGAAGCACAGTTTTACAGTGAAGAAAACAGTGTGTGCATCGACTCACAGAGTTATCAGCTCGCCGGATGTCTCACACTGGATTTCCTCAATGTTTCCGCAGACGGATACGAACGTTCCCTCGACCTCTCCGATGCCATTTGCCGGATCCGTCATGCCGGGTTCAAACGGGAAACTTTCATTTCCTGTCCGGCGCAGATCATGGCGTACCGCATCGTCGCGGAAAAAGAGGACAAGATCTCGTTTGCGGCAAGTTTGACCTCCGCCATGCACGGGAGCTGTTCCGTGACCGGACCGGCACAGATTGCTTTCGATGGTGCGTGTCCGGCACACAACCGCAGAGAATCCATTGTCTGGGTCAACGAAAAAGGCGAAACGGGGATCCCCTTCCGTATGCTGCTCCAGGCGGAAACGAAGGGCGGCACCGTGACGGCGCAGGATGGCAAACTGATCATCCGTAATGCGGACGAAGTGGTGCTTTACCTTGCGATCCGTACCGGGTTCAAGGATTTTCTGACGAATCCCCATGAAGCGAAAGTGGATTACAAAGGCAATGCCGCCGCCGATATCGCCAATGCCGTGAACGCCGGATACGAAACGCTGAAAGCCGAAGCCATCCGTGATCACAAGTCTCTTTATGACCGGTCCGTTCTGGAATTCCCGGAACGCCCGGAAGATGCACTCCCCACGGAAGCCCGTCTGAAAGACTCCTGGGGCAAAGAAAATTACGCGCCGAACCTGGGCGCATTGCTGTATAACTACGGACGTTATCTCATGATCGCCAGTTCCCGTCCCGGCACACAGCCGGGCAACCTGCAGGGAATCTGGAATCATCATGTATCTCCGCCGTGGGCATGCAACTACACCACCAATATCAACCTGGAAATGAACTACTGGCCCGCGGAAAACACCAATCTGGCGGAATGTGCGGAACCGTTGTTCCGGTTCATCCGGGAAAGCGCAGTCAACGGCGCCGTGGTGGCACGGGAAATGTTCCATGCCAATGGCTGGTGTCTGAATCATAACAGTGACCTGTGGCGTTTCTGTGCGCCTGCATGGGGGAATCCCTGCTGGTCCTACTGGCCCCTTTGCGGCGGCTGGCTCTGCCGTTCCATCATGGATCATTACCGTTACGCACCGGATAAAGATTTTCTGCGTGAAAACGTGGATCTGATCCGGGGGGCTGCCATCTTCTTCCTGGATCTTCTGGTGGAGAAAGACGGGATGCTCACCACCTGTCCCTCCACCTCTCCGGAGAACTTCTATTTCGACCCCGATTTCAACGATCATGCGGCGATCAGTACCGGTTCCATCATGGATATTTCCATTATCAAAGAAACCTTTGAAATGGTATTGGAATGTGATAAGGAACTGGGGACCGATGACGAACTTTCTGCGAAAGTCCGTGCGGCATTGCCCCGTCTGCCCCGTCCGCTGATCGGATCCGAAGGACAGCTTCTGGAATTCCGGGAAGAGTTCAAGGAATTCGACATCAAACACCGTCATCTTTCCCATCTTTACGGTGCATATCCGGCGGACGAATTCTACCGGAGCGGATATGAAGATATTCTGGAAGCGGCGAAAGTCTCTCTGACCCGTCGCGGCGAACTCTCCACAGGCTGGGCTATGGGTTGGCGCGTTGCACTCTGGGTCCGGTTCCATAACAGTGAACTGGCAAGCCGTATCATCAAGCACCTGCTGAAACCGGTATATCCCCATGGACATCCGGCGTACGAATATTCCGGCGGCGTGTATATCAACATGTTTGACTCGCATCCTCCGTTCCAGATCGACGGCAACTTCGGCGTGACGGCGGCGATCGCGGAAATGTTCCTGCAGTGTCACCGGAAAACGGAAGCCGGGAAGGTCATTCTGGACTTCTTCACTGCGCTCCCCGATTTCTGGAAGGAAGGCGGGAAACTGACCGGGCTCCGTGCCATCGGCGGCTTGACAGTCGATTTCACATGGGGCAATGGCTCTTACACCATTACCGGGATCTGCGATCGCGATCAGGAATACTATGCGGTATTGCCTGACGGCGAAAAGGTTCTCTCCCTGAAAGCGGGCGAAAGTTTCACGCTGACCGGTGCATTGTGACATGAAACTCTGCCGGCGGAGTAAAAATCCGCCGGCAGGTTGAAAAAATACGGTATATTCTATTAAAAAGAGGTTGCATTTTTTCATTTTTGCGTTATATTCGTGATAGAATACAGCAACACCAACACGAGGATATAACATGATGAAAAAAATGCTTGCAATCTGCACGTTTCTCTGTGCAGTCGCGGCTCTCTGCGCCGCCGAGACCAAGATCGCTGTCATTGACATGCGGTATGTTTTCCAGAACTACGAAAAGACCAAAGTCGTGGAGAAAAAACTGCAGGAACAGATGGATACATTCCGCGAATATTCCATGAAACTCAATGCCCAGATCCAGACCCTGAAAAAAGATTTCGAAACAGCAAGAGATCAGGCGCAGAATAATTTCGCACTCACTCCCGCTGAACGCAAAAACAAAGAACTCAATGCGCGGGAACTGTACGAAAAAATGGCAGTCAAAGATGCCGAACTCAAAAGTTATGCCAAGTCACGGCAGGAACAGATCCGCACCGCTTACGAAAAACTCCGCGCGGAGATCCTTGCCGAGATCAAAGCACAGACCTCTGCTCATGCACAGGTGCAGGGGTATACCCTGGTGCTGGATCATTCCGGTTCCACCAGCAATGAGATCAGTGCCGTGGTCTATTTCACCCCGGAAATGGATATTACCAGGCCCGTACTGGAAAATCTGAACCGGGCATATCAGGAAGAAAAGAAAAAAGAAGCAAAATAATACAGCGAAAGGAACATGAAATCATGGAAAAAGAGTACAAAGCAAGTGAACTGGCGGAACTGGTCGGCGGTACCGTGAAAGGCAATGCCGATATTGTTGTGCATGGTGTCAATTCATTGAAAATGGCGGAAAGCGGCGAAGCTTCTTTCCTGCATAATGCAAAATATCTTACACAAATGCGTGCCAGCAAGGCATCCGTCATCCTGACTCCCGCTGACTGGGCACATGACCCGCTCCCCGAAACTGCGCTGATCCTCTGCGCCGATCCCGATAAGGCTTTCACCAAAGTCTGCAACCTGTTTGCGCCGGAGCCTCTGACCTTTGAAATGACCATCCATCCCCAGGCGTATGTGCATCCCACCGCACAGGTGGCGGAAGGTGTTCATGTTGGCCCCTGCGCAGTGATTGAAGAAGGTGCTGTGGTGGAAAAAGGTGCTGTGATCCGTTCCGGCGCGTATATCGGCCATTACGCAAAAATCGGTGAAGATACCGTGATCAACCCCAATGTTTCCATTCTGCACCGTTGTATTGTGGGGAAGAAATGTATCATTCATTCCGGTGCCACCATCGGCGGTGACGGTTTCGGTTTCAATCCCACATTCCGCGGATTGGTCAAAGTGCCCCAGAACGGGATCGTTGTGATCGGTGATGATGTGGAGATCGGCGCGAATTCCACCATCGACCGTGCCCGGTTCGGCAAAACATGGGTCAAGAAAAATGTCAAGATCGATAACCTCGTCCATGTGGCACATAACGTGATCGTCGGTGAATCCTCCGTCCTTATCGGACAGTGCGGGATCGCCGGAAGTACGGAAATCGGACGCGGTGTCACGGTCGCCGCACAGGCCGGGATCAACGGTCATATCACGCTGGGTGACGGCTGTACGGTTGCCGGAGCTTCTGCGGCACAGCGAAGTGTTGCGCCCGGGACCATGGTCATCGGACTTCCCGCGGAATCCCAGGAAGACTTTCTGGAACGTCATCTTCTGCCCCGCCGCATGAAGAAACTGGAAGCCAAAATCGCCAAACTGGAAGCGTTGCTCGCCGAAAAGAAAGACTGATTCATGGGTAAAGTCACTGTTATCGGCAGTTCCAATACGGATATGGTGGTGAAGTCTGCGCGGATCCCCGTCCCCGGGGAGACGATCCTGGGCGGACGTTTCCTCATGAATCCGGGGGGCAAAGGCGCGAACCAGGCGGTCGCCGCTGCCCGGATGGGTGCCGAAGTCACGTTTATCGCGAAAGTGGGCGATGATCTTTTCGGGAAGGAATCCCGTGCCGCCTGGCAGAAGGAAAAGATCGTGACCGATCATGTGTTCACGGATCCGGAAAATCCTTCCGGTGTCGCCCTCATCATGGTGGATGAAAAGGCGGAAAACTGTATCAGTGTGGCATCCGGTGCCAACGGGACACTCTCCCCTGCGGAGATCGATCTTGCGAAAGACCCGGTGCAGAATACAGACATCGTTCTCATGCAGTTGGAGACGCCCGTGGAAACGGTACTTCATGCTGCTGAACTGGCATCTGCCAACGGGGTCCGCGTGATCCTGAATCCTGCGCCCGCCGCCGTTCTGCCCGATGAGATCTTTCCGAAACTCTTCCTGATCACGCCCAATGAAACGGAAGCACAGCTGCTCACCGGGATCCGGGTCACCGATGCCGTATCCGCACGGGAAGCGGCAGAACGGTTCATTGCCAAAAGTGTCCGTGCGGTGATCATCACCATGGGGTCCCGTGGCGCGTATTATTATTTTGACGGGGAAGATGGTATCGTGCCAGCGCGGAAAGTGCAGAGTGTGGATACCACAGCGGCAGGCGACGTATTCAACGGCGCACTGGCTGTCGGTCTTGCGGAAGGCATGACCTTGAAAGAAGCCATGCTTCTGGCATCGAAAGCCGCTTCCATTTCTGTCACCCGGATGGGCGCACAGAGTTCCGCCCCGTTCCGGCATGAATGTGAATCCATTTAACCAATAGAAAGGTATTGTGATGAAAAGAATCTTCACCCTTCTGCTTATGGCGGTATTCCTCGCCGTATGCAGCGTTACGTTGTCCGCCGCCGTGCTGGACGTGGTCGTGAACAGCACCTGTATGGATAAGCCGGTCAAGGTCAAGATCCTGCTGCCGGATTCCTATGAAACCAGTCCCAACCGCCGTTTCCCGGTGATGTATCTGCTCCACGGGGCGGGCGGGAACCAGAATGACTGGATCGCGAGATCCGGTGCGGTGAAGGAATATGCCAACCGGTATGACTTCATCGTGGTGTGTCCCGATGGAAAAATGAGTTGGTATTATGACAGTCCGGTGGATCCCAAGATCAAATACGAAACGTTCTGTTCCAAAGAACTCATCCGTTGGGTGGATGCCAAATTCCGTACCATTGACGACCGGCGCGCCAGAGCGTTCTGCGGTTTGAGCATGGGCGGACACGGTGCCCTCTGGCTGGCGATCCGTCACAAGGAGAAGATCGGGACCGGGATCGCGTTGAGCGGCGGCGTAGATGTCCGCAAATTCCCGAAGAACTGGAATCTGCCGAATCTCCTTGGTAAATACGAAGAAAACAAGGAAGTTTGGGATAAACACATGGTCATCACGGAAGCTGCTTCACTGAAAAACGGGGAACTGGCGATCGCCATTGACTGCGGCGTCAATGACTTTTTCAGTCAGGCAAACCGGGATCTCCATGAGCTGCTGCTGAAAAACAAGGTGGCACACGATTATCAGGAACGGCCCGGTGGTCATACCTGGGAATACTGGAACCGCGTTTTCCCCTATGCGTCTGTCTTCTTCCGCAGTCAGTTCCGCCCCGTAGTCGTTGAATTGATGAAACAGAACATGCGCTGATGAAAGGACATCCCATGAAAAAATTATTGCTCACTCTTCTTTTTGTGTTTACTGCCGGTGTGATCCTGTATGCTCAATCCGGGGAGATCCGGAAGGTGCAGGTGAAAAGTACAGTGATGAACAAAATGATCCCCGTTACCGTGACACTGCCCGCCTCTTATAAAACGAAAGTCAACCGGAAATATCCGGTGATGTATCTGCTCCATGGGGCAGGTGCCAACCAGAACAGCTGGAATGAGCTCATTCCGGATATGGCGCGGGAGATCTCTTTTTACGATATCATCGTGGTAAGTGCCTATGTCGGATTGAGCTGGTATTATGACAGTCCGGTGGATGAAACATGCAAGTATGAGACTTTCATCGCCAAAGAACTTCCCGCGTGGATGGATAAGAATTTCCGCACCGTGGATGACCGGAAAGCACGGGCTCTCTGCGGCGCCAGTATGGGGGGACACGGCGCTCTCTGGATCGGCATACGGCATCATGACCGTTTCGGTACTGCCATTGCTATGAGCGCCGGCGTGAATGTCTGTAACTGGCCCGGCAGATGGGGCTTGAACGATGTGCTGGGTGATCCGGAGAAAAATGCGGAAGTCTGGAAAAAACATACGGCATGCGCCGCTGCGAAGGATCTCAAACCCAATGAACTGGCGATCTCTCTCGACTGCGGGACGGAAGACTTTTTTATAAACGATAACCGCGCCCTTCATCAGCAACTGTTGACACAGCGGATCGGACACGATTATCAGGAACGGCCCGGCGGTCATACGAATCCTTACTGGCAGAATGCCTTTGATCACGCACTGATCTTCTTCCAGAAGCAGTATACACCGCTGCTGAAAGCATTGCGCAGGGAGGAAGATTCCAAGATGTCTGTCCCCATGGATGACGGAGGCCTTGATCTCTTTTAAGAGATCTTTCCGTTACCGGATCTTGATGAAAACCGGGTCTGCGTAGTGGAACGTGTGTTTGCAGATACAACCGCAGGAATAGATCGCGCCCATCATGGCACGCATACAGCTGCCGGATGTGTAAAAACGGGAATGGGGATAGGTATCCGATTCGTGATAAAAACGGAATTCACCCTTGATGTGTTCTTTGGAATAAATGGCGGAGTAAAGGACCGATGGGATATCATCGATGTGTTCCCCATTGTAAAATGTGCCGTGAAACCGGACAAAAGGCACATGATCTTTACCGGCAAAGGCGCGCGCCACCGTTTCGGCAGCACAGCCGTCGCAGTCATCGGAGCCCGGCTGCATGACGCCCATGGGGATCTCCGGGGTGCGTTTGTCTGCTTCTTCCCGGATCGCCTTGGCAAACAGGGCGAGAGAATCCCTGCCGAGGAGCTGCCACCGACGGCGCAGTTCCCGGGATTCGGCGTAATGCGTGGTGAAAAGTTCTGCCAGTTCTTCCCGGGAATAATAACGTCCTTCCCGGCGGGCAAATTCTTCCAGATGGTATTGGCAGAAACAGGCATAACCACCGTGACAGTTGATGCCGAAGTCATCTTCGGTCACAAAAAAATCAGGATGGGCTTTGGCAAGGACCATTGCCACATCTTCCGCAAACTGTTTCCGGTAGACCGGATCAAGTGGACAGGTGGAAAAGGGCGCTTCGGTCCCGTCCATCCGGACGATCCTTGTGCAGCCGGGGACGGGGCCCGATTTCAGGACGAGAGTGTGCCACCATCCGCAGCTGATCTCTGCAGGGAGCCGTTTCCGGATTTCCAGAAAAAGTTCCGCTTTCTGTTCAAAGTATTCCCGGGGCGGATACGAGATGCTGCGCCATCCTTTGCCGGGCATGAAAAGAGCGAAACGGGTGAACCCGTAAGCCGTGTACTGCGCAAGGATCGAATCAGCAATATGTTGAGCATCATCATCGACTCCCCCGATCGACACAGGGACGATGATATCAAGACCGTCAAACTTCTTCATAAGGTCATTACTTTCTGTATATTTCCGGATACGGGAATTATTATTTCAGACGGATCTTCAAGACATCACCGGCACGGAGGTGGACCGGGCGGATCCGCTGTTCGTCTTCTTTCAGCAGTTCAAAGCCCCAGTGACTGACCAGTGCCACTTCTTCCCCCGTCCGCAGGTTCGTGATGGATTCGATCCTTCCTTTGAGTTCCGGCAGGATCACATCGCCCATGGGCGGCTGCAGGAAGAAACAGTAAAGATCATTTCCTTTCTGGGTATAACAGCATCCGAAGGGCGGTTTGTGCGGTGATTTTCCGCAACCGGTGACAGCTTCTCCGGCGTATTGGAACCAGACAGCCATTTCTTCCAGCCGTTGAATGGTCTGGGCGGGGAAATTGCCTTTTTCATCGGGTCCGATATTGAGCAGCAGGTTTCCGTTCCGGGAGACACACCCTGCCAGTCCGGCGATGAGTGCTTCCAACGGTTTGTACGCGTGATCGGTACTGCAATAACCCCAGTTGTCGTTCATGGTGGCACAGGTTTCCCAGACCACTTCATTTCCCTTGACATGCTGGGGCTGATTCGGCACACAGATCTCCGGCGTGTAATAATCGAAGTCCCGGACATCTTCCTTGAAATACGCCAGACGGTCATTCACCAGAATATCGGGCTGATGCCGATAGATCATTTCCAGCAGTTTGTCTCTCTGGAAATAATCCATTCCGGCTTTCGTCTTGCTGGTGTAATCCAGGAACAGAAGGTCGATCTTTCCGTATTCCGTCATCAACTGTTCCACATGATTGTAGAGCAGTTTCAGGAAGTCCTGATACTCTGCATCGGTGGGAGTACGGCGTATGTTCTTCTGAATGAATTCCGGCGTTTCCTCATCCACATACCCGGGATGCCGCCAGTCGGGGAGCGAATGATAGAATCCGATCCGCAAACCTTCGGCACGGAATGCCTCCACAAACATGCGGACGGCATCTTTCCCGTAAGGCGAATTGGTGATTTTGTAATCGGTGTAATGACTGTCAAACATACAGAACCCGTCGTGATGACGGGTGGTCAGCACGGCGTATTTCATGCCGGCAGCTTTTGCCATCCGCGCCCATTCTGCCGGATCGTATTCCGTCGGATCGAATTCATGGGCAAAGGATTCGTATTTGCCTTCCTCCCAGGGATCCAGGGCGTATGTCCATTCGCCTTTCGCGGGGATGGCATAGATCCCCCAGTGCAGAAAGAGTCCGAACCGGGCTTCTGTAAACCAGTCTGTGCGTTTCATTACAGCACCTTTATTTTGCGGAAACGGGACGGAGAATGACGCCGGCTTCGCTGAGGATACGGCGTGCTGTTCCATCGATGGAATAACTTTCGTTGTAAACGACTTCCACGATTCCGGAATTGATGATCATTTTTGCGCAGAGCAGACAGGGACTGAAGGTGGTGTAAAGGGTCGCGCCTTTGATGGAGATTCCGTGATAGGCAGCCTGCACAATGGCGTTTTCTTCCCCGTGAGAACAGATACATTCTTCCAGAGATGTCCCGCTGGGCGCATTGGAATTACAACGGGGGCAGCCCCCTTCGTTGCAGTTCTTGATCCCCCGCGGCGTACCGTTGTACCCCGTGGAAATGATCCTGCCGTCTTTCACGATGACGGCGGCGACATGCCGTCTGGAACAGTTGCTCCGGAGTGCGACTACTTTCGCGATCTCCATGAAATATTCGTCCCATCCGGGACGTGCGGGCGTGACGTTTTCTTCAGCCATGTTAAGATTCCTTTTTCTTCAGATTTTGACCTGCGGGAATTTGCTGTAAAGGATCCCGCGTTCCAGTCCGCGGATCTCTGCCAACCCTTTGAGACGTCCGATGGCGCTGTAGCCGGGATTGGCGGACAGCGGTTTTTCCAGGTCATCCAGCATGGTATGACCATGGTCGGGACGGAACGGGATCCGCCAGTCTTCTCTGCCTTCCGCCTGTCTGCGGAGCTGTTCTTCGATGATGGCAGTCACCAGTTCGGGCATATTGACACAGCCTTCCAGATGATTTGCTTCGAAGAAATTGCCGTTGTCGTCGTGCTGCGTACTGCGCAGGTGGATGAAGCCCACCCGGCTGGCGCAGGATTTGAACATGGAAACGATGTCATTTTTCAGACTGCCGGAGAAGGATCCCGCACAGAAACAGATCCCGTTGGCTTTGGAGGGAACACTGGTCAGCAGACGGTCGATATCCGCCTGATTCCCGAAAATACGGGGGAGTCCCAGAATGGGATAGGGCGGGTCATCGGGGTGAATGGTCATGATACAACCGGCTTCTTCGGCAACGGGGCAGACTTCGCTGAGGAAGCAGGTAAGATTTTCTTCCAGTTTGGCTCTCGTGAGCGTTTCGTAACGCTGAAGCATGGCGCGGACGTCATCCAGTGTGACCCCTTTGAACCCGGGGAAGTTATCAATGATGGAAACGGTGAACTCCTTCACCTGTTCCGGTGTCATGCTGTTGAAAAAGACTTCGGCTTCTTTGACCTTGTCGGCGGGGTAATCCTGATCCGCGCCTTTGCGTTTGAGAATGAAGATCTCGAATGCGGCAAACTGCGCCTGATTGAAATACAACGCTTCGCTGCCGTCCGGCAGTTTGTACCGGAGATCCGTGCGGACCCAGTCCAGAACGGGCATGAAGTTGTAGGTGATAACTTTCACCCCGCATTTACCCAGATTCCGCAGGGAGATCTTGTAGTTTTCGATGTATTCCTTGTATTTCCCGGCACCGACTTTGATGTCTTCATGAACGGGGAGACTTTCCACCACGTTCCACACCATGCCTGCATCGGCAATGAGCTTCTTGTGCTTTTCGATCTCTTCCACGGTCCACACTTCCCCGTAGGGAATGTGATGCAGGGAACTGACCACGCCTTCTGCGCCAGCCTGACGGATATAAGAGAGCGGCACCTGATCGTTGGGGCCGTACCAGCGGAATGATTCCTGCATAAACATGATCACACCCCGCTGTATGCTGAGAAGCCGCCGTCAACGGGCAGAACAACGCCATTGACGAATCCGGCTTTTTCGTTGTCGATGAGATAGAGAAGTGCGCCGACCAGGTCTTCCGGTTTCCCGAATTTGCCCATGGGGGTCTGACTGAGGATCTTGTTCCCGCGTGCGGTGAGAGATCCGTCTTCATTGGTGAGCAGAGCCCGGTTCTGATTGGTGAGGAAGAACCCGGGCGCGATGGCATTGACGCGGATCCCGACTTTAGCGAAGTGGACCGCCAGCCATTGTGTGAAGTTGCTGACCGCAGCTTTTGCCCCGGAGTATGCGGGGATCTTGGTCAGCGGCGTGAATGCGTTCATGCTGGAAATGTTGATAACGCATCCGCCTTCTTTGAGTGCCATTTTCTTGCAGAAGACCTGACTGGTCTGGAGCGTGCCCAGGAAGTTGAGGTTGAAAACGAATCCCACGCCCGCCGGATCCAGATCGAAGAATGTGGTGATCCCTTCGGCTTTCGCGGTGATATCTTCTTTTTCCAGAAATTCCTTGCTGGTGGTCCCTTTCGGATTGTTGCCCCCGGCTCCGTTGATCAGAATGTCGCAGGGACCGAATGTTTCGCACACAACGGCTTCTGCCTTTTCCAGACTTTCGTTATCCAGCACGTTCGCGGCTACGGCGATCGCACTGCCCGGTTCCTTTGCATTGATGGCGGCTGCCACTTTTTCAGCACTGGCAAGCTGAAGGTCCAGGATCGCCACTTTTGCCCCCGCAAGTGCCAATGCTTCCGCCATGACACTGCACAAAATTCCGCCGCCGCCCGTTACGACTGCGACTTTACCCGTCAAAAATTTCTGACACATAACATTTATCCTTCCTGCGTGAACGCTGTTGAATGTACTATGACGGGATACAATATCACAGGAAAATGGAAAGTCAACCTTTGAACGGAAAAATAGTATGCTTTTTTTTTCTCTTTTGTTTGACAAACGGTACAGAAATGCTATATTAGACCAAGCTTTTAACACAAAGGAATTTTTATACCATGCACAAGAACATTTACAACACATTCCTCACCCGCGTCGAAGAATTCATCCGCGCTCAAAAACAGGAAATATACCCCCGCTCCATTCCCCTCCGCGGAATCGTTTCCGTCACCGATGACCCCGTCCCCTTTGCACAAAGGGAGGATCTGCCCTATCATGCCGTTTCCGAAGGCGATGTCTGGGGAAAAGAATGGCAGAGTGCCTGGTTCCATTTCACAGCGGAAGTACCCCCGGAATTCGCGGGGAAAGAACTCTGTTTCCGCATCAATACCGGCGGCGAATCCCTGGTCTTCGATGAAGAAGGTACGCCCGTTTACGGTTTGACATGGTTCAGTGTCATGGACCATGAATACGAAAAAGACCGCATGGTGATCGGGAAAAAAGAAGCCGGGGAAACCGTTTCCTGCTGGGTGGAAGCCGCCGCGAACGGACTTTTCGGGATCAATAAGCCGCTGCCCTATGAGAAAGATCCTGTCAAGCCCCACGGTTCCTTCTCGCCCACGGTCCGGTATATGCAGTTGTGCGTGTTCGACCGTGAAATGTGGGGTTTTCTCCACGATATCCAGGCACTTTACAGCCTGCTTCTGGTCATCCCGCAGGAAGATTATCACGCCATGCAGATCCTTCACGCATTGACGAAGGCTTTGGATATTTACAACTATGATCCCGCCAATGTCCCCGCCGCACGGCTTTACCTCAAAGAAACGATCTTCAGCAAGGGCGCGGATCCCTGCGCGTTGAATGTCCGCTGTGTCGGACACGCTCACATTGACGTGGGCTGGCTCTGGCCGGTACGGGAAAGCATCCGGAAAGCGGGGCGCACTTTCTCCAGTCAGATCGCATTGATGGAGAAATACCCGGAATACATTTTCGGGGCATCCCAGGCGGAACTTTACATGATGGTCAAGGAAAATTATCCGGGACTCTATGCCAAGATCAAAGACCGGGTCAAAGAAGGCCGCTGGGAAGTGCAGGGCGGTATGTGGGTGGAAGCCGACTGCAATATCATTTCCGGCGAATCCATGGCACGACAGTTCCTCATGGCGAAAAACTTTTTCATGGATGAATTCGGCGTCGATGTGAAAAACCTGTGGATCCCGGACGTTTTCGGGTATTCCGCCGCGCTCCCCCAGATCATCAAAGAAGCAGGTTGCGATTACTTCCTCACGCAAAAACTCTCCTGGTCCCAGATCAATGAATTCCCCCATCACACATTCCGCTGGAAAGGGATCGACGGTACCGAAGTCATCGCACACTTCCCACCGGAAAGCGATTACAATGCCGTTTCTTCCCCCGACAGACGGTATAATGCGCAGAACAAATTCAAGGAAAACGGATTCCTCCCCGAATTCCTCAGCCTTTACGGGATCGGCGATGGCGGCGGCGGACCTTCCGAAGATTATGTGGAACGGAACTTGCGGCAGAAATCGCTCCCCTGCTGTCCCAAAGTCATTTTCAGCCGTGCCGATACCTTCTTCGACCGTTTGAGCAAATACAGAGAGGAACTGCCCGTATGGAAGGGCGAACTCTACCTGGAAATTCATCGCGCCACCCTGACCACGCAGGGAAAGACCAAATGGAACAACCGTCGCTGCGAACAGATGATCCCCTCGCTGGAATATCTCTGCGCCATGCTCCCCGCCGCAGAATATCCCGCTGAAATGCTCCGCCGTTCCTGGCGCATTGTCCTGCGTAATCAGTTCCATGATATCATCCCCGGGTCATCCATCCACATGGTGTATGAAGATACCGAACGGGAACATGCCGCTGTATTGGCGGAGACCGCTGCGGAAATGAAAAAAGCCGCCGCACGGCTCTTTACCCCGTCGGATGATTCCTGTGTGGCAGTCAATACCCTTTCCTATCCCTGGAACGGGATCCTGGAACTGCCCGATTCCTGGAACGGGTACGCGGTCCTCCTCAACGGCGAAAATCTCCCCGTGCAGAATGTGGACGGCTAAGCCTGTATCCGGGTGGAAGTCCCGGCGCAGGATGTCCTGGTCCTCCGCAAAGGCGATGCCGTTTCCGCCGTTCCCCGGAAATCCGGTTCCACGGTACTGGAAAACGACCTCATCCGTTACGAATTTTCCGATACCGGCCGCTTGATCCGGGCATACGACAAGCAAGTGCAGAAAGAAGTCCTTTCCGCGCCCGCCAATATGCTCACGCTTTACAACGACCGGCCCCGTTATTACGATGCCTGGGACTTCGAGATCTATTACCGCAACGAACCCTTCTGCACGTTGGAAGGTACATTTGTCGCGGCGGAAAACGGACCTGTTTGTCAGACATTGGAATTCGAGTACAAAACTGCCGACAGCACGTTCCGTCAGAAAGTCGTCCTGCGGCATGACAGCCGCCGTCTTGACTTCGTTACTCACGCCGACTGGCACGAATACCGGAAACTGCTCCGCGTGGCGTTCCCTGTCAATGTGGTCAATGACGAAGCCGCTTTTGATATTCAGTACGGTTACATCAAGCGCACCACCCATGACAACACCTCCTGGGATCTGGCGAAGTTCGAAGTCTGCGGACAGCGTTATGCCGACCTCTCCGATGCCGTATACGGTGCCGCTCTGCTCAATGACTGCAAATACGGATACAGTGTCAAGGGATCCACGCTGGAACTCTCTCTCCTGCGCGCACCGAAAAATCCCGACTTCATCGCCGACCAGTGCGAACACGACTTCACATACAGTTTCCTGCCTCATACCGGCGACCTCATCCACAGCGATGTCATGCAGGAAGCCGCATGTCTCAACCGTACGCCCTTCCTTGCCGATGGCTTCACCACGGCTGCGCCGCTCCCCGTTCCCTGCCGGGTCGATGGAGATCACGTCACGCTGGAAGTCCTGAAGAAGGCGGAAAGAGACGATACGCGCATCATCCGTCTGGTGGAAACGGCCGGGCTTTCTTCCACGGCACAGCTCCGGCTCTCTTCTGCGGTGGAACAGGTCACTGTGACCAATCTGGTGGAATGGAAACAGGGTGCGGAACTGCCCATTGCGGATAACACCGTGACACTTACGCTGAAGCCCTTTGAGATCCGTACACTCCGTTTGAAAATGAAAGATTGATCATAAGGAAAATACCCCATGAAACACGAAGGATTCAGCCGGATCGATATCCACGTCCATTGCAATCTGAACGGGAAAGCCGATCTGGATCAGCTGGCGGCGACCTGCCGCGCAAACAAGACCATCATCTGCATGATCGGCGGACTCCGTTACGGCGGACACGATTATCTGCCCAATGAGGAAGTCCTTGCCATCTGCAAAGCGTATCCGGATTGCTTTCTGCCCTTTGCCAAACTGGATCTGTGGGAAACGGCGGACCCGGATGAAGTTTACCGTTATGCGGAACAGGGCTTCCGCGGTCTCAAAGGGATCTATCCCTATTACGAATACGACCACGATCTGTATATGCCCGTCTACAAAGCGGCGGAAGAATGTGGACTGCCCATCGTGTTTCATACCGGGAATTTCGCAGTCAGCTCCAGCGACATCGAATATCAGCGGCCCATGCTCCGGAATATGCACCCCATCACTCTGGACCGCATCGCACGGTCATTCCAGAAGCTCAATATCGTTATGGCGCACATGGGGACCCGTATTTTTCAGGATGAAGCTTCTCAATATCTGAAGATCCACAAGAATCTCTATGCGGATCTTTCCGGCTGCGGACAATGGCGCCGGATCCAGCCGCAGGAACTGGTGGATATGTTCTGTGGCGACTTGTTCATCCTGCCCCAGGATTACAATGGATTCCGGAATCTCGTCTTCGGGTCAGATGCCTATGTGGATTACGATTTCGTGGTCCCAGCCGCTCTGCAATCCTATTATCAGATGTTCGACCGCATCGGCTTGCCCCAGGATGTGATCCAGGATATTATGGGCGGGACCGTCGCCTCCTGGCTGGGGATCGAACTGGATCAGGCGGAACACCGTCCGTTCAGCAATTCCCCGTTGTCCAGATAAAGTTCTCTGGAAAACGTTTCAAACTGCAGAAGATCGCCGCGGAAGGTCAGGACCTGTTCCCGGTTGTTGCGGAGAAATTCTCCGTCTGTCCGGGGCAGGGAGAGCAGAATGCGTATCGGCTGATGCAGTCCTTCCGCCTGCAGTTCCAATGCCGCTTTGATCCCCTTCCGGTTGCCGAATGTGTAGTCATATTCATATTCGTAATGGAACAGCAGTTTCCCCTGCCATTCCACCCGTTTGCCCTTGACTTTCGCAAAATCTTCTTTCTCCGCTTTGCCCGCCATGGCGTTCCGGAACAGTGCATCGCATAATACCTGCGGTTCCAGCGTGATCGTGGCAGGACGCCGGACCGGTTCCTGTTTTGGCACGGGTGCGGGTTGCACCTGCGGCGTAACTGTGATCGCCGGCTGTTTTACTGCGGGTGCCGGAGCAGGTTTGGAGGCGGGCTGCGGAGCAGATGCCGGAGCAGGTTTGGCGGCAGGCTGTTTTTCTTCGGACGGGACCAGTTTTTGTGCGAGTGCCAGTATGAATTGCACCGCCTGGGGGACCGGGTCGCCGTCTGCTGTGAAATACATGACGGTCATCCCTGTTTCCTTGATGAAGAAAGAGCCTGCGCCGGATGCCAGGGTCTCCAGATCTTTCATCCGGTTTTCTTCCTGCAAATATTGCACAAGCCATTTGTTATGAGCAGCGGTATAAGAGATCAAACCGTCACTGCATTTGGAGATCTTGAAGGGCGGAGTCTTCCGTGCGATCGCCCGGACCGTATCTTCCGGTCCGAAAACGATCTGGATCTCTTCGCCGATGGAGCGGGGAAATTTGACCGAGCAGTTCAGGGAATAGCCGTCATCTTTTTCCGGTCGGATATGGAAGGAGAACCCGTTCCGTTTTCCCATGATGGCGGGCAGTTCCCCTTTGGCTTTGGGAACCTGGAAATGAGCTTTCAGTTCATGAGCGGCATTCTGCCATGCGGCGAGATCCCACTGCGGGTTCACGCCGGGATTGCTGCCCTGTTTCTTTTTATTCGCTTTACTGTTCGCACGGACGATCAGGATAAAGATAACAATAAAAATGATCGGGGTCAGAAATTCCATTCACTCATTTCCTCGTTTCAAAAATTTTCAGTTCAGTTCGATCTCCGTTACGACCGGGAAGTGATCCGAGGCATAACAGCCGTCCGGCATGGTGTCATCGGTCACATGACTTTTCACCGTGACTCCGTCGGAAACAAAAATATAATCAATGGGGTCGTTATTGGTGTTCTTGCCGTACCCGTTGAAAGTCTGACTGGGGCCGACGTGAGGCGTAAGAGTGACCTTTGCCGAATCTTTCAGCAATGTTGCGGCGATCCGGTAGGTTTCGGAATTCGGATACGCATTGAAGTCGCCGGAAAGGATCAGCGGTACACCGGTCACATGTTCTTTCGCATGATCCACCACCATACGGATCCCGTTGATCCGCGCTTCTTCGCTGATGTGGTCCAGATGGGTGTTGTAATACACAAATTCCTTCCCCGTGTTTTTATCCCGGAAATGACCCCAGGTGGCGATCCGCGGACAGGCGGAATCCCAGGAGCGGGAACCGGGAACATCCGGCGTTTCACTCAAGGCAAACGTGCCGTCCTTCAGCAGTTCGAACCGTTCCGGATTGTAAAGGATGCAGGAATATTCCCCGCTTTCCTTGAAGTCGTCACGACCGCCGCCGATATAGTCGAATCCGGTGACACGGATCATGTCTTTCAACTGATATACCAATGCTTCCTGTGTCCCGATGATATCCATTTTGTTTTTCGCGACAACTCTCCCCCAGCGCGGCGCGCGTTCTTTCCAGTTGTGCGTGCCGGGTTCGCCTTCGCCGTAATGACAGCGTACGTTATAGGTCGCAAGTACAAATGTTGTCTTGGCAGAATCATTGGTGCATCCGGTGGCTGAGACTGCCGCAACTACTGCGGCTCCTGCCAATGCAATCGTTTTTCCATTCATTGATATATCCTTTCTTACTCTGTTATAATGAGAAGTCCGCCGGACATTCCCGGCCGTATTCTTTTTTGTAAAGACGTTTCGCTGCGCGGCAGACATCCCGCCAGAGACAGGCAGAGAGTTTCTCTTCCCGCTGATACACAGCAATGAACCGCAGCATATCCCGTCTGGTCAAACCCAGATCCATGGAGGAGAAAAAGATCCCCGCCAGATCCTTGACGCGCATCCGTCGCGGGATCCGTTTGCGGATCTGCGCACGATGCAGATCCAGAACCGTCAGCGTGATCTCACCGGACGCAAATTTTTCTTCGTCCAGAAGAAAATGACAAAGATAACAATCCCGGTGATTCAGCCCTGCATTGTGCATGGCTCCGCAGGTCTCCGCCAGTTTCACCGTGAGTCGTTTCTTCAATGATTCCGGCGGCGGATTTGCCGCCCAGTCCCGGCAGTAATCCTCCAGCGGGATCCGGTGAAGCAGTTCTTCCGTGATGAGAAACGAATGTAATTTGGCAGGGACCGTGCCGCGCCGGGCGAAGGCGGCGATCCGCATGGTGTCGATATGCAGTGATTCCAGAAGCCGGATCGCTTCGTATTCATTTTCGGCACCCAGGACCGGTAATTTGAACTGGAACAGGTTTTTCAGGATCTCTTTCCAGGCAGTCGGACCATGATATTTGATGAAATATCCGGCACCGTCATGCTCAAAACGCAGTGTCTTGCGGTTTTTTACGGCACGGAATACTTTGCCTTCAAGGGCATTGGCTTTGGCAAACGGGTCTTTCCCTTCCCATAATGTGCGGAAAGGTTCCCTGATGTCATATTGTTCCGTCATGATAACTCCTGCTATTATTACGGATACTATACACCCCAAAGTGGAAAATAAAAGTGTTTTTTGAAAAATATTCCATCTTTCTTTTGCTTATGACTTGAAAAATCGTGATTCACGGGGCATATTACCTCATTGTTCAACAGCAGGAGAAAAAATGAGGTTCGTTTGTCCTTTTTGCCATTATACGATCACGGTGGATAACGCTTCCATGGGATTCCGTACCGTTTGCCCCGGATGTGAAAAAAATGTGCTGGTCCCATCCAACCGTTTCCAGGAAGGATGCATCATCGGCGATTTCATCATCAATTCCCATTTGGGAAAGGGGGCGATCGGTGATGTTTACAAAGCGACCCAGATCTCGCTGGACCGCCCCGTGGCATTGAAGATCCTCAAGCCGAAATGTATGACCGAAAAGGGTGTCAAAGACTTTCTGAAAGAAGCCCGTGCCGCATCCCGGCTCAGCCATATCAACCTGGTGCAGTCCTACGCTGTCGGCATGGATGAAGGCTACATTTATATGGCGATGACGTATATCAAAGGGGAAACACTCAGCTCCAGACTCCGCAGAGACGGTAAGATCCCCGTGGATGAAGCACTGCATATCACCCAGCAGGTCGCAGAAGCATTGTATTACGCCTGGGATGAGTGTCACATCATCCACCGGGACGTGAAACCCGATAATATCATGCTGACCGAAAAAGGCATCGTCAAACTTACGGATCTGGGACTCGCCATGACACAGCGCGAATGGACAGAGGATATGGATGTCTCCGGCAGTCCTTCGTATATGAGCCCGGAACAGTTCACCGGGGAAAAACTGGATACCCGCAGCGATATTTACAGTCTCGGCGTGACGTTGTATCAGATGTTATCCGGGAGACTGCCCTTTACTGCCGATACTATTACCAGCGTGGCAAATCAGCATTTCGAGGAGACACCCACTCCGCTGAATCAGGTCACAGACGGTATCCCGCTCCGCGTCGTTCTGTTGGTCAATAAGATGATGGAAAAATTTGTAGCGGACCGTTTCGATAATATGGAGGAACTGCTCCGGGAAATCTGGACCATCCGTCAGAAAACGGCTCCGGCAAAAGAATTGGTCCCCGATGTGCATACCATTTCAGTCAAACGACTGGATTATGAAATGCAGAACGAACACGCCATCAAACGCAGTCTCCGTCGTAAAAATCTGGATACCACTCCCAGAGTCCTGGGCAAACGCCACCCGGCGGTCCACAGCACCTCTGTGAAATATCTGTTCTGGGGATTGCCGGTTATTATGATCATCCTCATTATGGTTGCTTTGTTCTGGGAGTCGGAGGAAGGACGCCGTACGCGCATCCTGGAAGAAAAACTGGTCGTTTTCGAGAAACTGGCAGCGGATCCTTCTTATCCTTCTGACAGCTTGAAAGAAGATGCAAGGATCCTTCTGGAAGAAAACGAAAAAGATTTTCAGACTTTGCCCGCGTTCCGTTATGCACCGGACCGCATCCGGTATCTTCTGCTGAAACACGAGAACGACGTTACCGGTGATTGAACCCGTTTATTTTTTCGTACCGTGGTGCGCCGCCATACTGAAAAACCGTTCGGACGGCACTTTTGCATAGGGCGGATAACGCCGTTTCAATTCTTCGGACGCATCCGGCGGGATATTCTGGAACCGCTTATACATCCACAAGTACTGTTCCGGATATTCCCGGATCATCTCTTCGGAGATGTTCATGATCGCCTGGGTCAATTCCAGATCGCTGTCATAATCCGAAGCACACAGCGTACGCATCATGACTTTGAACTTTTTCCCTTCCCGTACAACAGAGCCGATCGCCAGGATCCGGTTCCCTTTCCGTGCCAGATTAGCGGCAACCAGACTGACCGGAACCGGAAGCCCGAAGAAGTTGACGAAACCTCCATTGTTGCGGATCCGCGTGTTCTGGTCGATCAGAATACCCACCGATTTCCCTTTGCGTAATGCGTGCGCCATGGAAAGTGCTGCACCACGCGCATAAATGATCTCAACACCATCCACAAGACGGGAGGAATTGATCAGTTTGCTCAACAATGGATTGTTGGGACGGTGTACAACGGTCGCCAGCGGGAAGCCGTAGCCCATGGAAATATACATCCCGGCATATTCCCAGTTGCCATGGTGAGGCGTAATGAAAAATGCGCCATCCACCGGATACTGCCGGACCCGTTCCGCGCTTTCCGTGGAATACGGTTCCGAAACGATCAGTTCATCCATGATCTTCCGGGTTTTGCCGCGGGACCATAAAAGTTCCAATGCGGTAAGGATGAGATGTTCCAGACTCTTGACGGCAATGCGATTCCGTTCCTTTTCTGTTTTTTCCGGGAATGCACTTTTGAGATTCATCCTGACCAGTCCGCCCATTTGCGGGATCAGATACATGACACGACTGAACAGAAAGGCAATGCAACGGTGACACCAGCGGGGGATCAGACCGATCAGTTTGACCGGGATCATGATCAGGATGTATGCAATATTGGCAAACAACTCTTTCAATATCCTTCCCTCATCTTAATTCTGGAATTGCCCACCATACGGATTGGTTTCCCAACCCGCCGGTGAATTGAAGGGACGCGTGCTGTAACGGCGTGATGCGCCTTGCGTGGTTTCACAGGCCGCGAGAAGTATACAGCATACACAGGCGGCAAGCAACAATAGGAGTCTCCGCATCGACGATCCTCCGCAGGGGATCAAAAAAGCATATATGCTTTCATTTCCAGCAACTGGAAGACGATGGAGGCTATGAGTGCCAGAAGCGAAACTATGGTTGTTGTGAGAAAAACGGGAGAGGAAAACATGATTCAAGCTCCTTATTCTTCGTCATCCAGATCTTCGTCGTCGAAATCTTCATCGTCAGACTCTTCGTCATCGGATTCTTCTTTTTCTTCTTCCGATTCTTCCAGATCTTCGTCGATGTCTTTATCATCAACATCACTGGAAAGAGCTTCTTTTTCTTCCGCGAGTGCAGCCGCTTCTTCGGCTTTTGCTTTTTCCAGAGCGGCGGCATCCGCTGCCTTCTTCGCCGCGATTTCGCGGATCGCTCTCATCTGCACCATGTCAGATTCCGAGAAGAAGACCACATCACCCACCTTCGGTGCTGCCGCACCGGGCATCGGGATGATATTTGCAATGGAGGATTTATCGCCGACTTTGACGATGAGTACGCGTGCAACATAATTTGCGGTGTTGGGATCCAGCGAGGTCGCAACAGTCATGATACCATCCGCAGGAATGCCGATCACCTTATCCACGGAAACCTGTTTGCCGGTATTCACGTCGATCTTCTTATCCTGAACGGTATTGGCTTTGCCCAGGTCGATTTCAACGAAGCCGTATTTTTCATTGATAAATGTGACCTTGCCGACCAGTTTGCGCAGGAGAGCTGTGTCGATTTGTGCAGCACCAGCCTTGGCGTTCGCACCCACCTGATTACGCCAGGACGGGTCGATGATGTCTTTCAAACGTTCGATTTCTTTATTGGCATCAGCCAGCTGTTTTTCGATATCTTTGTACCGTTTCAGTCTCTTTTCCAGATCGCTGACTTTCTTTTCCAGTTTCTTGTTCTGTTCTTCCAGTTCTTTCACCCGGGCTTCCAGTTTCTTCTTTTCTTCTGCGAATGCGTTCACCCCTTCAATGTGGGTTTTGACCGCTTCTGCAAATGCGGTGTCATCCAGATTGTAGTGGAGGGAAGGATTGTTTTCCAGTTCCAGGATCGTTGCAACATTGGAAGCATGTTTGGTCAGTTCGTCATGACGTTTCACATACTTGCCAGCGCGTTCCGCCAGATTGTTGAGATGGCTTTCCACCTTGGAATTGTCCGGGTCACCGGCATAAGTGAAGTCATCCGCAGGAACAAGATCGCCATTGAGTGCGCTGATCACTTTATTCAAGCCCTGCTGAACTTTCTGATTCCGTTCGGTGTAATACTGTCCGCGTGCGAGGACATCCTGCACGGCTTTATTCAGTTCTTCGGTGGCTTTATAGGGAGTGAAATCTTTTTCGGTCTTTGCATTATCGCCCTGGAGTTCCAGGATCCCGTTTGTCATATCGGCAACCGCTTGCGCGATCCGGTTACGCTGTTCCACGATCTTTTTTGCATTGTTTTCCAGAACGGTCAGAGGAGCTTTCAGGTCAGCAGCAGGTTTTTTGATGGACATCTGGTCCGCAGAGATCTTGACTTCCGGATCGATCGTTCTGACTGTTTTGACGACCGATTGCGCCATGTATTGTCTGCCCAGCGTGATCTGTTCACGTTTTTCGAAAAGAATATACGCACATACGGCTGCACCGATTGCAGCGATCAGCACCAGAATGTTCAAAATACGGCTTGCTACTTTCATCTATTTCTCCTGTTATCTCAAAAAAGTTCTATTAATGTAAAAAACCTTCTGTAAAATACAATGCCAAAACCGATAAGTCAAATCATTAGTGGCATTTTTCTGCATTTTTTTTCATTTTTTTCTTAAAAAACCTCCAAAATGAGGAACCTGACCGCACCAAATGTCCGAATTTGTGAAATTTTCCACGGCGATGGCGGTGGTTTTAATGGCGAACATCCATCCGGCGGAAACTCCCAGAACAACTTTCCGCCTCTTGCCCATCCGGTAAAATCCGCATCGCTGCATAACGCGGTCAGCAGTTCCGCAGATTCCGCATACGGCGGATCCGCAAAAATAATATCCGGTTCCGTCGTCCGGACCAATCGCTTGCAGGAGTCCGGCAGTGTTCCTTCTATTATACTATATTGTATATCGGGGATCCGTTTCTCTGCTTTTGCGATATTCCGGTGGATCACATGCAGGGATTTCGGGTCCTTTTCAGCAAAACATATTTCTGATGCGCCGCGGCTCGCCGCCTCCAACCCCATCGCGCCGCTTCCCGCACACAGATCCGCAAAAACAAGTCCGGATAAATCGCCGAGACTGTCAAAAAATGCCTGACGCGCCCGGACCGATGTGGGGCGTACCGGCGCAGAACTTTCCGGTGAAAGAAGTGTCATCCCCCGTAAGATCCCGGCTGTGATCTCCATATCAATTCCCCGGTACGCGGAATGCGCCGCCGCGCCATTCCTTTTCCTGGATCGTTTTCAGTTCACGACAGCCCAGTTCTTCAAATGCGGCTTTCACACGGTCATATTCTGCAGCAAGAATACCCGCAAGCACAAGGTATCCCCCCGGTTTCGTAAGGGAAAGCAGTTTCTCCCGTCCGGCGATCAGGGCGGAGGAAAGGATATTTGCTGCTACAATATCGTATTGCACTTCTGTCGCATAATCATCCAGCGCAGAGACAGAATAAATAATGTCCGCAGTGGATAACCCGTTCCGTTTCGTATTTTCTTCTGCCACCGGGATGGTATCCGGGTCGATATCGAATGCGTGGACCGGTCTTGCACAGCCAAGCAGGGCGGCGGCAATGGCGAGGATGCCGGATCCGGACCCTGCATCCAGTACGGTCAGCGGTCTGCCGGCTTCTTTCAGAAAATCATCGATGGCGCCGAGACAGAACTTTGTGGTGGCATGTTGTCCGGTGCCGAAACTCATGCCGGGATCCAGGATCAGCTGGATCTGCCCCGGTTTTCCCGGTACTTCCTCCCAGCTGGGACGCACCATCAGCCGATCGGAGATTTCAAGCGGTTTGAAATGGATCTTCCAGACTTCCGCCCAGTTTTCTTTGGGGAGATCCGCCCGGATGAAATCGGAGAAAACGATTCCGAATGTCTGCCATTCGGGAGCATTTTCCTGAACAAATTTCATTGCTTCATCGGCTTCTGCTTCCGTAAGGAAATACAAGGTCTGGCGGATCGCTCCGGTTTCCTCATCTTTCCAGGTACTCAAATTGTAATCAAAAGCGGAAAGGAACTCTGCGCCGGACCCGTTTCCATCGGATTCATCTTTGAAACTCACACAATACAAAACATCAGCGATCATGATACTTTTTCTTCCTTCCGGGGTGTTTCAACGGCACCCGTAGATGCATAAACTTTGACGAATTCCTCATAGGCTTTCATGTACCGTTCCAGCTCTTTATGAGGGAGCAGATTCCGGAACCGGATCCGCTGTTTTGTGACGTAACTGTGATTTTCACGCACAAAGTCACGGATCAGATGATACAACTTCATTTCCTGTTCTGCCAGGATCATTTCCGGCACTTCTCCGGAGACCTCGGTACGTTTGAGCATGGTTCCGAATGCGGAATCCTGTTGCGTCTTGACGACCGTGGTGTGACAGGATGCCAGGAGGAGCAGGGATGCCGAGATCTGTTCCAGACGGGAGAAGTACAACGGCAAATCACCCCAGGGCAGTTTTTTCTCTGCTCTTTGGGCGAGAAGTTGCGCTTCGTGAAGATTGGTATTGCAGATCCTGGTCAGATCATGTATCCCGCGGTATACGGTATCTGCCGCATCTTCTCCGTCCGCATAATTCACACCGCTGTCCCCGGCAGTCAAGGCATAAAGACGTTCGTATGCTGCGGTCACTCTTGCCAGGATCGGCGGAATATTCACCATGTGGATAGAGCTGAACAGCCGGTTGTCTGCGCCGTATCCGGCAGGCGAGGTCATATTCATAAAAGCACGCTTCGCCCGTTCCAGGACGGATATGCTTTCATGCTGCTGTGCTGTCATTATGACCTCCAAGTGTCAGGATATGAAAACCGCGCCGTTGTAACGGGGAACCCCAGCGGCGCGGTGTTTTTACGATAATAAAATTCTCAGCGGGAGATATTTCCGCTGACCTGTACTGCTTTATACCAGAAAAGGATCGTGGGAGAAAGCCAGGTACTGGTTGTTTCGGACTGCAGGTCGTAAATTTTTTCCGTATTCATGCGGGCTTTGGTCAGTTTTGTGGTCATACCGATGGTACTGGGGATGTTCACAGTATCTTCGAAGACTGCGCAGCGGCCGGGAGAAACCGTGCTTCCGGTGAAGACCGGAATGACGCCCATGAGGTAGATCCCCCAGACTTCGGCATGGATATGAGCCTGATAGGTATCCGGAGAACTTTTGGGTGCGATCTGCACGTTATTGAGGTTATCCGCGGCTGTGAAAGAAGAGCAGCCAGCCAATGCGAGAGCGGCGGCAACGCCGGCCGCAGCCAACATGAATTTTTTCAGGATCATAAGAATCTCCGATCTGTTATGAGTTTGAATACAATGTGATTTTCTATTAATATAATACAGAAAACGGAAAAGTCAAGAAACAATTCCGTTTTTCTTTTCCTTACGCTTGAAATTCATCCACCGCCTTCTGCGCAATGCCGCGGAGAAATGCCGCATCTTCGTCCCCGATGATTTCCGGAATGTAGGTGATGTCGCTTGTCGGTCTGCCGTAAAGTTTTGCATACCACACACATGCCTGCATGTATTGTCCTCTCTGGTTCAAATGAATGCAGTCACGCCAGATCGTCATTTTGCCTGTGGCGGGATCTTTCCGCCATCCGCACTGTCCCACAACATCGCCGGACTGCGGCGGCAGGTCGGGCCAGCGCAATGTTTCCAGCAGTGCCGGATCGTAATTGACAAAGGGTTTTTCTTCCGCCTGACGGGAGAGCTGTACTGCGTATCCGGTGGGGATGATACGGCATCCCAGTTCTTTTGCGAGAGCCCGGTAATTTTCTGTCAGACGTTCATACATCCCGGTTTGTGAAATCTGCCATGCGCCATCAGGTATGATCCGGGGATCATCGGCACGGTAAGCCCAGGTCTGCTGAATGACCAGTTCTGCCTGCGGGGCGTATTTTTTCACGACCTCTGCGATATTTTCGGCAAACGGGTGGAATGTTTCCGGCCGCCAGGAGGCATGACTTGCCTGCTGGATCGTGACGACATCCCACGGTTCCAGTTTCAGCATATCCCGCATCCGCATGGTGCCTTCTTTGTAAAGTCTGTAAACGGCATCCCGTTCTTCGTTGGCGATGTAATCCCAGTGACGATGCAGTTCGCATCCGCCGTGATTGGCGCGGTCAAAAGTGAGTTCGTTGCCGGTGGATGCGACGACATTGGGGAAGTATGCGGCAAGACTGTCCGTGAAGCTGTTGCCGATGGTCATAATTTTCATGGTCGGAAATCCTTCTGTTTTGATGGTTTGAGATACTATAATATTTCACCGGGAAAAAGCAAGCTTTTTTCCCGTTTTTTTTTAGTATGCGCGGCACGCGCATTGACTCGTCGGTGAAAGTCCGATACAGGCTTGTCAGTAGGAACTGTTAGCGAAAGCCAAGGGTGTCCATCGTGAGGTGGAATCTGAAAGAAGGCAATAGCAAAATCCCGGTCTG
>JAZNVL010000045.1:0-20591 GCA_045592785.1 Victivallales bacterium | reverse complement strand
AAGGGAGCATTAATGCGACCGATTATGCCGATTTTCGGCTTGACTGCGGACGGGTTCGGATGTACTTCCCGTTCGCACTCTTTAGTTTTCAATTTTTCATATTTCCTTTGACATTACCGTAGGGTTGCGTGATGGCGTAACATATCACGGAAAAAGTTATATTACAAGCACAATGATAAAAAAAATCCAAGTTTTATATAAAATAGTATAGAAAATGCCTTGAAAAATCTTCATTCAGCGGTTACATTACCACTGAAATGATGAATATTAACACCGGAAGGAAATTTTGAGTATGAACACGCCCGAAAAAGATGAACTCTATCCGTTTCTCTTTCAACCATTCTACAAGTCTGTCCTCTGGGGCGGAAAAAGATTGCGTACCGTATTGAACCGTCCGCTGGATCCCGATGCGGGTCCCATCGGAGAAGCCTGGGATATCGCAGACCGTCCCGATGCAGAAAGCAAGGTGGAAAACGGTCCGCTTGCCGGTGTGACCATCCGTCAGCTGATCGAATGGTTCGGCTGTGATTTTGTCGGGAGCAATTTTGAAGGCGGACGTTTCCCGCTTCTGGTCAAGATCATTGACTCGGAAAAGAATCTTTCCCTGCAGGTACACCCGGATGAAAATTTCTGTGCACAGCAGGAAGATCATTGTGAACCGAAAACAGAAATGTGGTATGTTCTCGGTGCAGAAAAGAACGCCAAGATCTATGTGGGACTGAAAGGATCCACCACCCGTCAGTCCTTCCTCAATCACCTGAATACATCTGACGTGGAAAACGATATCCAGAGCTTCGATTCCGTTCCCGGGGATGCCTACTTCATCGCCGCCGGACGCGTCCACATGATCGGTGCGGGCAATCTTCTGTTGGAGATCCAGCAGAACTCCGATACCACCTACCGGGTTTATGACTGGAACCGTTTGGGACCCGACGGCAAGCCCAGAGAACTTCATTTGCAGAAGGCGCTTGCCTGTATGGACTTCACGGACCGGACCGTTTCCCGGATCTCCGGGATCAGCGGAACGACCATCCACAACCGGAAATATCCCATTGTGAACCGTTGTCCGTTCTTCCATTGTGATGATCTCAAACTGGTAGAAGACTGGCGGAACAATACCCATTCCACCTCCAGTTTCCATATCCTCACTCCGGTGAATGAAACCATTCAGGTGGGGAACGAAAAATACATGACCGAAGTCCAACCGGGCAGATCCGTACTCATCCCCGCATGTTTCGGCGAATATGTGGTGAAAGTCAAAGCAGGGATCACCACATCTGTTATCCGCACAACACTCTAACGCAAGGTTTGTAATATGAAATTGAATTGTCTTTCCGCCCTCGGCGATGCTCTCAACGCCGCTCATAACAACATCGCACCCGGATTCCAGGTCTCATGGGAAGCATGTCCCGCCGGACAGAATGCGGACATTACGGTCAACTGTTTCCGGTTCGCCTCCGTCTTCAAAGTCGCGCCCCCGGTACTGGCACAGGAAGCTGCGGAAATCCTCCGTCAGCACCCTGACGTGGAAAACGTGGAATGTGTCAAAGCATTCGTCAATATCACACTGACACCGGAAGCTCTGCACAAGAGTTCCGTGGCGGATATCCCCGCTCTCCTCGCGGATGCCACCGTTGCCCCCGAAAAACGCCGGAGCATCCTCATCGAATACTCCGCACCCAATACAAACAAGCCCCAACACCTGGGACATGTCCGCAACAACACCCTCGGGATGGCAACGGTTTCCCTGCTCTCCCGTGCCGGACACAAAGTGATCCCGGTTAACCTGATCAACAACCGCGGGATCCACATTTGCAAATCCATGCTGGCATACAAACGTTGCGGGAACGGGATTCTTCCGGAACAGGCAGGGATCAAGGGCGACCATTACGTCGGAAACTTCTATGTCAAGTTCAACCAGCTTTTGAGTGACGAACTCAAAGCGTTGAAGGAAGCGTGTCCGGAACTGGCGGAAAAGGATAACGATGAACTTTTCCTGGAAACAGAAATCGGCAGAGAAGCACAGGAAATGCTCCGAAAATGGGAAGCCGGCGACCCGGAAACCGTGGAACTCTGGAAGACCATGAACGAATGGGTCTATGCAGGGTTCGATCAGACTTACGAACGCATGGGCGTGCATTTCGATAAGACCTATCTGGAAAGCGATACCTACCTTCTCGGGAAAAGCACCGTCATGGAGAATCTGGAAAAAGGCGTCTTCGAAAAACGGGAAGACGGCGCCGTCATTGCCGATCTGGGCAAGATGGGACAGAAAGTATTGCTCCGGAAAGACGGGACCAGTGTTTACATCACGCAGGATATCGGGACCACACTTCTCAAGCATGAAGAACATAACCCCGATTCCATGATCTGGGTCGTGGGCGACGAACAGAACCTGCATTTCCGTATGCTCTTCGACATTCTCAAACGCATGGGTTGCGAATGGGCGGATAAACTCTATCATCTCTCTTACGGTATGGTCAATCTGCCCTCCGGCAGAATGAAAAGCCGTGAGGGGACCGTGGTGGATGCCGATGATCTCTTTGACGAAATGCACTCTCTTGCGAAAAATGCCACACTGGAACGTCTGGGCGAAGGCGAAGAAGCTCCCGCCGATCTGGAAGAACGTGCGGAAACCATCGGGATGGGTGCTTTGAAATTCATGCTCCTGAAATTCAACCCGAAGACCACCATCCTGTTCGACCCCAACGCCTCCCTCAAATTCGAAGGCGATACCGGTCCCTACGTTCAATACGTCTGCGCCCGGATCAACTCCATCGAACGGAAAGCGGCAGAACGGGGCATTGTCCTTGACAAGTCAAACGTGAACTGGGCTCTTTTGAGCAGTCCTGCGGAACGGGAAGTGGCTGTGACGGCATTGCGCTATCAGTCCATCATCCGGACTGCATCCGAAAAATTCGATTGTTCCGTACTGGTCGCCTATCTTCTGGATATGGCGAAAGCATTCAACCGGTTCTATCGGGAAAACCCGGTCCTGAACGCAGATTCCGACGACGTGCGGGAAGCGCGTCTGGCTCTCTGCTGTGCGGTCCGGGACATTCTCGCGGACGGTTTGAAGACACTGACCATCGGTATTCCTTCTGCAATGTAAGGAGCGGTCTATGGCACGCCACGGGAAGCAACATTACACATTGATTGAGTTCGGGACCGATAAGATCTGTGTTCTGTACGGGACACAAGATGAGAACGGTGCCCCGAAGATTCTTTCATTTGCGCAGAAAAGCAGCGGCGGCTGTATCAGCAAAGGAATGATCATCGACTACAATAACTGTCTCAAAATCCTCAAGCAAACACTCAATGATGCCGACAAAAACAGACGGATGCTTGGCGGTGACAAGGGTGATATCTTTTTCTCCATCAACGGGTATCCCACATTCACCACACAGGGATCCGGGACCGTCCTCATGGGCGATGCAGGGAAAAAGATCACAGCCGAACATATCGACCGTGCCGTAGATCAGGCACGGAACATCCCGGAACCCGCAGACCGGGTCCGTATCGGCGTGTATGATTCCTATTTCGTGATCGACAGCACCTCCACCTGCCGGGATCCCCGCGGACAACTGGCAGAGCGTCTGGATGCGTTCATGCACCTGGTCTATACGGAACGCAAACGGGTCGATCGCATCAATGCCATGCTTCGTGAACTGGGTTTTGAACAGGGCGGTGAAGCGGTCCCGGCAGGGATCATGCCCGTATACAGTGCTCTGACCGAAGACGAACGGAATCAGGGAGCGATCCTGATCGATATGGGCGCAGGGATCACCACTTATGCCGTGATCGCCATGGATGGTGTTCTGCTCAGTGGCGCGATCCCCGCCGGAAGAGATAATATTGCAAACGATCTTGCCGTCGGTTTGGAAATCCCTTATGATTACGCCCAGACATTTATCCGGGAATCCCGGTTGCGCAAAATGCGGGATGAAGGCTCCAATTATCTGGAATACACCAGTTCCCCCACCACAAAAAAACGGCGGATCCCTCTGGACTCCTTCGAAAAGATCATCATGCTCCGGATGCGGGAGATCTTCTCGCTCATCCGCGATCAGGTGGAAGCAAAACAGTTGCTTCATCATGTCGGAACCGGATGCGTACTCACTGGCGGCGGTGCCATGATCGACGCATCCTGCAATGTCCTGCAGGACGTCATGGGGCTTCACACGCGCATCGGGGAACCATCCGGTGTCAGCGGTGCAAACGATATGTTCCCGTATGCCCCCTGCTGTTATGCCGGGCTGATCGGGATGATGAAATACGCAATCAACCTGGGTGCAGATGATGGTACACCCGGCAAGTTCGGTGATACCATTGCCGATATGTTTGATGACGTGGTAAACAAAATCCGGCGGACCAGAGGAGCGATCAAGATATGAACGATATGACACATTCATCCAAAGTTCTTGCACTCGGTGTTGGAAGTGCCGGCAGTCATATTATCCGTACACTCAAACTGCTTTATCCGGAAACCGGAATCTCCACCGCAGTCATCGATACCGATTCCTCTGTTTTGGAAAATCATCCTGCTGATGCCATCCTTGCCGCATCATCCGACTGGAACCTGCGTACCGGAACCGGGTGCGGCGGCGATATTATCCGCGGGGAACGCGCACTCGTCCGGGAACGACAGAAGATCATTGAACTGCTGCACGGCTACGATCTGATCATCGTAACTGCCGGGCTCGGCGGTGGAACTGCAACCGGCGGACTCCGTACGATTGCCAGCGTGATCCGTGCCATGGGGACACCTTCTATCTTTCTGCCCACCCTTCCCTTCTCCACGGAAAACTTTGCCCGGCGGAAAAATGCGGAATCCTGTCTTTCTGATTTGATCTGTCAGCCCAATGTGGTCATGCCCGTACCCAATGATCTGTTATACAGCCGGCTTTCTCCGGATGCCTCCGCCGCCGAAGCCATGAGCCTGGCAAATGCAGAAATGGCATCCACTGTCATGGGGATCGCCGGACTTCTCCGGTGCAAAGACTATACCGGTGCCGATTACGCAGTATTTCTCAATGCCCTCAACCGCCACAAGACACAATGCGGGATCGGGATCGGACGTGCTGCAGAATCCGATGGCGATGACCGGACCGTGATCGCTATACAGCGCATGTTGGATGCGCCGTTCCTGGGCGGACATGAACAACTGAAAAATGCGGATGCCGTTATCATGATCCTTTCCGGTGGGAGCCGTTTGACTCTGGCGGAAATGAAACGCGCTATGGAACAGTGTGCGGCGTTGATCCCGGAAGGCGTGGAAACGATCCTCGGAGTCAATACCGATGAAAAAGATCCGGATCTTTTCCAGATCACCGCCATTGCAATCAAATATGACGATGACGATCCGAAGGCGGAAAACAAACGGCAGAGACGGAACGCGGTAAAGGATTCCAAACCGGTCGCAGCAGACGATAACTCCCTGCCACTTTTCCAGGGCGAACTGGGGCTTACCAGTCTCTCCCGGGGCGTTTTCGATAAAGTCCCGGTGATCAAGTACAAAGATGAAGACTTGGATATCCCTGTATTCCAGAGACGCGGTCTGATGATCGACAAAGGGGAATGATGATGTTGTTTCGTCGTTGTTTCGCTCCAATCGTGCTTTTTTCTGTACTCATCATGATTTGCGCATGTTCTCCCGATACACCCCCGCCGCAAATCGACGGCAACCTGGCGTTCCGGCTTGCGGAGGAACATGTAAAACTCGGGAAACGTCATTCCGGTTCATCCGGTGCGGAAAAGGCAGCAGAATGGATCGCAGACCAATGCAAAGAAGTCCATCCGGATGCCGTTGTAACTCTTCATGAATTTGAAGAGAAGACCGTGACCGGCAATGTGCGATTCCGGAATCTGATCGCTGAGATCCCGGGTAGAACAAAAGATTTCGTGGTCATTGCCGCACATTACGACACAAAGTTTTTCCCGGAAGGATACTCTTTCGATGGCGCAAATGATGGAGCTTCCGGTGTCGCGGCACTCCTGGCTATGATGAAATCACTGCATGGAGTCACACCACCTGTCGGGATCCGTTTTGTGTTCTTCGATGGCGAGGAATGTCGGTATTCCTACGGCAAAATGGATGGGCTTCACGGCAGCAGAAAACTTGTTGCTGACTGGCGGAAAAGCGGCGAACTCAAACGCTGCCGTGCGATGATCCTGCTGGATATGATCGGTGACAAAGAGCTTTGCATCACGCTTTCGCAAGATACGCGCAAGACTATGGCAACTCTCGCAAGAAATGCCGCAAAAACCTTGCAGCTCACAGAATACATTACCGATCACAGAGGCAATATTCTGGACGATCATGTTCCGTTTCAGGATGCGGGGATCCCTGCCATTGATCTGATCGACTTTTCTTACGGACCGGAAAATTCCTACTGGCATACCTCGGAAGACTCCATTGATAAAATCTCCGGCAGAAGCATGAAGATCGCCGCGGACCTCGCATTCCGGATGATCTGGGATATAGCAGAAGGAGCCCCGTTATGAGCAAGTTCTTTTGTCAGATTTATGATGCGGGGAAACCATATTTCCCGGAAGAACCGGACCTGGAACAACTGCTCCGGTCCGGGAAGATCCTCAAGGATTCCCCCACGACTTGCGCGGCGCTCGTAACGCTCCCCTGCGGGAAAGAGGTCTTTCTCAAACGCAACAACAATAAAAGTCTCCGTTTTACGTTACGGTATATCTTCCGCAAAGCCCGTGTATTCCGGGCGGCACAGGCTGCAATATGGCTCGAAGAGATCGGGATACCTACACCGCAAGTCTATCTTGCCGCAGAATATCGCAAGTTCGGATTCCTGAAAGCCGGATATATTGCAACCGATACAATCCCGGGGATCTGTGCATTTTCTCTGTTGCTGCGTGATTCAGAAAAACCCGGTGAACTGCTGAAAACATTTTTTGATAAAGCCGCAGAGTTCTGCGCACGTCTTCACCGGAACAATCTGGAACATGGTGACTTGAAACTGGTCAATTTCTATTGGGATGGTACACAATATGGGATATGGGATCTGGACTCCGTCCGTCGCCGGGAGAACGGGATCCCGCAGAAGAATGTGGATGAAGAACTATCCCGTATCATTTCATTTCTGTACCGGATGAAAATGACAGCGATCCCGGAAGAATGGCAGGATCATTATGCAACGGCAAAACGTTTGACGGAACTATACCAAAAATATGCGCCGGAACTGTATCATCCCACACCGGAAGCGATCCTTACATTCGCGGAAAAACGATTGCGGAGAAAACGTCCATGAATATTCATGACCGTTCTTTTCTTACATCCGGCGAAATCGTCAAACAGAATCCGGCACGCATCATCCGGCGTGTAACGGATGAAGATGGCGTGTGCTATTATATCAAGCACGATACCCCCAAAGGATTCTGGAAACGTCTTCTTGCCCGGATACGCAGAAAAAGCAGATCCGAATACAAATCGGCACTCCTTTTGAAAAAATATCACATCCCCTGCATTGAATACGTTGCACTTCACGAAGAACTCCCGGAAAGTTTTCTGGTATCGCAGGAACTCAAAGATCATATTCCGGCTGTGGCGTTCTGGGAACAAGCATCCCCGGAAGACCGGGAGCGGTTCGTCCGCTCTCTCTGCCATATTTTACGGTCGTTGAACGAAAATCATTTGCTCCACCCGGATTTTCATGCGGGGAACATCATGTGCAGAGAAAACGATCCCGATTCATTGATTCTGATCGACCCTTTCGGGATCCGGAAATCGTTCCGGGATCCGGCGGAACAGAATTGCGGGATCCTTCTCTCCTTTGTGCAGCAAGAAGAAGGAGAGAAACTTCTGCGGAAAGTCGCACCCGGCAGAGATCTTTCCTGGGAGAAACTTCTTGCTGACAGACGGTCTCTTGTCGCAAGTAAATGGGATGCAAGACAAAAACAGATCCTTTCCGGCAAATCCAAATTCTGCCGCACGGAATGTATCGATGGTGTTACGTTCCACATCCGGAACTCATCCTGGTATACCCCCCTGCCCTTCACACCGGAAAACTGTACGACAGAAACCGTTTCTCCGGAAGAAGGGAAAGCGGTCTGGCTGGACTCCTTCCACCGGGAACTGATGCTCCTTCCGGTGAAACGCCCCGCTGCCATTGCATGGAAAAAAGATCAAGCGATCCTTTATTACGATTTGTAATTACTGTATAGTTTGTACCCACCCAGGATAACTCCCGGCAGAAGAAAAACAGGTAATATCGGGATCATCATGATCAGGAACACACCGGATCCGTACCCGAGAACAGCAGAAAGATTTTTTCGGGCAAACCGCTTGATCTCTTTGAATGTCATACCGGTATATAATCCTGTATAGGAAAGATAAGCAATAGCAAACCGGTATGCCATCAGAAAAAACGCAACAACGCTGCCCAAGAATGGGATCGAAACACAAAGGATCAGTCCGACAAAAAACAGCAGAAGTGTATTGAAACCGAACAATATCATCTGCAAACAAAAAGCTATGCCGTATGATATTTTCCGTTCTGCCGGGGGCGGCCCCGCAAATTTTTGCAGCATACGGTCAAAAAATCCGCCGCCGATCACTTCATATACAGTCCCTGATGTGATCGCAATCATGATCAGCAACAAAAGAAATATGACTGTATAAATAAAGAATCCGCCTACCCACCCCAACCAGGACGGCAAGATGGAGTCCACTTCTGCGGTAAATGATTGACACACCCCGATTGCCCCCCAAGTCAAAAGTGCATAAATGATACAGGTGAAGAGAAAAGGAATCAGAGCATAAAACCAGAGTCCGGGTCGTTGACAGAAAATCCGGATCCCCTCCGACACATATAACAAACCTTTATAATATTCCTTCAGCATAATACAGCCTCCTTTCGGAATACTGTACCATGCGAAGAGAATATTTCAAGTCAAAACTCAGGCCAGCTGAAGAAAAATTGGATTTTTCTTTTCCTGCTCGCCCGGCATACTGTCGATAGCTGCACTGTAAACATCGGTCAGCGTATCATTCTGCCATGCCATGAGATCGAGGCAAGCGGAATCCGAAGCAGATACCAGATCCGTTTTGATCACAAACTTCCCGGACTTGGATGAACTGTAATTCTTTTCTCCGTCGTATGCGACCATCTGGAATCCGTATTTTCCTTTTTCCAGATCTTCGATCCCGAAAGACAATGTATCGCCGGAAAGATCGTCAATAACCGTCCAGTCATCCACATCTTCATCCGCCAGACCGTATTTCAGAACGTACCCGGTCACGCCCACATTATCACTGGGTTTCTTCCAGGTGAGAGTGACATCATTTCCGGCGACTTTTGCCTTGACAGAGACCGATTTCGGAGCCGTCATATCCTTGACTTCAAAGGTATATGCCTCGCTCCATTCACCTTCATTCTTATTGCTGTCGACCGCCCGGACTTCCACGGTATGCCATCCGATACTCAAGTTGGAAATCTTAACCGTATTCTTGGAGGCATTGATATACTTACTGTCATTGCCATCCAGCCGGATCTGATATTTCACATTCTTGCCACTGTTATCTGCGGCAACGGACCAGCTGAACGTCGCCTGATATTTTGCGGTCAGTACATCCAGAGAGACATCACAGACTTTATCCGGATCAATCAGGTCTTTCATCTTAACGGTGGCCTTTCCGGGCTTACTGGCAAGAGGTGTCCCGCCAAATCCGGTATCATACGCCGTTACTGTGATCACTGCCTTGTCTCCTGTCACATTATCAAAGGTGCAGAACAGCGTGTTGCCGTTCACCGTTTTGCTCTGTCCGTTACAAGTCACGACATATTCGTAGATCTCATCGTTATTGTTGTCGGTCGCAGGAGTCCAGGTCACAGTCACGCTGTCAGGATCATATTCGTTCTGCTCGCCCTTGACTTTGCCCATTTTCGGAGGTGTGACGTCTGCCACCGTTGCGGTAACACTGCCGCTCCATTCCGTGGTAATATTCTTTTTTCCTTTCTCCGTAATGATACCTTTGACCATACATTCATAATATCCCGGCATCAAATTGGAAAGGGTATACTTGTTGGACTTGCTGTCGTCGGTATTGCCGTTGACACTGACCACATAGGCGGCTTTCTGTCCTTTTTCCACTTCCAGCTTACTCCAGCTCATCGTCAACTTGTATTTGTTCACTGTTACTTTGAGATCGGAAGGCGGATACACGATATCCACGATATTGGTCACATCATACCGGGTCACTGCGGAAACATTGCCTGCCGCATCCGTCCCGCGGAAGTATACGGTCCCGTTGGAATCAAAGGTGATCCCCTTCGTATAGGCAAACCATTTTTTACCGTCAAGAGAATATTCCCGGATGACACTGTCAGTGCTGAACGTGGCGGTAACGATCACATCATCTCTGGTCTCGGTCGTTATATTCGCTTTTGCCACCGGGGCATCCGGCGCGACTTTATCAATGTTCGTCACGGCATAACTGGTGATGGCGGAATGATTGCCTGCCGCATCCGTTCCGCGGAAGAACGCCATCCCGTTCGTTGAAAGAACAACGCCCGCTGTATACGCCATCCAGGTCTTCTTGTCAAAGGAATATTCCTTCACAAGACTGTCCGGACTGTATGTTGCAGTGAGTGTCACATCCTGATTGGTCAATGTCGTCACATCCGCTCTGACGACCGGGGCATCCGGTGCGACTTTGTCGATGTTGCTGACCACATAGCTGGTGACTTTGGATTGATTTCCGGCTGCATCTTCCCCGCGGAAGTAAACAAGACCATTGGTTTCAAACACGATGCCCGTTGTATAAGCCTGCCACTTTTTGTGATCCAGACTGTATTCACGAACAACGGAATCATCACTGAATATCGCAGTAACCGTCACGTTCCGGTTGGTGATATTCGTAATATCCGCACGGGCGATCGGGGCATCCGGTGCGATCTTATCGATATTGGAGACGACCACCTGACTGGTACATTCATTTCCGACGGCGTCTTCCGCACGGAAATAAAGTGTGGTATTGGCAGTGATCGTGAATGCTGTGTTGTAATCCTGCCATGAACCACTGCCGATCTTGTACTGCCGGACCACAGAGTCATCGCTGTACGTCACCGTAACGGTAACGTCCTGATTGGTGGGAGTGGAAGGACTCAACACGACAACCGGTTTTTCCGGCGCGGTCTTATCGATATTGGAGACAACGATCTGACTGGTGCTTTCATTGCCTGCCGCATCCTCCGCACGGAAATAAATGGTATTGTTGGCGGAAACGGTAAATGAGCCCGTATAATCATGCCACAAACCATTGTTGCCTTTCTTATACTGCTTGACAACAGAGTCATTGCTGTATGTGACAGTTACGGTCACATACTTGTTGGTAGGCGTATCGGGATTCACCACTGCGATCGGGGCATCCGGCGCGATCTTGTCGATATTGGAGACAACGATCTGACTGGTGCTTTCATTGCCTGCCGCATCTTCCGCACGGAAATAAATGGTATTGTTGTTAAAGACAGAGAACGCGCCTGTGTAATTGGTCCATGCGTTATTCCCGATTTTGTATTGCTTGACCACAGAGTCATTGCTGTACGACACCGTAACCAATACGGTCTTGTTGGTAGGCGTATCGGGACTCAGTATCGCATAAGGTGCATCCGGCGGAGTGACATCGATCTCACCGCCGATGGTCAGCGTAAGATCGCCATTTTCCAGATCCAGCGAATACAGCACGTCATTGTAAAGCAGGTCATCGCCGTTGACCGTAAGATCTCCAAACGAACCGTTTTCATTGTAAATGGTGAGTACGGTATCGAAATCATCGGCATCAACCCCTGCCGCCAGTTTGTAAGTCCCGGCAGACTGGGAACCGGACACTGTGATCGTATAATCCGGTGAGCCGTAGATCAGCGAAAGATCATTGATCAGATAATCGTCATCCGGACTCTGTTCCGACACGGTAAAGTCGATCACCGCACCTTCTTCGGCTTCCACATAAGCATCTTCCCCGATTTGCAGCGTTCCGCGGTGTGTGCCGCCGTCATAGATCCAGAGATTGCCGTTCACAAAGGTATTGCTCGCTATACCGCCGGAAAATACTTCCATGTTGCAATTGAGTCCGACGACGGTATCGATCCCGATCGTACCGGAATGAAGTGTTGCCCAATCGCCTTCGGACAACGTAACATTCCGGAACGTATTGGCTGTGAAAGTGACATCGGCGCCGGGATCCACAAAAACGCCTCCGCCATTTTCTTTTACAGCGATCGCCGTACCGTCTTCAAAGACACGCAGTTCACCACCGGCTTCCACCGTGATATCCTGCGCATATCCAGCCGCTTGGATATACATCGAACCACCGGCATCGATCTCCGTATCATAGGCAAAACCATCTTCATTGACCTCAAACCAGCCGCCATCGCGGATAATGGTATCACTGGCGACACCGCAATCCAGCCAGATCTCACCACCGGATACAGTATTGTGTGAAATATTCCCACCGATATTCCGGATCACACCGCCGGATTGAACAACATTGTTATTGGCTGTACCGCCTTCATAAACAAACAGCTCGCCACCTTCATGTATCGTATTACTGTTGGCAATACTGCCGCTGGAAACATCCAGCCAGCCGCCTTCATTAATCTGCGTACGATTCGCAACGCCACCGGAAAGTATGACATCACCGTCATTGATTACCGTATCATTGATCGTCCCGGCATATACATCCATGATACCGTCGGCATCGACGGTTGTATCATTTACCGCGCCGCCTGCATATACTTCGATCTGTCCGAAACCGGCAACCGTTGTTTCGTTTGCAACACCACCGGAGTGGACCGTCATAAGGTTCTGATCATCTCCGGTGATCTCGGCTCCGGTGATCGTATCGGCCTGTTCCACGATCACATTTCCGACATAGATCGTCACGGCTCCGCCTTCCACATCGGGTTCGGGGTCCGGATCGGGATCGGGTCCCGGTGTCACGCTGTTGGCGATCGTCAAAGTCAAATTGCCGTTACTTTCAGACAATGTATAAGTTTTATCGTCGTAAGAGAGACTGTCACCATTCACGGTCAACGTGCCATAATCATCCGAACCATCCCACAGTGAAACGTTGTAATCGAATCCGGATGCGCCCTGCGCCAGTTTGTATACTCCATTCGCCTGATCCGCAGTCACGGTGATGGTATACTCCATACAATCCAAATTGGAAATATCGTCCACAATATAACCATCGGCACCGGTCCGTTCCTGAAGATCAAATGTAATATCGCCATACACATCAACATAACTTTCCACAGCGATCGTACCGCCGAAGATGATATTCCCGTACAGCTCCTGACTGGTCCCGATCGTGAGCAAACCGCCTGACTTGATCTCGCAATCATAAAGATGACCCACAATCGTTTCTGTCACCACATCTGTATAGCCCAACACACGCGCTTCTCCACCGGCGGAAACGACCAGATCTGTTACATCTGCTCCCATAAAACTACCATAACCGCCATCGTGGATGATCACGTTACTTGCGTATGCGCGGAGTGTGTAATAATAGAAATCACGGTCTTCCGGCAATATTTCCTCTCCCTGAACATAAAGCCATCCGCCGTTCGAGACAACGATATCCCGGACCGTACCATCGCCGACAACAACAACAGTACCATCGTTCCGGACGATGGTATTGCTTGCCAACCCGCCGGATAAGACTTCCATTCGGTCTTCACTGTTTTCCCTGATCACGGCATTGGTGATCACATTTGCCTGACGCGTAAGAACGCCGTCGGAATAAACTTTCACAGCATGTCCGCCATCATCGGGCAGATCCGGAGTCGTACCGTCAACCGTCAAAGTAAGATTCCCATTACTTTCGGACAATGTATAAATTTTGTCGTCGTAAGTGAGACTGTCTCCATTCACGGTCAATGTACCGAAATCTGTGCTATCCGTTCCGATGGCAAATTTTGCATTGGAATAATTTGCTGCACCCTGTGCCAATTTATATACCCCGGCTTCCTGATCGGGAGCGACCGTTACAGCAAGAGTCCCCCTCACCGAAATCAACGCCATGTTATTGACCAAATAATTATCATTGACAGTCCGGTCGGACACCGTAAAATCCAGCGTTCCCCATTCAGAAATTACAACATCCCAACAATCCTCCATTATGGTCAACTCACCACGGTGGATTCCGTTTACATGATAATACCCGCCCGTATTGACACTGATATCACTTGCAACACCTTTTTCACGAACAATAAGTTGGAAATTGGAGTTAACTGCGACTCCGGAAACGGCTGCATCCTTCATTTCAAACGAATCGCCGCCATGTTTTCCTTCCCAATAAGTGTCTTCACAAACTTCCAAATGAAGTCGTCCACCATTTTCAGCATTGATATTACTTGCGGATCCACCACTGTGGACAACAAAATAACCGCCGGAATTGATTGATACATTTTCAGCAACTCCACCGCTGTAAACATCCAGATCACCAGCCGATGTGATAGTAACAGCATTTGCAATGCCGCCGCTGCTGACTGTTACACCACCGCCACTGTATATCATCGCAGAGTTTACCGTTCCGCCACTGTTGACCGATACGCCGCCATAATTTACGACAGAATTTACTGTGCCACCATCGCTGATTGATATGCCTCCAAGATTATGATATACATTATCGACGGTTCCACCGGAAACATCCAAATCCCCCCAGGAAGTAATTTCTATATTGTTTACCTCTCCACCATTGTATACAGCAACATAATTATCGTCATAAACATTATTTGCCACTCCACCTTTCGAAATGTACACTGCTCCGGTCAAAACATTGGATACATCATTTGCAGTCCCACCGCTGTAAACGAACAAGTCACCACCCCCAACCTCTGTTTTATTCGCAATACCGCCGCTGTAAACATACATCGCATCATCATATCCAAGATACGCACTGACACTGACCTGGTCTTTCGTAACATGATATGTTGCCATCTTTCTCACCTTTCTGTTTTGTTATAAAATAATTCGCTTAACGACCTGCGGTACAGCATGCAAATCATAAGTTAATATATTATGATGCAAATAAAAAGCAAATAAAAAACACAGAAAAACAGTCTTTTTTTCTGTGTTTTAAAAGAAAAATTCGGGGTTCAGGACAAATCCTGAACCCCGAACTGATCTTTTTTTTACCTTTTTATGCCTGTTTCTGACTTTCGTAGTAGGCATTCATACGGGCAGAAACGTCACGGTAATTGACGTTGGCAGAATAAATCTGTTTGAAACATTCCAACGCGGCTTTGCCGTCGCCAATGGCTTCCAGTGTGATACCCATGTAATACAGCGTATTCATCTTTTCGGCATCCATCACAGGCATTTCGGCGATAACCTTCTGGAACTGTTCCACAGCCATATCGTTCTGTCCTTTTGCATGGAAACAGCGGCCCAGATAGGTCATAGCGGCAAGACGGTGTGCCGGGTTACGCTGTGCCAGCTGGAACTGTTCCAGTGCGCGGTCGATCTGCTGTCCTTCCCAGAGGACTTCCGCCAATTCGAAACGGCAGACCAGGTCGTTGGGATAGAGGCGGACACGTTCTTCGTAGCGTTCGAGACGGTAACTGTAAATCGCCGTTCTCTGCTGTTCGATCTGTGCCTGTTTTTCTTCTTCGGAAGCATCGCTCTGATTGATGACTTCGATATTCTGATCCACGATCGCTACATACGCCTTTTCGATACAGCGGTCGATGGCAGGGTCGAGAGTACCCATTTTCTGGGCGATCCATTCGTATGCTTTGATACAGTCGTCATAGCGTTTGGCACGCATGTAAAGTTCTGCCAGTTTACGGCGCATATCCACGGATTCATCACCGCCGGCGATCTTTTCTTCCATCTTGAGGATGGCATCACGCACGTCGTCATCGGCACGGATGATACGGTCACCGATATCGGCATCCTTCTTGTTCTTGGCGGCTGCCGCGGCTTTTTCCGCAGCAGATTCTTCTTTATCCCAACGGCCCTGTTCCATGGTCGCCATTGCAGCCGCTTCACGCAACTGCGCCTGGAATTCCAGGTTTTCCGGATATTTTGCGGCGAGACGCTGCCATACTTTCAGGAGGTTGTGACCATCACCCATGTCTTTGTAGAGCGCGGCGGCAGTACGGAGGTTACCTTCGTTACCGGGATCCATATCCAACATGATTTCAATAGCTTCGGATCCGATAAAGGGTGCGTCGGCATGTTTGGAGATCGTTGCCAGCAGTTTCAATGCGCCAGCCTGATGCAGATTCAAGGCGAGTGCTTCTTCGGTCAACGCCATGGCTTCCAACGGTTTCTTTGCCGCCATCGTCTGGGCTTTCATGATATAGAGCATGGATTTCAAGTTGGCTATGATTTTTGCAATGGGACTCAATTCTGCTGTTTTCGCCTGTTCCACGGCACGCAAACGGCTGCGTGCTTCCATAAATCCCGGATTACGCTGGACCACACTTTTCAACAACTCCACGCCGTAATCGATCTGTCTTTTTTCCAGGACTGCCAGCGCCTTCTGGTAGAGATTACGCTCTGCCGACGTGACATCTTTGAAATTTTTCTTCACAATTGCCATCGAAAAATTCTCCATACTGTTGCATTTTAAAAAAAACGTTATATAATATAGCGTGTAAGATAACCCATTACAGGAGAAAATCAAGTCTTTTTTGAAAAAAAAAGCGTTTTTCACGACTTTTTTCTGTAAAATTATGTAAGATTTTGGAGTTTTTATGAGTATTGATTTGAAAAATGACACAATTGCTGCAATTTGCACTGCACCCGGCGGTGCCATCGCAATCGTCCGCATCTCCGGACCCGATGCACTCAATATCCTCAATGATGTCAGCTGCGGCACAAAAACGATCACAAAACAGGACGCAAGAAAAGCCCTGCTCCGTCACGCCATCACCCCTGACGGCGAAACCTGTCTTGCCATATACATGCCCGGACCCGCAAGCTATACCGGGGAAGATGTGGCGGAAATACAATGTCACGGCGGCAATTTCGCCCCGGTCCGTCTGCTGCGTGCTGCCCTTGCCGCCGGTGCGAGACATGCCGAAGGCGGCGAATTCACCCGGCGCGCATTCCTCAACGGGAAACTGGATCTGACACAGGCGGAAGCCGTTGCAGATCTCATCGGGGCTTCCAGCAATGCCGCCATGCTTCTTGCGGAACGGCAGATGGCGGGACGTCTCGGCAATGGGTTGCGCCAATGCAGGGAAAGCGTGATCCGTGTTCTTTCCGAAATAGAATCCAGAATGGATTTCACCGAAGAAGAACTGAATTGGATGTCACCGGAAGAACTCTGCGCCATTCTGCAAAACACACAGAAGCGGTTACAGGAAATGCTGGATTCCGCACGGACCGGCGCGTTGATCCGGTCCGGGATCCGCCTGGTCATCGCCGGCGCACCCAATGCCGGAAAATCCAGTCTGCTCAATGCGCTCCTGGGGTATGACCGCGCCATCGTCACTCCGATCCCCGGCGCGACCCGGGACACACTGGAAGAACATCTCTCCATTCGCGGGATCGCCATTCAGGCGACCGATACCGCCGGACTCCGGGAGAGTGCCGACGATGTGGAACGCCTGGGGGTGGAACGCACCCGGAAAGCAGTGAAAGCCGCCGACATCATTCTGTGGCTTCTGGATTCCACCGAACCGGAAACCGCCATCGAACATTTTACAAAAGAATACGAGCCGGAACAGTCCGGGGTATTGATCCCCTGCTGGAACAAATGTGATATCTCCGGAACGACGACATCCCTGCCACCCGTACCCGGGTTCGATTCCGTCATGCGCATTTCCGCCGTCACCGGGGAAAGTCTGGAGACTCTTGCCGACAAAATCGAAAACGCCGTCTGGGGCAGTGCCGGACGACATGAATCGGAACACGCCGTTTCGGAACGTCATGCCGCGCAGCTGAAAGCCGCCCTGCCCTGTCTGGCGGATGCCTGCACCCGGATCCAGGAGGAAGACTGGGAACTGGCGGCGACCGGACTGCATGAAGCCGTACATGCACTCGGGATCATCACAGGCGAAGATGCAAACCCGGATATTCTGGACGAGATCTTCTCCCGGTTCTGCATCGGAAAGTGAGGGCGCGTATGAACAGTACATTATGCAACGCCTGTCCCCGTCATTGCAATGCGCTCCGCCCCGCCGGATTCTGCAAGTCTCCTGCGGAACCCGTTCTGGCGCGTGCCGCATTGCATCATTGGGAGGAACCGGTGATCAGCGGCACAAAAGGGTCCGGCGCCATCTTCTTTTCCGGATGTAATCTGCAATGCGTATTCTGTCAGAATTACGGAATCAGTACGGAACATCAGGGCACAAAGATCTCTGTGGAACGGCTCCGGACCATTTGCGATGAACTCATTGCGCAGGGTGCGCACAATATCAACTTTGTGACGCCCGGACATTATACGGATGCCATTCTGCAATGTCTGGAAAAACCGCTCCCCGTCCCCACGGTATACAACACCAACGGATATGACAGCGTGGAAACACTCCGGAAGTTTGAAAACAAGATCCAAATCTATCTGCCCGATATGAAGTACATGGATAACACCCTGGCAAAGAAATACAGCGCCGCACCCGATTACGCAGAAACAGCAAAAGCCGCCATTCTGGAAATGTTCCGGCAGACCGGACCGTACCGGATCAATGAGGAAGGTTTGCTGGAATCCGGTGTCGTGATCCGGCATCTGATCCTGCCCAACGCAGTTCAGAACTCGCTGGATGTGATCCGCTGGGTCAGCGAAACATTCCGGGATGGTGACGTGCTTTTCAGTCTCATGCGCCAGTATTATCCCTGCGGGAAGGTCTCCGATACCGATTATCCGGAACTCAATCGCGTGGTCACGGATGAAGAATACGAAATCGTGGAGAACGCACTCTTTGAATCCGGAATGGAAGACGGATTCGTGCAGGACGGGGAATCTGCTGACAGCAAATACACGCCCGACTTCGACGGGACCGGTGTTTTATAACCGGTGGATACGTCAAAATAGAAAAAGCGCAGCTCATCAAAGAACTGCGCTTTTTTTTGTCTCTGTAAAAGAGAGGAAAACAGGACTTACCAGCCCTGGTCGATCATGGCATCGGCAACCTTGCGGAACCCGGCGATATTGGCACCGAGAACATAGTTGTCCGGTTCCCCGAATTCGGTGGCGGCAGCACGGGCAGCCGCATGAATATTCCGCATGATCCCCTGGAGTTTTTCATCCACTTCTTCTCTGGACCAGTTGTAACGCATGGCGTTCTGACTCATTTCGAGACCGCTGGTGGCAACGCCGCCGGCATTGGAGGCTTTCCCCGGCGAGAAGAGGATCTTGTTGTCATGGAAGTACGTCACGGCTTCGGGCGTGGAAGGCATATTGGCACCTTCCCCGACGCAGATACAGCCGTTGGCGACCAGCACGCGTGCATCTTCGCCATCGAGTTCGTTCTGGGTCGCGCAGGGCAGCGCGATTTCCGCCTTGGCAAGTTTCCAGGGACGTTCCCCTTCGTAATATTTGGCGTTGGGGTATTTTTCCACATAGTCTTTGATACGGGCGCGACGCACATTCTTCAGTTCCTTGATGTACGCGATCTTTTCTGCATCGAAACCTTCTTCATCAATGATGGATCCGTTGGAGTCGGATGCACTGATCACTTTCGCACCCAGCTGGAACGCCTTTTCAATAGCATACTGTGCCACGTTGCCGGACCCGGAAACAAGCACCGTTTTGCCCTTGATCGTATCGCCGCGGGTGGCAAGCATTTCCACCGTGAAGTACACGTTGCCGTACCCGGTGGCTTCCGGACGGACCAGGCTGCCGCCCCAGTTGAGACCTTTCCCCGTCAACACGCTGTCATAACTGTCACGGATCCGTTTGTACTGCCCGAACATGTACCCGATTTCCCGTCCGCCGACCCCGATATCACCGGCAGGCACGTCGGTGTTGGGTCCGATATGACGATACAGTTCCGTCATGAAACTGCGGCAGAAAGACAGGATCTCGTTATCGCTTTTTCCTTTGGGATTGAAATTGGAACCGCCCTTACCGCCGCCCATGGGGAGCGTGGTGAGAGAGTTTTTGAAGATCTGTTCAAAGCCCAGGAATTTCAGAATACTCAGGTTCACGCTGGGATGAAAACGCAGACCGCCTTTGTACGGACCGATGGCACTGTTGAACTGCACGCGGAACCCGTCATTGATCTGGACCTTTCCATTGTCATCGGTCCACATCACGGGGAACTGAATGATACGTTCCGGCACAACGATACGTTCCAGGATCTTGTGCTGTTCGTAACGGGGATCCCGATCCAGCAGAGGACTGAGAGATTCGAAGACTTCGGTCACGCTCTGGATAAATTCCTTTTCCCAGGGGTACTTTGCGATGACACATTCCTGCAGCACGCGTTCGGCATAAGCATTCATTTTCATAATTATGACTCCTTCAATTGATGTTGTTAATGTCAAAACCATTTGACATTTTTTAGTTAAATAGTTCTAAAAATCAACATTTTATCAAAAAATATTGATTTTTCCTTATATTTTTGTTGAAAAAAGGGTAACAAAAGAGTCTCTTAATTGAAGGTTATCCTGTC
>JAZNVL010000044.1:0-59779 GCA_045592785.1 Victivallales bacterium | reverse complement strand
TTTTTCACCTGCCCATGGGCAGGTGAACCGGAACCGGGTCACCTTAATTGAACTCCTCGTTGTTATCGCCATCATCGCGATCCTGGCTACCATGCTGCTGCCTGCATTGGGGAAAGCGAAAGGGTTTGCCAAACGGTCGCAATGTGTTGCCAACTTGAAGACCATCGGACAGCTGGCGATGATGTACTCCAACGACAACGAAGGGTACACTGTGGAAAACAACGGTTCCGCGGCGTACGATTCTCATATCAGGAATTTCAGCGGCAAAGCGAAATGGTGGGTGAAACTCATGATCGTTTCCGGTGATATAAAAAGAGTCCCGGATGGAAAATATGTGACTGCCTATGGACCCGGGTGGATGAAATGTCCCAACGGCTGCAATTTTGAGTATAACGATGCCGGTGCCTGGGTCAGTTACGAAGGCAAAAACGGGTATCCGATAAAACACGAAAGGATCAAGAAACCTGCCAACCAGGTTCATTTCGGGGATGCCACCAACGGCCAGGAATTCATTTACGTCTTCCCCGGTTCTTTCGGACATAGCAATTCATTCGCAAAAACTGCGGTGACAGAGATCATCGGAGAGGGCAGGGTCAGATGGACCTTTTACACCGATGCGGGTAAACAGATGAATCTGGTGAATCAGTGCAGAAAAGACTTTGTGGAAGGAAGACACGAACGCAGGATCGCGCAAGTCTATTTCGACGGGCACGTCGAATTTATGAAAGGTTATGATGCCGCCGAAGCATATTACGGCTCGAAAAAAACGTCCGGCGTATACGCTCAGGTTTGGGGCTGGAAATACGTCAAGTAATCACAAAAGGCAATCGTCAAACAGTCAGGAAGATGTTGTATGCTGCAGTTTTGCCGTTTGGAATTTTATATTCCCTGTGAAAAAGATTTCCGTGTTCTCCTTGCGGGGGACACCCATTTGATCCTGGCGGATGAAATGGATAATCAGAGAAAACGTGATCTGGCAAAGGATCGTATCAACTGCTTCGGGTATCCGGAACCGATCCTGGAAAAATGGAACGAAACCATTGATTATGCCAATGAAAACTGCGATCTCTTTCTGCACGTCGGCGATTTGATCGACTTCGTTTCCCATAAGAACCTTGCCGTCATGAAGGAAAGCATGGAAAAGATCCGGATCCCCTTCCTGATGGCTGCGGGCAATCATGAGTTCAGTCAGTATGTGGGCGAAGCATTCGAAGACGATGCCTACAAGGCGCAGACGTTCGACATCGTGCAGGCGGAAGCGGCAAATTCCCTGGATTTCTGTTCCCGCGTGTTCAACGGTGTTGATTTCGTCGCCATCGACAACGTCTATTATCTCTTCAAAGAACGTCATATCGAAATGCTGAAAAAGGAATGTGAGAAAGGACTGCCCATTGTCCTGCTCCTGCACACTCCCCTTTACACCCCGGACTTCTTTGAGCAGGTCATGTTCAGCAGAAAAACGCCCTGCGCCTATCTGTGCGGTACACCCCCCGAAAAGATGGAGTCCTATCCCGAAAACAGACGCAGACAGCAGATGCCCGATGCCGTTACCCTGAAAATGCTGGATTATCTCCGGGACAATCCCATGATCAAAGGGATCTGGACCGGACACTTCCATACCCAATTCTTCACCTGGTTCACACCGTCCATCCCCATGATCGTCACCGGCGGCAATCACCGGGGCGAAGTGACAGAGATCGTGGTCCGCAACCCGAAGGGGTAAGCCCATGGAACGGATCCTCTCTTACGCTGACGGAAAGGAATGTTTCCTTTATCTGCCCGATGATTTCACCCCCGGGAAAGAATACCGGCTGATGCTCCATTTTCACGGTCGGACGGACAGTCAGGAAGCCACCGGCGGAAATATGGCAGGTCCGGAGTTCGCACTCTTCCGTCAGCTCTGTGCCGAACGGAATTGGGTGATCGCGGTCCCCGTCCTCAATTCCTCCTGGTTCAATGCCGAAAAGGAAAACGATGTGGAACGTATGCTCCCCGCTCTCGAAAAAGAGTTGCAGATCCCCGTCGCCCGGCATTACGTCCTGGGCTGTTCCATGGGCGGTCTTGCCGCGCTGGTCTACGCCGGACGTCATCCCGAACGCGTGATCCGTCTGTGCGATATTTTCGGCGTAGCGGACATCATTGCGCAGAGTGAGACCTGGTACAAAGCGAACATCGCCCGGGCGTACGGCGGAACGCATGAAGAGATCCCCGCGTTTTACGAGTCACGCCGCGGACTCCATTATGTGGATACGCTTTCCTCCATTCCCACGCTGATCATCCACGGGCTGGAAGACGCACAGGTGGATATCGCGCAATCCCGTGCGCTCTACGCCGCGATGAAACAGGCGGGGGCATCGGACGTCACATTCCACGAAGTCCCCGGCTGCGGACACTCCAACGCCATTATTTCCGGTCTGGAAAATATGGTTCTGGATTTCTTCGGGTAAGTCTCAATTTCCATTGTCATCAAGACCGGCGTGATTGCCTGCCTTGTTTTCCGTCGTCGTTCCGGTTTCCGCTGCACATTCTTCTTCCGTGAAGAAAAACGCAAGAGAGTAGGGGGGCAGCTCAATGACTCCGTCAAAGGGAATCGCTTCCGACCGCCGTTTTTCATCCGTGATGATCGCATGAGTGAAGGCAGTGCTGCCTGTCTCGATGGCAACGTGTTTTGTTTCCGGATTGTGGTTGGCAAGCAGGAATCCGGCAGCGGAGCCGTTGGAGGCGGCAAGGATCTTCACTGCAGGATCGGAAATTTCTGCCGTACATTGATCCCCCAGTTTGTACAGACGGTTGTAATTCAGAAACGCATCATACGTCGGGGTGGTGTATTTCGTGGGAAATTCATACAGTCCGCAATAAGAACGGGTGGGCAGCGCATCGTAATACATGGCTTTATCCGTGCCGGAATTCTGCAGGATGGCGAATGCCGCGGCGACAAAGGAAGCCCCGTAATGATTCTTCATCCGCAGCCAGCTGATATCCAGGGGAGTGCCCCGTTTCAGGTAGTTCCATTCATTGAAAATGCTTTCGGTTTCATGGAATCCGTATTCATTGAGTTTCCGGGTCACATGATCGCTGTGGATCTTGATCTCATCGGGATCCGCGGTATAAAGATGCCAGGAATAGAAGTCAAGCGGGGCACTGGTGGCGGGATCTTTGATGTATTTCAGGAACTCATCAAACCACACCGGGAACGTCTTGTAAAAGTCGGAACAATCGTCACGGTTCACCGCATAGAATCCGCAGGAGCCGTAGCCGCCGATCTTGAGGTGGGGGAATTCCTTTTTCAGGTGATTGGCGGCGATCCGGTACATTTCGAAGAACTGTTCTCTGGTCCCCTGCCACATGGGCGGGTTTTCCGGTTCGTTCCAGATCTCCCAGTACTTGATGTTGAAGTGGAAACCGTTTGCCCAGCCTTCGTTATAATGCCGGATGACCCCTGCGCAGATCTCTGCCCATTTCTGGAAATCTTTCGGCGGGTAAATATTGTAAGCCTTGATCCGGTAATGATTTTCGATAGTCACGCCCAGACGGTAAAAGACTTCTGTGCCGGACATCTGAATGGAATTGATATAGGCATCGGTAAACGCGAAGTCGTAGGATGCCGGATCGGCGGGATCCGCATCGAAATCCGGGAAGACGTTGGGGATATCAGCATAATGCGTGCCGCCCCAGGCACCTACGGGGTCATGCAGACGGCAGTAAGGGATCCCGGCTGCCCGGAAGCCGGTCACTTCCTCATTGAAGTGAAGAGGACTGTTGTTGACGCCGTGCAGTTCTTTGATTTTCCGGATGGAAGACTGGAAATCAATCTTTGCCTGGACTGTGCTCATGATATGCTCCATGTTATTGTTTTGTTTATAAATCGTTGCGTACTTCAAAAATATACATCTCTCATCCGGTTTGTCAAGAAAAAATCCCCAAAAAAAAAGACAAAAAAAACTGCCGCAGTCCGTTTTGGAGACCGCAGCAGTTTTCTTTGTGGAGAGCCTGATCAGACTTTTGCGGCTTCGCCGGATGCCACGCTGGCGTAACATGCGTTCATGCACGCAATGGTCTGTTTGTGCCATTTGAGATTGATCTTCGGCGTTTTGCCGTTGCGGATGCAATCCACAAATTCGTCGATCAGCCCGATCCATTCATCAAAGTAAGTGTACTGCACCGTGAACCGGTCATTGGGCGCACCGTTGTGATACACGTTGGGCCCGAAGCAGTCACACTGGAGCATACCTTTTTCCCCGATGATGGTCAGGTTGACTTCCATACGTTTCGGGAAGACTTCCCAGCCGGGACCGGGAACTTTCAGGCGTTCTTCCAACCGGGACCAGGAGGGATCGAAGAGGAATGCGGAACCATCTTTCATCTTACCGGCGGCAAGGATCATATCTTCCACCTGGAGATCCGGGCGGAGATTGGGGGCGACCTGCGCATAGACGTTGTCGAAGTCGGATCCGGTGAGCCAGCGGACCAGGTCAAAGATGTGGGGATGGTCGCACAGCGCGCCGCCGCGGAACCGGTGATCGCCTTCTGCCAGCGGGACCCGTTTGCCGTAACTGGCTTCGGGCACGCCCTGCCAGGGGAACGCCCAGACGGGTGAGAGTGTGATATTGGTCGCCTGGATGGACTGGATCTTTCCGATGGTTCCATCCGCGATGAGTTTCTGGAGACGTTTCACCACGGGATTGTAGTGCATTTCCAGTTCGATCTGGCAGACGATCCCGGCTTTTTCCACCATGTCGATCATGGCATCGTATTCCGCCATATCGAAGGTGGGGATCTTCATGGAAAGAATGTGGATTCCGCGTTCCGCACAGAGCTTCATCTGTTCGTAATGACGGTCATTGGCGGAGGCAAGCACGATGGCTTCGATATCGGGGTGTTCCGCCAGCATTTGAGCGGGATCCAGATAACAGGGAACGCCGGTCTTGTAAAGCTCATAGACTTGCTTCGCATCTTCATCTTCGGCGCAGGATGCGACCCAGTCCAGTTTCTGATTTTCCAGCAGGGTCTGATAATATTTACGGGTATGTCCATGGGTCATGCCCATCATCGCAATTTTTACAGGTTTCATGTGCAGACCTCAAAAGTTGACAGGTTTACCGGTGCGGGCGGATTCCAGGGCGGCACGGCTCTGGACAAGAATATCGGCAGCGGCTTTGTTCCATTCCGCGGCAAGGGCAGGGTTGGAGAGAACCGCATACGCCGCACGGACCGTCCAGATGCCTTCATCGGGCAGACCGAAAAGTTCGGTATCCACATCGGTGAAGGTGCGTTTGCCGTTTTCGGTCCATTCGTAAATGGAACTCTGGGGCACCTGGGTATCCACGGCACGGTCGGAAGCCACACCGCGACGGGCAATGATCTCATGCCGGTCCAGGATCTCCGCACCAACGGGGAGATTGGCTCCACATTCCACACATCCGCTCATCCCGTTTTCCAGACGGAAGATCACGTTGCAATTGTTTTCGCCGCCGGAAACAGCATACACGCGGATCACGCGGCTGCCGGAAAGAAATGCGGCGAGGTCCAGTTCGTTCGCCAGGATCTTTTCCAGTTTTCCATCGGCGCGGAAATGAGCGAACCGGAAGGTGGAAACATCTTCCAGCGTACCGCCGTCAATGATTTTTTTGAGTTCGACGAAACGGCGTTCGACACGATGCGCCAACAGGTTGACGGTGTCACCGTTTTCGAGCCGGAGTTGATAATAATCCTTGCCGGCGATAATGGTCCCGGCGGGGATCCCGTACTTGTCGCGCAGGAAATCCAGCGCAGCATTCATTTTTTCGATCATGATCACAGACTCTTGATAAGTGGTTTGTATTTTTTAAGATATGCGGCATTCTTTTCGTCGCCGCCGGGCGCGTTGGCACTGTTCCAGACCGGAGGAACGATCCCGCGTTCCACACAGATCCGGCAACATTCGATCTCCAGCAGATGCGCAATGGTGAAGTCCACCACGTTGGAGACGGGGGCGATGGGCGTCGTCATGCCGGGGATGTTCACGATGGCATCTCCCACCGGGTTGTAATCATCGATGCACACATCCGCCAGGTCAAAGAGGTTCTTCCCGGAAGGATGCCGGATGAAGTGGTCCGCCGGCATTTCGTTCTGCCAGTAACTGCTGGCGACGGCGATGATTTTCCCGCCCCGTTTCTTGATCTCCAAAGCCGCATCGATGGTCGCCGGATTGATCCCGATATTGTGGAAGATGATCACCAGATCTCCTTCCTTGATGTCGTAATACTTGATGATGGATGCACCGAAATTCACCGTGCGTTCCAGTTCCAGATACTTCAATGCCTGATTGAATACGCTCAACGCTGTTTCCATCAGCGGGTTGATATTGGCAAGTCCGCCCGCACGGAAAAACATCTCGCCCATTGCCAGCGTGGTGTGCCCGCCGCCCGCATAGACGTTGATGAGTTTATCTTCCGCAATGGCATCCGCCATCATGGAAGCGGCGCGGGAGATGTTATCCCCCTGTTTCGCCACCACTTCCCGGATATTGGCAATGGCATTCTCCACATAGCCGAAATCGTTCAGCATGGGTCATTCTCCTTTTTTCAGCACGCGCTTGTAGTTTTCGCCGATGGTGTCCCACAGTTTCAGGGCATCCGGTGCCCCGACAATGGTCCCGTAACCGCCGCGATAAGTCCACGCCGCGATCCGGTCCACGCCCGCTTCTTCGGCGATATCCACCCATTTCGCGACCTGTGCCCAGTCCTTGGGCTGTTTGTAGTAACCCATGAACCAGCGTTCGGATTTCTTGCCGTATTTCTTCGCAACGGCAACGGTTCGTTCCGTGATGTCACGGAAGAAATCTTCCGGCAGAGCCCAGTTGACGATGGTGGTGGAAAACACGTCGAAATAAGGACACGCGGCGACCATATCCCAGTTGTCATAACCGCGGTATTCCGAAACATAATATCCGTTCTGTGTGGCATGAACGCAACAGGTGATTTCCAGTTCGGGATCGATCTCTTTCAAGGCTTTGGAGGTATCCGCAAGGACCACCAGAGCTTCCCGCCAGCGGAACTGCTTCACGTCATTGGTCATGTAACGCGGCATGGGATAGCCGTAGTATTCTTCGAACCGTTTCCGGCACACCGGACAATAACAGGTCCAATCGTCGGCGACCCCGCCGGTGATGGAAGCGATCCCTTTGGGGAATGCGTAATGGGGTTCATCCCAGAAGAACCCGTCGGGCTTGCATTCCCGTGCCAGAGTCACACAGAAATTCTTGAAGTAATCCCGGTAACTGTTGGTATTGAAACAGGCATAGGGAAGTTTTTCCCCGGTCAGCGCGGAAACCTGACGGTTTTCCACGTTATCCTGCAGAAACTTACTGACCTGTTCGCCGCCGAAATATTTACCGTTGCCCCACGGGTCGATGAGTACACGCAAGCCCATTTCGTGTGCTTTTTCCACGATACGGGGGATGTTGGGACGCCAGAAATCGAAGTCGAATTCTGTGACCGCCAGAATCACCGTGGTGCAGCCGTGATCCAGCATTTCCTGAAAATCTTTTTCCGCATGTTCCACATAGTTCAGCCCGTAATAGCTGATACCGGTTTGTGTGATTGCCATAATCTTCTCCTTGGTTAGGTGTTTATGATATAATGTATACGTTTTTTTGCTCTATGCAATAAGAAAAACGATTATTTTTTTATGAATACCGATTGAATTTGCTCTTTTACAGGATATATTACAACATAACAGGAGTGGAATATATGGATAATGATGTTTCTGACTTTCTCAAACGATATGTCCGGCAGCTCCGGGAACCGGAAGATCTCTTCTCCGGTAAAAGACTGCCCGAATCGTTCGCGCTGCCCGATAACATACTCGTTTTCTTTCATAGTTTTACGTCACCGGCACCCAATTCACACGGCAGATGTACCGTCGTTCTCCCCTTTGACCGTATGACCTATTTCGTCGACCGGCAACGGTATTTCCTCTCTCCGGGGACCGTGCTTTTTGTGCCGCCGTACGCCGTCCGGTTCCTCCATCCGGAGTCCGATGGATACCGCCGGCTTTTTATTACATTTGACGACCCGGGCAGACAACCGTATCTGCCCGCCGCCGGACAGGCAGAGATCGATGCTCCCGGCTGGGAACGACTGGAACAGCTTTTGACGGCATACGACAACGGGACCGCAGAAGATCTCTCTTTTCTGCTGATGGATTTTCTGCGGGGACTGCATACGGCATTCCATGACCGGAAGGAGAGTGATCACACGCTGCCGGAACCGTTGGAACGGAGTATCGCTTTTATCGAAATGAATATGAGTCATGTGATCGGGATCAAAGACATTGCGGAGCATGTGGGACTTTCCGAAAGCCACCTGCGCAGTCTGTTCCGTACGGAAATGAATATTTCTCTGGGAAAATTCATCGCCCGGAAACGACTGGATGCCGCACAATACCGTCTGCTCCATTCCGATGAGTCCCTGACAGAGATCGCAGCCGCCTGCGGTTTTTCCAATATCTTTGTGTTCAGCGCATTCTTCAAACGTCATACAGGGATCCCCCCGCTGCGCTACCGTCAGAAGGCAAATAGCTTGACTTGATGAATTACGATCCGGACGGAAACGGACGGTAACAGACGGAAACGACAAAAAAAACGGGGCTGCTGCGTGATCGCAACAGCCCCGTGATTTTTTTGTTCAGCGGGAATTACTTGGCAAGTTTTTCCGCTTTTTTGAGCGCTTTGGCGCAATAGGCTTCCCATTCCTTGACCAATGTGTCAAGGACAAATTTAGACTGGGGATGTTTCACGGATTTCTGCGCATCTTTCAGGTATCCAGTAAGTTCATCCAGAACCGTGCCGGAACCGTTTTTGGATTTCATGACACTTGCGACAACACCGACCTGCTGTTCATCTTCGAACTCCATCGGGTAGACCGCAGAGATTTCTTCGTGGATGAAGTTGTGGAGGGTGAAGTAGAATTTTTCCACATCGGGCGCAGCTTCGCGATATACGCGGCGGATGAAGTACCGGCGCAGTTCACGGGGATCTTTGGAGGAATCCCAGAAGTGGCGGAGCAGAGTCCAGTGTTCCACACGCATCAGCATGGAGGTATCGGCTTCCGGAGAAGCGAAGGTCATACCGTGTTCGGCTTCCAGAGGCAGGTCGAACTGGAACGTATCGGTCCAGGGACGTGTGCCGATCTGCAGGAAGTATTCATAGACCCCGAGTTCGATATCCAGCTGACTCCAGCGATAGTAATCGCGCCAGAAGATGTCATTGCAGGGAGCAAAGATGGGATCGTAGTAGTTCTTGCGGATGTAGGGGCAGAACCGGATCTGGTAGTTACGGGAGATTTCGAACAGCGGGATGCAGGACATCCAGAAGTAACCGATGGATTCGATCTTGATGTCACGGCGTGCGAATGTATTGACGGCGTGGATCATGGCGCAGGCATTGGCGAAGAACTGGGTGCCGCGGAATTCTGTTTCATTGGGCATGACCAGAGAACCGTTCGCCAGACGGATCGGTGTGAGACATTTGTCGCAGACACAGACTTTGAGTGTGTCTTCCACCCACAGACCGAAGACGTCCTGTTTCCGCCAGATGAAATCGCCTTTGCGGAACTGTCTTGCGTATGCCTTCTTGAGGTATTCCAGTTTGGCGTTTTCCAGCACATTGATCATGCAGGGATGTCCGGTGTAGCAACCGGGGACCATGCGTTTGCCGTTTTCACCGAGACCCCAGCGATCATTGGGGATACGGTAACGTCCATTTTCGTCTTCCGCGCCATAACCCCACCAGTGGTTGGTGGTGTGCTGACGGCGTCCGGCGTATTTTTCTTCCCCGTTTGCCCAGTCGTCGGGCACGGAGAAGTTACGGTCGGAGTAGTCGGGATGACCGGCTGCGCTCCAATACTGGATCAGCGGTTTGTTGATGTAATCCTTGCCCCAGACGATGGAGAAGTTGCCATCCTTGACGAAATCGAAGACGGCGACGGGGTAAGCGGACCAACGGTTCACTTTGTGGAACGTAACGATTTCATCGGTATTGTTTTCGATGAGGGTATAGATACCGTTGACAATGCCGCGGACTTCCCCGGCGTAGTTTGCTTTTCCGCCGTAGATGTAGATATTTTTGCCTCTGGTGCGGATCACACAGCCGGGTTTGCCGGCAAGTGCTTTCAGGTCAGCCTGACACTGCTGTTTATCCACTTTCATAAAGTGTTCGCTGCCCAGGAAGATCTTGACGTTATCCACTTTACTGGGAGCTTTGAGGATGGGCAGAGGATTCGTCGTGCCGTATTTGTTCTGCAGGAACGTGCGGAAGTAGTTGAGAGCACGATCGATCGCTTCATGTCCGTAGCGGTGAGAGATGATTTCACCGGTGATCACATGATTTTCCACGAAGGGGAGAGCGGCATCCAATCTGTTTTCGGTGGGCGGTTCCAGATATTTGCTGCTGTCCGGGAATTTTTCGCCGAGAAGCGTTTTTTCTTTCTTCTGGAAGTAACGGTCCGCGCGGACTTTGAGGTAATCTTTGAATTTCTTCATGTCGCCGCCGGCGTACATGAGACCTTTGGTCATTTTGGGAGCGGCGATGGTGACGACCACCTGTTTTCCTTCCGGGATCTTTCTGGAGTTGTAGAAGAAGCACCAGTGTGTGATCTCGGGCATGTAAGTCCCTTTGTTGCCGGCATAATCGCTGTTGATATAGTCAAGAGCGACTGCGCGCCAGCCTTCGGGCGTTTTTGCATCGCGCTGCCAGTGATAGGCGGAGAGACCCTGGGAAACGCCGTACTGATTCCAGTCGCAGGCATCTTTGGTTGCGCTGTAAATACCGAAGGAGAAGGTATCGAAGAAACGGTTGAGTTCGGCGGCATTGGTTCCGTACATGTTGGGAACGTTATTGCCGTAGACCAAACGTTTATCATAGCCGTCATCGGGGAGCTGGATCTTGGTGTAGAAGGTCATGGTGTTGAAGTCCATGCCGTTGAATTTTTCAACAGGGAACTTGAGATAGCATGCACCATTTGTCTTTGTGAGCGTGATGCGAATGGCATCCATTTCCTTGCCGTTGATCTTTTCCTTGACGTATTCGATCTTGCCCGGGTTTTTCGCCTCGGGATTTTTCATGTTGAGGTCGATACTTTCCAGTTCAGCGGGCTTGCTTTCCACATAGCCGACCACGTCTTTGATGCCGTCAGCTGCTTTGATTTCTTCCTTATCGAACGCGGTCTTCAGGATCCACTGTCTCTGGGGCAGGTCCACGAAACGTGCTTTCGGCGCACTCCGTTTGAAGCAGATGTCGAAGATGACGTATTCTTCATCGGGATCGTATGCTTCCACATCCGGGAAGGAGAAGGAGACGGAGTTCAGGCTTGCATTCTTGCGGGGCTTGATGGCGACCTTGTATGCCTTGAACCCGTCTTTGCAAACGGTTTCTTTGTCTTCGTTCTTATCGGTGACGATGGTGGCGACACCGGCGGCACTGACTTTGACCACCGGATTTTTCGCTTTCGTTTTCGCCTTCATCTTGAAGGAGAATTCGATGAAGTCATCGGCGGGAACATTGATGCCGTAGTTGCCGATCGTACGATGTCTGCGGTCTTTTTTCGCAATGTCGGGAGAGAACGTCAGGCGTTCTTTCTGGTTCCGGATCAAGCCAACTTCAATACATTTTTCCAACTGTTCTTTGGTGATGGGGCGCACACGCAGTGCCAGTGTGTACGCATTGTCATACTTGAGCCAGAACAGGTCCGGAACAAGCGTGTTCATGCAGTAAGTGCTGATGGGCAGCTGGGGGAACCAGTCGGTGGACGGAGAATAATAGTCCGTCACATACTGTGCGGGGGGCAGCGTTCCAGCCTCTGCGGATGCAGGGGTCGGGATCGTGACCTTTGCCGAAAGAACGGCACATGCTGCGAGTAACGCAGCGGTGAGTAATTTGCGCATAATTGCTCCTTATTGTTGATTGATGTTGCGCTGAACAATGGGGGACCATTCCGGGTAATATAATACCATAAATATACAAAGTCAAGACAGAGAATAATTTTTTTTATGATTTTTCAAATGCAACTTCCTGAAAAAGGGAAAATTCTGCGTTATACAGCAGGTGCCGCCGCCGTGAATTCCTGAAACCGTTTCTGTTCGTCCGGCGTGCCGATGACTGCCAGAATATCATCCTGCATGATCACGAATCCGGACCCCGGATTGGAAATGAATTTCCCGGCGCGCATGATCCCGACGACCGAAATACCGAAACGGGACCGCAGTTGGGAATCCCCCAGGGATTTCCCGCAGAGCGGACAAGCCGTTTCCAGCCGGACCCAGTTCAACTCCACCAAGCCGGTGAAGGACCGCATTTTTTCCAGAGTGGCGTAGGGGATATCCTTGTTTTCGATCAATGTCTGATAACGGTCAAAGCGGACCGAGTCCAGAAAGTTCTGGATCTCGATGGCAGAGACCCGCATGGAGAGAAGTGCCTGACGGGTGAGTTCCAGTCCGGCTTCGAATTTCGGTTGCACGATCTCAAAGATCTGCGCTTCGTGCAGAATATTGACTTCTTCCTGTGTGTCCGCGCGCGCTACGATGGTCACCGCCGGATTCAGATGCCGGGCGTGATGGATGATGCTCAAACTGTTGGTGACGTCTTCCGCCGCCAACAGCAGGATCCGGGCATTGGCGATCCCGGCAGCGGTCAGAATGACTTCCTGCTGGGGATCACCGTAGATACAAAGAAGTCCTTCCTTCTTCGCCGTACGGAATTCCAGATGATCCGTTTCGATGATGAAACATTTCTGGTTCAATCCCGTGAGCAGACGGGCAATGGCGCGGGCAATGCTTCCGCCACCCGCAATGATCACATGATCGTGCAGATCCGGCGGCGGTGTGATGATGTCCGACTTCAACGCATTTTTCCAGATCGTACGCCGGAACAGACTGTAAACGGGCGCGGTCAGGGAATCCAGCATGGGGCCCGCGATCATGGAGCAGACCGCGACACAGAGCATGAGCGAATACAGATTTTCATTGAAGATCCCGTTGGAGAACCCGGTCTGGATCACGATGAAAATGATTTCCGATGTGGCAAACATGCCGAAAAACATGGCAATGGGGATGATATTGCGGTATCCGGCGATCCAGGACGTGAGCGAGAGGAAGATGGTACGGGAGAAACTGGTGGCGAACATCAGCAGGATGACCGGAAACACGTTCTGCACCAGATAGGTCACATCCAGCATCATGCCGATGGAAACGAAAAACAGCATGGCGAAAAGGTCGCGGACCGGCATCATCTCATAGAGTGCGCGTTTGCCGTAATCGGAATCGCTCAGCACGATCCCTGCGAGGAACGCTCCGAAGGAAAAGGAGACCTGCATGGCTTCCGAGATCATCCCGATCCCCAATGCCAATCCCGTCACCGCAAAAAGAAACAGTTCCTTGGATTCAAATTTCGCAACATGACGCAGCCACATGGGAATATATTTCGCTCCCGCCGTCATCATCACGGTCATGAACACTGCACCCAGAACAAGCGGCATCAATGCCTCGGTCAGACCATGGGAAAGATCGCCCAGTTTACAGACAAGCAGCATCAATGGGATCACGGTCAGATCCTGCACAATGGAGACACCGATCATCACTTTGCTGGAAAGTGTCCCCATACGCTGTTTGCTCGCCAGCGTTTTCAGAACGACCGCCGTACTGGTGGAGACAAACGCAGTCCCGAACAGCAGGAATGAGGTCACTCCCTGGAAAAGACCGGGCCGGTATTTCCCCAGAATCCAGGCAATGACTGCGCCGGCTCCGAATGTAAAGAGTACCTGCGCCAGAGAGCCCCAGACCGCCACCTTATACACCGGACGGATGTCTTTTTTGGAAAACTCCAGTCCCATGGAGAAAAGGAGCAGGGCGACGCCGATATCGGCAAGGGAAGTCAGCGATTGATTTGCGGTCGCGCCGAACCCGGCTTTGTATGCAATACCCACAAACACGCCGGCAAAAATATACCCCAGGATCAGCGGCTGTTTCAGCTTTTTTGCGATCATGCCGCCAACCATCCCGGTGAGGACAATGACGATGAGTGCTGTGATCAGCATTTGCGTCGGACTGTTCAGGATCGCATCGCGTACCATCACGAATGGAGAAAGGATCATATCGCTTGCGGTTTGAAATGTCATGCTTCGTCCGGTCCGGGGTAAAGATCGTATAATTGTTTCATGGCGAGAGAAAATGCACACATGGTCAGTTCCGCATCATACAGCGCACGATGAGCTTCCCCTTCGATTTCGGGCAGATGCAGCGAAACTTTCAGCGTTTGCAGACTGTATGAGGGCAGGCGGGGAAACGCTTTCCGGATGAGCTGAATACTGTCATACGCCCCCGTTTTGATCAGCGGCAGTCCGCACCGGGCGAGATTTTCCTGCATGAACCCCAAATCGAAACGGGCATTGTGCGATACCAGTTTCGAGCCTTTGATGAAATCAAGAAACGGGTACGCCGCATCTTTGAAACAGGGCGCGTTTGCCACCATTTCATCGGTGATCCCGTGAACAGAAACGGCGCGGGGCGGGATGGCGATCCCCGGATTCACAAGCGTGGAAAATCGTTGCATAGTCCCATCCGTTTCCACGCGGACCGCACCGATCTCTACAATGCGGTCACGCACCGGTACCAGCCCGGTGGTTTCCAGGTCAAAAACGGTATAAGGTCCCGAGGATAGCCATTTCTCTGCCATTGCATTGACCTCAGTCGGCGTAGCCATCCGGGTGTTTCAACCGCCAGTTCCAGGCGGAACGGATGATCTTTTCCGGATCTTCAAATTCAGGTTTCCAGCCCAGTTCCTGACGGGCTTTGTCGGAACACGCGATGAGCCGCGGCGGGTCGCCGGGACGGCGGGGCACCACATCGGCGGGGATGGGATGTCCTGTGACTTTACGGGCGGCGGTGAGGATTTCTTTCACGCTCATGCCTGCACCGGTCCCCAGATTATAGTGTCCGCTGCGGGGTGCGAAGAGTGCTTTTTCGTGTGCCTGTGCCAGGTCAAGAACGTGGATGTAGTCCCGGATACAGGTTCCGTCCGGCGTGTCGTAATCATCGCCGAAGAGCATGGCTTTTTCCCGTTTTCCTGCGGCGACTTGCAGCAGAATGGGGATCAGATGGGTTTCCGGATCATGATCTTCCCCGAACTGTTCCGAGGCGCCCGCCGCATTGAAGTAACGGAGCGCGGCATATTGGAGTCCGTGAACGTCACTGTACCAGCGGAGTGCTTTTTCGAAACAGAGTTTGGATTCGCCGTAGGGATTGATGGGATTCTGGGCGGTGGTTTCCCGGATCGGGATCTCTTCCGGTTCGCCGAAGGTGGCTGCCGTGCTGGAGAACACAAACCGTTTCACGCCGCCGGCAACTGCGGCATCCGCCAGATTGATGGCGTTGCCCAGATTGTTCTGGAAATATTTCCCCGGATTCTTCATGGATTCGCCCACCAGAGAAAACGCGGCAAAGTGCATCACCGCATCAAAACGGCCTTCGCAGAGTACACGGAACAGAAAATCACGGTCTCCGAGATTGCCGTAAATGAATTCCGCTCTGGGATCCACGGCGGAACGGTGTCCCGTGATCAAGCCATCGAATACGGTCACTTCGTACCCTTTGTTCAACAAATATTCTGTGCAGACACTGCCGATGTACCCGGCACCTCCGGTAACAAGAACTTTCATGCGCTATTCTCCTGTAAAAAGTGTATGTTCTGATTACGGTAACATATCCCGGATTTCCGATTTTTCAACCGGAAAAATAAAAAAAATAAGAAAATGCCTGATGAGGCCGTCTCCGCTCTTGCAAATCCGTTTTTCACCGTTATATTACCGTAAACTCAAATGAAAGGATCTGCATCATGGCAAGACAATTCGATTTCGATCATTATACCATCCCCAATCCCGAACTCTACGAACCCTGTCGCGTGGTGCAGTATGTCCCCGGCTCCAATGATCCCAGACAATCTCTTTTCCTCTGGATCCCCAAAGGAAAAACTTCATTCCCCGTGGCGATCTGGGTCCATGGCGGCGGCATGGTCTTTGAAGCCGCAGACCCCTGCGATCAACTCTTCGACGGCACACGGGCGGTGGCTGCGGTACGCTACCGGCTCAGTCCCGATCATGTCGCCCCGGCACAACACGAAGATGTTGCTGCCGCTGTCGCCTGGATCTACCGGGAATGTGAGACATTCGGCGGGAACCGGGAAAAGATCACACTGGGCGGGATGTCTGCCGGGTCCTATTTGAGTGCCATCGTTGCAATGGACCCCAAATATCTGAAAAAGCACGGCATCGATCACAAAAAACTGGCGGGACTTTTCCTGGTGAGCGGGCAGATGACCACGCATTTTCAGTTGAAGAAAGACCTGAACTATCCGGGGGAAAACCTTGTCCCCGTGATTGATGAATACGCGCCATTGCATCATCTCTCCAAAGATTTGCCCCCCATGATCCTTATCACCGGACAGCACGATATGGATATGCCTGCCCGGGCTTATGAAAACAAGTTCATGGCGGATACTCTGATCGCGCTGGGACACCCTCATGTGGAGAGTTATGAGCTCATGGGTGCATCCCATGAAGTGGGCTTGTGCGACCATCCGGCGATCACCACATTCCTGCGGAAGATCTCCTGCTGATCTTTCTTACTCAATACGGTCCGGCATCTTCCCGGCAGAGCTGGATCGCCCGCATCAATTCCAGTGTTTCCTCCGCCTTCACAAAGGGCGGTTCACCACGCAGGAAAAAGGCACTGCAATGACGGTAATATTCCGCTGTTTCCACGGGGACTTCCGGGACTTTCTCCGTGATCCAGGGAATGTCTTCCCCGGGATAACGGCGTCCGGCGGTGGCAAAATTCTGATCCGCCCGGATCTCCGGCAGAGCATCCGGCAGACAATATTTCATTCGCCACACGTCGCCTTCGCAAATGGCAGTTCCCAGACTCCCGCAGATCTGCCAGGTTGGCATGGGACAGGTCACCGCCTGATTGATGTCGATCACGAACGTGATCCCTTTTGTTGTTGTGAGCAGGATATTGACCACATCATCGGCGTTCCCGACGGAGAGAATACGGCGGAGTTCGCATTTTGCCCGGAGCGTGGTGTCATGCACCAGTGATAACAGCTGATCGATGTAGTGTGCGCCGTAATTGAACAGCATTCCGCCGCCGTTTTCCACAAACGCCTGCCAATCATTCCGGCGCACAAAGTTGCTGACATGCCGTTCGATCTGATAGACCGTGCCCAGTTTGCCCGAATCCAGAATGGATTGCGCCGTCCGCATTTCTGCGGTGACCCGATGGGGCTGATATACCATCAACTTCCGTCCGAGCTTCTGTGCCGTTTCGAACATGATCCGGGTGTCTTCCAGATTCATGGCAACGGGTTTATCGCAGAAGACATCGCTGCCGTGCTGTAATGCCAGAACTGTCTGGTCTTTGTGAAAAAGGGTGGGGGATGCGATGACCGTCAGATCCGGTTTGACTTCTTTCAGCATGGTTTCCAGATCGGTATACAAACCTTCCACATGGAACTTTTCTTTTGCTTCGTTCAAACGGTTCTGATCGGGATCCACCACTGCAACGGGGAGGAAATCTTTGGCGGCGCAGATTTGCGGCAGGTGATAACCCCAGGAGATCCGCCCCAAGCCCACCACGGCACAGCGCAAAGTATGTTTATTGTTCATATTCAACCTCATAATGTTGTGATTGAAAGATAATATACATCCGGTCTTATGTTTTTTCAAGTCCCGGAACAAAAAAACGGACCGCAGTTTTTTGCCGCAGTCCGTTGTATATGCGATTCAAACGCGGGGTCAGATTTCCACTTCCTGATCCAGATCGCTGGATTTGTAAATGGCATCCAGAACGCGCATCAGAGTCAAACCCTGTTCGCCGGTGGCGACGATTTCGCCGTTGCCCTGGACGGCATCGACGAATTTGGTCAGCTGGACTTTGAAGCCATCGTTTTCCGTATTGTACATGAATTCGATGTTGGAGATCTTGCCGTTGACTTCGGTGCAGATGGTGGTCTTGCCGGAGTTTGCGCCCATTTTCACGCCGCCTTTGTCCCCGAGGATTTCCGCGTACATTTCATTTTCCGCATTACATGCCCATGCGACTTCGAAGCTCAAAGTGGCTTTCTTGCCGAAGCGGATGAAACCGGCTGCATAGTCGTCCACGTTGAACGTGCCGTCCAGTTTCGGCGGGCCGGCCCACATGCTGATGTAGTGATAATCTTCGATGGGGTTGCCGAATTTGGAATAGACTTTCGCGCTGACACGGGTGGGATCCCAGTAACCGGTTTCCCACATGACCAGGTCGAGGAAGTGGACCGCGATGTCGATGAGTCCGCCGCCGCCGGAACATTCTTTGGTGGTGAACCAGCCGCCGAGACCGGGGATACCGCGACGACGGATGAGGCGAACGCGGATCTGATAGATCTCACCGAGCATACCGGCTTCGATCTGCTGTTTGACAGCCTGCGCTTCGGGATTCTGACGGTAAACCATACCCATCTGGAGGAGTTTGCCGGATTCATCGCGTGCTTTGATGATGTCTTTTGCGAATTTCTGATTGATGGTCATGGGTTTTTCCAGCATGACGTGTTTGCCTGCTTTGAGAGCGGCGATGGCGATGGGCGCGTGCATGTTGTTGGGCACGCAGATGCTCACTGCTTCGATTTCGGGATCAGCCAGCAGGTCGTTGTAATCTTCGTAGGTCTTGCCCACGTTATGACGTTCTGCTTTTTCTTTCAGACGGTCCGGCAGGATATCGCACAGTGCGACGACTTCTGCTTTGGGCACTTTGGCATAGGCTTCCGCATGAACGGAACCGATGGTACCACAGCCGATGATACCGATTTTTGTTTTCTGGCACATGATTGAACCTCATTTGATTTATTGTAAGTTGTTCCGGCACATCACAGAAATGATATGTCATATTCCAGCGTAATATAACACCGTTTGCCATTGTGTCAAATATTTTTTTGCGCGGGAACGTTTTTTTTATGAAAATTTTACAGATACAAAAGGGCAAAAAAAATTTTTCCCGCACTTGAAAAACGCTTTCCCGTGTGACAATGTATCACCGCAACCAAAAAAAGGAGGAGTAGCTATGGGAAGATTCAAACACAGCTGGAACGTGTTCCGGAAGTCCTGGAACGTGATCGGGGAGAACAAAAAACTGCTGCTGTTCCCCGCAGTTTCCTTTTGCGCTGTCTCAGGCGTGATCCTGCTGACTGCCACAGGGACCGCTGCCGGATTATCCGGGGAGAGCGGCGAAATACTGATCCGGGACAGGAATCCGGACGGCAATTACAACTGGATGTGGACGGGGGCATGGTTTCTGGTGTATCTTCTGCTGTCATTGACCGCCAATGTCTGCACCACGGCATTTTACAGCGAGATCTTCCGGGCATTACGGGGGAAGAAGGTGTTTCTGCTGCATGGATTCCGTTGTGCGGCTGCCCGGATCACGGTACTGACGGGCTGGACCCTTCTGGCATCCACGGTGGGGTTGTTCCTGCGTTTGTTTCAGCCCCGGGTGGGTGGATTGGGACTGTTTCTCTTCCGGAGTGCCGGTTTGATCTGGGTTGTGGCATCCTGTTTTGCCATTCCTGCGATCGTATTCGATCCCCACATCCGGAATCCGTTCCGTGCGTTGAAAGTCTCCAGCGAAACGATCCGTGCCACCTGGGGCGAGGCGTTGATCGGGTTTGCGGGGATGCGTCTTCTGGCATACGGAGCGTTTTTTATCTGGGGCGTGCTGGCGCTGACATTGCTTTCCGCTGCGTGGATGGAGCCGGAATTTTTTGCCGGAGTTGCGCTTGTGATCCCGTTGCTGTTTCTGGTGTTTCTTGCGTTCGGATACATGGTTTTTACGGCAGAAAAAGTGTATCTGGCATCCCTGTTTCTGTATGCGAAAGGATGGGAACGTGGACCTTACAGTGAACGGGAAATGCAGCAGGCATTCATCCCGGAAGAAGAATAATCGGGAAATTTTCAGAAAAGGACTTGCATTTTCAGCGATACGCGTTATATTATAATAATTTTAAAATTGGATGAATATAAAACGCGTGATACGCAGGATGCAAGTTTCTTTCAATTTTGCAAGATGGTTCTCCGTGGAATTCGGACGCTATCAGACCCCGGCACGCCGGAGTTTGATACCGCGATTCCGCGAAAGGGATCCGCAACAGCATCCGGCGCATTATGGCTGTACATCCGGTACAGTTACGCAGCTTATGTTCGCAAAACATGAAGGAGGCTGTTATGCCTGAAACAACAGTAATGATCCCCCTCGGCGGCGGAAGAGAAATGAGTATCTCCGCCGGCAAACTCGCTCACCTCGCAAACGGTGCCTGTACCGTTCGCCAGGGTGACACCATCGTCTTTTCCGCGGCTTGCTCCGGCTCCGCGAAAAAAGGACAGGATTTCTTCCCGCTGCAGGTCGACTACCGGGAAAAATTCTCTGCTGCCGGTCGTTTCCCCGGCGGTTACATCAAACGCGAAGGACGTCCCTCTGACAAAGAGATCCTGATCTGCCGTATGGCGGACCGTCCGATCCGCCCGCTGTTCCCCGAAGGCTTCTTTGATGAAGTCCAGGTTTGCGGTCTGCTGCTTTCCGCTGACGGCGTGAATGACGGCGATGTGCTTTCCATGCTGGGTGCATCCTGCGCGCTGTGTCTCTCCGATCTTCCCTTCCAGGGGCCGATCGGTGCGCTCCGCGTGGGTAAAGTCAACGGCGAACTGATCGCCAACCCCACCAATGCCCAGATGGAAGAAAGCACCATGGAACTGGTGTATGCCGGTCTTCCCGACAAAGTGATCATGATCGAAGGGGAAGCCAAAGAATGTACGGAGGCGGAGCTGGAAGAAGCCATGCGCTTCGCCAATGAGATCGTGAAAGCCCAGGTCGCTGCGCAGATCGAACTCATGGAAAAAGCCGGCCGTCCGAAAAAGACTCCGGAACTCCATGTCACGCCCGCCGAAATGGCTGCCGCCATGGAAAATGCAGTGGGTGCCAAACTGGAATCCTGCTGCCTGATCCCCGGCAAAGAAGACCGCATGAATGCTCTGACTGCTCTGCAGGAAGAATGTATCGCTGCCATCAAAGATGAATTCGAACCCAAATACGGCGAAGAAGAATTCATGTTCTTCCTGAAAATGGAATTCGATAAGATGACCCGTACCACCATCCGCAAAGCCATCCTGGAAAAAGGATACCGTCCCGATGGCCGCGGCGTGACCCAGCTCCGTCCGCTCTCCGCGGAAGTCGGCGTCCTGCCCGTGGTCCACGGCAGCGCGATCTTCCAGCGCGGCGAAACCCAGGCATTGGTCATCGCCACCCTGGGCGGTCCCCAGGATGCACAGGAAACCGACTTGATCACCGGCGGAACTTCCACCAAGAAGTTCTATCTGCATTACAACTTCCCCAACTACAGTACGGGTGAAGTCGGACGTATTGCGGGTCCCGGCCGTCGTGAAATCGGACACGGTAATCTGGCGGAACGTTCTGTTCTCCAGGTCGTGCCGAAAGACTTCCCGTACACCATCCGCTGCGTCTCCGAAATCATGTCCTCCAACGGATCCACCTCCATGGCGAGTGTTTGCGGTGCCACTCTGGCACTGATGGATGCCGGTGTGCCGATCAAGAGTCCGGTGGTGGGTATCTCCTGCGGTCTTGTGACGGACGACACGGGCAAAGAACTTCTGCTGACCGACATCATCGGTGCGGAAGACCACTACGGTGACATGGACTTCAAAGTCTGCGGTACCCGTGACGGTATCACCGGATTCCAGCTTGACCTGAAACTCCCGGGCATCTCCATTGACCTGCTTGCGCGTGCAATGGAACAGAACAAAGCAGCCCGCGAAGAGATCCATAAAGTTGTCACCGACTGTATTGCTGCCCCGCGTCCGCAGATCAGCGAACGCGCCCCGCAGATGGAAGTGATCAAGATCAATCCCGATAAGATCGGCGCGTTGATCGGTACCGGCGGTAAGAACATCAAGGAAATCACGGAATCCACCCAGTCCCAGGTCGATATCGCGGAAGATGGTTCCGTGAGCATTCTGGCGAAGAACCGTCAGGTCTTGGAAGAAGTGATCCGCAAGGTCCAGTTCTACACGGCGGAAGCCGAAATCGGCAAAGTCTATCGCGGTCTGGTCAAATCCGTCCGTGACTTCGGTGCTTTCGTGGAAATCCTCCCCGGACAGGAAGGTCTGCTGCATATCTCTGAAATGGCGAACTACCGCGTAAATACCGTCACTGACATCTGCAAAGAAGGTGATTACGTTGCGGTGAAAGTCATTGAGATCGATGACCGTACCGGCAAGATCCGTTTGAGCCGCAAAGCCGCTCTCGACGCAGTCGAAAAATAATCAACTCCGAACGTAAGGCGGTCCAACGCCGGACCGCCCTGACATCCGGTCACACAACTCCCTGTGCTTATATGGGGCGCACAGGGGGAGATCGGTATTTATTTTCTCGTAAATCTGAAACAAGAAGGAAATTTTTTAGTGAAAAAGTATGTGTATTTGTTTGGTAAAGGGATGACCGACGGCAACGCTTCCATGAAGGAACTGCTGGGCGGAAAGGGTGCGAATCTTGCGGAAATGGCGAACCTGGGACTTCCGGTCCCCGCAGGATTCACCATCACAACCGAATGTTGTGTGGAATATTTCAAAAACAACGGGAAAAATCCTGACGGTCTGGATGAACAGGTCGCCGAAGCTCTGAAAAGTGTGGAAGCCCTTATGGGAATGAAATACGGCGATGCGGAAAATCCGCTCCTTGTCTCCTGCCGTTCCGGCGCAAGAAGTTCCATGCCCGGTATGATGGAAACGGTTCTCAACGTGGGGCTCTCCACGGTCACGATCCCCGGTCTGGTGAAACGGACCGGCAATGAACGTTTTGTGTATGACGCATACCGTCGTCTGATCATGATGTATTCTGACGTTGTGATGGAAAAGGCGGAAAATATCGAACCTGCGGAAGGGCAGGGGATCCGGAAACAGCTGGATGCCATGCTGGAATCCTACAAGGAAGAACACGGGTATGCCGGGGACACCGATCTCACGGCGGAAGACCTGAAATATCTCTGCGGTGTTTTCAAACAGAAAGTCGCGGAAGTGCTGGGCAGAGAATTCCCCGATGATGCCGCCGAACAGATGCGCGGTGCCATCGGTGCCGTTTTCAAAAGCTGGAACGGAAAAAAGGCGGTCTCCTATCGCCGGATCGAAGGGATCCCGGACGATTGGGGTACTGCGGTCAACGTGCAGAGTATGGTCTTCGGCAACATGGGCGAAAGTTCAGCCACCGGGGTCGCTTTCACACGGAATCCTGCCACCGGTGACAATAAGTTCTACGGCGAATGGCTGGTCAATGCCCAGGGGGAAGACGTGGTCGCGGGTACGCGTACGCCCAATCCTCTGAATGACGAAACGAAGAACGGTCAGAATGAACATCTGCCCTCCATGCAGGAGATCCTCCCCGGGATCTACAAAGAACTTTCCGATATCCGTTGCAAACTGGAAAATCATTACCGGGATATGCTGGATATTGAGTTCACCATTCAGGAAAAGAAACTTTACATGCTTCAGTGCCGCGTTGGAAAACGGACCGGTACTGCCGCTCTCACCATGGCTATGGATATGCTGGAAGAAGGTCGTATCACGGAACCGGAAGCGATCTTCCGTATTACGCCCGCACAGCTGGATGAACTGCTTCATCCCATCCTGAACCCGACCGCTGAAAAAGTTGCGACCAAAGTGGCGGAAGGTCTCCCTGCGGGACCCGGCGGTGCTGTTGGGCGGATCGTGTTCAATTCCGAAGAAGCGGTGAAATGCCGCGAACAGAAGATCGCCTGCATCCTCGTCCGTGAAGAAACGAATCCGGAAGACGTGGAAGGGATGCGCGCTGCCGATGGTATTCTCACTGCCCGTGGCGGTATGACCAGTCACGCCGCACTTGTCTGCCGCGGCTGGGGCAAATGCTGTATCGTGGGCGCCGGTACGCTCAAAATCGACGAAACGGCGGGTACTGTTCTCACGCCCGGCGGTACCGTTTACAAAGCCGGTGATGTGATCAGTTTGAACGGGACCAAAGGTTTCGTGTATAACGGTGCGGTGGATATGATCGACGCCAGCGAAAATCCCCGGTTCCAGAAATTCATGCTCATGCTGGATAAATACCGTACGCTGGGTGTCCGCGCCAATGCCGATACTCCTGCCGATGCGATCCAGGCGGCAAAATTCGGTGCGGAAGGGATCGGACTTTTCCGTACGGAACACATGTTCTACGGTTCCGGCGCGGAAAAGCCGCTGTTTGCTCTGCGTAAAATGATCCTTTCCACCACGCTTGCCGAACGCGTTGCCGCAGTGAATGAACTCTTCCCCTTTGTGAAGAAGGACATCAAAGCGACGTTGAAAGCCATGGCAGGCAAACCGGTGACGATCCGTTTCCTGGATCCGCCGCTGCATGAATTCATTCCCCACACCCGGGAACAGCAGCAGGAACTGGCGCAGTCCATCGGGATCAGCCACGAAGAATTCCTGAAACGTGCGGAAGCTCTGAAAGAAAGCAATCCCATGATGGGACACCGTGGTGTCCGTCTGGGTGTGACCTATCCGGAGATTTCCGCGATGCAGGCGCGTGCCATTCTGGAATCTGCGGTGGAACTGCGGAGCGAAGGCTTGTATTGTCCGGTGGAAATGATGATCCCCGTGACCTGCGATCCGAAAGAACTGCGCGATCAGAAAGCGATCATTTCCCGCGTGGCGGAAGAAGTGAAAGCGGCGTATAACGTCATTGATCTGGATTACATGGTCGGTACCATGATCGAGATCCCCCGTGCCGCGATCCGCGCCGGTCACATGGCGGAGGAAGCTGAATTCTTCTCCTTCGGGACCAATGACCTGACCCAGATGACCTTCGGGTTCAGCCGTGACGATATCGGCGGATTCATCGGGGATTATCTGCGGAAAGGGATCCTGGAAGCCGACCCGTTCCAGACCATCGACCAGGATGGCGTGGGCTGGCTCATCGAACATGCCGTTACCGAAGGCAGAAAGACCCGTCCGAATCTGAAGGCGGGGATCTGCGGCGAGCAGGGCGGCGAAGCCAAATCCGTGGCATTCTGTCACAAGATGGGGCTCTCCTACGTCTCCTGCAGTCCGTTCCGCGTACCCATTGCCCGTCTTGCGGCGGCACAGGGCGCGATTCTTGCGAAAAAACAATAACAACAGAACATGAGATGCGTATGAACAACGATCACGAAAACACAGGAAAAGGGCGTCATATCTGGCTGATCGCCGGGGAATCCTCCGGGGATCTTTACGGCGCACGGATCGCGGAAGAACTGCGGAAGCAGGATCCGGCGGTGCGGATTTCCGGGATGGGTGGAGTCCGGATGAAAGAAGCAGGGGTGGATATCCTTGTGGATTCATCGGAACTCGGCGTGATCGGGATCGTGGAAGTACTGGGCAGTATTTTCACGTTCATACGCATCATGCTGTTTCTGACAAAAGAAGCAAAAAAACAGCGTCCGGATGCCGTGGTGCTCATTGATTACCCCGGTTTCAATATCCGGTTCGCCAAACGGATGTGGAAAGCCGGGATCCCTGTGATCTGGTATATCAGCCCCCAGGTGTGGGTCTGGCGGAAATCCAATATCCCCAAATACGTCCGCTACTGCCGGAAAATGATGGTCATTTTCCCCTTCGAAGTGGAGTTCTGGAAGAATACCGGAATGGATGCCGTTTTCGCCGGACACCCGCTGCTGGATATCGTCCGGGAGCGGACCGATGCGGATATCACCCGGGACCCCAAACAGGTGTTGCTGCTCCCCGGTTCCAGGAAGAGCGAAACAAGCCGTCTGCTGATCCCCTTCATGGATACCGCGGCGATCCTGAAGAAACGTCATCCGGACTGGAAATTTGTGATCTCCACGCCCCGTCAGAAGACCTGCGACGATATTTGCAATATGCTGGATGAACACCGGAAGAAGAACACGCATCCGGACTGGCCCGTGGTGGATGTGACCTGCGGGAAAACCGCATACTGGATGCAGCGTGCCTCCGCCGGATTGGCGGCATCCGGTACTGTTACGGTGGAATCGGCGATCGCGGACCTGCCGTTGACGGTGGCGTACCGGCTGAATCCCATCACGTTCCTGCTTGCCCGCTTGATCATCCGGAAACTCTACCGGGGCTTTTTCACCATGCCGGATATTATCCTGAACCGCTGTCTTTTTGAAGAATATCTTCAATTCCAGGTGGTCCCGGAAGTATTGGCGGATTCCGTGGAAAAGATCATGCCCGAAGGGACCCGCCGGGAGGAAGTCATGGCAGGGATGCAGGAAATGCGTGATGTGCTGACCTGCGGCAAGAGTAACGCCGCCGCCAGTGCGGCATCCATCATCCTGGAAACCGCACGCTGATCTCATGACACCCACGGAAGCATTACAGAAATATTTTCATTATGAAAATTTTCTGGATAACCAGGAAGAGATCGTGCAGAGTGTCCTCTCCGGAGATGATCTTTGCGTGATCATGCCCACCGGCGCGGGGAAATCTCTCTGTTACCAGCTGCCCATCCTGATGTCGGAGGGATACGGCCTCATCGTTTCCCCGCTCATTTCTCTCATGAAGGACCAGGTGGATGCCCTTGTCGCAAAGAATATCCCCGCCGCCTACGTCAATACCACTGTCCCCGCCGCCGAACAATTCCGTATCATGCGGAGTGCCGCCGCCGGGACCGTGAAATTGCTTTACATCGCGCCGGAACGGTTTCAGGCTCCTGCGTTTCAGGATTTCCTGCGGACCACACCGCCCCGGATCCTGGTGGTGGATGAAGCACACTGTATCAGTCAATGGGGACACGATTTCCGTCCGTCCTATCTGCGGATCGGGGAAGCGATCGATGCGTACAGCATTCCCCAGGTATGCGCGTTTACCGCCACAGCCACAAAGAAGGTGCGGCAGGATATCATGACCCAACTGCACCGTCCGGGAATGCAGTTGTGTGTTGCCGGGTTCAAACGTCCGAACCTTTCCTTTTCCGTGATCGCGTTATCCGGCAATGAGGAAAAGAACCGGAAGCTCAAACATCTTCTGGAACACCCCATGCCCACCATTATTTATGCATCCACGCGGAAAAACGTGGATATGCTCCAGGAGGAGTTCAACTGCATCGCCTATCACGGCGGAATGAGCGACGAACAGCGGACCGATGCTCAAAACCGGTTCATGTCCGAACAAAATCCCGTTCTCGCCGCCACCAATGCCTTCGGCATGGGGATCGACCGCAGTGATGTCCGGAGGGTCATCCATTACAACATCCCCGGATCCGTGGAAGCGTATTATCAGGAAGCGGGCAGGGCAGGGCGTGACGGCGAACCTGCGGAATGTATTCTCTTTTCCAGTTATGCGGACCGTTATGTGCAGGAATTTCTCGTTGACTTGAACAATCCGCCCCGGGAGATCGTGCTGGGGGTATACCAGGCATTGCGCAGGGAATTCAAGCGGACTGGTGTCGCGGAACTGGAAGTGAGCCGGGAACAACTCCACACCATGGTCGCCGATTCCAAAAATGAAGGACAGATCAGTGCTGCATTATCCATTCTGGAACAGCACAATTATGTGGAACGCAATTACGGAAAAACGGGGAATGTGGTGTTGTATTTCAAGGAGGACCGGGAAACGCTCCTCAAGGAAAACGCCGATGAAAAAACACAGCGTGCCCGGTTCATCCACCGGTTCCTCAACGCATACGGTTCCGATGCTTATACCGAACGCACCTATTCCCTTGCCGATCTGGCTGTCATCGCCGGATTGCCGGAGGAAAATGTCCGCCGGGTGCTTTCCGCGTTGAACCATACCGTTCTGGAATACACCAGCTGCCGCCGGACAGGATCTGTCACGCTGCTGCAAAGCGAAGTTCCGCTGCCCGATATCGATTTCGCCGCTTACGAACGGAAACGGGAACTGGATATGGCGCGGATCGATGATATGACACGATACGTTTCTTCCACCCAATGCCGTCAGGGATATCTCATTTCCTATTTCGGCGAGAGTACGGCGGGCTGGTCCTGCGGTACATGCGATCATTGTTCCAGTCAGACCTCATCCATGCGGGAACTCACCCATGATGAAATGATGACGGTGGAGATCATTCTTCTTACCGTACAGTCCTTCCACGGCAGATTGGGACGGGGCAGGATCAGTCAGATCCTCGCCGGACAACGTTCCGCCGATTCCGTGCAGTACGGTTATGACGACAACGCCTGTTTCGGTTTGCTGAAACAGCTGAAGCAGAATGTGATCATGGCATTCATGAAGGAACTGGAAAATATCGGGTTCCTGGAACGGGTGGGGAATCCGGAATATCCCTGTCTGGGACTCGCCGCCGATGGCAGAAATTTTCTGCGGCACAAGACACCCATCCGTCTGGCACTCCCTGAATATGAAAACAAAACGAAAGGCAGGCGTTCTCCCGGCACAAAGAAGGCTGCCGCCGCAGGAGATGCACTCTTCTTTCATTTGCGTTCCATCCGGCGTGAAATGGCGGAAAAACGGGGCGTGCCGCCGTATATGATCCTCTCCGATAAAGCACTGCATCAACTGGCGGAACAACGTCCGCAGACACTGGTGGAGGCAGAAGACATCCCCGGGGTCGGCCCGGTGAAATTGCAGACCGTCATCCCGAAATTTCTGAATGCGATCCAGGAATGGGAGGATTGAGAATCAGGGATAGCGGAGCTTGCCGGAATAAATCCTGCCGACACCGCCCTTTTTGATGTCTGTATACTTGCCGCCAAAGAATTTTTCTGACGTGATCGTACCTTCTTCTCTCGGATGGAATACACCCGTATCGATTCTGGCACCGTGTCCATCGGCATAGATCATGGGAAATACCTTGCTTCCTTCGTGCCGGACCCGCATATAGCGACTGGCGGACCAGCCGCCGTATAACGTTTCCGGCGGTTTTAAGGAGCTATCCCACTGTGTATCGCAGATCATTAATTTGAATCCCGGACGGTAGATCCGGTGATAATGCAGTGCGCCGCCGGTCAGGGTTGATCCCTTCCGGGGGTCACTGTCGCGGGAAAGAAGGGTGTTGATCCCGAAATCCGTGTTCTGCCAGTAGTAATTATGATTGTCATGACCATCCCGCCACGGCGTCTGGCCTTTCAGTTTCAGAGCCCGAATACCCCTCCCGTTTTTCAATACAGGACAGCGTATGGTGGTGTAGGGCAGTTTGTACTCAAAGACCATGACTTTGATATGTTCCTGTGCGTGAGGGAGAATGTCGAAGTCATTGGCGTAAGTGATGTTGGAGACCCCGTACTGTTTCTGATTGTTGAGACAGGTCATTGTGGTTCCGAGCGCCTTTACTTTCCCGATCGCGGGGAAGAGCATGGCAGCCAGAATGGCGACGATGGCGATGACGACCAGAAGTTCGATCAGCGTAAAACAGAATGTCCTTTTCATATTGTTCTCCCTGGTGGTGGTTAGTGGACTGCAAACATGTTGCCGGGATGAGACGCGTTGTAGTAGTGATCTGCCATATCTGCGCCTTTGCGCAATTCAATGTGCATGTCGAAGAAAAGGACACCATTGGAATTGGCGTGCCGTCCGTTCATGAATTCATTTTTCACCCAGTTGATAAATTTCTGATTACCGTTGAAATAGGTATAAGTCTGGGTGACGAAGAGTTTTTTTCGGCAGCTTTCCAGAGTGGAATAACCCGCATTGTTTCTGCCGCACCCGGGAATGTTGTAGTGATGATAAATATAATTGTTGGAGTTTCCGTCGTGCAGGACGGCGGAAACGGAGGGCTTTCTCATGCGTTCGATTTTTTTCAGCTTTTTCGCTGCTTCCTGAATAAGCGCCGACACATCTCCGTTTAAAGAGTATGAGGGTATCAGTGCCGGAGTATTTGCAGTGGCGTAATTGATGGTATCGCGGTAGTGATTGGTATTCTCGAACATCTCCGGACAGTACATGTAAGGGTAATATTTGCGCATATTGCTGTGATTGCCATAATATCCGCTTTTGATTCTGGTGGCTGCCTTGTCTTCCAGGATCAGCAGTTCGAACCATTGTGCCGCTTTCGCGGCACCTGATGTCCCGTTGACGGTGACACTGACAATGAAGCGGCTATCTTTCTGGTACAAGGTATACAGTGGGACCTGCCAGCCGTCGTTGTTGTTGACATAGGTGGAATACACAAAGGAGATCTGTTTCAGATTGCTGCAGCATTGGGTGCGTTTCGCCACGCTTCTCATTTGTCCGAGGGCAGGGAGGAGCATGGATGCAAGAATGGCAATGATTGCGATCACGACGAGCAATTCGATCAAAGTAAAACGGCGTATCATTTTCATTTTTTTTTCCTCTATTAGAAATATGAAAGGTTCAGTCCTCTCTGTAATTATACACCTTTTTTCTGAAAATACAAGAGGTAACGTAAAAAAAATACAAAAAAAGTTCCGATTGGAATCAGAGAAGTTCTTCCTCTTCCACTACGAGCGGGGTGTCATCGTGATCGGAGACCTGGGAGTGTCGTTCCTTCAGCTTGCAGCGATCCACCACGAAACGTACGATGGAGGGGATCGGCAGCGTGGTCACGATGGAAAGCACGATGATCGTATTGAAGAACCGGGGTTCCAGAATGCCCATTTCTTTCCCGATGGCGGCGGCGGCAAGCGTGGCGGAAAGCTGCGGGACCGTCATAAGCCCGGCGACCAGCCCGTCGCTCCTGCTGAATCCGGTGATCCGCATGGCGACGTACCCGGATGCGACTTTGGAGATCACCAGTCCGGAAACGGTGAGGCCGACCAGCAACAGATTGGACTTGTCACTGAATGCGGAGAAATCCGTTTTCATGCCGATGGAGACGAACAGGAAGGGGATCAGGAATCCGTATCCGATACTCTCAAAACGCCGGAACAGCATCATATCCTGTTCCCGGACCACACGGGCAAGTCCCAGTCCTGCGATGAATGCACCCACCACCAGGTTGATCCCGAAACATTCCCCGATCAGCACGGTGGAGAGGATGACCAGCAGGAGAATCGTGATAAGCATATCTTCCCCGGGCCGGAAGATCTGCAGAAGTTTGTGTCCGATCTTGTTGACCGCGAGAACGGAGAGTCCCAGGTAGAGCAGCACGATCAGCAGGAAAATAGGCGTGAAACTGTTCCCCAGCAGGGAACTGTCCAGATGATCGAAAATGGAAAGTGTTTCGTTGACCACCATGTGTGAGGTGTGGCTTTTCTGCCGGAAAAGCTGTACGGAAACGGCAAGCAGGATGATACTGGCGATGTCCGTGATGACCGTGGAGATCAGCACCGCTGCGCCGAACTTTGTTTTTGTCAGTTTCAATTCCCGCATGACGGGGAAGACGATCCCCACGGAGTGAGATGCAAAGAGGGAGGCATACAGCAGTTTGCCGGGGAGATCATCAGGGCAGAACCAGGCGTAGACGAAATATCCGGCGATGGCAGGGATGAGGAAGGTGAGGATACTCAACGCGATCACCGGTTTCTGTGCGGACCGGATCAGTTTGAAGTCGGCTTCCATCCCGGCGAGTGCCATCAGGAAGACCAGTCCCAGCGAGCCGAGGGAGTTGACCAGCGTGGTGAAATGTGTGGCGGTCTCTTCCGCCGATGCGCCCAGAAATTCCAGGGAGCAGGAGAAGTAGCCGATCAGATCGAAACCGGTGGGGCCGATCATCATCCCGACGACGAGCAGAGAGATCACCATGGGGATACCATAACGGCGGAAAAGGAAAGGGATCAACCCCATCATTGCGGTGAACGCAATGAACATAATCAGAAAAGCACTGTCACTCATCGCAGGGACTCCTGTGTATTCGTTCGTTTTCTATTGAAGTTTTTCGTACAATAGCACGTCCCTGCATTTTTTCAAACGCAAAAAATAATTTTTTGTAAAATAGATGTCCGGCAGTCAGACTTTATTCTCTGTCGTCAATGGCCCCGTGTTTGAGATACTTTTCGGTTTCCTTGACTGCGATTCCGGCGAGAGCGAAGAGACAGATGATGTTCGGTAGAGCCATCAGCCCGTTTGCGATATCAGAAAGATTCCAGACCAGTTCCAGTTTGGAAACGGCGCCGCAATAGATCATAAGAACAAAGATTATCCGGAAAATGAACAGAGCCTTTTTCCCGCCCAGATAATGGATCGCCTGTTCCCCGTAGCAGAACCAACCGAGAATAGTGGTGCAGGCAAAGACGGAAAGGGCAATGGTCAGTACCGGCAGCCCGATGTGCGGGATGTTGTTGAACGCCAGTTTCGCCAATTCTTCCGCTTTGTATTTACTGAAATCGGCATTGGGATCCAGTTTCAGGACCGCGGCGACCTGGGTGATCCCCGTGATGGCGCAAATGCAGACGGTATCCCAGAAGGTCCCGGTGGAGGAGATCAGCGCCTGCCGTACCGGATTCCGGGTCTTTGCACTGGCGGCAACGATAGGCGCGGATCCCAGCCCGGACTCATTGGAGAACAACCCGCGTGCGATCCCGTACCGCATGGCAAGCATGATCCCCGCCCCCAGTATTCCGCCGGTGACAGAGCGGAACTGGAACGCTTCGCTGAGGATCAACTGGATGGCAGGGAGCAGAGTTCCGCGGCATACGACCATGACAAAAATACATCCGACGATGTAAAAGAGAGCCATGGCAGGGACCAGGGCACTGCATACGAGAGAAATACATTTGATTCCGCCGAGGACCACCAGGGCAATGACAATGGTTTCCCCGAATCCGGTGATACACGTGGGCACATTGAATACTTCCCGGGTGAAACTGGCAACGGCGTTGCTCTGTGCCAGGTTCCCGATTCCGAAACTGGCACCCACTGTGAAAATCGCAAAGAGGACTGCCAGCCATTTTTTGTTCATGCCCCGTTCTATGGCATACATGGGACCGCCGCGCACGATGCCATCAGCATCCGTGACACGGTATTTGATGGAAAGGAGACTTTCCGTATACTTTGTGGCGATCCCGAAGATCCCGCAGAACCAGCACCAGAAAACGGCACCGGGACCCCCCATGACGATCGCCGTGGCAATCCCGATGATGTTACCGGTCCCGATGGTCGCCGCCAGCGCAATGGAGAGTGCGCCGAACTGGGAAATGTCCCCTTTGCCGTCGGGATCTTTTGTCACGCTCAATTTGATCCCCAACGGGATGAACCGCTGAATGAATTTCAGGCGGAATGTAAGGTAGACGTGTACGCCCACCAGCAGGATGAGCAGAGGTGCACCCCAGATGAAGCTGTCGATCTTTGCAACGATGTTTGCAAATGTTTCCATGTATGTCCTTTTCTTTTATTATCGATTAAGTTATCTTGCACTCTTACGTTTGAGGGCTTCCCGTCTTTTTCTTGTTTTCTCGTCTTCCCGCCGCCAGAACTCCCGTTCTTCCTGCTTGGCTGCTTTGATTTTTGCATTCCATTCTTCCAGCGGGACTTCGTATGGTTCGTGCATATAGCGTAATGTACGTTCTGCAATGGCTTTGAACACGGGGGCGGAAGCCGCGGCCCCGGAATCCTTTTTTCCGGTGGGTTCATCCGCCATGACCAGCAGGACGAACCGGGGTTTATTGGAAGGGAGGAATCCCACAAAGGAGGCAAAGTATTTATCACTGTATGCACCGTTCATAAACTTCTGTGCGGTCCCCGTTTTTCCTGCGACATAATACCCCGGGATCGCGGCATACGCTCTTGCCGTCCCTCTGTATCCCATGGTCACTTCGATCATCATTTTACGGATTCTGTCCCAGGTATCCGCCCGTTTGAAAATACATTCTCCTCTGTAATACGGATATTTTTCGGTGATCCCGTCACGGTCTATACGGTCCACGATCCGCAGATTAATGGGATATCCGCCATTTGCGAGCATACAGTATGCCCGTGCCAGCTGCAGGAAGGAAACGTTGATGCCCTGTCCGATGCAGAACCGGGTGATGGAAAGTCCGTCCCACTTATGCAGGGGGCGGATCTGCCCTTTTGTTTCGGGGTGAATGGGGAGTCCGGTGGTCCGTTTGAACCCGAATGTGGTGAGGACTTCATCCAGTCTTTTTTCGCCCATCATGAGCGCGATCTTGGCGGTCCCGATGTTGCTGGACTGTGCGATCACCTGTGTGACGGGGACGACACCGACTTTATGGGAGTCGCGCAAACTCCGTTTTGCGTAATACCAGACACCATCCGTGCAGTCGATCATGGTGTCCGGCGTTACGATATTCCAGTCCATCGCCATGGAAACCACAAAGGGCTTCATGACGGATCCGGGCTCGAAACAGTCTTCGGCGATCCGGTTCCGTGCGGCTTGCGGATCATCGTGAAGGACGGAGCGGTCGTTGGGGTTGTAAGTGGGGCGTTGGGAAACCGCCATGATGTCGCCGGTATAGGGATCCACCATGATGGCGTATGCCGCTTTCGGCTTGATCTGTTCCATGAATTTATCCATTTCCTCTTCCATGATGGCCTGGATGGGTTCCTGAATGGTGAGATAAATATCGCATCCATCCTTCACCGGATCCCCTTCCATGTTACCGTAGGATATGCGTTTGCCGTCCCGGGACCGTTCATACTTCAAATGGGACTCCCCGGACATAATCTTTTCCTCCATGGATTTTTCCAGACCGAAGAGAGGGACGACTTCGTCTCTCTCCATACTGGTTGCGCCGAGGAAGTTTGCAAGCATTTCACCTTTCGGATACGATCTGCGCCAGGTATCTTCCATGATCATGCCTTTGATTTTTTCCTTTTTGATCAACGCTTTCAGCTTTTCGCTGGCATCCAGTTCGATCCCGCGCTGCAGCATGACGTATCGACAGGGGCGTTTCGTTGTGACCCCGTCCTTGTTCGTGGATTCGAATTCTTTCATCATGAGCCGTTTGTAGATGAAAGCCTCGCGCAAACCCAGTTCGGGAGCAAGGAGCCGGGCGATGCGGAAACATTCGGCTTTATCACCGGCGACCTGGGGGTCGGCAGCCAGATTGCGGACAGGGATATTGCAGACCAGAAGATTTCCGTTCCGGTCAAAGATCTCACCGCGCACGCCCTTGCGGACGACTTCTTTGGTGTATTTTTCTTTTGCTTTTTCGAAGAGTTCTTCGTGGCGTACGATCTGGAGTTTATACATGGAGATCGCAACGTATACAAACCCGCCCAGGAAGATGAGCAGCATAATGTAAATACGCAGGGACATGTGTGACATCATAGGTGCGACCTCTCAAATCCACACATTACTTCGTGTGATTCAGTGCAATGCGGTTGTCGTGCTCAATGTTTTCGTTTTCAGCAACAAGACAGGGCTTTTGAGGACCGGTCACGATGTCATAACGCTGCAGGTGACGAAGCTGTTCGTTATTGGTCGGGCGCAGCCCCAGTTTGTATTCCCGGATCTTGGATTCCACATGGCGCAGGGAGTAGAGTTCTTCCCGCTTGCCTTTGAGATTCTGGATCTCTTTATCCATAAACTTGATCTCTTCGCGGATCATCACCGCCTGACGTTCCAGTTTCTCCGCACGGTCCGCAAAATGGACCCGGAGGATACAGGCGGCAAATGCCGCGATCGGGAGCAGAAGCAGTTTGGCGATCATGGGGAACACCCAGGGCTTGCCCGGTTGGACCGCTTTCATTTTTTCCCGTTCCGTCAGTTTTTTCCGATTTGCAAATTGATTCATCCGTCCTGCTCCTTCCCTGTTATATTATGCCACATTATAATTATTATTGATCCGTTCCGCGCAACGCAATTTTGCGCATGCACTCCGGCTGTTTTCGTTCAATTCTTTTTCCGATGCCGTTACCGGCTTTTTCGTCACGATCCGCAACTCCGGTTTATGTCCGCAGACACACACCGGGAACTCTTTCGGACAGATACATCCTTCCGATTTCTCCCGGAAAAACTGCTTGACGATCCGGTCTTCCAGTGAGTGAAACGAGATCACACACAATCTGCCGCCGTCATTGAGCAGTTCCACCGCATCCGATAACACCTGTTCCAGTTCATCCAGTTCGCCGTTGACCGCGATCCGCAATGCCTGAAAGGGGAGCGTAGGGGCAGGGGGACCCGTCCGTCTGCCGCTCTTCCGCAAGACCTTGTCACACAACGCCGCGAACTCAGCGCAAGTGCTGACCGGAGACTCCGCCCGTCTGCGGACGACTTCCTTTGCCAGCAGTCTTGCTTCCCGTATTTCACCGTAATCCCGGAAGATCCGGGTCAATTCTTCTTCGGAGGAATCCCGCAGCAGATCGGCGGCAGTCACGCCCCGGCTCCGGTCCATACGCATATCCAAAGGTCCGTCATTCCGGAACGAGAATCCGCGGTCCGGATCATCGATCTGGGGGGAAGAGACCCCGATATCCATGAGAATGGCATCCGCCTTTTCCCATTCCAGAGATTCCATGTGCTGTTTCAAACCGGAAAACGTTCCGTGGATCAAATGGACCCGTTCCCCTGCAAATGCAAGCCGTTGCGCGGAATATTCCAGTGCCGTTGTATCGCGATCGATCCCCAAGAGTTCCGCATGGGGATACCGCGCCAATACCCGGCTGCTGTGTCCGCCGAACCCGGTGGTGCAGTCCACGACCCGGCAAACCGCTTCTCTGTCTGCGGGCATCAGCAATTCCAGCGTTTCCTCCGCCAGTATCGGATAATGCTTTTTGTCTTCTGTCATTGCACCGAATCTCACACTCAAAGGTTCAAAATATCCAGGAAGTCCGGATCTTTTCCTTCCGGCATTGCCCGGGCTTTTTCCGCATCGCGGCGTTCCGCACTCATCATCTGCACAAAGTCGCCGGTCCCGATCATGGCAAGACGGCTCTGTACTTCACCCCATTCCTGCAACTCTTTCGGCAGCTGGATACGCCCCTGGGAGTCACAGACGCACTTGAAAACATGCGCACCGAAGTCACGGGCTTTCCGCATGGCTGCCGCATCTCCTGCTGCCAGCTTGGAAAGTTTCTCCGCAAACTTCGCTGTAAATACTTCATCCGGATACATGTGAATGATATGTTCACGGGCAGGGATCAACAGGAAAACGCCGCACGGATTTTCCGCACGCCATTCCGCAGGCACCGCAATACGCCGCTGCGTATCGAGTTTGTACTCGAACTCACGGAATAAGCGGTAATAACGCTTTTCTGCATTGCACGGTTCCATAATGATCCTGTTTCCTTGTTTTATCCTGATGACTCCTAATTACCCCTATTATACTCCTATTCTCCCCTAATTGCAAGCCCTTTTTTGAAAAAAATCAAATTTTTTTTGAATTTTTTTTTGATATAGTTGAAAAAAGCGGTCTGGACGGTATATTAGCGGTATATTTTTCCAAATTAGTAACAAAAAACAGAAAGGTTTTTTTGATGAGTACAAGAAAATTTGCATCCATACCTGCCGGTGATATCCGTTTGCAGGGGGAACTCGGCAGAATGACGGATCTTGTAGTGGCAAACCGTCTGAATCAGGCCGATTACCCGATGATGGTGGATGTTTTCCGCAAACGGGAGGAACGGGACGGTGCCTGGCGCAGTGAATTCTGGGGCAAGGTTGTCCGGTCCGCCATTCTCGCCTGGTATGCCACAGGAGACGAAACGCTGTTGGGCAAGATAAAGGAAACGGTGCGGGATATTCTCACAACGCAGACGGAAGACGGCTGTATCAGCAGTTATCCGGAAGACCTCCAGCTTGAATACTGGGACATCTGGGGGCGGAAGTATGTGCTTGCCGGTCTGACCCGTTATCTGGAATTTGTGGAAAAGGATCCGGAAGTCCTGACCGCCTGCGAACGCCTGATGGACCACTTTATGACCAAAGTCGGCCCCGGGATCCGGCACATTGCATCCTGCGGACGTCATGACGGGTTGGCGGCCTGTTCGATCCTGTATGTGGTGGTCCATCTTTACAAACTCAGCGGCAAACAGAAATACCTGGATTACGCGAAATGGATTGCGGGGACCGGCTGCTCTCTCATCATGAACATTTACGAAGCGGCACGCAACGGGGTTCACCCGGAAGACATCCCCAATGGCAAGTCCTACGAAATGATGTCCTGCTATCTCGGTTTGTGTGAACTGTACGAAGTCGATCCGCAGCCGGAATACCTGGAAACGGTGAAGCGGTTCTACGAAATGGTGCGTGATTATGAACTTTTCATCACCGGTGTTTCCGGCTTGAAAGATACCAGCGGTGAATTCTGGTATAACGGCAAGTTCAAACAGTGCATGACCGATGTGGGGGCTCACGGCGAAACCTGTGTCACCACCACCTGGATCCAGTTCTGTGAGATCGTGTTCCGCAATACCGGGGATCTCACGATCATGGACGAAATGGAACGGGCACTGTATAACGGTATCCTCGGCGCGATCAAGCCGGACGGCTCCACCTGTGTTCACATGAATCCGGACCTGATGGGCGTGGAACGCGCCTGGAAACAACCCGCTCCGGACCAGATTTACAACGTCTTCAAAACGCCCTTTGACGGCAATGACTGTTGTCGTGCGCAGGCACCGGAGGCCATTGCGCAGGCGACACCGGCTGCCGCATTCGTGGAGGGCGATACGCTGTCTCTGATGCTTTACGATGATATGACAATCCGCTTCAAATCGGCGAAGATCACGGTATCGGGCGGTTATCCGTTCCGCAGTGAGGTCAAGATCCGTATCAACCTGCCTGCGCCGGAAACATTCACGCTGGCTTTGCGTGTTCCCTCCTGGCAGAACCCGGATGCCGGGATCGATGTCTGCGGCGAAAAATTTGCCGCTCTCCCCGGAACCTGCTGCAATGTGACCCGTGAGTGGCAGGATGGCGATGTCATCACCATCCTCTTCGATCTTTCCCCGGTCTGCGTGAAAGACCCGGGCGAATCCGGCAGGATCACCTGGATGTGCGGTCCCGTTGTCATGGCGCAGGATTCCCGTTTGTCGGGGGAAATCGATGTCCCGGTGAAGGAAGGGACTCTGACCGTGGCGGAAGACCGTCCCGGGTTCCGTATGCTGCGTAAAACGGAAGACGGCACTCTGCTTTGCGATTATGCATCCGCGGGGAGCGAATTTGACGAAAACAACAAGATTTGCGTCTGGATGCGGACGAAATAACGCAAAATAGCACAAAAATCCTATCAATCGCACAAAATCAATATGTTTTGTGCGATTTTTTATTTGATTTACAGCATGATTGTTGTATATTAGTTTTCAGTCCATACAACAAAACACAAGGAGGCTGTTATGGCAAAAATTACATTTATGGGTGCCGGCAGTACGGTTTTTGCGAAAAACGTGCTGGGCGACTGCATGTGCCGTGAATCTCTGAAGGATTCCGAGATCGCTCTGTACGACATCGACGGCGATCGTTTGAAAGAATCCGCGCTTATTCTGAATGTGCTGAACAAGAACATCAACAACGGCCGTGCGAAGATCAAGACCTATCTCGGCGTTTCCGAACGCAAAAAAGCGTTGAAGAACGCAGACTTCGTCGTCAACTGTATCCAGGTCGGCGGATACGAACCCTCCACTGTGATTGACTTTGAGATCCCGAAAAAATACGGACTGCGTCAGACTATCGCTGACACCCTCGGGATCGGCGGGATCTTCCGCGCATTGCGTACCATCCCCGTCATGCTGGACTTCGCCAAAGAAATGGAAGAAGTCTGCCCCAATGCCTGGCTGCTCAACTATACCAACCCCATGGCGATGCTCACCGGTGCCATGCTGCGCGGAACCAACGTGAAGACCGTCGGTCTTTGCCACAGCGTGCAGGTCTGCTCCAAGAGTCTTCTGGGCTCTCTTGGCTATTACAGCTGGGAAGAAATCGACAAAACCGAAGATGTGATCACCGATAAGATCGCCGGTATCAACCACATGGCGTGGCTGCTTGAACTCAAGATCAACGGCAAAGACGTCTATGATGATGTCCGCAAGAAAGCCCTGGAACAGGTTCCCAAAATGCGCCGTGCCAAAAAGGACAAGAGCGGCAACATCATCCGTCTGGAAATCATGAACAAGTTCGGTTACTACGTCACGGAATCCAGTGAACACAATGCCGAATACATGCCTTACTGGATCAAGAGTCAGTATCCCGGCCTCATCAAGGAATACAACATCCCGCTGGATGAATATCCCCGTCGCTGTATCAACCAGATCAAATACTGGAAGGAACAGTACGAAAAACTTTCCAAGGATCCCAACCTCACCCACAAGCTTTCTCTGGAATACGGATCCCGGATCATGGACGCCATCATCAGCAACAACCCCATCCAGATCGGCGGTAACGTGCTGAACAACGGCTTCATCGAAAACCTGCCCAAAGATGCCGTCGTGGAAGTCCCCTGTCTGGTGGATACCAACGGCGTGCAGGGTACTTACGTCGGACGTCTTCCCACCCAGTGTGCGGCGTTGAACATGACCAATATCAACGTTCAGCTGCTGACGATCGAAGCGGCTCTCACGCAGAAGAAGGAAGCGATCTATCACGCAGCGATGCTGGATCCCCACACCTCTGCCGAACTGCCCATCGATAAGATCATTGCCATGTGCGATGACCTGATCAAGGCCCACGGCAAGATGCTGCCGAAATACAAATAAGCAGAACCTTCTCTGATTATTTTCCATGCTGCCGCAGAAATGCGGCGGCATTTTTTTTGTTTTGTAACTTATAAAATTCAGAAAAAATAATATTTCGGACTTGCAAATTATCAATATTGTGTTATATTATGAAAAACGAACTATAACAATATTATCGAGGTGAACTGTGAACAAAAATGCGAAAGTGAAGTTGGAAACACGGGTGTTCCATGCCTTCATGGGCATCGCTGATGAACTGCGCGAGCAATCCAACCCCATGGGACCCCAGTTGATGGGCGACATGACACTGCGTCAGGTCAACATTGTGAAAAATGTATGGCAGTTACAGCAGGAAAATCCCAATGGGACGACGTTGAAACGTCTTGCACTGGATATGAAACTTTCCCCGGCGACCATGTCGGAATCGGTGGAGATCCTGGTGAAAAAAGGCATGTTGAAACGGGAACAGAATCCCACCGACCGCCGGGAAGTGTTGATCACGTTGACGGCACGGAGTGCGGAGATCATTCAGCAGAGTATTGCGCGTATGGAACAGCTCTGCGCCATTGTATTGGAAGATTTTGCGGCTGACGATCAGGAAAAACTCGCCGCCGCATTGGAAGTAGTATTCGAAAAGTTCAGCAAGTTGAGAAAGGAAACAGAAGAATGAACTTCAAATTGAAAATGACAGCCGTTGCAGCCGGTTTGATGCTGTTCGGTGCCGTGCAGTTGTTCGCCCAGGGACGCCCGGCACCCATGGTCCCCGTGGGAAAAGCGGAGACCATCAGCGAGCAGGGGACCCGCATGTATATCGGGAAAGTGGAGTCCATTCATACGGTCACGCTGCGTATGCGTGTTTCCGGCGTTTTGCAGAAAGTGTTCTGCAAGGACGGTGATTTTGTGAAGAAGGGTACCTTGCTCATGCAGATCGAAGATACGCTTTACAAATCGCAAGTGGATTCCGCACTTGCCCGCGTGAAACAGATCCAGGCGGATCTGGAATATGCCCGCACCAATTACAAACGTCAGGAAGGTCTGATCGGGATCGCGGCTGACAGCGAAATGGATGAAGCCAGCCGTCGTTTGAAACTGACGGAAGCCCAGCTGCTGGAAGCCCAGGCTGCTTTGACCGAAGCCCAGACCAATCTTTCCTACACCCGCATTTATGCTCCCGTTGACGGCCGTATCGGGAAGATCACATACTCCGAAGGAAACTACCTGACCCCTTCCAGTGATGTCCTGGCGACCATCGTCACGGTCTCTCCCATTCACGTCAAAATGGCGTTGAGCGAACCCGATTATATCAAGATGTTCGGTTCGGTGGAATCGCTGAAAAAAGATGCGGTCATCCGGATCCGTACTGCGGACCGCAAGATGTTTGACGAGATCGGGAAAGTGGAATTCGCGGACAACCGGATCGACCCCATGACCGGTACGTTGATGGTCTGGTGTACGTTTGAAAACAAAAGTCACCGTCTGATCCCGGGCGGGATCGTGGATTCTTTCATCGGCAAAAAGGTGAAAGAACAGTTCCCCGCGATCCCGGTTTCCGCTGTCATGACCTCCAAGAACGGACACAATGTGTACGTTGTGACGGAAGACAGCACGGCGATGATCCGCCCCGTTGAACTGGGCGAACAGGTTGGCGATATGCAGATCATTCTCAAAGGGATCCAGGAAGGCGAACGTGTTATTGTGGACGGCGTTCACAAAGTGATGCCCGGCGCGAAAGTGGTGGCGATCCCTGTGAAACGGGAAAATCCGGCGAAAGATCTTTCCAATGTGAAACCGGCATCGGAACGTGGCGGCAAGATCGTGGCCCCGGCGGCACCCGCAAAGTAAGGCAAGGAGAAAAGCAGTATGTTCTCAAAGATATTCATTGAACGGCCGAAGTTGGCAATGGTGATCTCCATTGTCCTGGTCTTCGGCGGTTTGCTCTGTGTGAGATATATTCCCATTGCGGAATATCCGGAGATCACGCCGCCGTCCATCATGGTGATCGCCAGTTACCCGGGGGCAAGCTCCACGGAAATCCGGGATACCATTGCCGCGCCGATCGAATCCGAGATCAACGGGGTGGAAGACCTGGAATACTTCAACTCCGAATGTAACAACGACGGGTCGCTGATGGTCAGTCTGACCTTCAAGTCGGGGACCAATGACGACATTGCGCTGGTGAACGTGCAGAACGCTGTGCGCCGTGCGGAACCGAAACTCCCTGCGGAAACCACCGCCATCGGGATCAAGATCATCAAGCGTTCCTCCGATATTCTCGGGGTGTATTCTTTCCAGGTCGATCCCAGGAAATCCGATATGTCTGTGGTGGAACTGGGGAACTACATCCGCGTCAATATCCGTGACGAACTTGCCCGTGTGAACGGGATCAGTCAGGTGGAACTCATGGGTGCTTCCGATTACTCCATGCGTATCTGGCTGGATCCGATGAAGATGTCCGCTCTCGGTATCACACCGGATGAAGTTTCCGGCGCGTTGAGACAGCAGAACGTGCAGGCTGCCGCCGGGTCCGTCGGATCCGAAAACAGCAGCGATGCCGTGATGCTGAAAGTCAATGCCCTGGGACGTTTGAATTCCCCGAAGGAATTTGCCAATATCATCATCCGTACCGATACGAAAGACGGACGTATTGTCCGATTGTCCGACATCGCGAAAGTGGAACTGGGGTCCGAAGATTATGCCTGGGATGCCCGGGAATCCGGAGTCCCCACCGTGGCTATGGCGCTCTACCGTCAGTCCGATGCCAACGCCGTCAACGTGATCGATACCGCCAATGAAACGTTGGCACATCTCGCCAAATTCCTGCCGGAAGGTGTGCATTACGAAATGGTGTACGACCCGACGGATTACATCCGTACGAGTATGAAGGAAATTTTCTGGACGCTGCTTCTGACCCTTGCGCTGGTTGTGGCGATCACCTATCTCTTCCTGCAGAACTGGCGTGCGACGCTGGTGCCGACTCTGGCGATCCCCGTTTCGCTTATGGCAACCTTCATCATTCTGTATCCTCTCGGGTTCAGCCTGAACCTGCTGACCATGTTCGGGTTGATCCTGGTGATCGGGTCACTGGTGGACGATGCCATCGTTGTGGTGGAAAACACGCTGCGTATCATTGACGAAGAAGGTTTGCCGCCCAAAGAGGCCGCCGTCAAATCCATGAACCAGATCACGGGCGCCATTATCGCAACCACGCTGGTGACGGTCGCCGTGTATGCCCCGATTGCGTTCTACGGCGGGATGGTGGGTACGATCTACATCCAGTTCGCGGTGACCATGTGTATCGCGCTGTGCTTCTCCACGGTCAACGCGCTGACTTTGAGTCCCGCTCTCTGCGGATTGCTTCTGCGGCCCACTGCCAAACCCAGATTCGATGTCTTCGCTCCCTTCAACTGGGTGTTGAACGGTTCCCGCAGCATCTATCTGTTCTTCACCGGGTTTCTGGTCCGCTTCTGGCCGGTGACGATCCTGCTCTTCGGCGGGGTCCTTTACGCCAACTATTACCTTTTCACCAAACTGAACTCATCCTTCCTGCCGGAAGAAGACAAGGGGGCACTCCTTTGCGCCATCGAATTGCAGCCGGGTGCCACGCTTCACCGTACCAGACAGGCCACGGAGAAGTTTTATGAAGCGGTGAAAGACATCCCGGGCGTGAAGAACGTGCTTACCGTGAACGGATTCAGTTTCGTCGGCGGGAAGGGGGAAAACCAGGGGCTTTCCATTATCGGTCTGGATGACTGGGATAACCGTCAGACACCGGAAACCTCCATCGTCGCCATCAAGAACGAAGCTCTCAAACGCACCGCACACATCGCGGAAGCACAGATCCTCGTCCTGCAGCCGCCCGCCATCATGGGGCTGGGGACCAGTAACGACGTCTCCTTCATGCTTCAGGCGTTTGAAGGACAGTCTCCGGAAGAACTGGAAACTGCCACCAGAACACTCATGATGCTGCTCAACGACAAGAGCAAGTGTCCGGACATTGCATACGGTCACAGTTCCTACAATGCCAGTACGCCGCAGTTGTATCTGGACATCGACCGTAACAAGGCGCAGATGATGGGTATTCCCATCGGGCGGATCTTCTCCACCCTGCAGTCCAAACTGGCATCGCTGTATGTGAACGACTTCAACCTGCAAGGACTTTCCTTCAAGGTGAAAATGCAGGCGGACCTGATGGACCGCAGCACCATTGCCGACATTGAGCACATCAACGTGCAGAACAACAACGGCGATATGGTCCCGCTCTCCTCTTTTGCCACCTTGCGTTATACTGTCGGTCCCCGCGTGATCCTGCGTTTCAACCAGAAGGCATCTGCCAAGTTCATGGTCGCCGGTCTTCCCGGAGTCAGTTCCGGTGAAGTCATGCGCCGGATCCAGCAGATGGTGGATGAAAACCTGAAAGGTTATCAGGTCTGCTGGGTCGATTTGAGTTATCAGGAACGGGGCAACGAAGGCAAGATTGTCACATTGATGATGCTTGCTCTGGCGTTCGCCTATCTCTTCCTGGTGGGACAATACGAAAGCTGGACGATGCCGCTCTCCGTGATCCTCTCGGTTGCCGTGGCAACGCTGGGGGCACTCATTGGACTCCATTACTGCGGCATGTCGCTTTCCATCTACGCCCAGCTTGGCTTGATCATGCTGGTCGGGCTCGCTGCGAAAAACGCCATCCTCATGGCGGAATTCTCCAAGCAGGCGCGGGAAAGCGGTATGTCCATCTACGATGCAGCACAAAGCGGCGGACGTGTCCGTTACCGTGCCGTGCTGATGACCGCTTACTCCTTCGTGATCGGGGTGTTCCCCATGGTCGTGGCGACGGGTGCCGGTGCCGGATCCCGTCAGGCAATCGGGATCACCACCTTCTCGGGGATGGTGCTTGCATCCATCGTGGGTATCGTCTTTGTGCCGCCGCTGTACGCATTGTTCCAGCGGATGCGTGAAGTGGTCAATCCCATGAAGTTCGAAAAGAAATAAACGGCTTTTCCACGCTGTAAAACAAACAAGGCTGCCGCAGAAAATGCGGCGGTCTTTTTTTTCGCGGAAATGTCCCGTGTTTTTTCTCCGTTTTGTTTGCAAAAAGCGCGGATGTGTGATATATTACCGGATTACATAAAAACACTCTCAAACAGAAGGATAAATGGTATCATGGAACAGGACCAGGAACAACAACAGGTACAGAAGACGGATGACATTTTTGCACAGCGTCTTGCGAAACTCAATGATCTTTATGCAGCCGGTGCCCAGCCCTACGGCTCACGGGTGGACAACATCACGTCTTCCGCCGATGCAAAAGCGAAATACGTTCCCGAACAGGAAACGCAGGAAACTGTGACTGTTGCAGGTCGTATCGTTGCCTTCCGTGTCATGGGGAAAGCCGCATTCATCCACATCAAGGACGAAGCGGGCAAGATCCAGCTGTTCGTTCAGCGTGATCAGTTGGGCGAAGATAATTACAAAGCCTTCAAGAAACTCGATATCGGTGACATCATCACAGCTGACGGCGAACTTTTTACAACAAAAACCGGTGAGATCACTGTCCGCATGGATTCCTACCGCCTTTTGAGCAAATCGCTCCGTCCGCTGCCGGAAAAATGGCACGGTCTGACCGATATGGAACAGCGTTACCGTCAGCGTTATGTTGACCTCATCGTGAATGATGACAGCCGCGAGATCTTCAAGAAACGGATCCGTATCCTGCAGGAAATCCGCAACTTCCTGTCCGCAAAAGGATTCCTGGAAGTGGAAACACCCATGCTCCAGTACATTCCCGGTGGTGCCGCTGCCAATCCCTTCAAGACCCATTATCAGGCGTTGAACTGCGAAATGTTCCTCCGTATCGCGCCGGAACTCTACCTCAAACGTCTTCTGGTGGGCGGATTCGAAAAAGTCTTTGAACTCAACCGTAACTTCCGGAACGAAGGGATCTCCCGCCGTCACAATCCGGAATTCACCATGTTGGAACTCTATCAGGCATACGGCAACTGCGAAACCATGATGGAACTGGTGGAAGAAATGATCACCACCCTGGCTGAAAAAGTCTTCGGCACCCTGAAGATCCAGATGCCCGGCGATAAAGTGGTGGATCTCTCCCGTCCCTGGCGCCGTGCCCCCTACAAAGAACTCATCAAGGAACGCGCCGGTGAAGACTGGTTCGATCTTTCCAGAGAAGACAAATTCAAACGCGCAAAGGAAATGAACCTGCAGGTCATGCCCGACTGGTCCGATCTGGAAATCACCCATGAGATCTACGAAAAACTCATCGAACATACCCTGATCCAGCCTACGTTCGTCACCCGGCTCCCCGCGGAACTCGTCCCCCTCGCCAAGAAGTGTCCGGACGATCCCACGCTGGTGGACGTTTACGAACTGGAAATCAACGGACAGGAAATCTCCCCCGGTTATACGGAACTCAATGACCCCGTAGACCAGCGGGAACGTTTCATGCACCAGGTCACGTTGAGCGGAAAAGATCCCGAACAGGCAGTGGACGAAGACTTCCTCACCGCGCTGGAATACGGGATGCCGCCCGCCGGCGGACTGGGGATCGGGATCGACCGTCTGGTCATGCTTCTGACCGGAGTGGAATCCATCCGCGACGTGGTGTTGTTCCCCCAGTTGAGACCCTCCTCCAAATAAGAAATTTCAACAGAAAGGTTTTTGATTATGTATCTCGGACGAATTGTAGCAGCCGGGCTCACCCCGGATGGAAAGCCCGTTGCGGCTTATCGTGTTTCCTCCCGTTCTTTCCCCAACCGCAGTGCGGTCCTCACCAACGGCATGATCTCCATTCTGCCCCGGAAAGGACACGAAGACGATCTTTCCAAGAATCCCTACATTGCATATCATTGCGTACGGCTTTCCGGCAAGATCGCGCTTGCCACCAACGGTTCCCAGACCGATCCCATCATCGAAAAGATCCTGATGGGTATGCCGGAACGGGATGCCTTCGCCCTTTCTCTCCTTGCCATGGATTATGAAAAAGATTCCCTGGATACACCCCGTATTGCCGCCGCTGTGAATGCGGAAACCGGTATCTGCACCATGGGGATCGTACGCAAGGATGCTGTCCTCGTGAGACAGTTCGAAGCGAAAAAAGGTGCGCTCTATTATCTTTCCACCTACGGAAAGAATGCTCCCTGCGCCAAGCAGATCGACGAAGCTTTTGCCGCAGAAGATGCAGCCGGCGCCTGTCAGTATGTCATCGACGGCGGACTCTTCAATGACTTTGAAAATCCCGTCACTGCCGCCGCGGCTGTCTGGAACGGCGCGGACTACGAACTGGCGGTGAAGGACGCCGATTGAGCGTTCTGACAACGAGTATCAATATGCCGGAAGCCCTGCTTCCGGCTTTTTTTCCTCCGGAGGTTGGACCATGACAGCTTTCATTCATAATTTTCTGAAATTCTTTTTCCTCATGACACCGTTTTTCGTGTTGAGCATGTATCTCTCCATGACATTGGGCTGGGAAATAAAACGGAAGCGTGTCCTGGCTCTGCGGATCGGGTTTGCTGTACTTGCCATCACCATGGTCCTGTTCTTCTTCGGCCGCTGGCTTTTTGATGTCTTCGGCATTACGCTGGATGCGTTCCGGATCGGCGGCGGTGCGCTGCTCTTCCTCTCTGCTGTCGGGCTGGTCAATGGAAAAGTCGAGGACAAGAAAGGTGAGGTCATCAAGGACGATTCCGATGAAAAGATCTCCAATATCTCTGTGGTCCCTCTGGCGATTCCCGTGACTGTGGGACCCGGTACCACGGCTGCATTGTTGCTTTTCGGTGCAGAAACATCCGGGATCATGAACTATCTTCTGAATGTATGCGCGTTGAGTGCCGCCGCGGCCGCATTGACCCTTGTCCTGTATATCGGGACCGCGATCGAACGGAAACTGGGGCGCAACGGGATCCTGATCGTCACCAAGATCACCGGACTCATTCTGGCGGCAATGGCGGCACAGATGATATTCACCGGGATCCGCAGTTTCCTTGTAGTGCAATAAAGTATACCTTACCTTGCCCGAGTCTCCTCCATCACGGGTTCCTTTTTTGTTCAGATCGCACCTGTGATTCCGTACACTTTTTTTTGGTATTATCGTTGGTATTGTTTGTGAAAAACAATAATTAAAATGAAAATATTTCACTACTTTGCTTGAAAATCTTCAAAGCACATGTATATTTAGCAGTACAAGTCAAAGGAATCGAATAATCGAAAGGATTGGGCAAGATGACACTTGCGGAAAAAGTTCAGGCAGCTTTGGCGAAAGCCATTGAAGATGCCGGTTCACGCACGAAATTGGGAAGGAAAACCGGGGTGGATATTTCCTTGATCAACCGGTTTGCCTGTGGGGAACGGAAGGTGAAAAATATGACGGTCGGCACACTGGAACGTCTTTTCCCGGAAATGAAGATCACGTTTTTCCGGGAAGAGGAAGAAACGAAACAGCAGTGAGACTCGCCTGACGGAGTTGTGTGTAAAGCACAAAAAAACGCCGCAGATCTTGACAGGATCCTGCGGCGTTTCCGTTTTTATTTGCCGATGATCTGTTCCAGATGTTTGATGTAGGGCTTGGGCCCGCCTTTACGGTATCCGGTCTCTCCGATCTTTTCACCTTCGGGCGAGATCACGAACACGGTGGGGAACCCGCGGACCCGGTACTTTGCCATGAGCTTGTCATTCTGTGCTTTCTGGTTTCCGGGGAGCTTTTTCCTTCTGGGGAAGTCAGCGACATAGACGACCATCTTGTCTTTCGCCCAACGCTGGAATTCTTTTGTACTGAAGACTTCTTCATCCAGGCGCACGCACCAGCCGCACCAGTCGGACCCGCTGAAAATGAGCAGGATCGGTTTCTTTGTCTCTTTGGAGATCTTTTCCGCTTCTTCGTAATCCGTCATGACGCGATATGTGGTACTGGCAGATTTTTTTGCACCCGGGTGGACGGATTTCGGTGCAGCCCAGAGTGTGCAGGTGAAGACAGTTGCAAGTGCAAGGATCGGCAGTAATCGTTTCATTTTCATGTGACCTCCTGTTTGGTTGTGTTTGCGGGAACTATACATGACGAAAAATAAAAAATCAAGAGATAAAGCAAAAAAAATTTGATTTTTAAGCAAAAAATGTTACATTACACAACAAATTCAGGAGTTGTATGGCTATGAGAAATACGGTTGTTGTGAAACAGAATATGTTTACTCCCGCAGAGCAGGGGGAATCCCGTTGCGTGATCCCGGGTCCGACATCGGCGGAACGGCGCACGTTTCTGGAACTGGACGGCGTGGGATCCGGTGTAAGAATCTATGTGAATGATGAACTTGCCGGCGTGGAAACGGGTGCCGGGTTTCTCAACGTGAAAGTAAGCCGTTTTCTGAAAGAGGGATCGAACGTGGTGCGGCTGACCGGGATCGTCGGCGAAATGCGGATCGTGGAAAAGGATCCGGTGTATTTTGAGCGTGGCGGATTGTATATCAAGTATCTGGAAAAGGTGAACCGGGTAATGATCTCGGGTGAAGTCCGCAACGACAGTGCCGTGGCAGTTGCCGGAAGGATCACGCTTGCCTCGCCTTTGTTTGAAGACACAGTCTGGGAGTGCACCCTGCAGCCCGGCGTTTATCATTTTGCCCGCACCATCGCTTTGAACGATCATGAAAAATGGGATGTGGATTCCCCCGTCCTTTATGATATTTCTGCAACCGCAGAGACGGCGTTATCCAGCGACACGGAAACGGTTTCCTTCGGGGTGCGCAGTCTGCGTTTCGAGCCGGATGGATTCTATCTCAACGGTACGCGCCGGGAACTCAATGGTGTCGTTCTCCGGGATATGCCGGATGAATCATTGCCGGCACGTCTGCGTGAGAATGGCGTTGACGTGATCCGCTTAACCGGGTCCCCGGCCTCACAACGTTTTCTCTCTCTCTGCGATCAAACGGGACTGCTTGTCATGGCGGATATCTTTGACCGGATCCCCGCGGATGGGGAACGGGATGCCGTGATCAGTGACATTGTGAAACGGGACCGGATCCACCCCGCGATCATTCTGTGGAACATGGATCCGGAAAAACGGACGGCGGAAATCGTGCAATACGATTCCAGCCGTCCGTTTACCGCTGGATTATCCGGCGGGAACGATCTCCGCAGTACAGGGGAAACGGCGTTGCCTCCGCCCGCGGAGATCGTGGTCCGAACTCAGTGACGGAATCCGCCGGATTCGTGTTCATCACTGTGCTGTTGTACCGGATTCTTCTGGAAATACCGGATGGCATTTTCCATATCATACAACAGCCAGTCCAACAGATCTTTTGAGACACCGTGCCGGACCAGTATGCGCTGGATCACGGTTTCCTGACAATTGGAGGGCAGGGCGTATGCGGGGACCTGCCACCCCCGTGTCCGCAGCCGGTCCGCCAGGTCATAGAGATTGAAATTGACGCGGGCATCCTTCTGAAGTTTCCAGCATACACCGGGTACGCCGTAATCATCTTTCGCCTCGGAAATGATGTCGAAGATCCCGAACTTCCGGAGTTTGCAGGCGAAATAATGCGCGGCATCATAACATGCTTTCTGAATGGCGGTGTAACCCTCTCTTCCGTGATGCAGGAAACAATAATACTGTGCCGCGATCTGCCCGCCCGGACGGGAGAAGTTCAGCGCAAAAGTAGGCATGTTCCCCCCCAGATAATTGACATAGAAGATCAGTTCTTCGGGCAGATCCGCCACAGTCCGCCACAGGACCCAACCCGCACCCAGCGGAGCCAGTCCGAATTTGTGTCCGCTGGCATTGATGGACTTCACCCGTTCCAACCGGAAATCCCAGACGAGATGCGGAGTGACGAAGGGCGCCAGAAACCCTCCGCTGGCACCATCCACATGAATGGGAATATCCAGTCCGGACATCGCCTGATATTCATCCAGAGCCCGGGCGGTTTTTGCCACCGGTTCGTATTCCAGCGTGAAGGTGGTCCCGAGAGTCTGTACCACACCGATGGTGTTCTCATCGCAATGCGCAGTCACCCGTTCCGGCGTGGAAATATACATTCCATCCTCCATGGGGATCTCCCGGAGTTCCACATCCCAGTACCGCGCGAACTTATGCCAGCAGACCTGTACGGGTCCGGTGACGATATTTGGTTTCGCGATGCTTTTGCCTTCTTTTTTTCTCCGTGCCTCCCAACGGCGTTTCATGGCAAGACCGCCCAGCATGGCGGCTTCGCTGGATCCGGTGGTGGAACACCCCATCGCGGTCCGGCTTTCGGGTGCGTTCCATAAATCCGCGAGCATGTGAACGCATCGCATTTCCAGTTCCGCCATCTGTGGATATTCATCTTTGTCGATCATGTTCTTGCTGAGACATTCGTTCATGATACACTTGATGTGCGGATCCGAATAAGTGGTGCAGAACGTCGCCAGATTCAAACGGGCGTTGCCGTCGATCATGAGTTCATCATGAACCAGCTGGCAGATGGTATCGGCATCGCCTTCTGTTTCCGGAAAACGATACCGTTCCGCCGGACGCTGCATTTCCAATGCCGAATAAATGTCGTTGACGGGTTGTCCTTCTTTGTGTCCTCTCCATTTGTGCAGAGCCATAACTCATTCCTCCCTTTTGTTGAGTGTTGTATGAATACGATGAATCACCAGCGGCGCACCTGTGAAGATGATGAGTCCGCCGGCGACCAGAGCAACATAAAGTGCCGGATTGCCCACTGGCAGATTGGATGGCGGGAAGAACCCGGCAATGCAGGCGAACGCCACCCCGAGGAAGCCCAGTCCGGCAATGATCCACATGCCCGTATTTCCCCCCGGAATACGGTAAATGCGCGGAAGATCCTTCCGGGTGTAACGGAGCCGGATCGCCGCCGCATACATGAGCATATACATCACAAGATACAACGTGGCTGTCATGGCGGTAAGCACGAAAAACGCCACGCTTACATCCTTCATGATAAAGTAAAGACTTGCCAGGACTGTGACCAGGATCCCCTGAATGATCAGGATGTTCCGGGGCGCACCCGCTTCATTGGTCACGGCGAGCCATTGGGGCAGTTCGCCTTCCTGTGCCGTACTGAGCAATCCCTTGCTGGGACCCGTGATCCAGGACATGACACCGCCGATGGCACCGAATGCGGTCAGGAATCCCAGAATGGGGACCAGCCAGGACAGGTGGAATCTGCCCAGAAGTTGTTGAAATGCCTCCATCAACCCGGAGGTGAGACTGATCTCATCGGCTGGGATCACAGCGGCAATGGAGAGCGAGCCCAGCAGGAACAGAACAAGAATGATCCCGGCAGCCAGAAAGATCGCTTTCGGAAAATTCTTCCCGGGTTCATCCAGATCCCGGACCAGTACCGATTGCACTTCCACCCCCGCGAACAGCAATATGATCCCGGCAAGAAACGCCACACTGCCCAATCCACTTATGTGCGGGAAGAATACCGGATGTCCCCGCAGGACTTCGCCCCCGGGCGACCGCAGGAATTCCAGCGGCAGTCCCCGCATACACCATACGATCCCCAGGATGATGATCAACGCACCGGGAATGATGGTTCCGTAAAGGAACCCGAACTTTGTTACTTTCCCGACGGTCAGCGTTCCCTTCAACGCCATAATGGTGGCGAACCAGTAAAAAATCACGATGACGAGTCCGTTGTAGATCCCGTTTCCTGCGTATTCCGGCAGCATGGCCATGTACGCCAGAGAACCGGCGGCGAATCCCAGTACGGTGGGATACCAGATCACGTTCTGGATCCATTGCAGCCAGATGGCGGTGAATCCCCATGCCGGTCCGAAGGCTTCCGACACCCAGGTATAGACCCCGCCGGACCGGTCGCTGTATGCACTGCCCAGTTCCGCCGAGACCAGGGATGCCGGAATGAGATACATCACCGTGGCGAACAGGATGTAGAACAGCATGGTAAGCCCTTCTTTTGCCATCATGGGCAGTCCGCGGAGACTGATAACGGCAGCCGCGATCATCATTGTGACGGTAAAGACCGACAGTGTTTTTCCTTTTTTGAGCATAAACTCCCCCTTTCCATTTTTTTAATTTCTCCGGTTTTACGGAGTTCCCCTGTCATTTACAATAGCACGCCTTCCTGAATTGTCAAGTGCGAAAAAAAGAAAAAACGCGCAACCCGTATGGATCGCGCGTTTCATTCAGCTTCAGCTTTATCTGTCAATCGAGAGGAGTGACTTCTTCCGCCTGCAAGCCTTTGGCTCCCTGGGAGACGGTGTATTCCACTGCCTGACCGTCTTTCAGGGAACGATAGCCGTCACTCTGGATCGCACTGTAGTGGACGAAGATGTCATCGCCCTCGGCACGTTCGATGAAACCGTACCCTTTCGTGTTGTTGAACCACTTGACTTTTCCGCGTTCTCTTTCCGCCATGACTACTTACCTTTGTTTCTCTCGCCTCCGGATAACACATCCTTTGTTTTCCGCATTTTCCAGTTTGCGATTTCGTTTACACGAGAGTTTACGGCAACCTGCCGGAGATACACTCTCATTCCTTATCGCTAATTATACGCATTTTTTTCGAAAAAAAAATAGTTAAAATGAAAAAAATCACAAAAAAATGTATTTTTTTCAAAAAAAAGCAGTTTTTTCCCGTTTTTGTGGAATTTTTTTTCTTTTTTTTTGCATTTTTTTGTTTTTTTAGAAAAGATCCTGCATTTCTCCGGTCAGACGTTCTGTGACATTGCGGACTCCGGGAAAGTCACGGAAAAGAAACCCGTTGGATGAAAAATACGGACTGTTTTCCAACCTTTGTTTGAGGATTCCATCCTTTTTCAACAGACTGCGGTCCACACCGATGATAAGTCTGCGGATGATCCCTTTTTCACAATCCCGCAGCCGTTCCTCCAATTTGGATAAATGCCAGCGGTGAAACAATTCCAGATGGGTGATCGCGCCCGTTTCCCGATCACGGAAGGCGAAGTCCGGGAAGAATAATTTCCCTGCTTCCCCGTGAAGAAATCCGGGTGCATCGTTGATCTCCCAGCGGGATTCCTCTTTGCGGAAGTAGTCGGCAAACATCCGGAATTCCTCGGGCTGGAACGAAGAAAGATTGGAAAACCGGCAGACAAGCGGTGCCTTCTGATCCAGAACAAGCCGCAGTTCCCGGTTTTTATATTTGACCGTACACGCCGCTTTCCATTGTTTCAGCCGCGTGACTGCGGGGAAGAAGGAGGCAAGCTGCAAGCCGTATTTGGTACTGTTTTCAAAAATACTTGCGGGCCCATCCACGATCATGGTGATGGTATTCTGTTTCATTTCTGCATCGGTGAGCAGACGGAAGAATTTGAGGTAACGCAACAATGCCCGCAGATGTTGGGGATTGCTTTGTACCGGGATCTCCAATTCCAACCGGGTGGTGAATAGAAGCAGCGATTGCACCAGTGACATGTTATACCGTTCCAGAACTTCCCGCGGAAATGAGATCCGCACCTGCTGCAAACGTTCGTTTTCCGGCAGATCGGCATATAACGATCTCTGATCGGGCAGAATGATGTTCCGGAATTCCTCCGGGGTTCCCGGCAGTGTTCCGGACCGGAGATATTCCGCCCCGCGCAGAAAGGTCTCCCTGCGTTCCAGAGCGAAATCCCGTTCCGCCGGTACCGTGAAGTCTGCGCGGTCCTGAATGACCTTCAGGATCCCGCGGGCGAGTTTGATGTCCCGGAATGCAGCCGCGCCGGGCATGGTGAAGTTCTCGATATATTCCCGTGTACGCCCGGTTGCATTCTGATAGATCTCCAGAAATGACTTTGCCAAATCCAGCAGTGCCGGGTCTTCCTGATCCGCGAATTGCGGCTTGATGTAATTGCCGTTCACCCGGACACGCAACAACTCTTTATTCAGCATGAACGACCTCCGCCCCGGTACGGTTTCTGATACGCCCGGTTGTTCCGACGCCGTTCACTTACACTCATTTCCGATGTTCCGGCACTGACCAGTTCGTAAAGGATCGCCTGTTTCCCGTTTCCTGTACGCCGCAGGATCCTGCCCAATCGCTGAACATGTTCCCGGGTACTGCCGGAGCCGGAGAGGACCACACCCACGTTTGCTTCGGGGACGTCCACGCCTTCGTTCAGGACTTTGCTTGTGACCAGTACAGGGTACTCCCCGGACCGGAAGGAATCCAGAAACGCTTTCCGTTCCGCGGCTTTTGTTTTGTGCGTGAGAACAGGCAGACAGAATTGTTCGCCGATCCGGTATGCGGTATCATTATCCGCCGTGAAAACAAGGATCCGGCTGCCGGGATGATCCCGGAAGATCTTCCAGAGAAGCCGGAGTTTCTGCACGCCGCACCGGGCGATCTCCCGTTGCCGCAGGAAGGCATCGAAGACATCCCGTCCGCCCCGCCGCTGAAAACAGAGAGCCACGAATCTGCCCCATGCGCCCGGATCCCGGAAGTCGATCTGCATGGCACGGACGAAGTCGATGTATTTCTTCCGTGCCGCCCGGTACTCCGCATCTTCTTCCGGGGTGAGTTCCACTGCGATACGCCGCGTGACATAAGGCGCAAGTACAGTTCCTTCCAGTTCATCGATGTGCGCCCGGTATACGATATCACCCACCAGACGTTTCATTACGGCATCCGTCTGGTCACTGTCGGTACGCTCCGGGGTGGCGGTCAGACCGAGACGATACGGTGCGATACACATGGAGGCACACATGCGGTTGACTTGTCCCGGCAGGTGATGACATTCATCAAAAATGATCAGCCCGAACCGGTTGCCGATGTATTCCATCTGCAATACGGCGGAGTCATAAGTGCTTACGGTGATGTCCCGGATGTCATGACTGCCGCCGCCCAGCATCCCCACGGGACACTGAAACGCCTGTTCCAGTTGGCTTGCCCATTGTTGGAGCAGGTCGATGGTGGGTACAACGATCAGGGTGGATCGTTTCACGTTAGCCATGGCAAGGAACGCGAAGAAGGTTTTTCCGGATCCGGTTGGCATCACCACAACGCCACGGCGTTTCGCACGGATCCAGGCATTCAGTGCTTCCCGCTGATGGGACATGGGTTGATGCGGTGTGGATAATACAAGGTCGGGAGCCGTATAATCCCGGGCAAGGTCATCCACTTCCACATTGTTGGCGTAAAGACAACGGATGATCTCGCCGTAAGAGGAGGCTTCCGCCCGATCACAATCCACCCGGCTGTCATGCCGGAGCCAGTGTGTCAACGGGTCAAGTGCTTCTTCATCTCCCCGGATGAGGAGCGTTCCTGCATCAAAGGAGATGTGACATTTTGCGGTCATCGTGAAAGCATGTCTTTCACAGCCAGAGAGGCTCCCGTGAAGGTGTGCATATCCTCATCCGGCGTGAACGTGGAAGCATGAATGATCTGTCCGGGACGTCCGTGTGTACCCTGTAACAGTGAGGTATCCAACGGCGTACTCATGGGCGGCCAGATGGCACCGAAGAGTTCCATCGGATCGAATCCCGGCTTGTTGTGGATATCAACATGGGTGGCGTAATCCGGCGCCTGATCATCTTCATCCCACCAGTGGTAGGCGAACCAGGAACCTTCTTCCGCGACCAGAATGACTTCTCCGCACCGGGGATGATCCAATTCCGGTGAATTGTCTCTGCGGATGGCGCAGGAAACACCGGGCAATGCTTCGAAAATGGCACAGATGGGCGCAATGTCTTCCGGGTCGTTCACATACACATGGCAAATCTGATGATCCACCAGAGCGAACGCATGGGAAGAATGGAGGTTCGGATATAACATCCCTTTCACATTCCGCAGGGAGAGATAACCTTTTTCCGCCAACAGACGGTTGGGGAAGACGGCATTTTCCGCCTGCGTGATGGCGTAATCACCCAGGATCTGTACTTCATAACCGTATTTCTTTGCCGCATCCAAAAGGATCTGAAGACATTCTTCGTATTCCGCAAAGGCTTCTTCCGTTTCATCGGATTCCGGACCGTTCCGCTGGGGTGCGTAGTCCAGATGGGGGATATAGGTCAGCACATAGGCATCATTTTCCGATGCCATACGCCGTAACACGTTTGCAGTCGCTTTCGCGATCCAGGTAGATGCCTTCACGTTTGTCATAGGACCCCAGTAATTCATCAGATTGAATTTCTGCCGGATGTCATGACACACCGATTGATACAGGTCCGGAGGCGCAGAGAAGAAGTCCTGGATCATGCCGCCGTGATGTTTGTGAATGGGGGCAGGGGAGAGATACCAGTCGGAATCCATGCCGGGACACTGCTGGACGCAGATCTGTGCCACTTTCCCGCCTTTTGCCCGGAAGTCTTTCCAGATACGGTCACCGGAATACAGGGCACTGGATTGTTCCCAGAAAAACGCCTTGCGCAGTTCCCTGCTGAAGAACCCGCTGGCACCCATCCCGTGCACGGAGACATCGGCACCGGTACGGAATGCAGCCTGCGCCGGACAAGTCAATGCGGGGAAGAAGGAATCCAGTTCGGTGACATGGAGATTTTTCCAGAAAGGAGCTTTGGCATATCTGCCGTAAATATCGCGTCCCAACGCCGCGGAGAGGATCGTAAGTAGTTTCATGATGTCAGTCCTTCCGTATCGCGGTTCTGCCGGAACGGGCAAGTTCCAGCACGCCATATTCATTCATCAGGGTCACGAATTCGTCGATCTGCTCCGGATCGCCGGAGATCTCGATATAAATGGCATCGTGTTTGATCGCCAGGACCTGGGCATGGAATGTTTCCGCCAGCTGCAGGATCTCCGCCCGTTTTTTTGCCGTGCATTTCACTTTCAGCAGGGCAAGTCCGCGTTCGATATGACTGAGCAGTGTCACGTCTTCCACGGAAATGACATCCACCAGTTTATCCAGTTGTTTTTCGATCTGTTCCAGGATCTCATCCGTTCCATTGGTCACAATGGTCATACGGGAAACGTTGGGATCATGGGTATGATTGACGGAGAGCGATTCAATGTTGTACCCCCGTCCGCTGAACAGCCCTGCGATACGCGCCAGGGCACCGAATTTGTTTTCCACAAGCACACTGATCGTGTGCGTTTTTATAAATGGGTCTTCCATTTCGTGATAAAAATCCTTTCTGCAATTGACTTATTGTGGAAATATGCCTTCAAATTCTGAAAAATCAAGTAAAAAGGATGAGAAAAACGGAAAAAAAGCAAGATATTCCCCGAAAATCTTCTCCTTGCGTTTGAAAAAACAAGGCAAATGTGATATATTGACCTAATTTCACAATGGAGATTATTATGACTTGGAATAACTGGCTGTTGATCTACGGATGCTGTTTCGGAACCGCATTCATCCTCTCTCTGATCACGACTCCCCTCTGCAAAAAACTGGCACACGTTACCGGGTATCTGGATATCCCCGCCGCCGAAATGCACAAAGGACACCGCAAAGCGACACCGCTCCTGGGCGGTCTTGCCATGTGTCTTGCCTGGTCTCTGACCATTGCCATCGGTTTTTCGGCGGCACTCATCCTGCGGTCGGGGCCGATCGCCGATTCCATTTCCGGAATAATTTCCAGTGCAAAAGAATTGCTGGTGATCCTCTTCGGCGGGATCGCCGCCACGGTATTGGGTTTGATCGATGACAAGCATCCGCTGAAAGCCAGTGTGAAGTTCGCCGGACAACTTCTGATTGCGCTTGCGGTCGTCATTTTCGGCGGGATCCGCATTACGTTTTTTGTGGAGAATATCTGGATCTCCTGTATCGGGACTGTGTTCTGGTTCCTCTTCATTTTCAACGCGTTCAACTTCTTCGACAATATGGATGGTCTGGCGGCGGGAACAGCTGCCATTGCCTTCTTCTTTTTCGGGATCGCTGCGGCCGTGAATCAACAGTATTTCGTTGCTTCGCTCTGCGCATGTTCCGCAGCCGCCGTCGCCGGTTTCTGGGTGTATAATTCCTCCCCCGCTTCCATCTTCATGGGCGATGCCGGAAGTCATTTTCTTGCTTTCATGCTCAGTGTGGTCGCGGCGAAAGTGACGTATTACAATCCGGAGATCGCCGCCACCCGGTTCGCCATCCTGATCCCGCTGTTCATCCTGGCAGTCCCCGTATTCGATACCTTTGCGGTCGTCGTGATCCGGTTGAAAAATCACAAACCCATTTATGTGGGCGATCATAACCATATTTCCCATCGTTTCTGGCACATGGGCATGAGCCGCGCCCGTGCCGTGAACCTGGTCCATCTGCTGGTG
>JAZNVL010000043.1:0-15266 GCA_045592785.1 Victivallales bacterium | reverse complement strand
GCTTATCTAATATAGCACAAAGTTTGAATTCTACACTGTACTGACGCTGTTTTTTTTGTTTTTTTTCCATAAAAAAGTACACCTCAAAAGTTGTGTCCAACTTTTGGGGTGCACTTCATTTTGCAACAGCCCCTTTTTTTTGTGCTTGAAAGAGAGGAGGTCAGCGGCTGGAAAGCGTAAGCATCAGCAGGCTGAAAAGATAATAAGAGTGATCCGCTGTTCCCGCGGCATGTTCCGCGATCAACGCGGCAAGTTCATCCCGGCGGAACAGAGTGTCCAGTTCGCCGGTAAGAAGATGTTCTTTCAGATATCCCTGCCATTCATTACGGAACCAGGCAGCCACAGGAACACCGAAACCCCGTTTTTTCCGCATGGGGAGTCCCGGCGGCAGTTTTTCTGCAAAGGCTTCGGAAACGATCCGTTTACGCTGCTTGCCTTTGAGTTTCCAATGTGCAGGCAGGCTTAATGCAAATTCCGCCACACGATAATCCAGGAAAGGCGACCGGACTTCCAGCGAATTCGCCATGGAACAGACGTCCACTTTTCGCAGAACATCGCCGGGCATATAGGACTGCATATCCTGTACCGGGTAATGCCAGGCGGGATCCCAGGAGACCGGCAGTTCTTCCGTGATCCTGCCCGCAGGATCAAATAATGCCGTCCGTGCCGTGATCGAATCGGCACCATGGGACATGATAAAACGGTAACGTTCCGCCGGGGCAAGGGATGCCGCCTTCAGAAGACGCCGGATCCGCCCGGCATGTGTCCGTTCCCCGCCCGCCGGGATCAGATGCGCCAACATCCTTGCGACCTTGCGGGGCATGGGCAGACGGGAAAGCATCTTCATGGCACGGTACCGGTCATATCCGCCGAAGAGTTCATCAGCGCCATCTCCGCTTAATGCGACGGTGACGGATTCTCTGGTGAACCGGCTCAAAAGGCAGGTGGGGAGCATGGAGGCATCGGCATAGGGTTCCGCATATTCTTTTGCCAGAAATTCCAGCAGGGAGACATCGCAGGGGTCAACGGTCCGGACATCATGCACGATCTCTTTTCCCGTATAGTTGCGGATATATTCCGCCGTTTCCTTTGCATAATGACTTTCGTCATACGCCGGATCCGCGAAGGCGATGGAAAAACAATGCAGCGGCGTATCGGTGTGTTCCGCCGCCAATGCCGCAACGACCGCAGAATCCAATCCGCCGGAAAGGAATACGCCCAGCGGGACATCCGCGATCATACGGCGTTTAACCGCATCGGAGAGGAGTGTACGCAGTTCCTCCCGGGCTTCGTCATAAGTGCAGACACATTTCTTCACATCCGCAACGGACCAGTACCGTTGGAACGCGGTCGCGCCCGTATTCAAATCAATGGTCATGAAGTGAGCGGGGGAAAGCTGCTGCACATCCCGGTACAGTGTCCGGTTGCCGGGGACATATTGGAACGCCAGGAATTCCGTGAGGGCGCAGGGATCTTTTTCTGCAGGGAACGCGGGGTGACGTTTCAATGCGGCAAGACTGCTGGCGAAGGCAAAAACGGAATCGTTCCGGAAGTAATAAAGTGGTTTCACGCCCAACCGGTCACGGGCGATCAAAAGACGTTTTGCATTACGGTCATACAAGGCAAAGGCAAAGAACCCGTTGAGCCGCCTGACCGCATCCACGCCTTCCGCCCGGTAGAGTTCCAGAATGACTTCGGTATCGGATCCGGTACGGAAGACGTGTCCTTTCGCTTCCAGTTCCTGTTTGAGTTCCCGGTAATTGAAGATCTCGCCGTTGAAAACGATGACACAATCCCCGGCGGATGACGTCATGGGCTGATCCCCGGTCACCAGGTCGATCACAGCCAGACGGCGATGCGCCAGAGCCAGAGACTCCTCCGTGAAGAAGCCTTCGCCATCGGGTCCGCGTAAACGCATGGCATCTGCCATGGCGTGGAGGACCTCCTGCGCAGGAAGTGTATGATCAAGCTGAATAAACCCGGTGATCCCGCACATGAGCGATCACTCCTTTCTTTCCCGGTGGGCGGCGGCTTTCGCCTGTTTGATGAAAGCATCATACGCCGCCGCGGCTTCGGGGACAAAACAGGTGGAAAGGAAACGGTCGAAGAGGATCCGGACCGCAGTATCATTCGGGTGGATCAGGTCTTCCGTGTAATAACGGTAATCCCGCAATTCAAAATTCACGATCTCGTACGCCGGGAAATAACAGGCATTGTCAAAGCCCGTCAACGCCTCATGCGCCGCACTGATGAGACGGCCTTTGCTGACCGAATTCTTCCGCAGGTCGCCCGGATCGTGCAGGATCGGCGAAACCGTGACGGTGATACGGCACTCCGGCGCGTATTCCCGTACACATTTCAACGCGGAAACGATGGCGGCGCGGCAGGTATCGTGACTCAACAATTCCCGACGGAACTGCGTGCCGGGGACTTTGTGACAGTTGGCAACGATGCGGTCCGTCTGCTCATGGATGTAACCCCATGCACTGGAAAGCGTGAGGATAAAGAATTTGGATTTTTTCAACGCTTTCCGGAAATCCTTCCGGGCGGACTCCATTTTTGCAAGTGCATCCTCCGGCGTCGCCGCGGAAAAGTCGCCGTGATGACTCCAGGAATGGAACATGCCGTCATATTCGAACAGATCAGTAACGGTGTAGGGACACTCCAGGTGGCGCAGGGATTCCTGGATGGAAAAGGGATTGTAGGCGATCCCGTTGGGGTTCTGCTGCCCGCGGATGAGCCGTGCCCGGCGGAGTTCGCCGAAGATACGGTCGGCAAAACAACTTCCGGCGGCAGTCCCCTCCGCTTTCAACGGGATCGGTTCGAATCCGGGTTCAAATGGGATAACCGTATGGGCAAATGGAGTGATCATAATACAACCTCATGTTTGAGTTTATCAAGAAGCAGGGAATACCGGGGGGCGCGGACCGCATTGCGGACAGCCATGGAGACGGCTTTGCATGAACCGACCAGGACCATGAGTTTTTTTGCACGGGTGATCCCGGTATACAGGAGATTACGCTGCAGCATCATATAATGCTGGGAAAGCATGGGCATGACAACGGCGGGGAATTCGCACCCCTGGGATTTGTGTACGGTCACGGCATACGCAGGGACGATCTGATCGGCATCGGCGAAGTCATAATCCACCGTTTTGCCGTCGTAATCCACGATGAAACGGTGTTCGCCCATTTCCATGCTGACCAGATAACCCATATCACCGTTGAACACGTTTTTATCGTAATTGTTCACGGTCTGCATCACCTTGTCACCGCATTGGAACACCCGTTCACCCAGTGTGAGCGTCTGCCCGTTTTCATGGGGATTCAACAATTGCTGCAACCGTTTATTCATGGAATATGTCCCGGCAACGCCACGGTTCATGGGACACAACAGCTGGATGTCACGCATGGGATCCAATCCGAACCGGGCGGGGATCCGATCCGCGATCAACCGTTCGATCACATCGGCGGCATCCTCCGGATCATCCTTTTCGATCCAGAAGAAATCGGGGGTATCATCTTCGTGTCTTCCGGGGCGGACGGGGAGTCTTCCTGCGTTCACGTTATGGGCGGCGCGGATGATCCCGCTGCCCTCACCCTGCCGGAAGATCTTTGTCAACCGGGAAACGGGGCAGATACCGGAATCGATCAAATCATTCAACACATTGCCGGGTCCAACGGAAGGCAGCTGATCGGGGTCGCCCGCCATCACGATACAGGAACCGGGGGGGATGGCACGGAACAACGCCACCGCCAGCAGGATATCCAGCATGGAGGATTCGTCGATAACGTACAACCCTTCGGGGAGCGGATTCTTTTTATTATGCACAAAGCCTTTTTTTCCGGGATCCCATTTCAGCAGACGGTGGATCGTTTTGGCTTCCTGCTGTGTGGTCTCTTCCATCCGTTTGGCGGCTCTGCCCGTAGGCGCGGCAAGAGTCACCGGAACTTTCGCCGCTTTTGCCCGACGGGTGAGTTCGGAGATCACGGTTGTCTTACCGACCCCGGGTCCCCCGGTAAGGATGCTGAACCCGTATGTTCCGGCACATTGTACGGCAGCGATCTGTTCGTCACTGAACCTGGAATCTTGCGGAGTCGGGATCCGGAGGAGCGGCGTACCGGCGTGAGTTTTTGCCCGGAGCAGAGCGGCGATCCGGAACGGCAATTCATTTTCCAGGTGCATCATCACGGGTTCGTAAATCATTTCGCTGCCGTTTGGCCCGGGCATCCGCACGGCTTTTTCCGCCAGGAGAGCGATCCGCAAGGCTTCTTCCGCCTGGGGGATCTCCACAGAAAGGAGTTCGGCGAGATAGGAAACGAATTCCGCAGAAGGCATACAAACGTGTCCGGAAAGTTTCATCTGGGAGAAGGCGTAACTGACACCTGCGACCATGCGCCGGGGATCGGCTTTCCCGATCCCCACTTTCTCTGCGATCCGGTCCGCAAGCAGAAACCCGATGCCTTTGACTTCATTGGAAAGGCGGTACGGATCTTCCCGGATCACGGCGGGTGCATCCTCCTTGTAAAGTTCCGTGATCCGCTTGAAATAAGCCGGGGTGATCCCGAAACTCTCCAACTGCAAACGCAGGTCTCGCTGATCGTTGTTTTCCCGCCAGGCTTTCCGGATGGCTTCCACCTTTTTCCTGCCCAGTCCGGGCACTTCACTCAACCGTTTGGAGGCATGATCCAACACATGGAGCGTTTCCGCACCGAAATGATGTACGATGGCTTCCGCCGTTTTCCCGCCGACACCCGGGAGGACGCCGCTGGAAAGATAACGGATGATCCCCTCCGGCGTTACCGGCGGGGTGATGTGAAACGTTTCCACACGGAGCTGTCTGCCGTATTCCTTGTGATTCTCCCATTTTCCGGAGAAAACGACATGCTGTCCGGGAGCGACACCACCCAGCGGTCCACGCGCACAAACGGGGTTGCCGTCTTCGTCATGGAACCGGACGACACAATACGACGCATCTTCGCTGGTGAAGAGAATACGGTCAACTTCCCCGGCGATGGTATGCGTCGGGGAAGCGATTTCGGGGGTATGCAGTTTTTCCCCGGCGGACATCATCAGTGATGGGAGAACACGCGTTCCGGAGCGTGACGGAGCGCGACACCGATTTCATTTGCCCGCTTGATGACTTCCGCATCTTTCAGGGAGCCTGCGGGAGAAACAATGGCGCGGATCCCGGCGGCTGCGGCAGTTTCCACAGCATCGGGGAACGGGAAGAAGCCGTCACTTGCCATGGCGGCACCATCCAGCGTACCGGTCCCGGAGTATTTCTGACGGAACTTTTCGATCGCCTGTTCCACCGCACCCACGCGGTCCTGTTCGCCCGTACCCACAGCAAGGGTCTGACCGTCTTTCACAATGACAACGCCGTTGGAACGGACGGAGATATTGATATACCAGGCGGTGAGCAGGTCATCCAGCTGACGATCGGTGGGCATCACCGTTGCGATCTGATGTCCGGCGGTCTTGTTTTCGCTTTCTGCGGGGGGCAGATCTTCGGTGGTGCGGACATGGGTCAGCAGGGGAGCGGCGATCACAAGGGAGCCATCGCACAGGACCTTGACCGTGTTATACAGTCCTTCGGGATCATCGCCCACATAACGGGGCAAGGTATTCAGGGGACCGCACTGGAGAACGCGGAGCTGTTTATTGAGTTTTGCTTCGGGATCGCAGAAGATGTCGAGTGCTTCTTTGTCGAAACCGGGAGCGACCACACATTCGGCGAAGGTGGACATGATCTCTGCGGCGGTGACGGCATCCACGGTCCGGTTGAAGGCGATCACGCTGCCGAATGCGGCGCGTGCATCACAGTCACGGGCTTTCTTGTAAACGTCACAAAGAGTATCGTCATCCACGGCGACAGCGGCACCGCTGGGGTTCACATGCTTCATGACGGCGCAAGCGGGACGGTCGAAATATTTCACGATATTGAGTGCGCCGGAGATATCTTCCAGATTGGTCTGGGAGAGACCGTTCTTCCCGGTCTTCAAAGTGACCATATCCATGATGGCACCGGTCTGCCCTTCGGGACGGTAGAAAGCCGCGCTCTGGTGGGGATTGGTCCCGTAACGCAGGTCAGAGGCTTTGACGAATTTGCGTCCGTCCATGATGATTTCGGTGGGGAAGTTTCCGGTATTTGCGGTGAGATAACTCGCCCGGTCAAGTTTTGCTGCCATAAGATAGTACTCCTTGTTTGTGTTTAAAAATACATAAGGGTAATTTACATGCGTTTTCCCGGAATGGCAAGCGAAAAAAATGAAAAACTGCGAAAAAAGCAGGAGATTCTGAGAAACGGGGGCTTTTTTTTCCGTTTTTTTCCGCTTTCAGGCTTGCTTTTTCACGGTTTGACTGTATCTTATCTTCATGTATTTTTAATCGAAAACTGGAGATAGATAGAATGGCTAATTATGAAGCAGTGATCGGACTGGAAGCCCATGTGCAGGTCCGCACAAAAAGCAAGATGTTCTGCAGCTGCCCCAACCGGTTCGGTGCCGAACCGAATACATTGACCTGTCCCGTGTGTATGGGTATGCCCGGTGTTCTGCCCACGCTCAACCGGGAAGCCGTGAATAAAGCCGTAGTCGCCGGGCTCATGTGCGGCTGCGAGATCGCACAACGGAGCAAGTTCGACCGGAAGAATTATTTCTATCCCGACCTGGTGAAGAATTATCAGATCACACAATACGATCAGCCCATCTGCAAAAACGGGAAGATCCATATCTGCGGGACCGGTTTTTCCGGCGCGCCTCTGGCGGATAAATATATCGGCATGACCCGCATCCACATGGAGGAAGACCCGGGGAAATCCTTCCACATGGATAACGGTTCCGGTCTGGATTACAACCGGTCCGGGGTGCCGCTCCTGGAAATCGTCAGCGAACCCGATATGCGTTCCGCCGACGAAGCCTACGCCTATCTCACTGCACTCAAACAGATCATGCAGTATGCCGATGTCAGCGACTGCGATATGGAAAAAGGTCAGATGCGTTGTGACGTCAACGTTTCCATCCGGGAACGCGGCGCAACGGAATTCGGGGTCAAAGTGGAAATCAAAAACCTGAACAGTTTCCGCGCGGCTCACCGTGCCGTTGCTTACGAGATCAAACGCCAGATCATGGTACTGGAATCCGGCGGCGTCATCACCCAGGATACCCGCGGGTGGAACGACGATGCCGGGGAAAGTTATGTCATGCGCACAAAAGAAAACGCCCATGACTACCGTTATTTCCCGGAACCCGACCTGCTCCCCGTGGTCTTCACGGAAGCCGAGATCGGGGAATTCCGCAAATCCCTGCCCGAACTGCCCGAAGCACGCCGGGAACGGTATGTCACCCAGTACGGTCTGACTCCTTACGATGCCCAGATCATCACCATGGACCGCGCCCATGCGGCATACTTCGAACAGGCGGCAGACCACTCCAAAGCCCCGAAACTGGTGGCAAACTGGTTCATCACCGACCTGCTCCGGCTCCTCAATGAAAATTCCGCCGATATCGCAGAATGTAAAGTCCAGCCCGGACAACTGGCGGCATTGGTGGATCTCATTCAGGCAGGGACCATTAACGGGAAAACCGCGAAGACGGTGTTCGAAGAAATGTTCGCCACCGGCAAGGAACCGGGGGACATCGTGAAAGAAAAAGGCCTGGTCCAGGTCTCCGATGAATCCGCTGTGCTTGCATTTGTGGATCAGGTGATCGCGGCGAATCCGGCACAGGTGGAACAGTTCAAAGCGGGCAAGGAAACGGTATTGCAGTTCTTCGTGGGTCAGACCATGAAACTGAGCCGCGGGAAAGCGAATCCGCAACTGGTGCAGAAACTGGTGCGGGAACGTCTCGGATCCAATTAATTTTCCGCGGAAGCGGATCAGAATAAACAACAAAAAAACAAAGGATTGCAGTTATGAAAATTGCAGCACAGATGTACTCCATCCGGAAATATACGGAAGAAAACGGATACGGAGCCTCCCTGAAAGAACTCGCCCGTATCGGTTTCAAAGCAGTGGAACATGCCTGCGGATTCGGTGAATTCGACGGCAAACCCGAAGAACTGCGCAAGTTCATGGACGATCTCGGTATCTCCATGATCGGTACTCACCTGGGCGCGGCACAGTTCCTGGATCCCGCACTCCGGGAACAGACCGTGGAATTTTATTCGAAACTGGGCGCGAAGTTCCTGATCTGCCCCGGCGATCAGAGAGCAGTGGATCCCGCACAGGCTGCACAGTTTGGTGAAGACCTTTCCAAAGCCGCCGAATTCCTCAAGCCCTACGGCATGAAATGCGGCTATCACAACCATTGCGGCGAATTCGACAACAAAGATGCCAACGGAAAATCCGCATGGGAAATCATGGCGGAAAACTCCAGCAGCGATGTGGTCCTGCAGCTGGACTGCGGTTGGAGCACCGTGGCGGGACGCTGTCCCTGCTGCATGATCCGTCAGTTCCCCGGCAGAAGCAATTCGCTCCACTTCAAGCCCTCTCTGACCAAACGGGATGAAGAAACGAAACTTTCCATCATCGGTTCCGACTCCGTGGAATGGGCGAACGTGATCCGCGCGGCAAACGAAGTCGGCGGAACAGAAGTCTTTGTTATCGAACAGGAATGGTATCTCCCCGGCAAGACCGATATGTATTCCATCGAAGAATCTTTCAAAGGGTTGGCAAAATTCCTTTGATCGGTATGACTTTCAACGGCGGTCGGACATTCTGACCGCCGTTTTTTTTCAACTATGAAACGATTACTTGTCATCTTTTTCACCCTTTTTGCCATTCTTCTGCCGGCAGAACAACTCCGTCTGCCGGAGAACACGCCGGTATTCCGTGCGCCGGATCCCACCACGGTTCCTGCGCTGATCCTGACAGAAGCAACGGATGTGGAATACAAAGAATGTACCCGTTTCCGCTATACCATGGGACCATTTCTGCTGGATTCCCCGGTATACGCCATGGATGTACCCCGGGCGGGGACTCTTTATGCCGCGCCGGGATTTGAATATCATAAAGAAACGGGAAAGATCGAACTCCGGCGGGATCATTCTCTTTGTATGCAGGCAATTCTTCTGCTCGTGGGCGGACTGCTTCTCGGCGTTCTCTTTTTCGTCATGCGGAAAAACAAGTACCGGGACCTTGTTCCGGTGGCATCCATCTTTTTCCTGTCCATTGCGATCATGCTGTTCAGTTACGGAATGAGCGGGAAACTTGTCATGAATCTTTTTGATGAGTTACAATATTATGGGATTGCAAAGGGTATCCTGCAAGGTGATTTCACGGGACCGTGGCAATATACCATCGGACTCCCCCTGCTCTATCTGCCGTTTCTCATATTCGGCGGCATCGGATTTATTCTGGAGTATTATTACCCGTATCTGATATTCAGCATTTGTTTTCTGACGCCCTTCATGCTCAGCATGGCGTATTTCATCTTCCGGAAACTTGCCGACAGCAGAACCGCATTTTCCGCGATCATGCTCTGGTTTGTTCTCACACTCTTCTGGCAATGGTCTTACCAGACACAAACCGGGGACGTCAACGATTTGAACTCATTTCTCATTGCATCTCATGCCGGACATTGTATTTTCACGCCGGGCGCGGAACTGTATAATCTTTATACCTGGTACGGGTGCAATGCCATGAGTGATACTGTATTTACGACATTGCTTTATTTTTCACTGGCGCTGATGCTTCTGCTGAAACCTTCCCGTTTGAACATCTGCATCATAGCTGCCGTATACGCATTTACCTGTCTGGTCCGGCTCAATTCTCTGCTGTTTGCACCCGCGCTGGCATTTCTGTATTTCAACCGGTATTTCGAAAAAGAAAAATGGAAGGATTTTCTGATTACGACCGGATGTGCCGCCGCAGTATTTCTTTTCGTTATGATGCCGCAATTCATCCTGAATGCAAAACAATTCGGCAGTCCGCTGACTACGCCGTATGTACAGCATGATGCAAAAAATGTGGGCTGGACTTTCTCCTGCATTGCGGATAATATCCCCTTCCTTTACACTTGCAGCAAAGCATGGTTTCTCCCCGGATTTCTGTCACTGCTCTTCGTTACCGATAAAAGATCCAGACTTCTGCTGTCTCTCTGGATCTATCCCAATCTGTGCCTTTTCCTTGCCTACATCGGCACGTTCAACAATGCAAACCGTTTCATCCTGCCCATATATCCCGCACTCATGTTTGCTGCTGCCGCCTGCCCGCTCTTCCGTTGTCAAACCGCTCTGCGCGGACTCCGTCTGCTCGCAGTCATGCTCTCTTGTATCGCACTTACATCCACATGGATCCCTGAAAAGTGGCTCCACAAGACCGGGCCCTGGGGATTTACCGGAGATACCGCACATTGGCTGAACATCGCAGGGCTGACCCTTGCCGGACTGCTTGTTCTCTCTTTTGCGATCGAATACATCATTCTGCGGAAACGGGAACAGGAAACACGGGATGTCCTGCGTTGTTTCATCTTCGGTCTGCTGTTTCTCCTTCTCTGGATCGAGCCGACCGGATATGCCCTTTTCGCCGTTTCCATGGGAATCTTCTTTTACACGCTGAAAGACTGGAAAGCGGTATTTCCGGAAACGCTTGCGGCGGTAAAATAAAATCCGAAAAAAAATATATAAAACACTTGACATTTGTATAATTCGATACTATATTTCCACAGTCCCCATAAATTGCAGCGCAATACTTTGAAACACAAAGGAGAAATGCAAATGCGCAAATTATTGACCTATGCACTCATGTCTGCGTTTACCGCGCTCGCGGCAAAAGACGCAGTCTGGGATGCACCGTCCGTGGAAGCCGGCACCATGCCGCCTGCCAAGTATGTCATTGATTATTACGGACCGTCAACCGACTGGTTCCCGGAAGCACCCAATCATGCGTACAATATGAATACGCGTATTCCGGACCTGACCTGGTTGAAGTACGAAAACTCCTACGCTCTGGCACTGCGGATCCGTCCCATCACGGAAGCACAGCTGAAGAAACTCATTGAAGTGGGTATCATCCGCACAAGAACACCGGAAAAACTGCTCACGTTCGATAAGGAACTGGAAACGAAACGGCCGCAGAACCGCCGGATCCGTGTCGACGTGGGGATCCCCGGGAACGACTTCACGGAATTCTGTTTCAAGATGAAGACCAACTCCAAGAATCCCGCGCCCGTCCTTGTGAATGCGGAAGGACTCGGTGTGATCGATACGTCGAAACATGAAGACAAATCCGTGGTCTGCAAAGATGGATTCAAGGCGTACAAGATTCCGCTGACCCCCTCCCCCAATGCGCATCTCAAAGCGATTTCCATCACGCTGCCTGCCAATGCAAAATATGACCCCGCAGAAGAATATATGTTCTTCGACCTGCATCTCAAACGCAAAGAAGCGAAGCCCCGTTTCACCGACATCGCACAGCGTCAGTGGATCCGCAGCAGTGCTTTCGAAGGCGATAAGATCCCCACGATCAAAGACGGGATCGCCGATGTGGTGGGCTATGTCAACAGCAAGCCTGCGGACCTGGAAAGTTTCGACCTCAATATGAAGAACTATGAGTTGAGACCCCAGACCGGGAAAGAAAAAGATGACGGGTTCAAGGTGGAATACTGCAAGGAAAAGATCAACGGAAAAGAAATGGATGCCATGCGCATCACGCTGGAAAACGGCAGCCGCTGTTACCTCAAATTCCCTGTGAAGCTCTTCGATGCCACGAAGTTCAACACCATGACCTTCTACACAAAGATCGACCTGCCCGCCGGTCTTCCGGAAAAGTCGCTCTACAATGGCGATCTTCCCAATCTTTACGGGACCAACGCATACGAACTCAACCGCAAGTTCGACACCTTCTCCTTCGGGATATTCAGCGCAACGAGAGATACCACCGACTGGCAGAAATCCGGGGTCTCCCAGGCTGACGCCGCCTATCACACCGAACGCAATGTGAAACTGCCCGGCAACTGGCGTGCAGTGGCATTCGACTTTTTGAACAGTGACCCCTCCGGCAGCAAGACCACTTTCCTCAAGGAAGTCACGCACTGGGCATTCTATTACAACAACAGGAAGATCCCCGAAGGCAAGAAAGTGGTCGTCACCATCGCGGCTCCCAAGATGACCAAAGGTCTCATGCACGCCGGCGGCGATATGAAACTTTACAAACAGTTCCTCGCACAGCGGGATGAAAAAGTCTACCAGAAGAAGGAAAAATCTCTCTTCAGCGAAAAATTCCCGGACAGCAGTCATTATCTGGGCGCCCCCGAAGAAAACAGACTGGATACCCCCATCCCCTTCATCGTCAATTATGAGTGCCAGGCGGAGATCATCGCTCCCCGCGGCAGAAGCGGAGACCGTGCATTCCGCGGGATCTGGGAACGTGCGGTAGACAACATGAACGACCTGTTGAAAAACAAGTACGGCATGACTTCTGACATCAAAGTCCTGAGAAATCCCAGCAAAAATGACAATGTCAAGATCTTCCTCGGCAATGACCATTTCAAGGGAGTGGATAAAGCGCAATACGAGAAAGACATGAAAGAACTGGCAGGTTCTCCCGGATGCGCCATCCGTACCCGCGGTAAAAACATCTACATCTACGGCGGCAATTTCAACTATGCCGGGGATGCCCGCGGCATTGCCAACGGGATCTATCTCCTGATGGAAAACAATACCGACGAGATCATGGTGCTGAACAGAGCGCCCACCGCAGGACGCTGGGACAACGTAGAATACCGTGTCTTCTCCTTCGACAAAACCGGAAATATGAACCTCGTCTGGGGGAAAGATTACTTCCACAAGCCCCCGATGAAATACTGGTCCGTCGCCGGCGGCAACAATTTCAATGACCGTAACTTCACCGCTCCCGGAAGCTGGCATCGCGGCGAAGCGATTTACGGCGGACGCCGCAATCACACCACCAATCACTGGTGGGGATATGGTACAGAAAATGCCGACGGCAGCCGGAAACCCAATGACCGCTGGGGTCTCGGTGAAAACGGGAAACGCATGGTCCCGGGCTGCTATTCCGGTCATCCCTGTCTCATCAACGTGATCGAACACGCCAAAGAGGCATATCTGAAAAAAGCGTATGTAAAAGTTCCTGAAAAGAACTACAGCTACACCTGGCAGGTGCAGGATGAATTCGGACTCTGGGTGGAAGACACCCTCAAGGTCTGTGTCTGCGACAAATGTATGACCCCGATCCGTCTTGCAAACGGCAGTGTGGTGAAGCCCAGCGAACCGGAATTCCGCGGTACGCAGTTCTTCTCCAATGCCTGTGCCATGATCCACGCCGTGAACGTGCTGGCACGCCGGGACATCAAGATCGAATCCATCGGTTACTTCTGGATGTCTCTGATCCCGCTCTTTGAAGTCTCACGGAACTATCAGATCCGGTTCTGCCCCTACATCCGCAAAAACTACTTTGTCCCCATCTACGCTCCCCAGAACGATATCTTCTGGCGCGATTACAACCGGTGGTGTCAGCTCAATGTGGAAGTGGGTCTCTATGAGTACTTCCTGGGTGTCCATACACGTCCGTGGGTGGACTACTTCCAGTTCGACTTCCCGGAAGAAATCAAGCGCGGTCTCACCTTTGCCACGCCCGAATGCAGCAGCAATCAGCTGATGAATGTGGAACTCTGGACTCTGCTCCGTTACTTCTGGGATCCCTCCAAAGATCCCCGTGAACTCCGCCGTTATTATCTGCGCCGGACCTATCACGAAGCAGCGCCCGATATGGAGAACTTCTACTTCACGCTCCATAACTTCATTCACAAGCATGTGGCACCCTATCTGCCCCTCGAATTTGAAGACAATCAGATCGTGGGCGTGCAGGCTTGGCTGACCGAATCGGAAAAAGGCGGCATGTCTGTGGCGGAAGAACTCAATTCTTACATCGAAGATGCAAAGAAGAATGTGAAGAATCCTGCATCCGCAGCGGTCCTCAAATCCATGGTCGCCGACTGGGAAGGTTACATCAACAACGCCAAAAAGCGTGCTGATGCCATCAAAGAAACGGCTCACAAATACAAATGATCCCGTTGTAAAAACAAAAAAATCACGGGGTTGCTGCAAATAAGCGGCAACCCCGTTTTTTATGTTCCGGATCCGGACCGATGCGTTACAGTCCGAAGGGCATGGTCTGTTCCTGGAATGCCAGGATCACATCGGGATCATTGGTGGTGATGGATTCCAATTCACATGCCCGTGCAAGCGCATACTGTGCCGCGTTGCAGGGAGCCCAGGTATCGAGCATGATTTTGTGGTAATGATAGAAATCAGAAATGCGCAGATTCAGGTCAAAAATGGAAACACCCACACGGTCGATGAGTTCCAGATAATCTTCCTGTTCTTTGCCACTCATGTTATGGGCATTGAATCCGTGACGGGGAACTTCCGGCGCGATCTCACGCAGGTAACGGAGCATGTTCGCGTGTCCGCTGATCACACTTGCCTGCTTGCCGAATCCATGCTCCTGTACGGCTTTGAACGCACGGCGCGCCAGGTCTTCGTCATCTTCTTTGAGTTCCACCGCGAGCCAGATATCGGGCCGTTTCGCACTGACAAGGTCCAGCATTTCGTTGAATTCCGCGATCTGTGTCCCGGCGAATTCCGCACTCTTTTTGCTCCCGAAATCCATCTCTTTGAGCTCTTTCAGGGTGAAATCGCGAACATAACCGCTGGCATTGGCGTAAGGATCCACATTGTCATCGTGACAAAGCACGATCTCGCCGTCTTTGGTACGGCGCAAGTCGAATTCGATGCCGTCCACCGGCAGATCCAATGCTTTGTCAATGGCAAGAAGGGTGTTCTGGGGATAACGGCCGGACCAGCCGCGGTGAGCAATAATGATCGGTTTCATGTTTGTACCTCATAAAAATGTTGTGTTAAAAGGAATCGGTTTACTATATCACGGCAACGGAAATTTTTCAAGGGGGAAAAAGCAATTGCTGCAAAAGAATTTCGAAAAAGATTGGAAGTACGGATCGGTACGGATCGGTACGGATCCATACGGAGAAACATGCAAAAAAAACTGCTGCAAAAGAATTTCGAAAAAGATTGGAAGTACGGATCGGTACGGATCCATACGGAGAAACATGCAAAAAAACTGCTGCAAAAGAATTTCGAAAAAGATTGGAAGTACGGATCGGTACGGATCGGTACGGAGAAACATGCAAAAAAAAACTGCTGCAAAAGAATTTCGAAAAAGATTGGAAGTACGGATCGGTACGGATCGGTACGGATCCATACGGAGAAACATGCAAAAAAAA
>JAZNVL010000042.1:0-21564 GCA_045592785.1 Victivallales bacterium | reverse complement strand
GCTTTCTTCGCGGGTGCGGGAGCCGCTTTCTTCGCGGGTGCGGGAGCCGCTTTCTTCGCGGGTGCGGGAGCCGCTTTCTTCGCGGGTGCGGGAGCCGCCTTCTTTGCAGGAGCGGGAGCCGCTTTCTTCGCAGGTGCGGGAGCCGCTTTCTTCGCAGGTGCGGGAGCCGCTTTCTTCACGGGTTCTGCCTTTTTCGCAGGAGTGGCTTTCTTCACGGGTTCTGCCTTCTTCACTGCTTCAACTTTCTTCGCAGGGGTGACAGTTTTCTTGGCGGATCCCGCTTTTTTTGCGGGAACAACTTTTTTTGCCGCCGGAGCGGACTTGGTTGCTTTTTTCGTCATGTCTTGCCCTTATCTTGTGTTGTTATCCAAAATGATCCCTATAAGATACCACATTTTTTAAAATTATCAAGTGTTTCTTTTGAAAAATTGCAAACTTCATGCTATATTACCTGCAAATCAATAGAGTTTTCAAGGAGATCAACATGTTTGACCGGGAATTGCAGATCGATCTGCACACCCACAGTACGGCATCCGATGGTTCGGATTCCCCCGTGGAACTGGTGCAGAATGCGGTAAACGCAGGCTTGGATGCCGTCGCGTTGACCGATCATGACACGGTTGCCGGGCTTCCGGATTTTCTTACGGCGGCGCAAGCGAACGGGCTCTGCGGGATCCCCGGGGTGGAACTCTCCAGTCATTTTGAAAAGCATGAGATCCATATCGTGGGTTTGTTCATCGATCCGGAGAACAAGGCACTGAACGATCTTCTGGAAGAACGGCGTGCAGACCGTCTGCGCCGGAATCTGGACATCATCCGCAAGTTTCAGGAGAATGGCTACGACATTACGGAAGAGGAAGTGATCCGGGCATCCGGCGGGGAATCCATCGGACGTCCCCACATTGCCCGTGTGCTGGTGGAGAAAGGGTATTTCCCGGATCTGCAAACGGTATTCCAGCGATACATCGGCAACTGGCGTCCATATTATGTTCCGCGTACGCCGCTCTCCCCCGAAACCGCGATTCTGGCGGTGAAACGGGCGGGCGGACTTGCCATCTGGGCGCACCCGATGTTATGCGTGGATCGCCGTCCGGCACTGATCCGGTTGCTGAAAATCTTCCGGTATGCCGGACTGGATGGATTGGAAACGTATTACAGTATGTATTCGGCGGGACAGACCCGGATGGCGCAGGAAGCGGCGCGTGAGCTTTCCCTGATGGAATCCGGCGGCAGTGATTATCACGGGAAGAACCATCCGAATATTTCGTTGCGGACGGGCGGCGGTGAATTGCATGTACCGGGCGAGTTTCTGGTCAGAATGATGAAACGGAAAGGTTACAAAATGGATTTCGGGGGAAAAAAATGGAGCCAGCTGTCGGACTTGAACCAACGACCGGCTGATTACAAATCAGCAGCTCTACCACTGAGCTAAGCTGGCGTGATAGTATGTAATATGCCACACTTTTTTCAATTTGCAAATGAAAAAGTAAAAAAATACAGGTTTTTTTATGGTTTTTGAGGAAAACAAACTGATTTTAGTCGCAGATGCCCATCTGGACGGCGGCGAAAACGAAGAGCGGTTCTTCCGGATGCTGGAAGAGATCCGTGCGCTGCCGCCTGCCGTTTCCCTGGTCTTTCTGGGTGATATCTTCGACCTCTGGTTTGCGCTCCCCGGATATGAATCTCCGGCACAGATAAAGTTTCTGCAATGGTGTCGGGAGGAAAGCGCCCGCCGGACCGTTTATTTTCTGGAGGGGAATCATGAATTTTTCACAGCTGCATACCGGAAAGATGCGTTCAGCGGCATTTCCGCGAATCATATCACGGGGACCCGTTTTGCGTTTTTCCACGGGGACCGGATCAATCGCAGGGACTGGAAATATCAATTGCTTCGCCTGGCGGTACGGAACATCTTCACGGCACTTCTGATGCGTATATTCAAGAAGATCGGACCGGGGATCGCCTGGAAGATCCGGCATTCCCTGCGTCACACCAATCAGGTGAACAAGAAATATTTTCCCGCTCGTTATGCAGAGGAAACCATCGCACGTTTCGCCAAACAGGGTATCAACCGGATCTTTGCCGGACACTTCCATGAGTGCCGTGTGATCGAGTCCGGTGACTGCCGCATGTATATCTTGCCCGCATTCGCTCAAAAGGGCGAACTGGGCGTTTATGATCCGGAATCCGATTATCTGGAGACCGGTGACATTCAACAGCTCAAAGAGAAAGGATCGTTATGAGAACTGTACTTTACCCCGGGAGTTTCGACCCCGTTACCAACGGACATTATGACGTGGTCCGCCGTGCCGCCGCGCTCTTCGACAAACTGGTGATCCTGGTGGCGGTCAACGGTGAAAAATCCCCGCTTTTCTCTTTCGGGGAACGGGTGGAATTATTGAAGGAAGTGACGAAAGACATTCCGAATGTGGAGGTCCTTTCCTATCAGGGACTCCTCGTGGATGCACTGGCGAAGTTCGATGCCTGTGCCGTTATCCGCGGACTCCGTGCCGTTTCCGACTTCGAATACGAATTTCAGATGGCGTTGATGAACCGGGAACTGAACAAGAACTGCGAAACCGTGTTCATGATGCCCAGTCCCGAATATTCCTTCGTCAGTTCCCGTCTCATCAAAGAAATCGCACGTTGCGGCGGCGACATCAGTACGTTCGTGCCGGATTGCGTGGCCCGGGCGATCCACAACAAGTTCAATAAAGGATAAGTCATTATGATCATAATCAATACCTGTCACATCCCGCCCTGCGAAATATTGACCGTTGACGGCACGGAAAAGGCGGAGATCCTCAATCTGGAAGAATGTCAGTGGGAAATCAGAGCCACCGGCGATATCACATATCAGCTTTACGCCTCCATGGCGGGGGGTGACCTGGTGGTCCGGGGGAAAGTCATGGTCCCGGTGATCACCACCTGCGCCCGGTGCGCCGAGGAATTTGCGTATACGCTTGCCGTGAAAGATCTTTGTATTCTGCGGGAGAAATGTGCCGAACAGGAAGTGGATATCACCGGTGAGGTCCGGGAGGAACTGCTTCTTGCCTTCCCCATGCGGTTCCTCTGTGATGAAGACTGCAAGGGCATCTGTTCCGGCTGCGGGACCAATCTCAATCAGGGAAAATGCAAGTGCAAAGCCGCGAAAAAAGAAGAAGCATTCATCCCGGAACAATCCCCCTGGGATGTACTGGATCAGCTCCGGACGGGGGACTCTGCACCGGCACCCAAAAAAGGCAGAAAGAAGTCACAATGAAACCGATCCTGCTCATAGATGCTTACGCGTGGATCTACCGTTCCTATTACGCGGTCCGCGCCCTCACGAACAGTCAGGGAGTACCCACCAATGCCGTGTTCGCCATGCTCCGGTTCCTCCTGAAAATCCAGGACGAATACCCGGAATATGACGGGGCGTTCGTGTTCGATGAAGGCAAACCGCAACACCGTCTGGCTCTCGCCCCGCTCTATAAAGCGAACCGTCCGCCCATGCCCGACGATCTGCGCAGTCAGCTTTCTGTGATCCGGGAGCTGATCGGGGCATTCGGCTGGCAGTGTCTTTCCCGGGAGAACTGGGAGGCGGACGACCTGATCGGGTGTATCGTTCATGAATTTCCGGACCGTCAGATCCGGATTGCTTCCGGCGATAAAGACCTTTCCCAGCTCATCGATTCCCCCCGGGTGGAAATGCTGGTCCCCTCCCCTGACGGGAAGGCGTTGCTGAAACGGGGCAATGCGGAAACCGTGAAGAAGTTCGGTGTGCCGCCCTGTGCCATTCTGGATTATCTGGCACTGGTGGGGGATACCTCCGACAACATTCCCGGGATCCCGGGTGTCGGTCCCAAGACGGCGGCGCAGCTGCTCAATGATTTCGGATCCATCGATGCCATTCTGGCGAACCCGGAACAGATCAAACGGGAAACGTTGCGGGAGAAACTTGTCGGCGGCGCGGAACAGTTGAAGATCAACCGGGAACTGGTCCGTCTGCTCACGACACCCTGCGAAGGGATGTGTCTTACCGCGGAACAATTCCAGCGGGCAACGCCCGATTATGCCGGGATCCTGGCTCTCGCACAGAAGATGGAACTGCGCAGCATGTATAAAGAATTGGAAAAACGCAAACAGGAAACCGCAGTACCGGAAACCACACCCGATACTCCATGGCAGCCGGAGTTGTTCTGATCATGGATCGCGATATCCGTAACGGATTTATTTACAGTATTCTGGGTGCCATGACCTACGGGATGAACCCGTTGTTTGCGCTGCCCATGTATAACAAAGGGTTCGGCGCAGAAGATGTGCTGTTCTACCGTTATCTGCTTTCCTGCGTGATCCTTGCGGGACTCGTTCTCTGGCGGAAAAAGTCATTCCGTCTTCCGGGAAAGCTGGTGTTTCCCGCCATTGCCGGCGGACTTCTCTGCGGGTCATCTTCCGCCAGTTTGTATTTGAGTTACAACGAAATGGATGCGGGGATCGCCTCCACCCTTCTCTTTGTGTACCCGGTGATGGTGGCGGTCATGATGACTGCCTTCTTCAAGGAAAAACTCTCCTGGCAAACGACATTGGGACTGCTCGGTGCACTGGCAGGGATCGCGATTCTTTACCGGGGCGGAGACGGCGCGACACTGGATACTTACGGAGTGATCCTGACCATGATCTCCGCGTTCACTTATGCGGTATACATGGTGATGCTGAAAACGACGGACCTGGGCAAGCTCCCGGCGGACGTTCTGATCTTTTACGTCATGGCGGGCGGGATCCCCATTTTCCTGGTATACAGTCTGTTCTGTGACGGGATCCAGCTGCCGGTGACGGCAAGTGCCTGGAGTTGTGCACTGGCTCTTGCGCTGTTCCCCACCGTGATCTCATTCCTGCTGATGACATTGGGGATCCGTTACATCGGAGCGACCCGGGCATCGATCCTGGGGGCACTGGAACCGGTGACTGCGGTGGTATTCGGGATCATGATCTATGGCGAAGCGTTTACATTCCGTTTGTGTCTGGGGACCGTAGTGATCATAGCGGCGGTGACACTCGTCGTTGCCTTGGGCGATAAGAAAACAAATACACAAGGAGAAATGATATGCAGTACGAACTGAAACAGGAACTCAAATTTCTGGGCCACAGTGATGTGGTGATCATCGGCGGCGGGCCCGGCGGGATTTCGGCGGCAGTCACCGCGGCACGGAACGGTGCCAGTGTCACGCTTGTCGAAAAAGAAGGACAGCTCGGCGGGATGGCGTACATCGGGGAAGTACAGCCCTTCATGCCCAATCATATCAACCACAAGACCCTTGACGGTCCGTTCTATATCGAATGGATCAAGACCATGCGCAAGTATCTGCCCCAGGATGAACTGCCCCCGGTCACTGAAAATTTGAGCGAATGGATCGATATCCGGCTGGATAAATTTGCCGCCATGTTTGCGGCGGAAGACTTGTGTCTGGAAGCCGGCGTACGGCTCCTGTTCCATCATACGTTCTTCGACGTGATCAAGGAGGACCGCAAGATCAAGGCGGTAGTCCTCCACTCCAAGAGCGGACTCTCTTATCTCACCGCCGAGACATTCATCGACTCCTCCGGGGATGGCGACCTTGCGGCGAAAGCAGGTTGTGATTTTGAGTTCGGCGACGGCGAAGGGGATTGTCAGCCCATGACCCTCTGTTTCAAGATGAACGGACTCTGTCCCGAGAAAAATATCCCCCCGGCGGATATCTCCAAACTCTGGGTCGCGGCGAAAGAAGCCGGCGAAGTGGTGGATGCCCCCAATGACTCCATCGGCTGGTTCCATTCCCTCTATGATGATGTGGCACATTTCAATCAGACCCGGGTGGGCGGGCTCAACCCGCTGGATGGCGAAGACCTTTCCAAAGCGGAGATCGAAGCACGCCGTCAGGTACGTCAGCTGATCCGGTTCCTCAATGCCAAAGCGCCCGGTTTCGAAAAAGCAAAACTCCTTTCCATGGCGAATCATATCGGCGCACGGGAAAGCCGCAGAGTCGTGGGACGGCAATGGCTGACTCTGGAGGATTATGATGCGCTCCGGAAGTATCCCGATGCCATCGCCCGGATCCATTATCCTGTGGACGTCCACAACTCAAAAACGGCAGGGTTCATCTATCGTCCCCTGCCCGAATGTGACTGGTATGAAGTCCCTTACGGATGTATCGTGGCAAAGGATATGGATAATTTGCTCATCTCTTCCCGCTGTCTTTCCTCCGATCACATGGTCAACAGCAGTCTCCGTGTCATGCCCATCATGACCGCCATCGGTCAGGCGGCGGGTATGGCAGCGGCGATGGCGAAAGAATCGCAGTGCATGATCTCGGAACTGGATGGCGTGAACGTGCGGAAACGTTTGATCGATTACGGTGCCAAGCTGGGCGATCTGGAAGTGCTCCCCATGAAACGGGAAAACTGGGATCAGCCGTAAAATCCGGTTCGATGCTTGACAAATACGGTTCGCGTGATATGGTATGGGTAATGAAAGCAAAAGGTGTATGATCCATGAAAATGCAGTTCGATGTTACAGACTTTGACCGGGAATTCTGGTTCGAATATCTCAACGATTTCGTCCCGGAACAGGTCTTTGACGCCCATATCCATATCTGGGATGACTCCGCCTGCGGGACCAATGACAACCCGGCACAGCTTCTCCGGCTGGATGCCGGGTATGATGACATCCACCGGTGGTCGCAGTCATTATACCCGGGCAGAACACTCTCTTACAATCTGCTGGCAACGCCCATTGCCGGACTGGATCTGGAAGCGCATAACCGGTTTGTCGCGCGGGAAATGAAAAAATCGCCGCGCAAGCTGGGATCCGCGCTGGTCCTGCCGCAAATGAAAGCGGAGAAACTGGATGCCATGATCCGGAAGTATCATTTCACCGGACTCAAACCGTATCTGCTTTTTGCGGAAGATACAACAAACAGCCGGATCGCCGGGTATCTGCCGGAACACCTGATGGAAGTGGCGGATGAACACGGCATGACCATCACACTGCATCTCTCCAAGCGGGACGGGATCGCGGATCCGGACAACCGGAACGATCTGCGGCAGTATACGGCGCGTTATCCCCGGATCAAATGGATCCTGGCGCATTGTGCCCGTTCCTTCAATGCGTTCATGTTGGAAAAGGCGATCTTTGAGTTGCGGGATATGCCCAATCTCTATTACGATCACTCCGCCGTATGCGATGTACGCAGTCATTATCTTCTGTTCAAGCACGAAAAGATCGAACGGATGATGTTCGGTTCGGACAACATTGCGGCGGGTGGTGTTCACGGGAATTACATCACCTGGGGCAAGGCATGGCAGTTCTATCATGCCGGCGAATTGAAGCACTGCAACAGCGAAAGCACGCTGGTGGTTTACGAACAACTCCGGGCTATGAAGTATGCCGCCGATATGGCTGGCCTCACCGCCGATGACGTGAAGAAGATCTTCCACGGCAATGCAGCAAAACTCTTTTCCTTTGCGTGATCATTATGGCAGACCGGTTTATTGTTGAATCTGAATACGCGCCCGCCGGGGATCAGCCCGGTGCCATCGAATCCCTGGCAAACGGGATCCGCAGCGGAATGCCGTTCCAAACCCTGCTGGGTGTCACGGGGTCCGGGAAAACCTTCACGCTGGCGAAGACGTTGGAAGCCCTGGGCACGGCACGACCGACCCTGGTCCTCTCCCACAACAAAACTCTTGCCGCCCAGCTTTACAGTGAGTTCAAATCCTTCATGCCGCAGAATGCGGTGGAGTATTTCATCAGTTACTACGACTATTATCTGCCGGAATCCTATATCCCGCAGACCGATACCTACATTGCAAAAGACTGCAGTATCAATGACAATATCGAACGGCTCCGGCTCAGCGCCACGGCTTCGCTGCTGGAACGGAAAGATGTGCTGACCGTTGCCAGTGTTTCCTGCATTTACGGGTTGACATCCCCGGAAGATTATTACAACATGAGCATCCGGTTGAAACGGGGGGAATCCCTGGACCGGGATATCTTTCTGCATCAGTTGGTTGCCGTGCAGTATGAACGCAATGACATGGCACCGGAACGGGGCAATTTCCGCGTGCGGGGCGATCATGTGGATGTGTATCTCTCCCAGAAAGATGAATATCTCCGGGTGGAATTCTGGGGCGATGAGATCGATTCCCTTTCCCGCTATGATATCAAAAGCGGACGTCTCATCGAACGGGTGGGACAGGCTTTGATCTTCCCCGCCAAGCACTTTGTCATGCCCCAGGATCAGGTCCGGCGTGCATCGGAACGGATCCTGGCGGAAATGAAGGAACGGGTCGCCTGGTTCGAATCACAGGGGAAACTGGTGGAAGCACAACGATTGTTCCAGCGTGTGACGTACGACGTGGAAATGATGAACGAGATCGGATATTGTTCCGGAATCGAAAACTATTCCCGGCACCTGGCTTTCCGGGAGGAAGGATCACGTCCGTTCTGCCTTCTGGACTTCTTCCCGAAAGATTATCTGCTGTTCATTGACGAATCTCATGTGACCCTGCCCCAGTTGCAAGCCATGTATAAAGCCGACCGGAGCCGGAAACAGATGCTGGTGGATTACGGCTTCCGCCTGCCCTCCGCCCTGGATAACCGTCCTTTGAAATTTGAAGAGTTTCTCTCCATGATCGGGACCACGGTTTTTGTTTCCGCCACGCCCGCCGATTTCGAAAACGAACACAGCAACGGCAATGTCACCGAACTGGTGGTACGCCCCACCGGATTGCTGGATCCGCCGGTGGAAGTACGCCCCCTGGAAAATCAGATCGACGACGTGATCGAAGAGATCCGCCGCTGTACGGAAGGCGGATTCCGTTCCCTGGTCGCCACACTCACCAAGAAAAGCGCGGAACGCCTCAGCGATTATCTTTCCGGTTTGGGGATCCGGGTGAAATATCTCCATTCCGATATTGATGCCATCGAACGGGTGCGGATCCTCAATGAATTGCGTGCCGGTGACTTCGATTGTATCGTGGGGATCAACCTCCTGCGGGAAGGGATCGATCTGCCCGAACTCCGCCTTGTCGCCATTCTGGATGCCGATAAGGAAGGGTTTCTCCGGTCGTCCCGTTCTCTCATTCAGGTGGCGGGCCGCGCCGCCCGTAACGCCGGGGGTTATGTGATCCTTTACGCCGATAATGTAACGGACAGCATGAAAGCACTCATGGAGATCACGGAAAAACGCCGGGCACGTCAGATGGCGTATAATCTGGAACACAATATCACGCCGCAGACGATCCGGAAAAGCATACGGGCATCCATTACCGATGTGTTGGGCATCGACTCCAAAACAGGAGCGAACAACGCCAAGCGGAATGTGCATGAGACATCGTACAGTGCCGTCACCGCATCCATACGGGAGAATATGGGCTCTTATGATACGTCCGACATCAAGTCCGGAACCAAAAAACGGACCGGGAAGAAACTCCCCGATCTCACGAAAGACCAAACGGCTGAACTTCTCGCCCGGACCGGCGCAAAGGATCTCGATGAGATCATCGATGCGCTGGAAGCCGATATGCTGGAAGCAGCACAGAATCTGGAATTTGAACGCGCAGCCGCGCTCCGCGATCAGATCAAAGCACTCAAACCCGATGAATTATAACTCAAAGAAAGGAATATCAATATGAAACTCTCTCCCGTAATGCTCTGTCTCGCCGCGATCCTCTTTACCGGATGTATCCAGCAGAACAATGGCGACGGCCTCGCGCCCGAACAGGTCGTGAAAGGATATTTTGAGACTGCAGCACAGGGCGATGTCTTCGGACTGCGCCAATATCTCACCCCGGACGGCAATGAAGTTTTGAACGAATTTGCCGAATCCGAAGAGATCCGCAAGGCGCTGGAAAAACAGAAGGAAAGTCAACAGCAATTCTGGAAAGGGATCATCACCGAGTTTTCACCCGGACAGCTCCGGGAGGACGGCAGCTGCATGGTCGTGGTCACATTGCTCTACGAAGGCAGAAAAACCGCGTTCCCCATCATCCTGCATAAGATCAACGGCTCCTGGAAGATCTCCAGTCATTCCTTCTACGGCAAACGCGCCGAACTCATGCAGATGGAGATCGTCAAACTGAAAATGGGGCCCGTCGCCACAGTCCCGGCTCCGGCAAGTACCGCCGCGGTCCCATCCGGAACTGCCGCAGTACAGCCGTGATCAGGGTTTCACTTTCACCGGTTTCAGACGGGGAAGCTGTTTGTGCAGTTTCATCGAGGTGATGTACTCGATCTTCTGCTGTAACGTCTTGGAGTTTTTCGCCTGATTGAAGACCCGGGTGGGTTGATACATCAGATAAGCGAACGTATAAGCGCGGTCAAGCGCGTGCGACTTTTTGGCATCCGATGACACAAAAGCCGAGCTCTTTTTGTCGTTGGCAAGCAGAATTTCCCAATCCCGGTTGTCTTTTTTCTTGTCATACGCAAGGAAAAATTCACGGTAAATCACGCGGACCAGTGCATAATTCCGGATTTTGAGACAGAGCGTATCACCCACTGTGATCCCGTCTTTGATCTCCGTTTCCCCTTGCTGCATATCTACGAAAAACAGGATCTTCCGGATCCCGGTCTCGCGGACAAATTTTTCATCCAGCATGGTACAAACTGCTTTGACAGCACGCATACCGTTCTGCCCGTCATCTTCTTCAACCGCAGTTCCGGAACAGCCTTTGGGGAATTCAGTAACCAGTCTCAAACCCAGTTTATTGAATTCGCCCTCATATTTTTCATCTTCTGCCGTATCGACAATCTTCTGCTCGTAGTCCGCCCAGTAATTATCGCGGAACTCATTTGCTGTCCCGCGGATGATCTTCTCTGCGTTTTCCACCGGGATTTTCCCGTTATACATTTCAAGAAACTCGTCGTCAAATTTCCCGATCAGACTTTTCCCGCGTTTCTTGCAGTAGGCTTTATACACTTCCTTCATCAAGCCTGCACGATCCCCGGGGCGGATCTTCAGCGTGGTACCGGAAATCTTCGTCCCGTCGTTCCGTTCCTTCGGATCTTTCAGATCCACAAACCGGATCTTCCGCAAGGAAAGAGATTTCACGACATGGACCGGGAAATTGTATAACGCAAACACGGTCCGCAGTTGATCGCCATATACTTTCATATTTTCTTTTTCGAACTCGATCTTTGCGCCGAAATCCCGTTCCGGTTTCGGAGCGACTTTCTGGATCTCAGAGATTTCCCCGCCCGAAAAATTATACAGTTTCGTCCAGAAATTCATCCCTGTACCGTAGGAGGTCGTCCCGATGATCCAATATGCTTTCTTACGGAACAACGCATTTTCTTTCATCTTTTTCTGCGCCGCTTTCCGGGTCTTGGCATCCGGGGAAGTCAAATATTCAAAGATCGCAGTCCGCTCGCCGGATTCATACAGCGCGGCATGTTCCCACACAAACAACGGCGCGTAAATGGTGAGCATTTCCCCCGAATACGCGATCTGACGGAGACTCAAATCCTGAAAACGTCCGCCGCGACACCCGCGCCCGTAGTAAAACCCTTCCGGATTCAACCGTCTCCACGCGGAATTGCAGCTGGAAAGCAGGTCAAAGTGGCTAAACAGCAAGCGGCGGATCATGTGGGTCGTCTGATACTTGAAGTGCATGATGCCGCGTTCGGTGTAGGCATCTCTGGCATGAGCCCCCGTGATCTTGATCTTGTTGCAACTGCACATCCGCACCATATTGGGGGAGAGTTTAGCCATCTCGGAAAACATGATATCCATTTCTGAATCCAATATTTTCTGATTCAGAACTTTTCCGTTCTCGGCGCGGGTGAAGTTATCCACTTCGATCGTTACGCCGTATTGCTCCGCCATTTTGACGTGCCGTTTGGAAATATCGGGGTCAGCAATCACACTGCCTGCAATTAAAAAAGATGTAAGAATAAAAAACAGTTTTTTCATCGTATATCCTTTCCTGTGATGACAAATCAGGATATACTATAACACGTTTTCACGGTGTGTCAATGTTTTTTCCGCTTTTTTCAGAAATTATTCCGCTTTTCTTTCACTGCACGCCGGACACGTCCCGTAGAAATCCAGCCGGATCTGGGAAACTTCATAACCATTCCCCGGATGCGGGATCTTTTCTTCAAATCCCGCAGGAAAGAAATCGGTCACGCTTTTACAGTGTTCACACTTGAAATGAGCGTGAAAGATGGTGTTCACATCGTAACGGACTTCCCCGTCTTCTATCGTCAGACGCATCACAAGCCCGCTCTCTTCAAAACTTTTCAGCGTATTGTAAACCGTGGTCCGCGACAGCGTGGGGTACTGCGGCGACAATGCCTGGTAGATCCCTTCCGCGCACGGGTGAATACGGTTTTCCAGTAAATACGAATATACCGCAATACGCTGTTCCGAAGGACGCAATCCCCGTTCCCGGAGTTTCCGGATGCTTTCTTCTCTGGTATCCATAACGGTATATCTCCTTTTCGAAAACATGCGTGCGGAGTCTCTTTCACTCCGCACGCATGAATATGAATTACTTACCGAAGTAACGTTTCAGCAGGCCTGCAAAACCCTGTCCATGACGGGCTTCGTCACGCGCCATTTCGTGAACCGTGTCATGAATGGCATCGTAGCCCAGTTCTTTCGCACGTTTCGCGATGTCGAACTTACCGGCACATGCGCCTTTTTCAGCAGCGGCACGCAGTTCCAGATTGGTCTTGGTGGAGGGCATCACCACTTCACCCAGCATTTCGCCGAACTTGGAAGCATGTTCTGCTTCTTCGAACGCATAACGCTTGAACGCTTCCGCGATTTCCGGATAACCTTCACGATCCGCCTGACGGCTCATGGCGAGGTACATACCGACTTCCGTACATTCCCCTTCAAAGTGCGCCTTCAATCCTTCCAGGACTTCGGCATCCACGCCTTTGGCGATCCCGATGACGTGTTCTGCGGCAAACGGGGTTTCCCCTTCACCTTCCACTTTGAATTTGGAGCCCGGGCATTTGCACTGCGGGCATTTTTCCGGTGCTTCGGTTCCTTCGTGGATGTAACCGCAGACGGGGCAGACGAATTTCTTGATTTCGCTCATAGTTTGTTCTCCTTGTGTTGTTATTAACTTGATGCGACTTCAATTTTGTAATCACTACAACTTAATATAACACCTCATTTTTAAATTGCAAATCAATTTTCCAATTTTTTTCAAAATTTTTTCAATTTTTTTCCGTCCCCGGCTGAAATGAGTTCAAATAAACGCAATTCCTTTTCGGAGAGAGTTATTTTCAGTCCGGCTTACGCCAACAGAGACAACGGGGTTTCCTGCGTGGAAACACCGGGGATCCGGTCGGTCGCACACCCGGCGACAGGAAGCGTCAGAGGCTCCGAAGAACTGAAAGGCCAATACCAGGGATCTTCTTTCCCGATTTTGATACTTTCGGTATCGGTATTGTTTTTCTCATCCAATTCCCAGATATCCAGTCCGGCATCCAGCACGACTTTGATCTTGTGCTTTCCGATATAAAGATCGTCGGTATCGATGATGTAAGTATAGGTGGCACTCTCCCCGATTTCAAGGGCGGCAACTTTCACTTCGCCGATCTTGATGATGCCGTCATAGATATAAGCTTCGGTGGCACAGGCGGCATCTGTTCCCTCGTTGGTCACGGTGAATTTGAGTTTCACTTTTTCATCATCGGTGGCTTCGGAAGGCAGCGACATATCATCGATCACGAGATCGGCGGCGGCGCGTTCGATCTTGATGCTCTCCGTCTCCGTATTGTTTTTCTCGCTCAACTCCCAGATTTCCTGTTCGGCATCCAGAATCACTTTGATTTTGTGCTTACCGAGATAAAGTTCGTCGGTATCGATGATGTAAGTATAGGTGGCACTCTCCCCGATCTCCAACGGCGCGATATCCACCGATCCGATTTTTTCCAGACCGTCATAAATATGCGCTTCGGTGGCACAGGCGGCATGAGTACCGTTGTTGATCACCGTGAATTGGAGTTCCACTTTTTCGTCATCGGTGGCTCTGGAGGGCAGCGACATATCGTCGATTTCGAGGTCGGCGGCGGCGCGTTCGATCTTGATGCTCTCCGTCTCCGTATTGTTTTTCTCGCTCAACTCCCAGATTTCCTGTTCGGCATCCAGCACGACTTTGATCTTGTGCTTCGTTGCAGAAAGGGAATCCGCTTCGATGGCAAAATGATAGGTTGCACTTTCCCCGATCTCCAACGCTGCCACATCCACCGCCCCGATTTTTCTGCCGCCGTCATAAATATACGCTTCCGTGGCACAGGCGGCTTTGGTTCCCTCATTGATCACCGTGAATTGAAGATCGACTTCTTCATCTTCCACGGCTTCCCGGGGCAGCTGCATATCGACAACGGAAAGATCGGCGGCAAGACGGGTGATCTTGACACTTTCCGTTTTCCAGTTATTCTTTTCGTTGGATTCCGCCACATCCTTTGCGCCGTCCAACGCCACTTTGATCTTGTGTTTTTTCGCGGAAAGGGAATCGGCATCGATGGTGAAATAATAAGTTGCACTTTCCCCGATCTCCAACGCCTTCACATCCACCGAACCGATCTTTTTGCCGCCGTCATAAATATACGCTTCCGTGGCTCCGATCGCGGCGCATTGATTGATCACAGTAAAGGAGACCGTGATCTCGTCGTCGGTCGTCGCATCTGCGGGGACAGAAAGACTGACAAGCTGGATATCCGAACGGATCTTGATTTTCTTCTGCTTGCTGTTGTTATTCTCATTGGACTCCATGACCTGATTCCCGTCATCAACGAAAACAGTCAGGGTATGAGTACCTGCGGGGAACGTACCTGCGGGGATCGTATAAGTGAAAGCAGTTTTTTCTTTTGGCGGGAGAGCGGAAACGGCGATGGTATCGATCAGCAGGGAACCGCAGTAAATGGAAACGGTCGTTGCACCGGAAAACCCCTTCCCCCTGTTCCCCACGCGGAACTTCACGGTGGTATCGCCATCGGAATCCACTTTTGCGGAATAATTGGAAAGATAGAGATCCGCCTGTTCCTCCTGCATGAAATCAGAAACCGGAGACAGTTCATCCCATTCCTGCGGCCACGCCAGCATATCACCCGGCAGAGAATCAAAAATTGTGTTTTCCATGGCATACTCTCCTTGTTATGGTTCATCTGCTGATAATGTAACAGTGTAAATACAAAATGCAAATATAAATAGGGAAAAATTATTTTCCGGACAGGGCGATATGCGGGTTTGCAGTATATTGTTTGCAAAAAAAATCTACGAACGGCAAGCCAGGCTTGCCATCCGTAGCTTTAGCGAAGGATGGTGGACGCTACAAGACTCGAACTTGTGACCTCATCCGTGTGAAGGATGCGTTCTAACCAACTGAACTAAGCGTCCATTTTGTGGATTATGGTTATAATATACATCCATTTTCTGCAATTTCAAGCGTATTTTCTGTAAAAAATCAAAAAAAATAGATCTCAGACTTGAAAAGAACTTTTTTACATGATATATTCGTGTTGTACCGATATTCAAACCCGTTAACTATACAGGAGGCACGATTATGTCAGTCATATTTCAAGGTATGCAAGTGGAAGGTCTTACCGTTGATCCGGGTGCAAACGAAAAAGTAACTGTTTTGCGGTGGAATCATATTGATCTCGAAGCCGGTTTGGATGAATATGAGGTCTATGTAACAGGTCCCCACATTGAACCGGAATGTTATGAAACAAAAAAAGATTTCATCAAAATCAAAAATCTGGAACCCGGTGAATATACGTTTGCCGTGGTGGCTCTCGATAAAAATGATGATGAAACTTTGCTTTCCCAGTGGGTAACATTCACCGTTGCCGATATCACCGACCCCAAAAAAGGAAAGATCACTGTCACACAGGTAGAAGGAGACCAGGATTCCATCCGGATCGCCATGTCCAATTTTACCGATGCCGGCGGGATCGCGGGGTACACCATCAAGGTAAATGGAGAAACGGTAAGGGATAAGAATAATCCCTGGACGGAGGACCAGTATATCTACACGAAAGAAAATCTCGCCGGGAAAATCACGGTGGAAGTCACGGCCGTCGATAACTACGGACATGAATCCAAAGCGGCGAAAAAGAATATCACCATCAAAGACGTGACCCCTCCGGATCAGGTCATCGGCGTGACGGTAGGCTCCGCCACGGAAAAATTGACCACGATCTCCTGGGAGGAAGGAACAGACAATGTGGGCGTTGTCAGTTATGAGGTCAAGATCGATGGTAAAACATACAAGACAAAGACCAATGAGATCAACATCAAGAAACTTTCCGCAGGGGAACATACGGTCTCTGTGATCGCTTATGACAAGGCAAAGAAAGCAAGCACACCTTCGGTAGCGGAAACGTTCTTTGTGGCAGACAGCACGGACCCGAAGGCAGGAAAGATCACGATCACGCAAACCGGAGATGAACTGGATACGCTTCAGATCTCAATGACCGGGTTCACCGATAACCTTGACAAAAATCTTGCGTACAACATCTGGATCAATGGGGTACAGGTGGCAACCGAATACAGCGGTACGACCTTCACCCGGGCACTGGATGGACTTTCCGGTAAAGTCAATGTGGAAGTCACTGCGGTTGATGATAACAACAATGAATCCAAGGTCGCGAAGAAGAGCATCAAGCTCCAATCAGCCCCTGCGACCGAACCGGCGGTGGATGCGAAACAGTATTTCGGGGACAAGAAGTTCGCCGATAAATATGATGACTATTCCAATAGTGAATTCGACGAAATATTGAAAACGGCTGTCGTCTCCCCGCTGAAAACAACTGACGGCGATGACTTTGCCCAGGCGAATGCAACCACGTTCTCTTACTTCCAGCAGGGTTTGGACTTCGGCGCAGGAAACGATACGCTGATCATTCCCAAGTCGAAGAGCTGTGGTGCTGCCGGGGTCTGGTTCAACGGGGATGTCAATTTCGGTGAAGGCAACAATACGTTGGAATCCTACACCAGCGACGGCGGATTCTATGCCGACAATCTGTACTTCGGCAATGGCAATAATACAATCATCTGCCAAGACACGGAAATTGAGATCGGGAAAAAGGTATATTACGACGAAGAGGATTCTTTCCCCGAAGAAGGAACAGGCAAAATCGTCTTTGGCGATGGGAAGAACAATATCTCGATCCGGGAATGGGGCGAAATCAGCGGCAACGCGATCCAGTTCGGAAATGGCGGCAATACCGTCGTTCTGAAAGATGGCGGATGGCTGGAAACGGAAAGTTATTTCATGGACGGCAAAGATCCCTACTCCGGCTGGTGGGATCGCATTGAGACTCACAATGGCGGGATCACTGCGATCGAATTCGGGACCGGTGCCGATTCCATCACGCTCACAGGCAAAAAAGCTGTGAATCTTGACGGTGACACTGACGATGATGACTGGGATAATTGGAGTTGTCTGCAAACCTTCGAACTGAACATGGGCGGCGGAGATGATAAGATCACCGTCAACAAGGGCGGCTATGTCTCAATGATGAGTTGTTTGGATGATCAGGACACACAACACGGCGGCAATATCCGCATGGGCAACGGCAATGATACGGTCACTATCAATGAAGGCGGTTGCGTTGATCTCTATGGCACATTTGATTTCGGGAATGGCGATGATACGCTCATCATCAACAACGGAGCGGAATGGGATGATATCATAACCAGTTTCGGAGACGGAAATGATACGCTGGTCCTTAATGGCACAATGACGATCGGCAATACCTGGCAGCTCGATATCGATACTCTGGAAAATATTTCCGGAAACGGCGAACTCATCGTTTACGGTTTTGCTTCCGATGAATTCATCAGCCGGTTTGAATCCGCCGGGATCACTGTGACACTGGCATAAGATCTCTCACCATTCAAAAACAAAAAGCTGCTGCATTTCTCCATGCAGCAGCTTTTTTATTGTTGCTCTTTCAGCAGAAACAATACGCGCATACCCCGAAAAGTACCGCAAGGGTCCCGAGGATCGTGATCCGGTTCGTTTTTTCACGGAACAGCACGATAGACCAGATACTGTAAAGCGCAATGCAGGTTCCCACGGCAATGGGGTAGAAACACCCGTTCATCCCCACCTCTTTCAATTTATCCATGGCGGCATACTGCAAAATCTGCCCCAGCAATCCCTGCAGACAGTAAATGATGATGATGCCCAATGCTTTCCGGTTGAATTTGAACCCTTTTTCCTTCGTGATGATCTTCCCCCCCGCGATCGTGATATACCCCGCGATCATGAAGAGAACCGGACGGAATCCGGCGGTATCTTCGTAGGAAAGATAGCTGGTGGCGGAAAGCATGGCGCCCGCGACCCCCATAGCGGCGAAGGATAAAAGCGCAAGCAGGACACCGAGAAAGGATTTGTTCCCGCCCTCTTTCACTTCTCCTTTGGAACTGATGGAAAGCAGGACCATACCGCCCAGGATCACAAGAGTCCCGATCCCTTTGAACAGCACAAGTTCCTCCCGGAAGATGAAAGTGATCGCAAGAAACGGGACGATCAGCGAACTCTGCCCGATCGCCCAGCATACGGAACTGTTGCAATATTTCATGCTCCATTGCAGAATGAAATTGCCGATGACACTGAGAATGGCTGCTGCAAGAACAAACAGTACATATCCCATGCCGGGCATAACGGCTTCCGCGCCCTGTCCGTGGAGATTGACGCCCAGGATCGAAGCAAGGATGATCAGATTGATCGTATTTGTGATCAATGAAACATCAAAAATGCTCAACTGTTCTTTTGCAATGTATTTGAAACAGACACCGACCAGTGACCAGAGGAAGCCGACGAACAAAGTCAAAAGAATCCCGACTAACATAATATATCATTCTCCATTGTATTGTGAATAAAATGCGGATAATATATCATATCTCCGTAAAAAATCAATAAGAAATGGATGATTTTTCAGTAAAAACAATATGCACATACCCCGGTAAGCACCGCAAGGGTCCCGAGGATCGCAAGCCAATTCGTCTTTTCCCGGAACAGTACGATGGACCAGATGCTGTAAAGCGCAATACAGGTCCCCACGGCGATGGGATAGAAACACCCGTTCATCCCCACCTCTTTCAATTTATCCATGGCGGGATATTGCAGGATCTGCGCAAGAAGTCCCTGCACACAGAAAAGGATGATGACTCCCAACGCTTTCCGGGTGATCCGGAATCCTTTTTCTTTCGTAATGATCTTGCCCCCGGCAATGGTCATATAGCCCGAGATCGTTGCCAGAATGGGACGGAATCCGGCGGTATCTTCGTAGGAAAGAAAACTGGTGGAGGAAACCATGGTCTGCCCGATCCCCAGGATCGCAAATGCAGCCAATGCAAGAAGTACCCCGGGAAAGGATTTGTTCCCGTCTCCACCCGTTACGCCTTTGGAACTGATGGCAAGCATCGCCATACCGCCCAGAACCACAAGAGTCCCGATCCCTTTGGCGAGCACAAGCTCCTCCCGGAAGAGGAATGTGATCGCAAGAAACGGGACGATCAGCGAACTCTGCCCGATCGCCCAACTGACAGAACTGTTGCAGTATTTCATACTCCATTGCAGCACATAACTGCCCGCTGCAAGAAAGAGAGTCCCAGCAATAACAAACAGGATATAGCCGATACCGGGCATGGAGGCTTCCGCTCCCTGTCCGTGGAGATTAACGCCCAGGATCGAAGCGAGGATGATCAGATTGAACGTACCTGTGACCAAAGAGATATCAAAGAGGCTCAACTGTTCTTTTGCGATGTATTTATAACCGACACCGACCAGTGACCAGAGAAAACCGACGATCAAAGTCAAAAGAATCCCGACTAACATAATATATCCTTCTCCATTCGACATTCATATTTCAAATAAATGCAGGTAATGTATCATCTTGCGGAGGAAAATCAAAGAAGAATAAATGCTTTCATTTATAAATAAAACGGAAAACATATATATTTGCGGAACGGATTTGCTGAAACGTTACAGCGAACCATCGAAAAAAAAGAAAAAAAGGCAAAATATTCCCAATTTTTTACTTTCGATCTTTGAAAAACCGTTTTATCCGATTATATTATACCATATCAACCAATACTTATCAGAGAAAGGATATTATAACTATGGGTAAGCAGGTAACAGTTGCCGTACTCGGTGCCGGATCAAGAGGAAGCGGGTACGCCAAATACGCAGAGAAATTCCCCGAAGAATTGAAGATCGTCGCCGTTGCCGACCCGGATGATTACGTCCGGAACAAACTGGGTGACGCACACAACATCCCGGAAGACAAACGTTTTCCCGGCTGGGAAGAATTCGTCAAAGAAGCGAAGATGTGTGATTGCGTGATCATCGGCACACAGGACTACATGCACGAAGCCCCCGCGATCGCATGTGCGAAACTGGGGTATCACATCCTTCTGGAAAAACCCATGGCGCCCACCGCAGAAGCCTGTCACCGGATCGTGAAAGCGGTCAAAGAAGCCGGTGTCATGATGGCGATCTGCCATGTGCTGCGTTATACCGAATACACCACGGCTCTGCGTGAGATCCTCCGTTCCGGCGAGATCGGCGAGATCGTTTCTCTGCAGCATCTGGAACCCGTCGGCTACTGGCACCAGGCGCACTCCTTTGTGCGCGGCAACTGGCGTAACGAAGCCGAATCCAGCTGTATGCTCCTGGCAAAAAGCTGTCATGACGTTGACTGGATCCGCGGTATCATGAACAAGAAATGCGTCTCCATCCATTCCTTCGGAACGCTGTATCACTTCAAAGCGTCGGAAAAACCTGCAGGCGCAGCGGACCGTTGCGTGGATTGCCCGCTGGAAGTGGAAAGCATGTGTCCCTACTCCGCAAGAAAACTCTATTACACCGATCGTTTCTGCAAAGGACACAAGCTCTGGCCTGTGAACGTTCTCACCCCGGTCGTCACGCCGGCAACATTGCAGAAGGCGTTGGAAGAAGGTCCTTACGGTCGCTGTGTGTATGCCTGTGACAATGACGTGGTGGATAATCAGGTGGTCAATATGCTCTTTGAAGATGGCTCCACCGCATCCATGACCATGACGGCATTCAATGAGGGCGGTCCCCGGAAAACCCGTATTTTCGGTACGAAGGGCGAAATCGAAACGGATGACAGCACGATCATAAAGATCAAGCACTTCCTCGACAATTCCGAACGCGTGGTCAATACCGATGCGCTGAATGACGGCGGTATCCTCTCCGGACACGGCGGCGGTGACTTCGGGCTCATGACGAACTTCGTTCACGCCATTGCGGAAAACGATCCCTCCCTGATCCTTACGGGGATCGATGAATCCCTGGAAAGCCATCTGATGGTGTTCGCGGCGGAAGAATCCCGGAAGAACAACATCGTCTGCAAGCTCTGAAACTGCGGTTTGCAATAAAGCAAAAAACGGCTGCTGCAAGAATATTTGAAGTGCACCCCAAAAGTTGGACACAACTTTTGAGGTGTACTTTTTTATGGAAAAAAAACAAAAAAAACAGCGTCAGTACAGTGTAGAATTCAAACTTTGTGCTATATTAGATAAGCTAGAGAATGGTTTGAATTATTTT
>JAZNVL010000041.1:0-11383 GCA_045592785.1 Victivallales bacterium | reverse complement strand
CTCGGCATAAGTATCGTCGCTGAATCCAAAACAAACAACGGCAGAATTGATGCCGTTGCGACAAATGAAGACTTTGTATTTGTCTTTGAGTTCAAATTAAATAAAAGCGATGAGATCGCATTACAGCAAATCAAGGATCGGGATTATTATCGCCGATATATGAACTCCGGCAAAAAGATTTTTCTGATCGGTGTGAACTTTGATCAGGAAGCGGGACAAATTGACAGTTGGACTTATGAAACGGTCTGACCGTTTATCTAACAATGTCTTTTGCCTATAGACACCACTGAAAGGGATTGTGTTAATCACATATTGTCCACTACTGAAATATTGTCTCTGCGGTGCGGATACTTTTCAGGAAGATAAAATTTTATACGCAGTGCGTACACAATTGAGTTTGCAGAATCCAAGACATTGTCTCTACAGTACAAAGCCAATTGAGTTGGGCTCATATGAAAATAATTATATATGAAGAGAATGTTCTAAAAGAACTTTCTATTTTAAGGCAATTCCTATCTGGTGTTTGACATATCCGACTGCGGTTTCATGGTTCGTTTTGACGCCCTGAAGTCTGCCTTGATAGACAATGTCGCTCAGAATGATACCCAAGGTGATACTCAAGGTGATACCCAAGGTGATATTCAAGGCAAGAATCTTGATATATGGCTGGAAGCTGAAATCAGAAAAAATCCCAGGATCACGACTGAAGAATTAGCCCGCAAATGCAATAAAAGTATAATAACAATCAAACGGCATATTGCTAAACTGCCACATATAAAATTCAAAGGCAGCGGTTACAGTGGTCACTGGGAAGTTGTTACAGCAGGAGATAGTGAAGAAAATGAAAAAAAATAATCCTGCGGTGAACAGCGGAACGCAAAATGCCCATTTGGCAGTGTTATATTATCAGGAGACAAATAGCGGAATATAAGAATCTCAAAACGCAAAATGATAAAGAGGATCCATATTTTATTCCCGCATAACGATTGCAAGATGAACATACATGACAGAAGAAAAAAATCCCCGATACAAACAAAAATAAGACGGAACAAAGAACGCGGTCAGCCGATTATTTCCGGGACTTCATACCGGCAGGGGTCATCGGCTTACCGGATTGCTTTTTTTGTGTATTGATCCGTATAAACCGGTGTCTGCCCTGCCTCAATGGAACTTGAACATGCTGTTCGGGACTTTGTCCTTGTTGTAGTAATGTTCGCCCAGTTCAGCCCCTTTGCGCTTTTCGATGTGCATATCAAAGAACAGGACGGAACTGGTCATGTTGTGTCTGCCTTTCAAAAAGTCGTTCCGCGCCCAGTTCAGGACCTTGATCCCTTTTCCCAGATGATACGCCTGAACGTTGCCTGTCGCTAAATTGTTACGGCACGTTTCAATGGCGGAAACATTGTTGTTATTGCTTCCGCTGCCGGAAATATTGTAGGCATAATAGGGACAATCGATCCCTTCCAGAATACTGGCGGACATCGCCGGTTTTTTCATCCGGTCCACCATTTTCAGAGATTTCACCTTGAGATTGAAGTAATTGTCATTGGTCGCATATTCGTCGCACAACCCCGGTGTATTGACTGCCATAAAACCCGGATTGAAATCAAATCTGTCTTCGTAAGGTATCACGGTGGATTCACACATCATGTAAGGGAAGTACTTACGGATATAGGATGTCAGACTGCGCATTGTGGCATTGTCCGGAACCTTCCCCATGAAACCGTCTTCCATCAGCAATGCAACGCTCCAGTGCATGATATAGCGTACCGGATTAGCCCTGTCCGTTTTGAAATAGGACGTCTGGGGTCCGAATGTGCTGTGGGGGATCTGCCATCCATTATTGTTATTGACGTAACTGCTGTAACACATGGAAATGTTTTTGAGATTGGCAGTACACCGTACACCTTTTGCCGTCTCTTTGATATGGCTCAATGCCGGAAGCAGCATCGCCGCGAGGAGGGCGATGATGGCGATCACAACAAGAAGTTCGATTAAGGTAAATTTGTGTGTGTTTTTTTTGTTTTTCATATTTACTCCTTGTGTTTTTTTATACATTATACTCGTTTTTTACAAAAAAAGAAAAGTACGGATCGGTACGGATGAGTACGGATCCGTACGGAGGTGTTATACTCTTGTTCGTTCCTGTCCGTTATTGTCCGTTGCCGTCCGTTGCTGTCGCAAGAAACACGGTCAGTAGTAATAATACCCCAGCATGGAATTCTGTTTGTAGGTATCGTTTCGCCAGCCATTGTTATGGACATCGAGACGATGCCGTTCCAGCTTGACGGGATCCTCGGAGGTGACATGGCCGTCCAGCCACCCAACATTGACTCTCTGATTGTGTCTGCCGTTTTTGACGTCGTCGGTCAGTTTTGCCGGGACATAGTTCATAAGGCTTTCTCTGGGATTGACCACCCACGCCCCACGGGGGATATGAACGGTCTGGGCGGCGCCGCAATATGTCAGTTCACTGACATAAGTTTTATGGGCAGGCCGTTTCACTTTATGGGTGTATTTCAGATTTTTTGTTGTAAATTTTTGGTTACTTCCGCCGCTTGCACTGCGAACGATTGATTGTTCAAAACTGGTATCATAAAACGCAAAGAAATATCCCGGTGCATACCCATTGGGGTAGTGGGAATACAGGTTTCCAGTTGTGCTCGCCTTTGCTGCCTGGGTCGGACAGTAAATGAACTTCGGATTCCGGTAGGTATTTCCAGTTTTGACCGATTTCATATTGCCTTCTGCAAGCAGAAGCTCGATCCCGGCAGATTTATTTGTTTCATCGGGTTCTTTTGTGGAACTCCATACGTCTTTTGCCGAGCTCTCGGTATCGGCACTGTCAAAATAAAAGTATCTGAACTTATTGGGAAGAACAATGCCGTTGAAGTTGCTGGCATAAGATCCCTGCAGCATCAGCAGTTGTTTCATATTGGAGGCACAGTTGGACTTGTTGGCAAATTCCTTTGCTCTGGAAAGAGACGGCAGCAGCATGGATGCCAGAATGGCGATGATAGCTATTACGACCAGCAGTTCGATCAGCGTAAAATGCAGCACAGCAGAAATTGCATCACGTTTTTGCAAGTGGGTTTGATTCATCCTTTACTCCTTTCACCTGTATTTTGTTATCGTCTGTATATATTATACGACGATCAGGCAAAAAAGCAATCTATCAAACCTGCATAATATATATAATTCGTGCAATTTATGTTTTTTTTGCCGTTCCCGGTGGCGGATCAGTAATAATAGAAGCCCAGCAGACTCTGCTGTTTCTGTTTCACAGTACCGTAACTGTATCCCGCCGGCACATGCACGTTTTGTCTGTGTCTTTCCAACGTCAGACCGTTCATGGAGGAAACGTGTCCGTCAAGCCAGCCGATATTGACGGTCTTGTTGTGACGTCCCGATTTGAAGTCCCAGAGATTTTTGCTGTTTTGAGCAAAAGTGGAACCGGCAATTTTTGTGTTGGGATAATAACGGAACCCGCCGTAGGGCGTGAAAACGTTCCGCGAATTGATCGTAAATGTCAGTTCGTTGATATAACTTTTATAAGAGGGCCGTTTCACGCGCTGGATCACCGAGGGCGAGCCGCTGAATTTCCGCGAGATCTGCCCGTTTGCGCTGTACGTCACAGTCACACCCCAGCTCATAGCGTAAAAAGCGAACTTGTAGTGGCCTTCCACATAGGATTCCATGTAATCGCTGTTCAGCTTCTTCTTCATTCCGGATGCACAACGCATGGTGGGACAATACAGAAATTCCGGATTCCGGTATTTAGGACCGTCGTCGATCGACTTCATATTTCCTTCCATTATCAGCATTTTCGCGCCGGCAACCGAGCTTGTCGCACCTTTTGCGCCCCAGGCATCTTTTGCCGAGGCTTCCTGTTCCGCACTTTGGAACGTACGGTAATAAAATCCGCTGGGCACAATGGCTCCGTTGTAATTGCTTTCGTAGGAACTTTTGAACAGGAGAAGCTGTTTCATATTATTGGCGCAGGAAGTCTTCTGTGCGACTTCTTTTGCTTTTGACAACCCGGGGAACAGCATTGCCGCCAGGATGGCAATGATTGCGATCACCACCAGCAGTTCGATCAGCGTAAAATACCGGGACGTACAGGACAGTTTGTGTGTGTTTCTGCTTGATTGATTCATTTTTTACTTCCTCTTTCGTATGTTTTTCTCTTGATCTTCCTCAATGGAACTTGAACATGTTGTTCGGGGTGTTTTTGTCACAATAATGCTGTCCGAGTTCTGAACCCTTGTGAGTCCCCACGTGCATATCAAAGAACAGGACAGAACTCACGTTAGCATGTCTGCCTTTCATGAAGTCATTCTTCACCCATGACAAAAAACGGTCTTTGTTGATGGAACCGTTGTAAAAACCCATATCATTCTTGACCATCAGATTGGTACGCCATGTCTCAATGGTGGTAAGCCCGCTCCGGTTGCTTCCGCTGCCGGCGATAGCATAATTGTATCCGGCACTGTTCCCTTCCAGAATACAGGCGGAAACGGACGGTTTTTTCAGCCGTTCCGGTTTTTTCAACAGATGTCCATCCCGCCGCAAATAATAATTGCTTTTATTTTCATCTTTGTAATAACTTGCCAGGGTCGGCGTATTGACCGCCATATACCCCGGATTGTCGCGATAATTTCCTTTGGGATACAAGGTGGATTTGCAAATCATGTAAGGCAAATATTTGTGGATGTACGGCAATGTGGCGTGGAATCCCTTTCCCGCAGGGATCTTATCTGCCAGACCATCTTCCAGCATGATCGATTCATGCCAGTGCGCAATACTTTTATCGCCGTCGTCACTGACCAGAAACCCGAGTCTCGGACCGTAGGTACGCATGGGGACCTGCCAGCCGTTATTGTTATTGACATAACTGGTGTAATGCGTGGAAATGGTCTTCATATTTGCGGTACACTGCACCCGCTTTGCGATTTCTTTGGTACGCCCTAATGCGGGCAGAAGGATTGCCGCCAGGATGGCGATGATGGCGATGACCACCAAAAGTTCAATCAGCGTGAACGCTGATCGAGTGAAGGTGTGAAGGTGTGAAGGTGTGAAGGTGTGAAGGTGTGAAGGTGTGAAGGTGTGAAGGTGTGAAGGTGTGAAGGTGTGAAGGTGTGAGGTGTTTGCCTGCGGCAAACGTGAAGTGCTCCCTTGCGGGAGTAAGGAGGTGTTGTTTTTGTTTTCAGATGAGCATTGATGTTTATTCGTACTCACCAATAGTTCGATCAGCGTGAAAAAAGATCTCTGTCTGGGTTTCATTGTATTTTACTCCATTTCATGTTAGTAATATCACGACTATGTGTAATTATACTCATTAATTCAGAAAATACAAGACCTGTATGACATTTTTTTTGTTTTTTTTCGGAAGGGAGATAAAATGGAGCCAATGATCGGAATCGAACCGATGACCTATTCATTACGAGTGAATTGCTCTACCGACTGAGCTACATTGGCACTGGTATGGAATACCCTTTACTATATCACGCAATAGGAGAAAAGGCAAGTCAAAATAGAAAAATTTTTGAATTTTTTTCCGTTTTGATATTGCGAAACTCCTCCTTTGGTGATATATTCCGTAAATCGTTTTGATCTTTCAACCCCTCAAACCCCGACGGTGATTAATATGTGGTCTTATCTGGTACGGAGAATCGGATATTCTTTCCTGATCCTGGCTGGTGTCCTCATCCTTACCTTTGTGCTGTTCCGTGTCGCCGCCGGTGACCCCGCCGCCGCCCTGCTGGGAAAAAATCCTTCCCCCGAAGAAGTGGAAACCCTGCGGGAATCCCTGGGCAGCGATAAGCCGCTCTTCTACGGTAAATGGAAAGTCACAGAACAATTCACCAATGCCGATTTCTCCAAAGGAAGAACCCTCTTCCCCGGGGTCAACATCGAAGGAAATGTCTCCGCCGGACACGGGGCTCTGACTCTCTCCCCGGAGTCCCGCGTGGTTTTCCGCCGGAATTTTGCCCGGGAGAATACCCCGCTCCGCATTGAAATCGAGGGAGAGAACGTTACTCTGACGTCATCCGGCGGCGCGATTCCGTTGCAGAATAACACGGCAGAGCTTGCCGATGCGCCGGAAGAACTTGTGCTGACCGGCGGTTCCGTTTCCTCCATCCGTTTTTTCCGTCCGACAGCCCACCCCTTTGATTCCCAGGCACTGGATTCCCTGACCGAGATCGTATCGTTCCAGAAGACGTTTCCCTATGTCACGTTCTTTGATTTCGGCTTGACGTTGCAGACCCGGGAACCGATCCGGACGAAATTATGGCGCGGGATGTGGCCTTCCCTGTTTGTCATGCTGCCGGTGTTCTTCGGTGAATTGCTGTGCGGGATCCTGCTTGCCATGATCTCCTGCGCCTGGCACGGGACCTGGATCGACCGCGGGATCATGCTCCTTTCAGTCGCCGGGATGAGTATCAGTTATCTGGCTCTGATCATTTTCGGACAATGGTTTTTCGGATATTATCTGAACTGGTTCCCCGTATGGGGGTGGGGCGATATCCGGTATCTGCTGCTGCCCATTGCCATCGGGATCTTCAGCGGGACGGGGAGCGGTGCCCGGTTCTACCGGACCGTATTTCTCAACGAAGCGAACCGGGAATATCTGCGTACGGCACGGGCGAAAGGGCTCCCGGTCTGGAACGTTTATTTCAAACATCTGCTGAAAAACGCCCTTGCACCGATCATCACCCGGGCGTCCACGGTCCTGCCGTTTCTTTTCACGGGCAGTCTGCTGCTGGAAAGTTTCTTCGGTATTCCGGGGTTGGGTTATGAGGGGATCAATGCGCTGAACGACTCGGATCTGCAAATGCTGAAAGCATTGGTGATCACCGGAGCGTTTCTTTTTGTTGCCATCAATCTGCTGACCGATATTTCCTATGCCTGGGCAGATCCCCGTATGCGTTTGAACAAAAATAACAAGTAAAGGAATAAGAGAATGAACATGGAACTGATCTCTCTGATGAGCCGTTTGCGCAAAGTCAAAAGTATGGATGACCTGGAACCCGTACGCGAATACGGCGAAACACTCCTGCGTCAAAAAAAGAATGAGGCGATCCTCACCCTGATGACGGTCGCCGAAGAACTGGGCGATGAAGAGATCCTTGAATCCGTCGACCGGATGAAGGAATATCTCATCACCGTCATCAAGAAGAACTGAAATGGAGTTCTCCCGACCCGTCCGCGTGGATGACCTGCTCACACTCCCGGACAGAGTCATGCTCGCTCCCATGCAGGGAGTCATGTCCCCCGCTTTCACGGCTGCCGTCGGCGAATGGGGCATCGCCACCACCCGGATCACGCCCTTTCTCTGTGCCGGACCCGATTCCATCCCTTCTCCACGGGCATTACGGAAAACGCTGGCTCTCTGGAATGGACACAACGCCGGTCCGCTTCTTGTTCAGCTCATCGGGAAAGATCCCCGCGCACTGGCGGAAACCGCATACCGTTTGGCAGAGAACGGATACCCTTACATCAATCTGAATTTCGGTTGCCCGGGACGTCTCGTTATGCGCAGCGGGCACGGCGGTGCCTGTTTGCGGGAACCGGAACAGATGGATCGGATCCTCCGGGAGATCCGCGCTCTGTGCGGCAGCAGGATCTCGCTCTCCGTGAAACTGCGGACCGGATACGACACGCCGGACGAAATGGGACATCTGGCGGACATCCTGCTCCGGAATGAGATCCCGCTGGTCATTCTGCATTTCCGGACCGTGGCGGAACAATACGGTCCCGTGGAGGATCCCCTGCCCCGGTTACGGAAATTCCGGCAGCTTATGCCCGGGACCATACTTTTCGGGAACGGGGATATCGATTCTCATGCCGCCGCGCTCCGGATGATACAGGAAACCGGATGCGATGGCGTGGCTGTCGCACGCGCCGTTTCCAGAGATCCGTTTCTCCTGAAAAAGATCCGGGAGGGTAAGGATTCCGAACCGGCAAGGGAGGAAAAAATACGATTCCTGCAAACCATATTCCGTCACGCCGGAAACGAATGGCGGCGGAATGGATTCCTGGAAAATCTCCGGATGTGTTTCGGGGAGGATTCCCACGATTTCCGGCGGTTCGCACGACTCCATACCAGAGAGGAAATGGCGGCGGAATGGATCAGCTTCGCCGGTCAAGAGAACGGTAATTGATCGCTTCAAAAAGGTGTTCGCGGCGGATCTCTTCCGATCCAGCCAGGTCCGCGATCGTACGCGCCACCCGCAGGATCTTGTCATACGCTCTCGCACTGAACCCGAATTCCACAATGGAATGGCGCAATAAGGTCTGAAGCTGACGGTCCAATGCACAATAACGCATCAGATGCACCGGCTCCATGTGGGCGTTGCAGGTGATACCGCATCCGCGGAACCGTTCCTGCTGGATCTCACGCGCACGCAACACACGTTCCCGGATCACAGCACTGGTCTCGCCCGTCGGCGCAGATGTCAGCTCTTCATCGGAAAGCGCGGCAACTTCAATGTGCATATCAATACGGTCCAGAAGCGGACCCGAGATCTTCGCACGGTATTGCTGTACCTGTAACGCACGGCAACGGCAGCGGTGACGGGTGTCACCCAGGTGTCCGCAGGGACACGGATTCATTGCCGCGACCAGGATGAAACGCGCAGGAAAAATAAAACTCCCCGCCGCACGGCATACAGAAACGTTCCCGTTTTCCAGAGGCTGACGCAGAACTTCCAGCACATTCCGTTTGAATTCCGGCAGCTCGTCCAGGAACAATACCCCGTTGTGCGCCAGACTGATCTCGCCCGGCTGCGGATTCGTTCCGCCGCCAAGCAGTCCCGCATCACTCACCGTATGATGCGGTGAACGGAACGGACGGGTCGTCAGGAGCGGCATCCCCGCCGGTAGAAGTCCCAATATCGAATGGATCCGGCTGGTTTCCAGTGTTTCTTCCTCCGTCATGGGCGGAAGAATACCAGGCAACCGTTTGGCAAGCATACTCTTCCCCGATCCGGGCGGACCGGACAGCAGGACGTTGTGTCCCCCTGCCGCCGCGATTTCAAGGGCGCGTTTCGCCGCAAGTTGTCCTTTGACTTCGGCAAAGTCCGGGATCCCGGACCAGTCCGGTTCCGCAAAATGACTGCCGCAATCTTTCGCCAACGGCAGCGCATCACCCGTAAGAACACGGATGGCATCCATCAGCGAATGAATGGGATATACCGGAATATCTCCGGCGGCGACTGCGGCTTCCTCCGCATTCTTTTCCGGTACGGCGATCCCCTGGATCTCGCCCTTCATGCTCCGGGCAGCCAATGTCACAGACAGGATCCCTTTCACCGGGCGGACTGTACCATCCAATGCCAGTTCCCCGGCGAAAAGAATATGTTCCAGTCTGCCGTCATCAGGGATCATCCCGGCGGCGGCAAGCACGCAAAGCGCAATGGGCAGATCGAAGATCGCGCCCTCTTTCCGAAGATCCGCAGGGGCAAGATTGATCACCGTAGAACCGGCAGGATAACGGTAACCGCACGCCGTAATGGCACTGCGGACACGTTCCCGGCTTTCTTTGACGGCGGCATCGGGCAATCCGACGATCAGCGTCATACCTTCGTTATCGGCTTCCTGAAAATGCGCTTCGATATCCACACGGAGCGCATCCACACCGGAAATGGCGGCGGAACGGGTCTTTGCGATCATGATTGCCCTTCTTTCGTGTAAAATATTTTCAGGAAACCACAGTTCCCACAGAACAATCGCCTGCCAGGATCTTCGTCAATGCACCCGGCTCCGTAAACTTGCACACGATGATATGCAGATCGTTATCCATACAGAGAGAAAACGCCGCGGAATCCATAATCTTGTATCTGCCTTCCACAGCCTGTTGGAACGAAAGCGTATCAAACTTCTGTGCGGCGGGATCTTTCATGGGATCCGCCGTATAGATACCGTTCACCTTCGTGGCTTTCACCACCGCCTGACAATTCGTTTCCAACGCCCGGAGCGCAGCCGTGGTATCCGTAGTGAAGAACGGGGCACCCGTCCCGCCCGCAAAAAGAACAATATCCCCGTTTTCCAGCTGTTTGAGTGCTTCATCCCGTTCAAAACGGGGGGCGAAGGGACGCAGATCGGCGGAAGCATGAACATGCGCGGGGATCCCTTTCCGGGTAAACGCATCTTTCAGACAAAGCGCATTCATGACCGTTGCCAGCATCCCCATGTGGTCGGCAGTGACCCGATCCATCCCGTTTCCGGCACCGGCAAGACCGCGCCAGATGTTCCCGGCTCCGATGACCAGTGCGATCTGGACTCCGGATTCCCGGGCTTCGGCGATCCGTTCCGCCACGGAATCCACGGTCGGGGCATCATAACCGTGTCCCTGGGGTCCCTGCAAAGATTCACCGCTGATTTTGAGAAGAATACGTTTGTACTTGAGTTCTGCCATAATATTGCTCCGGTGTTAAAATTGTGTTCTGCGGTAATGTAACATCATTCTGTATATTTTTCCAATCTTTTTTCACGGATATTTTGATTTTTTTCCTTGATTTTCACTTTTCCAGCTGTATTGTACTCTCAACATAACAAGAAAGGCTATACTACCATGACCGCTCAAAAATTTTTCTTCCGGGTCGCCGCCCTTCTCCTGTTTTTCTTTTCCACCGCCCTCTCTCTTGCAACCGAACCCGGGATCAAATCCGCCCGGGAACTGCTGCTCGCCAATAAAGCCGCCTGCGTGATCCTGAAAGACGGCAAAATCATCCTGCAGGAAAACGGACGCGGTGTCGCCCCGCTCCTGGATGCGTACGACAAACTCGGCGCAAACATGCAGGGGACCGTGATCGTGGATAAAGTCATCGGCAGAGCCACGGCTGCCATTGCCATCTGCGGAAAAGCCCGTCATGTCCATGCGGAGATCATGAGTGAAGATGCCAAAGCATTTCTGCAAGCCCACGGGATCACCGCAAGCCATACACAGCTTGTCCCCCGGATCCTCAACCGCAAACGGGACGGACTTTGTCCCATGGAGCAGACGGTAACGGGGATCACGGATCCTGCGAAAGCGCTTTCCGCGCTCCGGAAAAAACTTGCAGATATGTCTCCTGCTCCTGCGAAAAAATAAAACTTTACACAAATTCAAGCAGTTTTTTGAAGTCAAATATGATCACTGGGGATACTGGGAATACTGGGAATACTGGGAATACTGGAGGTATGAGCGAGAGGTAAGCGGGATACGGGCTTTTCCGCCAGATCCGGATGATTTTATAGCGGCAATGTGACAAGTGCAACTTCCCAGTCTTCCCAGTCTTCCCAGTCTTCCCAGTCTTCCCAGTCTTCCCAGTCTTCCCAGTCTTCCCAGTCTTCCCAGTCTTCCCAGTCTTCCCAGTCTTCCCAGTCTTCCCAGCTCTCC
>JAZNVL010000040.1:0-28038 GCA_045592785.1 Victivallales bacterium | reverse complement strand
CTTTCCCTCAAAAACTTCAGGATCGGATCAAAATTTTTTCCTGCGGAAAAATCTTTTGATCCTTGCCTTTGTTTTTTGAAGAACTTGAGTGTGTATAAGTCTGTAAAGTTCTCTGACAGCCTGCACATGCTCAATTTTTTGAGGGAATACAACGGCAAAACCCCTATTTTACAAGCAGTACTCACCAGAAGTTCGATCAGTGTGAACGGGTTTGAATGTGCTTTTTTCATGTTATTTACCTTTCCTTTCATCATGTTATTTACCTTTCCTTTCATCATGACAACATACTTACCCTACATATTATACGAAAAAAACGGGAAAAAGCAATGGACTTATCAAACTTTTTTCATGGATTTATCGCAACTTGCGTTTTCCGTCAGGAATGGCGTATGGTGATCGTCTTGCAGGACTCCGGGAATTCGACTCCGGTTGCATGAAGATCCTTCCGGTGTGTCAGCATGGTGAATTTGCCCGCGATTTCGGTATCGATCAGCGTGGAGTTGAACTTCGGATCGCGGCAGATCAATATCCGGATGGTGAACGGGTGATCCGGCAGAGTGAGATTTTCTTTGGCGTAATCCCTGGTGTCGTAATGGGTATCCTTGAAATCCCGGAAGTTATGAAGATCCGGATTTGCCAATACCATTTCCCGGTAAGTCAAAAGTCGTTTGCCGGGGGTGCCGCTCCACTGTGCTCTGCCGGAAACGGGATCCAGGAAAAATTCCACGGGTGCTTCGTCATCCGTGCCGTAGAACAGTGTCGTGAAAGGCCCATCGGCAGGATCGACTTTGACTTCCAGCAGGGTGTAAACGGCGCGTTCGGGCAGGGGGACCCGGGCGTCCGCGGCGCGGGGAGCACCGAATACCGGCAGGGTTTCCGGGATCCAACGTTTACCGACTCTGCCGTTTTCGAGGGGGAACAATTCCCGGAGGAGCAGACAGCTGCCCCAACCGTTTCCGTTGGGCCAGCTGCCTTCGATCATTCTGCCGTTGAATTCCGTCGCCATGGGGACACATGCGCCGTCATAGGGATCCCATCCTTTTTCCACGAAATCGATCCATTGTTCCGCCTCCTTTTTCTTCCCGAAGAAACCGGAGAAGCCCACCATGAAGTAATCCCAGTCTCCCAGCGAAAAGAAGTTGGGACATTCCACGCTGTTCCGGGCGAAACTTTTTTCGTAGAAGGGCGGGAAATCGCGGTCAAGCAACCGGAAACAACCGGGATGATCCGACTCCCATTTGCCTTCCTGATACAGATGAAGTGTGCCGTCCGGCTGGGTGAATATACTGGGATTGCGCAGATAATGGATCAATGTATCCGACGGTGTGAAATGGATCCCGTCCTCACTGGAAAGATAACTGGCACCGCTGGGTGTCAGCGGCGCGATCCCGTCATAAGTGAACTCGCCGGTATGCCCCAGAGTCCGCAGGTTTTCCTCAAAAAGAGAATCCGGCATCTGCTCCGCTGTCCGGCACCGTTCCGTATGCCAGCCGAAAGAGAGATGAAGTTTCCCGTTGTAAACGAATGTGTTCCCGGTCCCGAAGGATTGCCAGGGCTTATTCAGTTCCATGACGGGACCGTGATCCACCCAGTTTTTCAGGTCGCGGCTGGTCATGTGCCAGAATTCATGGGCGCCCTTTCCCCGGCGGCTGCCGTGATGACGACGGTCATGCAGATAGAAAATGTGGAACAGTCCTTCATAAGCAAACGTGACCACGTCCCCGATCCAGGTATTGAAGCCGTAAGGGGTGTAATACATAACGGGTACATCCCGCTGGATCCGGTCTTCATAACGGCGTACCGCGCTCAAATCGTTGGAGAATACCAGATTTCTGACGGCGGGGGAATCGATCCGGAACTGCGGAGGTTCCTCCTGGCGGATACTGTTTTCCCACGGCTGTTCCCGGTCAATGACTTCCCCGTCACAGATGATGTTGAAATATACGCCGTCGAACAGGAGCGCGAACTCGTGTTCCGCTTCCGGATCCCGGATGAAACGCAGGGGAAAACCGATCCGCCACGGGGTATCATCTCCCTGCTGAAAGAGTGCGGCTTCCATTACACGACAGGATCCGTCGGGTGATTTCAGAGAAAAATAGTTCTGGGTATTGCGGTTGAAATGGCGGTCCGCGGGATCGTTTTCCGAGAGGTTTTTCATTTCAAGAGTGAGGCCTGGCGCATGGAAAATACAGCCATCCTGTATCTCCGCAGGCACGGCATGGAAACGGATGACGAATACGGGATCCAGCACCACCGGGACATCGGGTGAATGCCATTTGACGTTGTTGAAATCGTATTTGCTGACGACCTGCTCGATCATGTTTCTCTCTCCTGGTTTCTTCTGTTGTATTATATTGATTATTAACAATATAATGTACTATACACAGAGAAAGAAAAATGTCAAGCTGTTTTTCGTCGATTTTTTATGGATCAATCCATGCTGAACTGGGTGTCGTGAAGCCGTTTGTATCTGCCGCCCAACGCAAGCAGTTCGTCATGAGTCCCCGTTTCCACGATTTTGCCTTTTTCCAGAACGATGATCCGGTTCGCGTTCCGGATGGTGCTCAAACGGTGCGCGATGGCAAACACGGTACGGTTGGTCATGACATTGTTCAGAGCTTCCTGCACGAGTTTTTCGGTGACGGTATCCAGTGCACTTGTGGCTTCGTCCAGGATGAGGATGGGCGGATTTTTCAGGATGGCACGGGCAATGGAAACACGCTGTTTTTCCCCGCCGGAAAGCCGGAATCCTTTTTCGCCGACTTCTTCATCATAACCGCCGGGATGTCCGCCGCCCGTGATGAACTTGTGAGCATTCGCCTGTTTCGCGGCCTCAATGATCTGTTCCCGGGTGGCATCTTTCGTGCCGTAGGCGATGTTGTCCGCAATGGTCTCATTGAACAGAATGGGGTCCTGGGTCACGATTCCGATATTGCGGCGGATGGAGGCAATGGAGTACTGGCGCACATCCACGCCGTCGATGGAGACGGATCCGCCTGTGACATCATAGAACCGCGCGATGAGGTTTGCGATGGTGGTCTTTCCGGACCCGGTTTCGCCCACCACGGCGACCATGGAACCTTTGGGAATGTCAAAGGAAACGCCATTGAGGATATCGTGTCCTTCTGAATAAGCGAACTTGACATCACGGAACTGGATCCCGGTTTTGAATTCGGCAAGTTCGGTGGGGTTTTCGGCTTCTTTCAGCGCGGTATCGGTTTCCATGATCTCAAAGTACCGGTCCGCGGCAGCCATACTGCGTTGGAGATGACTGACCACTTTCGCCAGATCCTTGATGGGACGGTATGCCAGGATGGCGGGGGCGAGGACGGCGAGCATTTCGGTGATATTGATGCCTTTCCCGTAGGAGAAGACGAGGAATCCGAGACTTGCCGCCACAGCCACGATTTCCATCAGCGGGTGCATGAGCAGCTGATAACGCAAAGCTTTGACAATGGATTTGAAGTATTTGTTGTTGATGTCGGAGAACCGTTTTTCTTCCGCTTTCTCCATGTGATTGGCTTTGACGATGAGGATCCCGGTAAAGGTTTCGTGCATCCGGGAATAAACGATGGCGATGTTGGCGAATGCTTTTTTGTATATCTTGCGGATCTTCCGGGCGAGAATGATCACCGGGAGAATACACAGGGGCATCACCACGAAAAGAAGGAATGTCATCAGGAAATTACCCTGCTGGATACTGAAACAGATGATCGCACTGACACAGGCAATGATCTCAAGGGGACACCTCGTTGCATCGGCAATGGTGTTGGAAACACTGCTTTCGATGGCGGCGGTATCATTGGTACACCGGCTGAGGAGTTGTCCCACATCCTGCCGTCCGAAATACCCCATGGACTGATTGACGAGATTGGAGTAAATGCTGTTCCGCATATCGGTGATGACCCGTGCGCCCACCCAGCGGGTATAGTAATGATTGAGGAACGTTGCCAGGTTCTTGATGAGCCATGCGAGCATGAAAAGGACCACATACACACTGAAGAACTGCCAGGTCATCTTTCCCACATTATCCACGATGGGAAACTCAAATTCCCCGGGCCAGGTGAAGGTGACGGATTTCTTGCCCACAACCATAGGCAGGTTGAATTTCTCTGCATAATGCCGGAGCTTGTTCATGGAGGACGTCAGCTGCGGGTCGGCATCTGCCGGGTTCAGGATCTCTTCCACGGCTTCCAGTTTTTCCTGTTCGGAAAGGTTCTGATTCTTTTCCATATCCGCCACGATCTTTTCGGCGGTGACAGAAATGGTCTTTTCGGTGGTGTTATCCTGTTTGACCACCATGAGCATATTGGGCAGGAGCATGAGACTTCCGAAGAGGGAGCCCCCGACGATGAGCCCGCAGATGATCCCCAGAGCCAGTTTGAACCGGTATGGCTTGATAAACGGGATCAGTTTCCGGTATGTGGCAACGGTACCCGAGACAGATTTTTTTTCAGACATTGCAAATTGCCTTTCGCAGAATTTAGTAATATAGAATATGAGGTACAATACTCCATATCTGTCAAAAGTCAAGCAGGAATATAAAAAAACTCCCGGAGTTTATGGCTCCGGGAGTCTGAAAGTCGCGTGATCGCGGGTCTTGCTTATTTATCGTAAGCGTGACCGGCGGAACCCAGCACGTTCAGGATCTTGTGCGCGTACATGGCTTTCATTCTGTCGCGGGCAGGACCCAGATATTTGCGGGGGTCGAATTCAGCGGGTTTTTCAGCGAAGACTTTGCGGATACCGGCGGTCATGGCAAGACGGGAGTCGGAGTCGATGTTGATCTTGCAGACAGCAGATTTTGCAGCTTCGCGGAGCTGTTCTTCGGGAATACCGACAGCAGCTTTGAGTGCGCCGCCGTTTTCGTTGATGATCTTGACTTCGTCCTGGGGAACGCTGGAGGAACCGTGGAGAACGATCGGGAAGTTCGGGAGTTTTTCTTCGATGGCTTTGAGAACATCGAATGCCAGCGGCGGGGGAACGAGCAGGCCGGTGGCGGGATCAACGGTGCACTGTTCGGGAGTGAACTTGTAAGCACCATGGCTGGTACCGATGGAGATCGCCAGGGAGTCCACACCTGTCTTGGTGACGAAGTCGATGACTTCTTCGGGTTTGGTGTAGTGAGATTCTGCGGCGGAAACTTCATCTTCCACGCCGGCGAGAACGCCCAGTTCACCTTCCACGGTCACGTCGAACTGATGTGCGTAATCGCAGACTTTCTTGGTCAGAGCGACGTTTTCTTCGTAGGGAAGGTGAGAACCGTCGATCATCACAGAGGAGAAACCGAATTCGATACAGGATTTGCAGACTTCGAAGGAATCGCCGTGGTCAAGGTGCAGGCAGATGGGAACCGGACCTTTGCCGTTGCTGATTTCTCTGGAGTATTCAACCGCACCCTGCGCCATGTAGCGCAGAAGGGTCTGGTTTGCATACTGACGGGCACCCTTGGAGACCTGGAGGATCACCGGAGATTCGGTTTCCGTGCAAGCCTGGATGATTGCCTGGAGCTGTTCCATGTTGTTGAAGTTGAAAGCGGGAATGGCGTACTGGCCTTTCATCGCTTTGGCGAACATGTCTTTGGTGTTGACCAGACCGAGGTCTTTGTAGTTGACCATTGTGATTGTCCTTTCCTGAATGGTTGTATGTTTGGTTAGGTCATATCTCTTCTAATATAACACGTTTCCCGAAAAAAACAAATCTTTTTTTATCCATTTTTCGTTTTTTTCGTTACGAACTGTTTTCTCAATCACAGAAACGGACCCCGAAGGATGCAGTACTGTAATCATTCGCGCCCGGCAGCGTGTCGGTCTGCGCCGGACGCCACCGTGTTGTCTGCAAGGTGGATTTCCGATGCATCCCGAAGAAGTTCTGCGCCGTATTGTACAACGTCACTTTCAGATGATTTTTTCCCGGATGACAGTGGCCCGCAAAGTCGAACGTCCAGGGCGCAGTATAACGCAACCCCAGCATTTCACCGTTCAGTTCCACCGTCACAACACCATCCGCATCCGACAGCGTGAAACACGTTTCTCCGTCATATTCGAAGTCCGTTTCGTAAGTGACCGCCCCCCAATAGAAGGGAAGCCCCTGCTTGGTCAGATCGCCTTCTGTCAGCGGCTGTTCCGGAACGATCCGGCTCCGGTCGTTTTCCAGCTGCACGGCAAAGTCTCCGGCGAGATACAGGTATTCCGGGCGCACATCGCCCCGCAGGGTGAAGGTGATCGTATTCTCCCCGGCGGCAAGTTCCGTTTCCATGATGGCAAGGGATTGCGTGGCGGGGTGTCCCTGCCGGATCGCGCCGGTTTTCCCGTTGACGGAAACACATTCTGCATTTTCCGGTTCGAAATAAAGCTGGGCTTTGCAGGGCGCGGGCACGGTGACCGTATGGGTCAGCACCGTTCCTTTTTTGTGGATCGTTTTCGGCGCATAATCGAAAATATATTCCTCGCCGGCTGCATCCTTCGCCGTGTCAATGAGATAAATGTTGGGCATGGTCCGGGTGACCGTCCAGTTCTTCCCCGGAATGACAAGATGTTTCCGGCTGTCTGCAAGCGCAAAATCGGATCCCGCAAGCGGGATGCGCTCCACATCTTCCAGTGTTCCGGCGGGCAGCAGATGACACGACGCCAGCGGAGGCAGCCGGAAGGATCCGTCATGATCCACCAGTGCGTTCCGGAGCGGGTCGAACAATTCCAGAGGTGCTTTCACGCCGATGACTTGTGGCGTGCAAGCGTAATTGATCAGATAATATTCTTTCCCGTCCTCCGTCAGCCGGGTGCAGAGCGCAACCTCTGCCGGGAGTTCCAACGGAATGTCGTCCCGGAGATCATCGGGCAGATCGGAAACCTGATCGATATAAATCACTCTTCCGCCCTGGGACCGGAACGCATCCAGAACGTCTTTCACGGGCGCGGGGATCCGGTCGATCCCGGGGATGATGACGGTATGGTAGCAACAGTCGCCCAGGTTGATCGCGCCGTTTTCCGCTTTGCCGTATTGCCGGATGATCCGTTCGTATCCGTATTCAAAGGAAACATGCCGCCGGAGGAGTTCCAGATTCAGGTCCTGCATGAGGTCGGTGTAATAATAAGATGTCCTTTCGTTTTCCGGCATGGGATGACGGCAGACGTACGCCGTCGCGGGGTGCGTGCCCGGCCCACATTCGGCGGAGTGTTCGCCATCGCCCGTTTCCCACGCGGCACAGTTGGGAAACAGGACCAGGGTATCGGCATGGATCCTGCCCCGGTTCAGCAATGCCAGTGTACGTTTGACGGGACGGTACAATGCGTTGTTGACGGCGAAATAGGGCTGCTGGAAGAAGTAACTGGCGGGACAATCCCGTTTTGTACCGCCGGCGGTATCGTAGGAACAATCGTGATGTACGATGATATTGATCCCGAGAGCGAACTCGAAGAACATCTGTGCCATCTGGGAGCGGACGGGCAGACCCCAGCCTGCAAAGGTCAGCACTTCGGCGGAACATTTCCCGTTCTTGAACTGACTGGAAATGCTGGAGACCTGTTTGCACACCGTTGTCACGGGGAATCCCTTGCACTGATTCATACCACCCCCGTTTATATTGGTGTTCCGGGGTTCCGACATGAAACGCAGCGAAGTGTTGAACGTACAGAAGTCGTCCAGCCCGGGAATGTCTTCCTCCATGTAAAACGCAGACGGGTCCCCCGTGATCCGGGAGAGCAGGGCAAACGGTCCTTCGTCACAACAGAGATGTCCGGAGAAGATGAGCCCGTTCTTCTGTGCCCATTCGTGCATGGGGCGGACAAAGTTTGTGTTCAGCATAACGCTCAATGTTTCCCGGTAATCCCGGCGGACTTTCGGGGAGGACGGCAGGTTTTCCACGATGGCGGAAAGATTGTCGCACAGACTGTACCCGTGCATGGAAACAAAGGTCTCTTCCAGTTTGTCGTTCCAGGGCAGAACATGCCCCGGATGGAACAGATACGCGATGTCATCGGTATAGATCACGGTGATGGGATCGCCGAAAAATTCTTTGAGTTCCTTCTCATAGATCCGGTGGGTCATGTTCAGAAATTCCTGTCCGGCTTCCGCACTCAGGTAATCCGTGACGGGATATTCGTTCAGTACACGGTACATCACCAGAACCTGCATGGTGTCCGTGATCTTTTCCGGGGGCAGGGGGACCGCGATGTCCTCCACATCAAAATACCGGATGACATCGGGGACCGCCAGGGCATCCTTCCCGGACATGATGGTGAACCGGACCAGTTTCTGACGGTATCTGTCATCCTTTTTGGGGAGCCGCCATCCCACGGATCCACTGGGGAATCCTTCTTCGTCATAGATCCAGATCTCCAAACCCAGCCGACGGGCTTCCCCGCAGGCGTGACGGATCAGGTCCAGCCAGCGTTGGGACATGTAAGGCGTTTTGTTTCCGCTCCGGGCGTGAATGGTCATCCCGCGCCAGCCGCCGGTTTTGGCGAGCTCCATCTGACGGGAGATCTCCTGTTCGTTCTGATCGCCGTTCCAGAACCAGAACGGCACGGCACCGAATTGATCTTCATTTATTTTCATAATGTAATACATCCTGTATTTATCGTTATAAACATGATTTAATATAACAGACCAGTTTGAAAAAGCAAGCGTTATAGCGTGAAAATATAAAAAGTATTTCCCGGATCCTGAACTTGAAAAAAAGGGATGTAAGGTGTATATTATCCTTTTACAAATCACGCAAAGGAACGCAAATATGTCACGTCGGTTGTGGAAAGCGGCATTTACCGCCTCGCTGCCTGTTTTGATGGGGTATGCCGCCATGGGTATGGCGGCAGGGATCCTGCTGGCTTCCACGGTCAGGATCCCGTTCCTTCCGTTCTGGGCGTTCCTCACCAGTGCCACCAGTATCTCCGGCGCACTCCAATTCATCATGGTGGAGTGGATCGACGTCCGCACTCCCATGACCGATGTGATCCTGCTGACCTTCTGTCTCAATGTGCGCTACGCCATGTACGGACTTTCCCTGCTGGAACGGTTCCGCGGTATTCCCTGGCACCAGAAGTTGTATCTGATCTGGTCCCTGACCGATGAGACGTACGCGCTGGAAGTGGCGAACCGCTGTCCGGAGGGGGAAAACTCCATCCATTATTGTCTGTTGGTCGCCGCATTGGATCATTTTTACTGGATCGCTGGAGTCACCGCAGGCGCATTGATCGGCAGCAGACTGCCCTTTGATACCCGGGGGATCGACTTCGCCATGACGGCGTTATTCATGGTGATCTTCCTGGACCAGATCCGGGAACGGGGCAACCGGATCCCCGGCTGTATCGGATTGGGAGCGGCACTGGTCTCCCGTCTTGTCTTCCCCACGGATAAAATGCTGATCCCCGCCATGATCCTGATGTTCACCGCGTTCGTCGTGTTCCGGAAACGCCTGCGCAGAAAGGAGAAGACTGCATGACGACGTACCTTCTTCTCATGACATTCACGGCGGCGCTGGTCACATTCCTGCTGCGTGCGTTCCCCTTTTTCGCATTCGGACGGGGCAATAAAGCGCCGGATGTGATCGCGGAAACGGGCAGATTCATTTCTCCGGCAGCCATCGCCATGCTGATCGTCTACTGTTTCAGTGCGGCGTTCGATGACGTTTCTTTCACGGAGAAATGTTACGGCGCGGCGGAGTGGATCGCCGCCGTCGTTGTGATCCTGCTCCATTGGAAATGGAAAAACCCGTTACTTTCGATCCTGGTGGGTACTGCGATCTACATGATCCTTCTCCAGAAAGTTTTTTGAAGTTTTTTTGTTTTTTTTGAATGAAAACAAGCACAAAACCTCTTTTTTTTTGATTTTTTATTCAATTTTGACTTTTATTTTTCAGAATGTCTGCTATATTATGTTCAGCCTTGGCGTATCGTTACGCAAGGCATTGTTCGTTTTCAGTAGATAACAAAACAAAAATAAGTGAGACTGTTTTTCAACAGAAAAAGCGGACTCATGCAGAATGGAGTCGTAATACATTGAAGATTTTACTGACAGGTATTACCGGATTGGTCGGAGCTTCCGTTGCAACGGAACTTCTCCGTAAACACCCCGACTATGAATTTGTGGCGATTTGCCGTGCAGGGCGCACCCAGACCGCGCAGGATCGTGTGGAACGCACGATCGCAGAACAGTGTGCCTTCGATGGCTTCCCCGGTCAGGAAAAAGAACTGATGCCGCGGATCCAGGTTGTGAGCGGAGACGTGACCGCACTGCCTTTTGATGAGATCGCGAAATATGGCCCCTTTGATGTGATGTTCCATTGCGCCGCTGACGTGAACCTGGGGAAAGACCCCGAGGGCAAGACCTATGCCACCAACATGAACGGCACGATCAACGCTATCGAAGCAGTCCGCAGATTCAATATTCCCATCATGCACTACGTCAGTACGGCGTATGTCGCCGGGACCTGTGTCGGCCGTGTCATGGAAGATGAAATGCCTGCCACCGGCTGGATCAACTCCTACGAACGCAGTAAATTCAATGCGGAAAAACTGGTGCGTGAATCCGGTATTCCCTTCTCCATTTACCGTCCCTCCATCATCGTGGGACGTCTCAGCGACGGTCTCATCCGCAAGCCTCTGGCATTCTATCGTATCCTGGAATTCCTGGGCAGCCTGAAGAGTCACCGCTGTCACAAAATGGGGCTCCCCGCCAACGGTCCGCTGGAACTCTCTTTCCGTTTCCAGTCCGGAACGTCTGACAAGATCTACTTTGTGCCGGTGGACTATGTCCAGAAATCCATCTCCCGTCTCTTCGAGATCCCGGTGGCAAACAAGACCTATCACATCACCGGCGAAAGCCCGGTCAGCACCGAAATGATCGCGGAAGCTCTTTCCTGCGTTCTGAAAACTTCCGGTTTGACGGTGGTGGAAAAGGTGGAAAATCCCACCAAGGAAGAACTGCTCATGAACAAGATGATCGAAGACCTGATCCCGTACTTCACCACGCAGATCACCTTCGACAACTCCAACGTCCGCGCGGCTCTCGGCGATGAGATCCTGGACTGGAAGCAGGATATTCCCTTCCTGAAACGCATGGCTTATTCCTTCTACAAGAAAGAATACACCAATCTGGTCGATTGATCGAAAGTCCGTCCACTTCGAGACTTTTTAGAGACTGTTGCAAAACTGGCATTTTGCGACAGTCCTCTTTTTTTGCCCGGAGGGAGGGCAGGGGATGGTGTTTACATTGATTGATCGCGGAGTGCATCCGCCCAACGCAGGGCATCGGCGCGGGATGTGATGGTGCCGGACTTCTGACATTCCAGCGCATCACGGAGGATCTTTGCGAAGACGGGCCCGGGCGTGAATCCCAGATCCAACAGATCTCTGCCTTTGAGGAATGGGACCGGCTCCGGCGGCGTTTCCTGCCATTCCCGTTTCAGGTCCAGCAGGAGGACATAGTTTTCCATAATGCCGTTGGAGGAAATGCAATCCAGCCGGTGCAGTTCCATTTCCAGCGGGAGATCGGGGGATTCCAGGAATTTCAGTTGCTTCTTCCTGCGTGCCAGATGGAGATGGGTGTAACGCATGTGATTACGGACCAGTGCCGCGATCCGGAGCGTTTCCTCTTCCGTGAATCCATACCGGCGGAGGATCGCCGGTGCCATGTCACCGCCCAACGCTTCGTGTCCGTAGAAATGGGGAACGCCATCCGGGGTGAATGTTTGTGCGGCAGGTTTCCCGATGTCATGGAGCAGGACCGCCCAGCCCAGGATCACGCTTTTCCACGCCATGTGGGAAAGCATGAGGAGGGTATGTTCGAAGACGTCACCCTCGGGATGCCATTTTTCCGGTTGCACGACCCCGCGGAGCGCATCGAGTTCAGGGAAATGCGCTTTCAATACACCGTCTTCCGCCATTTTGCGGAGTTGTCGATGGGGATCCCTTCCCGTGAGCAGGGAATCCATGGTTTGGCGGAACGTGATATGATCCATAAAAAACCTCAAAAAATGCCAAAAAAGTTGACTTGCCGACTTGCGAAATCCAAAAGTTGTATTACTATATATGGGTAACATGTTTTTTCAAGGTGATTTTTATGAAAATTGCAGTATTCGGCGGAACGTTTGATCCGGTTCACAGAGGGCATATCGGCATGGCACGGTTCCTTCTGAACACGAACAGGGCGGATCGGGTGTTGTTCCTGCCCGCGTACCGGCAGCCCCATAAGGATCAGAAACAGACCGTGACCGCTTACGAACACCGCCGCGCCATGCTCGCTCTTGCATTGGAGGACGGGATGGAGTTGAGCGATATGGAGCGGGACCGTGGCGGGTTATCCTATACCTTCGATACCCTGACCGCATTGACGGAACAGGGGGCGCCGGGGGATTCCTATGCCTGGATCATCGGCGGGGACAGTCTCCGCAATCTCCATACCTGGCACCGTGCGGGGGAACTGGCGGAACGTTTCGCGTTCCTGACTTATCCCCGGGGTGGCGAAACGCTGCCGACCGCGGCGGAGCTTTCCGCACACTGGGAAGCTCCGATCGTGGAAAAACTTTTGAAACATGTCATACCGGATGCGGAGGAATTCACGGAGAACTCCACGGAGATCCGTGCCCTGATCCGTCGGAACGGGGCGGAGTCTGTGATCGGCAGGATCACGCCCGCAGTTGCAGAGTATATCAAACAGAATCAATTATATACAGGAGAAGATCGTATGGAAGAAACTGTGGAAAAACAGACAAAGAAATGCACCGCACAGGAGGTCGCCGATTTCTGCGAACGGGTACTCTATGCCCATAAAGCAGAAAACATCATCCGGTTCGATCCCTCCGGTTTCGATTGGGCGCAGAGCGATCATTATATCGTTTGCACCGGGACCAGCGCACCTCATATCGGCGCGTTGGCGGAACGTTTGCAGCGGGAACTGCGCACCCGGTTGGGTGTCCGGCCCTCCGCTGTGGACGGCACGCCCCAGAGTCAATGGATCGTGGCAGACTTTGCCAGTGTGATCGTGCATATCATGACCCGGGAAGCCCGTGACCGTTATCAGCTGGAAGAACTCTGGAGCGATGTCCCCAGAGAAGATGCCGTGAAACGTCTGGATGAAGAATACCGGAAACGGACCGCAGAAAAGGATGCGTAAGGCATTATGACTTCGTCGTCGCAGGATCTCTGGGATGAATTCGACTGGGAACGGGAACTCCGCAAGGATGACGGCAGGATCCATACTTATCTTGCCGAACTGCCTTCGTTCATCGATCTGCCAGGGGAGGAGGATCTGATCTACAAACGCATACAGCGTCATGAGGAACTGGTTCCCCATGGCGGCGTATGGCCCGCAGACCCCTGGGGACAGGATCCCGACGACCGGATGAAGGATCCCCGGCAGAACAACCGGTATCTCTGGCGCGGCAAGGTGGGCGCGGATATTTTTATCAGCGCGGTCCGGACCGCCCGGAGCCTCTGTATGCTGAATATCATGGATCCGGCACTGGCGGAGAGCGATGCCTTTGTCCGTATGCAATGTCACCTGGGCAAACTCAATGTATACCTGGCTGACATTCTGAACCTGATGCCTGCGGAATACCCCGCGTTGCGGATCGCTCTCTGCAAACGGTGTCTTTCCGCCGTCAATGAGATCACCGGACTGCTGCAGGGGATTACTTCCGCCGTCACCATGCCGGAAGCGGAAAGCCTGTTGGAAGCCCTTCTGCTGCAATTCGGCAATATCCGCGAACGGATCCAGGATCTTCTTGCCCGGATCCGGCGTGCAGGCAGTCTGCCCCTGCTCAATGAAGATGAAATGTTCCCCGGCGACGGGGATGAAGAAGATGATGAACCTCCATTTTGATCGGAGAACATGATGAGTATTGAAATCAGCAAAGACAAAACGTTTATCAAACTCAATACAGCAAACACCAGTTATGTCATGATGGTGAACGAACTGGAATATCTGGAACACCTTTACTACGGCGCCTTCATCCACGGTCTGGAAGAATGTGCCGGATTGTATTTCCGGTACGGCGGAGCCTCTTTCTGTCCCTGGCGCGAAGGGACGGATCCCTGTCTTTCCCGTTCCATTACCATGCAGGAATACACTTCCAATGAGATCGGCGACTTCAAGATCTCCTCCGTCTCTGTTCGCAGTGCCGATGGCGTTTCCTGCGTGGATCCCCGGTTCGTTTCCGCAAAGATCCGCAAGGGAAAGCCGGAACATGCCGGGCTTCCCCAGGCACGGGTGAACGGCGACAAAAACGTGGAAACACTGGAAGTCCTGCTCCGTGATCCCTATTCCAACGTGGAGATCGTGCTTTACTATACCGTATTCCCGGAACAGGATGTGATCGTGCGTTCCGTCAAAGCCGTGAACAAAGGGAAGACCCCTGTTTATGTGGAACGTCTCATGAGTTTCTGTCTGGATCTGCCGCAGAAGGATTACGATCTGGTGCAGACTTCCGGCGTATATTTCCGGGAACGGTGGACCGAACGCAATCCCATTCATTCGGGCGTGCAGGGCTTTTACAGCAAGCGTTCCTCCAGCGGACACTTCCATTCGCCTGCATTCGCGCTTGCCGCAAAGGATGCCACGGAATTCAACGGCGATGTCTATGGCGGCATTTTCGTTTACAGCGGCGACCATTCTCTGGAAATCGAAGTGGACGGCTACAACCGTACCCGGATCGTGCAGGGGATCAACCCCGAAAACTTTGAATGGAAACTTGCTGCCGGGGAATCGTTCCAGTCGCCGGAGGCTTTCCTCACGTTCTCCGCACAAGGCTTGAACGGCATGAGTCACAATTTCCATGACATGCTGCGGGAACACCTGATCAGTCCCCGGTGGAGCCACACCGCCCGTCCCATCCTCGTGAACAACTGGGAAGCCACCTATTTTAATTTTGACCGCAAAAAACTGCTTTCCATTGCGAAGGATGCGGCGGAACTGGGAATCGAAATGCTGGTCCTGGATGACGGCTGGTTCGGACATCGTGACAGCGACAACAGTTCCCTCGGTGACTGGTTCGTTTACAAGAAAAAGATCGGTTCGCTGAAAACACTGGTCAGCGAGATCAATAAAATGGGACTCAAATTCGGTCTCTGGTTCGAGCCGGAAATGATCTCCCGGGACAGCGAACTGCATCGCGCTCATCCGGAGTGGGTCTTCACCGTACCGTACCGTCCCCGGAGCGAAGGACGCAAACAGTTTGTCTTGAATCTGGGGATGCCGGAAGTGGTGGATTACCTCTTTGAAACCATCTCCGCCGTATTGAAAAGCGCGAATATCGAATACATCAAGTGGGATATGAACCGGAATATCGCCGAAAAGTTCAATGCGCTTCTCCCCGCCGATCAGCAGAAGGAATGTTCTCACCGGTATGTGCTGGGCGTGTATGAACTTTCCCGCAGACTCCTGGAAGCATTCCCCGATCTCTTCATCGAAGGCTGCTCCGGTGGCGGCGGAAGATTCGATGCCGGAATGCTTTATTACAATCCCCAGATCTGGACCAGTGACGATACCGATGCCATCGAACGGCTCCGGATCCAGTCCGGGACCAGTCTGTTTTATCCCTGTTCCTCTCACGGCGCCCATGTCTCTGTCTGCCCCAATCACGGGACCGGAAGAAACACCCCGTTCGCCACCCGCGGGAATGTGGCACTTGCCGGGACGTTCGGGTACGAACTGGATCTGAACAAACTTTCCGCGGAAGACCGGGAAGCCGTCAAGCAGCAGACCCAGGACTACCACAAACTGCGTCATCTGGTGGCGGATGGCGACTTCTATCGTCTGATCACGCCGGATCGGGATGAATGTCAGACGGCATGGCAATTCACCGCGAAAGACGGTTCCGAAGCGTTGTTCATCTATGTGCAGCAGAAATATTTTGTTGCCAAAGGCGCACGGTATGTCCGCCTCAAAGGGCTGATCCCGGATGCCCTTTATCTCCATGAAGAGACCGGCAAACAGTATTACGGCAGCACGCTGATGAATGGCGGGATCACGATCCCCGGACTCTACCGTGACGGCGATTCCGTTCGTATGCACTTCAAGAAAGTTACCCCCAAACGTAAAAAATAAAATAAGGATCACATCATGATCAAAGTCGCACAATGCTGGGATGACGGTGTCTACACAGACGTCCGCCTCATTGAACTTCTCAAAAAGTATAAAGCCAAGGCAACGTTCAACCTCTGCCCGGGGTTTATGCAGGAAGAATCCGAGAAGTATTCCTGGGCTCCCCTCGGATACAAAGCCTGGAGTCATAACGGGTTCATCGGCGGCAGAGTCGGGAAGAAAGACCTGCTGGATGTCTATGGCGATTTCAAAGTGGCAAGTCATTGCTGGAATCATGAGACCGCCGGCTGGGTCGAACCGGAAGCCTTTGCCAAAGGCGCTGTCGATGCCAGAAAATTTCTGGAAGATGTGTTCCAGAAGGAATGTCCCGGGTTCGCATGGCCCTGCGGCCAGGTCACCGATGATGCGATCAAAGTTCTGGAAGATAATGGATTTGCATACGCCCGTACGGTCGCCAATGTGGAAAATCCCAAGGCATATAAGAGTCCCTTCCGCCTGGATGCCAACTGTCACTTCATGAACCGCGATTTCTGGGCAAAGTTCCAGAAAGCGAAAGCCGATAACGTGGAATTCTTCTACTTCTGGGGTCACAGTTACGAAATGCTGGACTGCGATGGTCTCTGGAAGCAGTTCGAAGATAAACTCGCTGCTCTCTCCGCGGACCCGGATGTGGTCTGGGTGGACGTGGTGGATATTGTCCGCTGACACTCATAAAAAACACCGTTTTTTCAGAAAGAGAACTGGCAAAAAATAATTTTCCGTGTATATTATCACCCGGTATTCATAAGGATGATGATCATGAGAAAATACGGTTTTTTGTTCGGTTCTCTTTTGTGTCTTTTTCTGCTGTCCGGATGCTTCCTCATGGAGCTGCCCGGGGAGCCCCCTGCCGCCATCGCAGCTTCTGCCGGTGATGGTTCGATACGTTATGCGGTCACAGAGGATGACTGGTTCTCCTGCATGACGATCCATCTGCCGGAACGCAAAGGGAAGAACGCCGTTCCTGCCGTCGTGATTTTCCCCGGCGGCGGATACGGTGTGCTTGCCATGGAAAAAGAGGGCAGGGCGTATGCATCCTTCTTCAACAGTCACGGCATTGCGGCTGTGGTGGTCAAGTATCCGCTGGGGTCGATCCTCGGACATTTCCGGCGGCATCCGGATATGCTGAATACGGCGTTGGAATCGATCCGGCTTCTCCGTAAAAATGCCGTCGCGCTGCATATCGATCCCGCACGGGTCGGTGTCATGGGGTCTTCCGCAGGCGGACACCTTGCGGGGATGTGTGCGGTATACGGAAAGAAAGGGGAAACGCGCCCCGATTTTGCGATCCTGTGTTATCCGGTGGTCTCCATGAAGGAAGATGCCCACGCCGGAAGCAGACGGAATCTTCTTGGCGCGGAACCATCGGAGGAACTCCTGATCGCAGCATCGCTGGAATTGCAGATCCGGAAAGACCTGCCGCCGTTTTTTGTCTGGCACACAAGAGAGGATCAGGTGGTCAATGTTTCCAACAGCGAACGGCTGATCGCCGCATTGAAAAAGGCGAACGTGCCCCATCGTGCCGTGATCTATGAACACGGACCTCACGGCATGGGCCTGTTGACGGAATCCCAGCAGAAACGTTATCCGGAAACCGCGCAATGGAAAACGGAACTGCTTTCCTTCCTGCGGGAACGCGGTGTTCTTGAAAAATGATCCGCTTTTTTCATCGGAATTGACTTGAAAATAAAGCAACTAAGTGTTATATTACCCGATTAGTACAGAAAGACGAGGTAATATTATGCTGAAACGGAAAATCCTGAAACGGAATAAAACATCCGATCTCCCCCAACAGTTGAAATCCATCCTGCAGAAACGGATCGAAGACGGGTATTATGCCCCCGGTCAGCGTGTGGACAGCGTACGCAAGATCTCTATGGAGTTCTCCATCAGCGCAGTCACGGTACAGCGTGCATTCAAGATACTGGAAAGCGAAGGTTATATCCGTACAGTCCCCGCAAGCGGGATGTTTGTGAATGAAAACTTTCAGCGTGTCTGCAAGCCGGTGAAAGTGGCGTTTGTGTTCTCCGATGATTCACTTCTGCCAGGTATTCCGGATATTGAATCCTGGGCATTGAATTCCGAATTCTACCGCGGACTGCTCAGCGGTGGCGAGAAATATGGCGCGAAGATCGACTCCATCCATGTGACTCCCCAACAGAATTTCACCCGTACACACGGACAGGTGAAGCAGTTATGTCATTATGACGGCGTGGTGTTCATCGGGGATCAGCTGCTGGAACTGCAACGCCTGCTTGCCCGCATGAATCAGTGTATGGTCTTTCAGTATTCCAAAGAGTCCCGGCGCGTTGCCGGGATTTGCATGGCGGCTTACAGCAAACAGGATGCATTCCGCATGATGGCGCAGCATATTCAGCAATGCGGCTGCCGGACTGCCGGTGTGGTTTCCTATTATCACAACGGGTGCACGGAGATCGACTGGTTCCGGAAACGGGCAGCGATGTTCGCCGCTGCCTGCAGTGAATACGGGATCCGGGTGCTGAAAGATTGTCAGATCGAGTTGACTTGTGACGGCGCCCCGGATACGGTATTGCGCGATATCTTACGCAAAACGAAACCGGATTTCCTTTTCTGCAATCACGCAGACTTTGCGGTCCGGATCTACCGGGCATGCCGGAATCTCGGCTTGCAGGTGGGGAAAGATATCAAGATCGCCGGGATGGCGACCGGGGTCACGTTCCAACAGCTTCTGCCTTCTTTCACCCATGTGAAAGTTCCGGTATTCCAGGTGGCGGAAGATATTATCCGGGTGGCATGTCTCCCCGCGGACGAACGGAAGAATGTCGTCATGCCGGAATTTCAGCCTGAACTTGTGGTCGGTGAATCCACCGTTTTCTGAAACCGGATCACATTTCCGGGAATTCGGGTTCTTCCGCCGCTTTCTTGAGGGATTGGATCGCCTGATCGATGTCGTCAGCGGCAGCCGGGGGAGCCGTCTTCTTTGCCAGTTCGAAATCGGCGATGGCGGACTGGATATCTTCGTTCATCAGATGCAGGTTTGCGCGGAGGATGTACGCCCCCGTTTTGTCTTTATCCGATTCGATGAACTTGTTGACCGTCTCAAAGGCTTCCGCTTTCTTGCCCCGTTCCATCAGCAATTCCAGCATGGCGGTCCGGACGATATAATTTTCCGGATCTTCTGCCAGAAGGGAAGATAATTCCTGTTTGGCACCGGAAAGGTTATTCTGCATGGCGCGGAGCCGTGCCTTTGCGATGCGGAGCGGGACCGGGGGATAATCTTTTTTCAGGGAATCGAGTTCTTTTTCAGCGGTGGCAAAGTCGCCGAAAAGGGCATACAGATTGGCACGGTCAAAAATAAGTTTTTTGTTCTTGGGTGAGATGTAGATCATGTCATTGATCTGGGCGAGCGCTGCTTCCTTCCCGATGACCGGAGCGGCGATCATCAGTTTCTCCACAAAGATCATTTCGATCCCCAGCCGTTCCGTGGAGTGGACCGGAGAATGATAGTACGCTTTCTTCGCCGTTTCGAATGCTTCCAACGGTTTGTTCAGCATGGTGTATGCGTGAGAAAGATACATGTAATAATCCGTGTTCCGCGGATTTTCTTCCAGCGCTCTGTTCAACAGTTCAATGGCGGCAGGCAGGTTTTCACCCAGACGGATCCAGAACGCCGCCAGTGCTGCTTTCCCTTCGGGCGCACCGCTTTCCGCAAACAAACGGTACTGCCGCGCCGCCGTGATAATGTCGGGCTTCGTACCGAAGAGTCCGTTTTCCGCAATGAATCCCAACAGGAACGAAGCCGGACCGTATCCGCTTGTGGCTTCTCCGCGGAGCTGTTTGCGTGTTTCCCGGAAAAGCTTCTGACGTCCGGGTGCATCCTCGGGGAGCGAAGTGAGTTCCCGGAACATACATTCCCCGGCACTGATATTGGATTCCACCAGTTTCCCGCAATGCGTACAGCGTTTGGTCGCCGTCATGAACGCCGCGGATGTCTGAAAGGATTCCGTGTAATCTTTGATGATATCATCTTCCGCCCGGGAAAGTGACAATACACCCCGCTGGTCGCCGAAGGGCGTACAGGAATGATAGAATATCAATGCCCATGAAAACAGAATAACGATCAAGATTTTTGCCATTTACTTACCCTTTCATAACAGATTTTGATGTCACGTTGTTCATTGTTCGGAGTCCCTTGTTTTTCCGGGCCGTAAACCGGCACAAACCGCACTGATGCAGAAGACCACGCAGGAGAAGAGGACGATGGTCGCACCGGCAGGGGTACGCGCCCAGGACTGCGCCGAAATCAGGAGTCCGCAGATCCCCGATACCAGCGAGATCAGCAGCGTATACCAGAACATGCCGATGGCGTTCCGCGCAAAATTCCGGGCGGCGGCAGCCGGGACGATCAGCAATGCCGTTACCAACAGTACCCCGGCGGTCCGCACTGCCACGATGACCGTGGCGGAAAGCAAGGCGGCAAAGAGATATTGATATAATGCCGTTTTGATCCGGTGTACGGTGGAGAGCTGGGGATTGATCGCAATGCAGAGCATCCGGTTGAACGCGAATCCCTGGAAGATCAGGAACAGCACCAACAGCACAAAAAGCCAGCACAATTCCATCGTGCCGATGGTCAGAATATCGCCGAAAAGGAACATCTGTGCCGCGCGTGCCGCATTACGGTCACGGCTCACAATGGCAAGTCCGAATGCCACCACGGCGGAGAAAATGACGCCGATAATGGTATCGGTGGAGAGCTTGCTGCTCCGTTTCAGATACATGATGAGATAGCCCACCAGCAATGCCATCAGCAGCATGGAAAAACTGGGGTCAAGGGCAAAAAGGATCCCCACTGCCACCCCGGCAAATGCGGAGTGTCCGATGGCATCCGAGAAGAACGCCATCCGGGAATTGACCACCTGGATCCCGGTCCCTGCGGTCAGCGGTGCAAGCAGGATCAAACCCAGCATTGCCCGGCGCATGAACGCGTGATCCATACAATCGAAGGGGAAGAGATACCCCACAAAATCAACCACATGCCGTACCAGTTCTTCCATCATTCTGCACCGCCTTTCTGCGTTGAATGACTGTGATGATGATGGTGGTGATGATCGTGTCCATCCACACAGCAATGGGTGTCATGTCCGCCGTGATGATACGGACAGTTTTCGGGGCAGGTCGCGGCATCCGCAGCCAGGTCATGGAGATCCGGGATCCCCAGATGCAGTCCGAAGGTCTTGGTGAGAACCGCATGACTCAATACTCCTTTGGGTACGCCCTGGGCGATCACAGTCCCTTTCAGACAGATCACATGAGAGGCATGAGCCGCCACCGTTGCCAGATCATGACTGACCATGATCTGTGTGAATCCCCGGTCTTCCCGGATCTTCCGCAGAAGTTCGCAGCAGATTTGACCGCCTTTGAAGTCCACGCCGGCAGTAGGTTCATCCAGAACCAGGATCTCCGGTTCCGTCAGCAGAGCCTGTGCCAGAAGAACGCGCTGGATCTCGCCGCCGGAAAGGGCACCGAAAACGCGGTTCATGAGTTTCTCACATTCCAGTTCTTCCAATATTGCATTGATCTTCGTCAGCCAGTGTTTCGAAGCTCCGAAGAACAACGGCATCTTTTGCAATCCGGCAAGAAGATAATCCTGTACCGTGATGGGCATATCACGGTCAAATTGCAGTTTCTGCGGCACAAATCCGAACCGGGGATGCTGCGGATCGCGACAGCCGGGGAACGTGATGGAACCTTTGTAGGACATCTGTCCCAGGATGGCGAGGGTGAGACTGGTCTTCCCCGCACCGTTGGGCCCCACGATCGCCGTGGAACTGCCCAACGGGATCCGGGCATTGGCATCGGCGAGGATCTGATTCTCCCCGATTTGTATATTCACATGTTCAATGCGAACGGCATCGGACTCTGTCATTTCGTCAGGACTCCCTTCATCGTTTCCAGGTTCGCGCGCATCTGCCGGATGTAATGACCCGGTTCCGGCTGTTCCGGTCCTGTGGTGACGGAATCCAGTACATGATGGGGGATCCCCGCTTCCACAGAAATGAGTTTCGCAAATTCGGCAGGATATTGGGGTTCCGAGAAAAGGACCGCTGCTTCCTGTTCTTTGATCTCTTTCTTGAGCAATGCCACTTCGGCAGGGGAGGGCGCCATGGCGGACTCCGCATGGAGCGAAACGGCTTCTTTGAGTCCGCACATACGGGCGAGGTACGCAAATACATCATGCTGTACGGCGATGTTCTTCTTCGTGAATCCGGCAGCAAGGAAATCCTTTTTCAGCGTTTCCAGTTCTGTCAGGAATGACTCCGTATTCTTCTTGTAAAATTCCGCACATTCCGGGTGGAAACTCTGCAATGCGGCGGAGATGTTCGCAACAACAACGGCGGCGGTATCCGGACTGGCAAACAAATGCGGGTTGAACTCCGCCCCGTGATGATGATGGTTGTGTCCGTGATGATGATGTCCGTGGGAACAGGTCCCCTTCTTATCACATTCCGGGGTATGATGCGCATGTTTCTCCACGGGGATCGCGTGTGCATTTACCGAGGTATCCACGACTTTGATCGCGGGATTGGCATGGAGCGCATCCTTGCACAGGTTGTCATCCAAACCCAACCCGTTTTTCAGCAGAAGGATGTTATCCCCCGCCAGCTTCATCAGGTCGGAAGGAGTCAGCGCGTAATCATGAGGGCAGCCCGTATCGGGCGCAAGGAGGAGTTCCGCCTGCGGTCCATTGGTATCTTTCAGGATCTCTCTTGCAAAAAGATAGACCGGATATGTGGTGCAGATGATCCGCGGCGCGTTATTTTCTGTTGCGTTTGCCTTGCTGTTTTTCCGATAGATCCCGTATGCCGCAAGACCTGCGATCACAAAAACGAGAACGACGATTCCGATCACTTTATTCATGTTTGGTCTCCTTGCCTGATTTTTTACTGTGCAGACAATGGAGTTTGACTCCGTTACATTCGTGACAGCGTTCCACCTGATGTTCTTTCATGAATTTCAGCCAGTGCATTTTCTGATGCGGAGTCAATGACCCGGTCCCGCCGCAAAAGGGACAGGATTCCTGCAGAGCGGCATAGACGGCAGTCCGGATGAACTCGGATTTATTGGGTACTTTCTCCAATGCCTCCATCATAGCTTCATCGGCCTTGAACGTGATAACGGACCGTTTCATAGTGTGATACTCCTTGCCTTATTGTTGTCTTAATATGGTAAGGTAATACGAAATAATACATTTTCAAGTGTAAAAGCGAAAAAAAAGCAAAAAAAATGGGGCTGTTGTAAAGCCCCATCTCTGAAAACTGTGATTTTGAGTACGGATCCGTATGGAATAACGAACGTCATGCAGATGATTTTTTACAAATCTCATCCGTACTTATCCGTACTTATCCGTACCTGAACAGATCAGTCGAGCGGCAGCCCCAGAAGTTTATGGGGATTGACCCAGCATACCGTTTCGATTTCTTCTTCGGTGAGCAGTTTTTCCCGGCGCAGGAACTCAATACAGCGGTTCATCAGATAGGAACTGCCGCAGAGACAATTTTTTGCCGGAATGTGGAACCGCCCGTTTTCCTCCAGGATCGTTTCGTTGCCGAAGACATTGTATTTCCCGGGAGGAAGACCGGAGACCTGGCTGGCATCGCTTACCGCAATGAACCGGTCTACACCCTTGGCGCGGATGAAACATTTGACCACATGCGCCGGCAGATGATGTCCGTCGGTGATCGCCATGATCGTCATGTCGTCATTGCCCAGTCCGGTCCAGATGGGATTGTGATGACGGTCGATGAGATTGGGCAGACCATTGCCCAGATGGGTCATGGTGTCGGCTCCCGCCGCCAGGATCTGTTCTTCATTTGCCATCTGGTGTCCCAGAGAGACTTTGATCCCTTTGGCATGGGCGCGTTCGATGAGCTTGTCACAACCGGGGAGTTCCGCCGCTGCCGTGAGTATGGAAATGCGCCCTTCGGCACAGTCATAGAGTTCATCAAATGCTTCCATCGTGGCGGGCATGGTGTACGCCGGATTGTGTGCGCCGACGGCTCCGGGTTCCGGAGAGATGAAGGGCCCTTCCAGATGGAAACCGGGCAGTTCGTATTCCCAACCGTGCCGCCGGATCTCTTTGTTGATCATGGGCAGATTGCGCCGGTAGAGATCCATGGAGGATGTGATCACGGTGGGAAGGAACCGTGTGCATCCGGTTTCCAGGATCTTTTCCGTTGCGCGGCAGAAATCGTCTGCGGTCATTTCGGGCGAACTGTAATCCACGCCGAATGCGCCGTTGACTTGCAGGTCAAAGGATTTCATTTTGCGCAGAACTCCCGTGTGAGTTTGCTCAATTCCTGTGCCGCTTCCTTGTCACAGAATGTGGCGCAATCCGGATGCAGACGGATGACCGATGCCGGATGGGCGGGGCAGAGTTCCCCTTCGAAAGTGATCCGGACCGCGTATGCTTTTCTTGCATCGGGGACCGTGTTGACGATGGTCTTGCTCTTGAGGATCTGGCGGACACTCATGGAGACGGCTTCTTTCGGCACGTCATCGAAAGTGGGGAACCAGCCTTCACCCAGCTGCTGTTTGCGGCAGACATCGTCCAGTTTCACGATGAGATAGGGTTCTTCGGTATCGAAATCGGCGGGCGGATCGTTGAATGCGATGTGACCGTTTTCCCCGATGCCGATGAAGCAGACATCAATGGGTTTTTCCTGAAGAAGTTCGCCCAGTTTCTTACAGAATGCGGGCAGATCCGCGGCATCGCCTTCCACATAATTGGCGGCTTTCAGCGGAGCAGGAAGCTGCGCCACAAAACGTTCTTTGATGTATTTGCGGAAACTGGCTGGGTGGCTTTCCGGCAGTCCGACGTATTCATCCAGGTGGAACAGCGTGACTTTGCCCCAGTCGATCCCGGGGGCAGCTGCCAGAGCGGTGAGCATTTCAAACTGACTTGCGCCGGTGGCTACGATGATACGGCATTCGCCGTTTTCCGCGATCGCCTGACGGATTTTTGCGGCACCGAATTCCGCCGCTGCTTTCCCGGATTCCTGTTTCGTGTTGTAGATGGAGAGACTCATAAGAATTCCTTTCTTTTGATCTTTGAAGTCGTTTGAGATTTAATGTAACATGTGTTTTTCTTTTTTCAAGTCAAAACATGTTCTTTTTTATAAAAAAACAAAAGCTGTAATGATACAGAAGCCATGTGCAAAAAAAAGAGGCCGTTGCTCGCACAACAGCCTCTTGCATGGTTCAGCAGATGACCGGATCAGTTTTTCTTTTTCCAGTCGAGTGCGCCCACCGGACATTCCGCGATACAGGCACCGCAATCCTTACAGTAGGAGGGCAGACCCTGGTCGAATGCAGTCCGCATTTCGGTGGTGAAACCGCGACGCATCAGAGCAAGCAGGTTCTTGTTGATGACTTCGCCGCAGATCTTCACGCAGGTACCGCAACGGATACATTTGCCTTTGTCGTGGATGATGAGCGGATGACGGGTATCGGCTTCCGCCGCCAGCTTCTTGCCCTTGAACATATCCGGCGCAACGTGATAACGTTCCGCATGTTTCTTCAGCGCACATTCGCCCTTGGCAGTACAGGAACATTCGATACAGCGTTCCGCTTCTTTTTCCATTTTCTCCGCCGGGATGGAGGGGGAGAGTTCGGTGAATGTGGTCTTGCGCAGATCCATGGAGATGTATTCCGGTTTCACCCGTTCTTCATCGGAGACCGTGCGCAGATAAACCAGATCGTCCTTCGTCAGACTCTGCCATTCGCCACGGGAAACACTGAAAAGTTCCGGTTCCACATGAGGACGTCCGGCAAGAGCATCCGCGGCAGCCAGAGCGGCTTTCCGTCCGGCGGCAAGCGCTTCCACCACGGTGGCAGGACCGGAAACGCAGTCCCCTGCGGCAAAGATGAGTTTGTCTTCGCTGCAACGCAGATCTTTCTTGCAGACTTCGATCCCGCGCTTGGAGGCAGCCAGTCCTTCGGGAACGACTGTACGCTGTCCGATGGCACCGATCACGGTATCCAGCGTGATCACAAAGTCACTGCCTGCGACCGGTACGGGAGCACGGCGTCCGGAGGCATCCGGTTCGCCCAGTTCCATACGCTGACAGGTCAACGCCAACGTGCCGTCATCATTCTTTGTAAGGGAGAGGGGAGCGGTGAGGAATTCGAACTTGACGCCTTCTTCCATTGCTTCCACAACTTCCAGATCTTCCGCAGGCATTTCGTTGCGTGTACGACGGTAGAGGACCGTCACGTCTCCGCCGAGACGGAGAGCAGTACGGGCGCAGTCCATGGCGGTATTCCCGCCACCGACGATCGCCGTTCTGCCGGGATTCGGGCAGTTTTCCCAGTTTGCACCGGCGATCTTGCCCAGCCATTCGATACCCTGACAAGCCAGTTCTTCGCCATCAATACGCATTCCGGAGGGCTTCCAGGAACCGACCGCCATGATTACGGCATCGTATTCCGCAGAGAGACCTTCGATTGTGATGTCTTTGCCCAGTTTCTGATTGTTCCGGATCTCGATGCCCATTTTTGCGAAATGCGCCAGCTCACGACGGAGCGTGTTCTTGGGAAGACGGAATTCCGGAATACCGTAACGGAGCATACCGCCCGCTTCCGGCATCTGATCGAAGAGGACCGGCTGGATCCCTTCCAGACGCAGGTAATAAGCCGCGGAGAGACCCGCAGGGCCCGCACCTACGATGGCGACTTTCTTCCCGTTCAGCGCGGGAAGTTCTTCCATGTAGGTATCGTAATAAAGATCTGCGGCAATGCGTTTGACGTCATTGATCGCCACGGGTTTGCCTTCGATGTTTCTCCGGCAGTGTTTTTCGCAGAAACGGGGACATACGCGGCTCACAGACATGGGCAGCGGTATCCGTTTCTTGATGATCTTCAGGGATTCCAGATGTTCCCCGTTCCGGCAGGTACGCACATATTCTTCCACATTGGCGTGGGCAGGACATGCCAGCGTACAGGGTGCTTCGCAGTCACCGGTGTGCTCGGAGAGAAGCAGTCCCAGCGCGGTACGGCGCATGGCGATGACTTCATCGGAGGAGGCATCCACTTCCTGACCGGGAGCAGGGCACGCGGCGCAGGAGGGCAGGAATTTGCCGGTTTTCATATCTTTCACCACGCAGACGAAACAGCTGGTGGTCTTGGAGATCTTTTCATTGAAGCAAAGGGTGGGGATATGGATCCCGTTCCGGGTCGCCACCGTGAGAATGGTCTCCCCGCGTTCCGCTTCGACTTCTTTTCCGTCGAGAATAAATTTGAATTTTTCAGCCATGATGGGGAGTCCTTACTTTACGTTGGAGGAATTGAAACCTTCGCCCTTGCGGACGCGGGAGATCGCGTGTTTCGGGCAGACCTCAATACAGGAATTGCACTTGGTGCATTTTGCGTTGTCCACTTGGAATGTATCGGGGGAGATCGCGCCCACGGGACAGGTCTTGACGCAGAGTTTGCACTTCACGCATTTGCTCTGATCAAGTTTCACATCCACCAGTGCGGAACATGCCAGTGCATCACAGGTGTGATCTTTCACATGCGCAAGATATTCGTTCCGGAAATAACGGATCGTGGAGAGTGCCGGATTCGGCGCGGTCTGACCCAGACCGCAGAGAGAACCCTTCTTGATCTTCTGTCCCAGATCTTCCAGGAAGTCGATATCTTCTTCGCAGCCGTTGCCCGCCACGATGCGTTCCAGTGTTTCATACATGCGGGTGGTCCCCACACGGCAGAACGTACATTTTCCGCAGGATTCCCGGTGCGTGAAGCTCAGGAAGTAACGGGCGGTTTCCACCATACAACGGTGATTGCCGATGACGATCAGACCGCCGGATCCCATGATGGCTCCCAGCGCACTCAAAGAATCGTAGTCGATCTTCGTGTCAAACTTGTCTGCGGGGATACACCCGCCGGAAGGACCGCCGGTCTGCACTGCTTTGACCG
>JAZNVL010000039.1:0-13016 GCA_045592785.1 Victivallales bacterium | reverse complement strand
GAAGGCAGTTGCTCTATCCTCTGAGCTACCAGGGCAGCCAATGCCACATAATTTACCACAAATATGCAGAAAATCAACCTCTCATTCTGTTTTTTTTTGAAAAAATTCCGTTTCCTGCTTGTAATGAGGAAAGAATACAAGTAAATTATCGCGTTTTTTACATTAATAACTGTATGTAATGGTGTCTGTATGAAAAATGAAATATCTTCTTTCCGGCTTCATCCGGAATCGCCCTGGTCGCTCACCGTTTCCTGTAATGGAAAACGCCGGAAACTCACCCTCGTTCCGCCGTCCCCTGTTTCTGTGACCGATGAAAAATGCGAGGCTTTGCCCGTTTTTGATCCGCAAGCCCGGTTCAATGCACCTTATGCGCTGAAACAGCTGACCACCGGCGAACGTTGGATGGAAGAAGGATTGCTCCCCGGTTCGGTCGTCGTGCGCGGGGAAGACGGGACCGTATTCACGCGCGGGGAGGATTATGAATGTGAAGAGATCTGGGGCAGCGTGGGCCGTCTGGAATCCGGTCGGATCACCGAAGGGATGTCCCTGCGGATCTCCTACCAATATTTTCGCAGCCGGATCGACGGGATCGTGATGGATGCTGCGGGCAAGATCCTCGTGATTCAGGGGAAAGAACACGACATCATGCCGCATCCCCCGGTGATTCCCCGCGGTATGAAACATCTGGCGAATATTTATTACTCCCGCCGTTATGACCGGCTGACGGAAGAAATGATATATCCCGTTCTGCGGAAACGTTTTCTGCCGACCACATTTGCGGGTAGAGCGGATGAAGTCCTGCCCCGGACGATGGCGAAGCTGCGCAGTGGTGAGGAATTGAAGATCCTTGCCTGGGGAGACAGTGTGACATCGGCGGTATATCTTCCGGAAAATCAGCGTTGGCAGACCTTGTTTGCGGAAGCACTCTGCCGGAAGTTCAGCCATTCCCGGATCGAGATGAAAAGTCATGGGTGGGGCGGGCGTACCGTGAAGGCATATCTGGACGAACCGGAAGGATCGCCTCATCATTTTGTGACAGAGATTTTGAACTCGGATGCCGATTTGATCGTGAGTGAATTCGTGAACGATGCTTCGCAGCCGCCGGAGATGTTTATTCCGGCATACGAAACGGTGTTGAAAGCCTTCCGTGAACGGGGAAAAGAATGGCTGATCCTGACACCGCACTGGATCCTTCCCTCCTGGATGGAAAATACAACCGTTTCCAAAGTTCGCTGGCAGAGCGATGACAACCGTCGTTTTGTGCATTTTCTGCGTGAGTTTGCGTTGAAGAACGGATTGGGACTTGCAGATGGTTCCGGCAAATACGCACAATGGGCGGAAATGGGGATCCCCTACATGGCATGTATGACCAACGGGATCAATCATCCGGATGTACGCGGGATGAAAGTATTTGTCAATGCTTTGATGGAAGTATTCCCTGACAAGTGATAAGAGGTTTGTTATGAAGAATGAACTGCTGATCCGGTCTGAAAAATACGCTTCGTTTGCTTCGCTCTTCCCTGTCCTGATCGATATGGCGGAGAAAAATATAGAATGGTCCGCCAATCCCGATTTTCCTTACCCGCTCATGGGATGTATGCCCGGATTGCAGGTGGAAAAATTATGGCAGTGGGACAGCTGTTTCATGTCGTTATACAGTGACTTTTCCAGCGGTCGGGTGAACGGTTTCAACAATCTGGATTTTCTGTATCGGTGTCAGCGGGAAGATGGATATATCTGCATGACATACAGCGTGAAGGACATGCAGCCGGTGTTCGATGGCAGGATCAATCCGCCGTTGTTTGCGTATGTGGAGTACGAACATTACCGTCGGACCGGTGACAGCTCCCGGTTTGCCCATGTATATCCACATCTGACCCGGTATTACGCCTGGATCGAAACGAACCGGCGCCGTCCCAACGGTTTGTACTTCTTTGAAGACAGCGGGTCCTCCGGCATGGATAATTCGCCCCGGTCCGGTTATGCGGCGGAAGCCTTGCGCGGGAGTGATGTCTGCTTTATTGATTTGATTTCGCAGCAACAGTTATCGGCACAGTATCTTTCCGCGATGGCTCGTGTACTCGGTTTAAAAGAGGATGAAGCATTTTATGCGGGGGAGGCGGACCGGATCGCGGCATTGATCCAAGAAAAACACTGGAACGGGAAGACGGGATTTTACTATGACGTATTCCACGGGACCTGTAATTGTCTGGCGAATAAAACGATCGCGGCGTTCTGGCCTATGCTCTGCGGTATTACATCTCCGGAACAGACGGATGCCCTTCTGCAGCATCTGCTGAATCCGGCGGAGTTCAATACACCTCACCCGTTTGCCAGTCTTTCCGCGGATGATCCCAATTATGATCCACTGGGAAACTATTGGTGCGGAAGCGTGTGGTGTCCGACGAATTACATGGTGATCAAAGGATTACGCCGGATCGGACGCGTTGATCTGGCGAAGAAGTATGCCTTGCGGCATTTGCAGATGGTCTGTGACATTTATCATTCTGCGGATTATCCGGATATCTGGGAATGTTACAGTCCGGAAGAGAAACGTCCTGCGAACCGGAAAGATGAACCCTGCGTCCGTTCGAATTTTGCAGGATGGTCCGGCTTGCCGGGGACTGCGTTGTTTATTGAGGAGATCCTCGGGATCCAATTGGATGCTCCGTCACGGAAAGTGGTATGGTATCTGGATACGGATGACCGTTGTCGTATCGGTGCTTTTTCGTTTAACGGTGTGCGGTTGACGTTGGACTATGATGACAACAGGGTGCGCGTGGATTACGCGGGCGAACTTGATCTGGAAGTGATAACGGATTCCGGTCGTTACAGTAAGCGGATCACGCCGTCCGATAATGTGCTTTCTATTTTATAAAATATAAAAAATATTAAAAAACGGGCTTGACGAAACGCGTTGCAGGGTGTATCTTACCGGGATGTAGATAATATTCTTACGAAGGAAGAAAAACCATGGCAATATTCGAAGAACGCACCCCGCGGAAATGTACGGCATTTCTGTTTCTTTTCGCGGTATTTGTGCTGTCATGGCCTCTGTGGCATCTGGGCGAACGTGAGATGTTCTGGCATGAAGGAAAGTATGCCTGTGTCTCCGGTGAATCCACGAACTCGTTTCCGCCGCTGATGACCGCTCACGGTCAGATGGAACCGGGTGTTTATCCGCTGTATCCTCTGCTTGTGAACGGGTTGACCCGTTGCGGACTCCCCATTGAGTTATCATTGCGCGCGATCACGGTGTTCTCGTTATTTCTTCTTACCCTGATCGTGTATTTTGCGTGCTGCCGTGCCGGTGGAATTCAGGCGGGATTGGCTGGTGCAACGGTGATGTTCACCACGTTGTTGACTGCAGAAAAGGCGATGGAAGGTTATCCGCAGATGCTTACGGCATTGATCCTGTATGGCGGATGGATGCTCTGGTTTGAGCTTGCACTTGTGCGTAACCGTTGGGATCTTGCCTGGTTGATCGCGGGCGTGTTCGGTTCGCTGGCGTTTTATGCAGCAGGGTATCCCGGCTTGATCAGTTTTCTGCTGCCGCTTGCATTGCAGCAGAGACCGTTGAATGTCTGGACGAAACTGCGGCATCCCGGGTTACCCATTGCCATCGGAATGGTCGTGTTCACGATTCTGTTTTACTATGCGCCCCAGTGGGATCAGCAGATGCCTTCCGGCGGCAATCTGCCGGGTATAAAAAACTGGATGGAACATGTTTTGATGTTCCCTGTGACACTGGTATTCCGTTTTCTTCCCTGGTCGCTGTTGTTGTGGGCACCGTTTTGTGCGGCATTGATCCCGTTGGATCAGAACCCGTTATTCGGGAAATACCTCCGTGTGCTGTTCTATGTGATGCTGTGTCTGTTGTGGTTGAATGTGAACAGCAGTGCCCGCGATCTGCTTTATATTGCGCCGCTGATCGCGACTATGATCGGAGCGAATTACTGGATCCTGGTACGCCGTTACGGGTATCTGTTCCTTTCCGTCTGCCGGATCTTCGGCTGGCTGCTTCTTGTGCTTGCGGGTATTTCCGTATGTATCTATCATTATCCCGCCACATTGGAGCTTCCGGATAAATTTTTCGGAGGGACTTATATGTTCTGCCGTTTGCCTGTTACGGTGTTTTATGTGGAGATCGGGCTTGCCGTTCTGGCGATCCTCTGGGGATTGTGGCGTTGCCGGTACCGTCCCCGTGTGTGGCAGGTATACGCCAGTCTTTTCTGCGGAATGATGCTGTTGTATTGGACAATGGTGAATCCTTACCGTGCTTCCATGGAAGAGAAACGTGATTTCGGGAATAAATTGCAGGAAGTTCTGACGAAAGACAAGGATTTTGCTGAACATTCCGACGCATTCCTTTACAAGGACTCCGCAATTTCCGGCTTGTTTGCAGAGTGTTATTACATGGATCTGAAAGTGCAGACCATGGCGGCAACAGAAAATTTTGCGGAGCAGGGCGAATTCGTGTATGTATTATCACCGGGGGTCCCGCCGGCAGCAGAACGTTTCTGGACCCGGCTTTATGATACGGTTTATAAGGATAAGCACCTTTATTTATACAAAGGACAGTTGAGAAAGGATGACTACGACTATGATGAAGAATACGGAGATGATTGATCGCAAAGCGTTTCTGGCGTCAGCGACGATGGAAATGATCCGTGATTTTGTGAAGAATGCGGGCGAAAGTGCTTTCCGCGCCAAACAGATCATGGAGTGGATCCGCCGCCGTCGCGTGGTCGATCCCCGGAAAATGACCAATCTTTCCAATGCGCTCCGCGGTGCGTTGAGTGAAGCGTTCCTGTGCGATTCTCTGCATGTTTCCGAAAAATCCCCCGCTTCCGACGGTTCCTGCAAGTATCTGCTGGAACTCCATGACGGTGAGTTTGTGGAATGTGCCACGATTCCTGCCGAAGATGGACGAATCACCTTCTGCCTCAGTACGCAGGTGGGGTGTCCCGTGCGTTGTGCCTTCTGCACCAGCGGGGAGGGCGGACTTGTGCGGAATCTGGCTGCCGGTGAGATCATCGAAGAATTTTTCCTGCTGACTGGCGAGATCGGCGGGATGCCGGATAATGTGGTCATCATGGGGGTAGGGGAACCGATGCTGAATGTGCAGAACCTCATTGAGGCGTTGGATATTATCTGTGATCCGGATGGCGTGGGGCTGGCACAACGGCGTGTTACCATTTCCACCAGCGGGTGGACTCCGGGAATGCGTACGCTGATCGAACACGGCAAGCAATGGAATCTGGCGTTGTCCCTCCACGCTTCCGATGACAAGACCCGTGCGCTGCTGATCCCGGATAAGTTCCGGAAACCTGTCAAGGAAATTCTGGAAGTCTGTGCAAAGCACCGGGAGGTCACAGGTCGTCTCCTGACTTTGGAATACGTTCTGCTGGCAGGGATCAATGATTCCGTACGGCAGGGAATGGCGTTGGCGGAACTGGCTCTCAATGCCCGCGCGAAGGTGAACCTGATCCCTTACAACAAAGCCCGTGGCGCATTCGAACGTCCTTCCAGAGAAGCGGTCAAAGCATTTGAAAACACATTGAAAACCCGTCATGTCCCGGTGACTGTCCGCGTGGAAAAGGGCAGTGATTCCCAGGCAGCCTGCGGACAGCTCCGTGCAAGTAAGGGAAAGGGAGGTAAAAACGCATGAGATCATGGTATCTTTTCGGCGCATTGGCTGGCGTAATGCTTTTCAGCGGATGCCGTAATGAATTGCCGCTTGCAACCGCAGAACAGATGGATCTTGTGGATGCGATCCGGAATCCCCGCCGGTCCGATTTTCAGACCGTTCTGGCGCAAAACGCTGACCTGCATTTTGTGGATCGTCTGGGCAAAACGCCTCTGGTCCATGCCGTGGAAATGGGAGATGCGGAAAAGATCCGCGCTCTGGTCATGCAGGGGGCGGATCCCGCCATGCCCGATGGAAAAGGGTTTACCGCACTGCATCGTGCCGCTTCGATGGAAAACGCAGACTCCCTGCGAGTCCTGCTTTCTCTGCCCGGAGTAACGCCCGATGCTGTTTCCGTGCAGGGGAAAACGCCGTTGATGGAAGCTGCCCGGCTTGGGCTGGTGGATAATGTGAAACTCCTTCTGGAGAAGGGTGCCGACATCCGGAAAGCGGATGAACAGGAGCGGACCGTTCTCATGTTCGCGGCGATGGCTCCGAAACATTCTCTTGCGTTGGTGAAGCTTCTTCTGGAAAAGGAAGCAGACCGTCTGCTTTATGATACGAACGGTAATACGGTATTGTTCCACGCGATCAATGCAAAGAATACGGAAACTGCATGTTATCTGTTGGATACGCTGCATGACTTTGATCAGAACGATCTTCATGCGCTGATCGGGTTCATGGCGATGAAACACGCCGTCTATGCCGGCGATGGAGACGTCGTGCGGAAGATCATTGCAAAAAAACTTCCATTGAATTCCGATGTCTCGCTTATCTATAAATCGCTGAAAGCCGTCAATGTGGAAGGTATCTACAAGCTCATGGCGCGGAATCATATCATCGCAGACGGCAAAACTCCCTTGTTCTGGGCGGCGGAAGCCGATCAGCCGGAAATGGTGGAGATCCTGGTGGATGCCGGTGCCAATCCCAATGGCAGGGATAACGCTTCCAACAGTCCGGTGGAATACGCCCGGAAACGGGAAACGGTACAGGCTTTGCGCAAGGCTGCAAGAGACTGGAAGAAAATGCAGGCGGCAAAAGAAGCCAAAGGGAAGTGAGGATGTCACCCCATGGCGGAAACTGTGTGCATCCTGCTCCGTCTGACACCGTACCGGGAGAATACCCTCATTGCCGCCACCCTTTCGCCCGATTTCGGACGTCTTGATCTCTTTCTGCCCGGCGCAAAGAAGACCGGGAAAAAGAAATTCCCCGCCGCCGGATTGTTCCGGGAGCTTACGGTCGATTTCAAAGAACCCCGGGAGGGAGCCACGCTTTCCACTCCGCGGAGTGTGGAACTCTTTCAATCCCATGACCGTCTGGCGGATCATCCGCAGGCATATATGAGCTGCTGTTCTCTGGCGGCTTTTCTCTTGCGGAACTCCCGGAACATGGTGGGGCTTCCCCTGACGTACCGGGCGTTATCGGTGCTGTTGAAACGGGCGGAAGAAACGGAGGAACATACCGGTCTTTACTGCGCTTATGTGAAACTGGTTTTCCTCCATGAAAACGGGTTCGTTTCTGTTCCGGAGGAACGGCAGAAGGTATTGGATCAGATCTTTTCCTTTGCACTGGGCGCGACGGAAGAGCCGCCGCCATTCACCCGATCCTACACCGGGAAACTCGTGCAATGGATCGATGCCCTTGCCGCCGCACATTTTTTCTGAAACTGGCTTGACAAATCCCGAAAGAAGTGCTATGTTATACTATCGTTGACGAAACGATGGGGAGTCTGTTTGCACAGGCTGAGAGGAAGTTGAAAACTTCGACCCTGTAACCTGATTCGGATCATGCCGACGTAGGGAAATATTCGTCAGCGTCCGGATCGGTCCGGACGTTGTTTTTTTCTCCCCGGCAGATCCACAACTACAAGGAACGGAACATGCCGGAAGAACACAAAACACAGCTCCTTGCCGCAAGGGCAGGGGAAATCACACAAGCCATGATGACCGTGGCGGAAAAAGAACAGCGTACCCCTGAATACATCCGGGATCTCACCGCAGAAGGCCGTATCGTCATCCCGGCGAACCGGAACCATCGTTCGCTCTCTCCCATGGGGATCGGTCGTACCCTGCTCACCAAGATCAACGCCAATATCGGCAATTCCGCTCTGGCAAGCGATACGGAAAAGGAATTGCAGAAACTGCGGACCGCCATCCGTTACGGTGCCGATACCGTCATGGACTTGAGTACGGGCGGGAATATCCCCGAAATACGGAACGCAATCCTGAAGGAATCTACCGTGCCTGTCGGGACCGTGCCTGTGTATGAGGTCGTGGCACGCGCCGGACGGCAGGGCATGACGGAGGACGTGATCCTGGATGTGATCCGGGAACAGGCGGAGCAGGGTGTGGATTATATGACCATTCACGCAGGTTTGCTTGCCCGTTATGTGCCCATGGCGTTGAAACGGAAAATGGGGATCGTCAGCCGCGGGGGTGCGCTTCTGGCTGTCTGGATGCGGGAGACGGGGAAAGAGAATCCCTTCTATACCGCCTTTGACCGGATCCTTACGATCTGCCGGGAGTACGACGTCACGCTTTCCCTGGGCGACGGTTTGCGCCCGGGTTGTCTTGCCGATGCCAGTGACGAAGCCCAATTTGCCGAACTGGATACGCTGGGCGAGCTCGCCGCAAGATGCCGGAACGCCGGTGTGCAGGCGATGATCGAAGGTCCCGGACACGTCCCTTACGATCAGATCGAAATGAACATGAAACGGGAGCAGGAGGTTTGCGGGGATGCCCCGTTCTACATTCTGGGACCTGTGGTGACCGATTGCGCGCCCGGGTACGATCATCTGACTGCCGCCATGGGCGGACTTGCCGGAGCCTTCCACGGTGCCGCCATGCTCTGTTATGTGACCCCGAAAGAACATATCGGGCTGCCAGATGAGGAAGATGTTCGGCAGGGGATCATTGCGTTCCGGATCGCGGCTCATGCGGCGGACGTGGCATTGCACAAACCGGGTGCGCGGGTACGGGATGATGCCATCAGCGATGCCCGGGAACGGTTCGATTGGGATGCCCAGTTCGCCCTTGCACTGGATCCCGACCGTGCGCGTCAGTACCGGCAGGAAGCGATTAGTGCCGGCAGTCCGGGGCAGATCCACGGCACGGAGTTCTGCACCATGTGCGGTCCGGAATTCTGTTCGGTACGTCTTTCCAAACTGCTCAAAGATTAATCGTGGATGATTTTAGCCGCGATCAATCTTTTGAGTTCCGGGATGTCGGTGTGTTGCAGGATCCCGGGGATCATGCAGGAGAGCGGGAAACGGGTGACGGGCGTTTTCAGGATCGTTTCGTAAGATTCGATAAGCCCCGTCAGACGTACGCCCGTGATCCGGTCGGAGAGGACCGCTGCGATGAGCGCGGCGATTGCGCCCGGACCGTGTCCTTCCAGCGTGATCTCCCGGAATCCGGCATGATGAAGCAGTTCCACCGCACAGAGAATGTCATAAACGCGTCTGCCGATCATGGGTTCCGATGCCATGAGACTGCACGCCGTGTAATGATAATCAAAGCCGTAGGATTCGTAGAAATCATGGAGCGGTGTCTGGTCGCATCCCGAAGGCATCATTTCCCCGATCCCGCGGATATCCAGCGCGAAAAATGCGCTGTCGGCGGGCATGACACGATTTGCATATTCCGTCAGCGAATCCTGATCGGGAATATAAAGCAGGGCTTTCCCTTTCTCCGGATCAAGTATGTTGAAACCCTCTCCCGTCACATGATGCAGGACCGCGGTCACTTCGTTCCCTTCTGTTTCCAGCGCGAACCGGGCGGCGAAGATTTCATTCACATTCCGGGGGCGTAAAATGCGGTAATGGGGTACCGTGACGGCTGGCATATTGAGTAACGATGTGAGGATCGCCCGGGTCTGTTTCAGATCCAGCGCCGGACGGGATCGTGCCAGCATTTCCGCTTTTTCCATGTAGAAGGACCGCAGAAAACGTTGTCCGGGGATATTCCGCAGGTCATTTCCGATCGCCCAGGTCTCTTCCTGCGGCGGCAGGAGAAGGGTATCATCTTCGGCGGGATCGGGTGCGGAGAAAAATTTCCCGGTGAAGAATCCATACATCGCCTGCCGGTTTTCCTTATGATAACCGTGAGAGCACGGTCCGATGAAGAGTTCGGTTTCCCCGCCGAGTAGATCGTTGATCTTGCGTACGGAGTCGAACGCCTCTTTTGTTCCGCGTGCATCAAAAAAATCATCCTTCTGCCCCAGGATCAGGATGTTACGCGGTGCCTGCGCCAGAAGAAGATCCGCCATTTCCAGTCCTTCCGCCCAGATCCCCGGCGGCATCTGTTCGATATCGGCGGGCAGTTCGTTTTCCACATTATGCTGCCAGGTGGTGATGTAACAACTGGGGGCGACCGCTGCCGGACGGGGATCGACTGCCGCCGTAAACGCGGTCAATGTGCCGCCGCCGGAATTCCCGGTGACGGCAAGAATATTTTCATCCACTTCACTGCGGGTCTGCAAATAATCCAGTCCGCGGACCGCATCCCAGGTACGCCATGCGCCGAACCATTCATCCACCAGTGACATCTGTTTGCCCATGAGATTGTGGACTTCACACAGATTCCCGCAGTCCGGATGATCCGGATACTGTTTGCGTTCGCCCTGTTCCGCCGGGTCAACCAACAGGACCGCGAACCCTTTCAGCATAAGATTGATGGCGGCGGTCCGATAGGTGTCACTGCCTTTCCCTTCGTTGGCATGTCCGCACAAAAAGAGTACACCCGGGATTTTCCCTTTCCGTTCCTTCGGATAATAAAAATTGGCGGTGACGGGGAGTGCCGGACGGCTGTAATACACCACATTTTCCATGATGTATGTGCCGAGATCCTTTTTTGCCGTGACGACCGGGTCCAGCGGGGTACGTTCCGGGAATCGGAATATGCGTTCGATCTTCTCCTTCACTTCGCGGACATAGGCGGCGGCTTCCTCTTTTGTGCGGATCGCGTCAATGCGTTCCGCCCGTTTTGCGCCGATGGCGCGGATCTTCCGGAGATAATATTCGTTTACATTGTTGCCGAACAAAGACTTGATCATTGGGATACCATCCTGTTATCCAGTTGCGTTTCAGTACAACGTAATGTACCCTGCGCCCGGAGGATTGTCAAATCTTTTTCGGGGGAAAATCCGTGTTTTACTGGAAATTCTTCTGCCAGTAAACCTGTTCCTTGTTGTTGTAATAGAACTGCACCGGGTTCAACGCAGTGTGGCCATCCCAGAAGAGCGTAAGACCTTTTCCATTGTGTCTGGCGGAGAGACGGTTGAAATATTCGTCAGTGAGATTGAAAACATAGGCTGTGTGGAATTCGGGATTTGTTTCTGCCAGTGTGATGGACTGCGCCGGTTTTTTGATCCTGCCCAGAGTCTGGGCTTTGGATTTTTCCTTGTCAAAACTGGCAATGGTGTTCCGTGCATTGTTATCCAGATTGTATGCAAAATGCTGTTTGCTGTACAAGTCACGCTTTATCTTTTCCGCCGGACACGTCAGCATTTGTGCAAAAAGTTTGACGTCTTTCGGATAGACCAGACAACGACTGCCTTCCCAGGTCAGCGCATTGATCCAGCGGCTGTGGTCATATCCGCCGCCCCAGGATTTCATTTCCAGGTCCCAGGGCATAAAATAATCGTTGTATTCCCCGGCATAAACGATCATGCGCTGTCCGAATCCTTTGATGTTGGACATACATTGCATTGCCATGCCGTGACTTTTGACTTTACTCAACGCGGGCAGCAGCATGGCTGCAAGAATGGCGATGATGGCGATCACAATCAGAAGTTCGATCAGGGTGAAACAGCATTTCTTTTTCATTTTTTTCTCCTGTTATAACATAAAACACGTCTACATCTCATATTATACTGAAAAAAAACAAATATGCAATGGATTTTTCGATACAATTATATGGATTTATCGAAATGATCAGGTCTGGGTTTCTTTGGATAACACCGTTTTCGAACGCTCCATATCCATCATTTCAAAATGGGGAAGGGTCGGGGTATGTTTTTCGTAGAGTTTTCCGGACATCCCGTTGGCGCGGATCACATCCCGGTAGAAATACGCGCTCTTTTTCGGCGTGCGTGCGAAGGTCACCCGGTCCACAGAGGCGAGCCCGAAACGCATATCGTAACTGCCCCATTCGTAATTATCCATGAGGGTCCAGTGGAAGTACGCGCGGATGTCGGCTTTATGTACGATCATGGCAGTGCGCATTGCTTCCAGTTGGAGCATGAGATAGATCGTGCGGAATTCATCGGTATCGGTGCAAACCCCGTTTTCCGTGATCCAGATGGGTTTGTCTGTAAGTTTGGATACGGCATCGACGAATGTTTCCGGATTGAATTCCCGGTCAACCGCCAGATTGCGGCACATACGGAAGTTGTTGAAGAATATCTTATCGGCGGAGAGACTTGCTTTCCGGGAATCCACCTGTCTGCGGTGATAGTAGTTGATCGCCCAGAAATCGCAGGAGTTTTTCAATTCCGGCATGTATTCCATATCCATGCGGGGCAGTACGATCTCCCCGGTGCGGACAGCGTGGAAGAAATAGCCGTTGGTGATCCAGTTGCTCATGGCGGCGGCAGCAATATCCAGTTCGTCATAAGGGCGCAGCGGAACACAGGGGACCAGTGCATGGGCGGCGGAAACGTGAGCGGAGGAATGCTGTTTCACCACAGCCGCGCCGCGCCCGAATGCTTTCAGCAAAGACTTGCACCGCTGATTGTCGGCGCAGTCCATATTGATCTCATTGACCACGGTCCAGGAATCGGTGTACGGAGCAAGTTCCGGCACGACTTTTGCCAGATATTCTTCGAAATGGGGAATGTTTTTCTCTTGATCGAATCCGCCCAGGTCCTCGAACCACATCGGATTGGTGAAGTGCAGCAGCGTGACACAGGTATGGATCCCCGCATGTTTGAGTTTCTGCAGAAAATCCAGATAACGTTCCAGTGCGGCACGGTCGATCACGCCCTTTGCGGGTTCGATCCGGCTCCATTCGATGGAAAAACGATACCCTTTGTGTCCCAGTTCTTTCAGCAGTGCGATATCATCATCCAGCATTTCCCAGCTGTTGCATGCTTTTCCGGAGGGTTCCCTGATGCCGGGGTACTTCCCGCTCTGTTCCTTTGCCCACCATTGATTGTTGGTATTGTTTCCTTCGATCTGATGAGCGGCGGTCCCGCTGCCCCAGATAAAGTTTTCGGGGAATGTGAATTCCGGCATTTTATGAAGATTGAGCATGGCTGATATCCTTGTGATTGATTGGTGTTGCGACAATATATCACATCGTTTTGATTTGTCAAGAACGGGAAGAAA
>JAZNVL010000038.1:0-78539 GCA_045592785.1 Victivallales bacterium | reverse complement strand
CAGGTGAACCGGAATCGGTTCACCTGCCCATGGGCAGGTGAAAAACCTTCTTCTTTGCCATAAACACGATCACAGCAGAGATGGGATCTTTTCACCAGCAGTTCGATCAATGTAAAACGGGACGTTCTTTCATTCTTTCTTTCTGCAAAACACACTGTGTTTCTCATGGGGAAAACTCCTTTACAGTTTGATTTGTTTATTCCAGTGTCCAATTACGATAACGCATAATGGTGCGTTCTCCAATGTATTCATACCAGAGTGTGAAGAAGGTATGGTCCGGCAGTTCCACGGTGGAGGGATACCCCAGATCCCAGGATAATCCCTGATCGTAAACTACGATCTCTTCTCCCCAGGTCTTGCCGTTGTCTTCCGAAATATGCGCCCGGATCCCGCAGGGTTCATTCCGCCAGGAAACCGTCATGAGCAGACGTCCATCGGAAAGACGGGTCAGGAAGGAAGGCATCCCGTCGGCAACATGATGGGGCACGGTCCAGGTCACGCCCTTATCCGTGGATTCGCTCTGCCAGATGGAACCGCGGTCATTGTGATTGCGGATGTGCAGAAGCACGGTGCTGTCCGCCGCTTCCACCATGTGGATCTCATGGAATTGATTGTGATCCTGTCCTTCGGGAACCGGAATTTTCGCGATCACTTCCCAGGTCTGCCCGTTATCGGTGGACCGTGCGACAGAGGTGGAAAGGCGTGCCCGGCATCCGCCGGAAATAGCGGAGATTTTCGGATCGTGTTCCGGGCCCGCGATCAGCATGGTACCGTCGGAAAGCACGGTGGGACCATGACAGCTGAATACGGGGATCATAAACGGTTTATCCCAGGTTTTGCCGTCATCAAAGGAACGGCGCGCCCAGAAGCCCAGATGATCTTTCAGATCTTTGACCGTGACTTTATCACTGACTTCGTTCTCATCGTCGCACCAGAAAAGCCCTGCGACACTGGTGAAGTAACCCGCAAAAATGGAGCCATCCGCCGCCTGACAAAGTCCGGCATCCCGGTCATCCAGAGGGCCGTTGGAGATCTTCTGCGGTCCTTCCCAGCTCTTACCGAAGTCAGAGGAACGGTAGATCTGCACTCTGCCGTAAGGGCAGATATGGCCTTTGCGTTCTCCGGAACATCCGGCGATAAGGGTATTGTTTTTTGTCAAAAGCAGCGTGGGCCACCCCTGATAAGCGGCATTGGGATCGACGATCCCGGTGGAGATCTCTCTGATATTCATAAATGTTTCCTTCGATACTTTGTATAGTTATATTTGAATGCAATTCGTTTGCATTTGGGAATACTATAATTGTAAAAAACAAAAATGCAAACAAAAAACGTAAAAAAATTTCATGTTTTCCGAAAAAAACAGGGGCTGAATGACAGATTATTCTGTCAGCTTAAACTCCAGTTGAGATAACGCAGGATGGACTTGGAATATGCCACGCCATCCGGATGATAGGCAATGCCGATGTATTCGTACCAGACCGTGAAGAATGTGTGGTCCGGCAATTCCATCGTGGTGGGATAACCAAGATCGCCGAATTCCGCCGTATCGTGAAGGATGATCTCTTCGCCCCAGGTCTTGCCGTTATCTTCCGAAATACGCGCACGGATCCCGTAGGGAACTTCCCGCCAGGAAACACTCATCATCAACCGGCCATCGGAAAGCCGGGTCAGGAACGAGGGGAACCCGCAGGAAACGTAATGGGGCACAGTCCAGGTCACGCCCTTATCCTTGGATTCGCACTGCCAGATGGTGCCGTAACCGCCATTGTGATTGCGGATGTGCATGATAATGGTCCCGTCCGCCGCTTCCACCATGTGCATTTCACACATTTTTTCCGCCGTCTGGTCTTCCGGGATCGGGATTTTCGCAATCAGTTCCCAGGTCTGACCGTTATCCGTGGAACGGGCGACAGAAGTGGAAGCGCGTTTCGCCATCCCGCCGAGGATAGACACATATTTTTTGGGGTGTTCCGGTCCGGCGTACAGCATGGTTCCATCGGAAAGCAGTGTGGGACCATGACAGCTGAACACGGGGATGGAAAATCTTTCGGTCCAGGTCTTGCCGTCATCAAAGGAACGGCGAGCCCAGAAGCCCAGATTATCTTTCATGTCTTTGATCGTGACTTTATCGCTGATCTCGTTATCATCATCGCACCAGTAAAACCCGAAAACACTGGTGAAATACCCCGCGAAAATGGAGCCGTCCGCCGCCTGACAAAGTCCCACATCACGGTCATCCAACGGGCCGTTGGAGATCTTCTGCGGTCCCTCCCAGGTCTTACCGAAGTCTTCGGAACGGTAGATCTGCGCTCTGCCGTAAGGGCAGACGTGTCCCAGACGGTCTCCGGAACACCCGACAACGAGCGTATTGTTCCTGGTAAGCAGTACAGTGGGCCACCCCTGATAAGTGGCATCGGGATCGATGATCCCGCGGGCGATGACGTTGCATTTCATATACACACCTTTGTTTTTTTAATATTGAAAAATCTGCGATATCATTGCATTATCAATACTATATCATGCAAAATACGGAATGCAAACCGATTCAGAAAAATCTTTGCGATTTTTTCGTAACGCTCAATCCAGATTGAGGTCATCCAGAAGATCATCCCCCAAGTCGTCTTTGGTGGGATTGGTGATCTTTTTCAGCTGGAAATCGAAGAACTCAAATTCCGCGTATCCTTTCGCCGGATCGACCCATTCCCGGGGCAGCTGCACGATAAACCCGTTGAAGTCGTTCAGATTGACGTATTTCCCTTCCGGCGCGAACGTGATCTCATACAGATTTTTCCCGATGGGCATGATCTGTTCAAACCGGTTGACTTCCGACTGCCGGGACGATGATGTGATCCCGAAGAAAGGAATCTTTTTCGGGTCAAGACAGGGCGTCAGCACACGGACTTTCACCGTGATGATCCCGGGGAACGGGATGGGTTCCCTGCTGCCCATCCGTTTGGCGTGGAATACGCTGTGGGCGCGGATCAGACGGTTCTTTTCCTGCTGCTTTTTCGTCAGGTTCTGTCTGGGGGTATAACGGAAACGGATCCCGTCGACAAACCGGCCTTTGTACTCGAATGTGGTACAGGTCGCCGCGATTTCGGAATGGGGATCCCAGCGTGTATTCAGGGTATCCAGGAAGTGGTTCACGGTATCCGGAGGCAGCGTGGTCTCCAAATTGATTTTGGGTTTCGGCTTTTTCCCGGTCTGGATCAGCCACTGTTCGTAATGGGCTTCGTACCGCTGAATGAATCTGCCCAGATTGATCCGGGCCTGGGGCACCTTTTCTGCGGCAAGACCTTTTTTCAGGTCTTCCAACAGTTTTCCGCCGTGTCCAGGCTTGAAAATGTATTCCCGCATGAAGTTGATATAATTGGGATGTCCGCCCCGGATGGGTTTGCTGAATACGCCTTCGTGGATCAAGCCGTAGAACCGTTCCACAGCCGGCGCACCGCTCCGGAACACGCGGCGGATGAAGAATTTGCGGAGCTGTTCCAGATTCTGTTTGTAATCCACCGTCAGGCGGATGAAACACCAGTAATCCATGGCGGCGAAGTCCCATGCGCCGCGATTGCCCCGGCTCCGCCCTTCCTCCGTGATTTCGGATCCGAAGTTGGAGAATCCGGAATCGATGTATTCGGGGATATCCGCCTGCAAAAGATCGGAGATCGGTGCGGAGAAATAATATTCGTAAAGATCCAGCACCGCGCCGCCCTTCACGATGGCATCACGACGGGCACGGACATGGTTATTAGTGGGAGCGAAAATCGGGTTCAGGAAGTCACCGCGGGTGTAAAGCGGCGCGAACATGAGCTGGATATTCTTTTCCAGTTTGAATTTCGGCATGGGCTCCATGAAGAAGTACGCCAGGATCCCCAGATTCACTCCCGGACAACGTTCCTGCAGACCTTTCGCCAGACGGTTCGCCATGAGATAGAACTGGTTGCAGCGGAACACCACTTCCTCCGCTTTCATGTGGCCTTTGTGGGATTCGCCCGTACTGACCAGCACGGTCCCGTCGGGCAGCGTAATGGGCGCAGTACATCCGGAACAGGTACAGACATACCAGTTATCTTCGATTCCCCAGAAGATCTGGGTGATCTTTCTGCCTTCCTTCTGCGCCGCTTTCACACGATCCACCATCTTGTTGATGATCCGGTCATAGGTATCCGGCTGGCTGATGCACACCTGGGATTTGTAGTATCCCATGGGCAGATATTCGCCATTCACATAACACTGATACGGCGGTTTGTTGGGCAGATAATCGGAGAAGTTACCGTACAGCACATCGCGGGCCCCGCCGTACTGTTTGGCGATGGAGTCATTGGAACCGTTCCGGGCAGCCCACTTGTTACCGGCGGGGGAAAGCCCGCGCCATCCGCGGAAGGGAGTCATCGGCTTGAACAGGGCGTGCGCCCACAGGATCTTCAGGTCCGGATTCTGACTGTAAACGGTGCCGAATCCATCGACGGTACGCGCCCAGATGATGTCGGTATTGTTTTCAAGAAGCCGGAACAATCCGTTCCGCACCCCGGTCACATGATGTCCGTTGATGTAGATGTTGTTTTTTTCCGTTCGGATGAGATATCCATCCTCCCCGTAATGCGGTTTGAGGTCCGCGAGATACGCCATTTCTTCGGGATAGCGTTTGGCTGCTTCGGGGGAATTCAGGAAGATCTTGACGGGTGCATTGCCGGGTTTATCCAGAACAGGGATCGTGGCACCTGTGATCTTTTTCACATGATCCGCGAAATCATGGGCTGCCCAGTTCAGGACTTTGTACGGGTTGTCCCCATACAGAATGATCTCACCGTTCGCCTTGCCGTCTTTCACCAGATACAGGGGTTCCGCGATACGGCCTTCTTCCGGCGGGAGCAGATACTTGCTGCTGTCGGAATAATCGGCGCGGAATTCCTTTTTGTGTTTGAGCCAGGCACGCCACTTTTTTTCCACTTCCGGCTGATGCGCCCAGTGGTCGTTATCCGTGACAGTGAAATCGGAAAACCGGAAGATACAGGGTGCATTGTGATTTTCCCAGCTGTCCATTTTGAGCGTGATGGTGATTTTGGTGAGCGTGGACATATCCCGGAGCTGACGTCCCAGCACCGGTTCATGCATCGGGTCCCATTTCAGTTCGTAAAGGTTATCTTTTTTGACGGGACGGGGTGCCGGCATCCGTTCGCCGGCGGCATTGGCGATGGACATGGCGGTGAGGTTGTTCACATGAACTTCCCCGTCGATCTGCCAGTGGGAGACCAGTTCATGCCATTGATCCATCAGGTCAACAGGGGTTTTGCAGACATATTCCAGCGTGATCTCGTTTTTTCTGCTGTACTTCATTTCGATCTCGCGGCAGGGGACCGATTTGCCGTTGACCTGCATGGTGGATTCGCGGACCGAGACCAGTGCTTCCATTCCCCCCAGGGATTTCTGAGGTATATTTTTCATTTTCAGGGTAAAATCTTTAGCGGGGAAGACAAGCTGCGCGAAAAGCGCGACCGGCATCAGGAACAGAAGTACAAGATTTTTTTTCATGGTGCAAAAGATCTTTCTGTTATGTTACTTTCTGGGACGGTACAGAATGGAATTGTTCATCGCCGAAGCGGTGAGTTTTCCCCACAGCAAACTGTGTGAGAGCGTATCGCTCTTCTGCAGGGAAACGTGCCCATCATAATGTCCGGTAAGGGCTCCATTGTGGTGTCCTTTGATCCCTGCCTTGACAAATGCGGCGACCTGGGTATCATTGTAATACGTTTTGAGCCAGTTGATGTGTGTGGTGGCAAAACTTCCGGCACCGGCAAGAAGTTTTGCCCGGTCTCCGCCGCCACCGCCGATCCCTTCCACAATAAACGCTTTCAGTGCAGGACGTCTGATCTGGGAAAAACGCAATGCCTGGATGTTGTTACAATACTGGTGTGCGTACCAGATGGAATCGTTGAAGTACTGCACATCGTTATAGCAGGGAGCACGCAGATACCAGCCGAAGAGCCCGCCGGTATCGTATTGATCCAGCGTGACATTGCCGGCTTTGGATGCGTTGAAGGAAGAGGGACAGACCAGGAACCCGAATTTTGTGACGTTGCGTTCGTATTTGTATTTGGCTGCGCCAAGAATCAGCTTGGTCAAACCGAAATAATTTTTGGGTGTGTATTCGATACTCATTGCGGGAACATAATCCCCGTATTCATCACTGTACATTTTTGACAATTGATAATGCTGTTTGATATTCCCGATACATACTGCCTTTTTTCCGGCATCTTTGGCACTGCCCAGAGCAGGCAGCAGCATAGCACCCAGAATGGCGATAATTGCGATCACGACCAATAACTCTATCAATGTGAATGTCTGTTTTTGCATCTCTGTCTGTCTCCTTGCTTCCTTTTCGATTGCCGTTTTTGTGAAAAAGCGCGTCCCGCACTGCTGCGGGACGCGTCTTATGCCTGTTACTTTTTGCTGTATTCTTCGCGCTTCTTTGCCAACTCGGCAGAGTATCTCTTTGCTTCGTTGTAATAGTTGCGCCAATGCTTTTCAAATTGCGTCAGTGCCAGTTTGGCAGAGGGCGATTTGACCTTTTCCAGTGCCGCTTTCACATGACCATCGGCTTCTTCCAGCAGGGATTTGCCGGATTTCCCTTTGGTCAGATCCATGAGGACACCGATCCAGGTATAGTCTTCCAATTCCATAAGATGACGTTTGCCGAAATCCTGGAAGATGTAGTTGTAGAAGATGGCGTAGAATTCACCCATTTCCGGTGCCACATCACGGTACACACGGGCAATGAAGTAATTCCGCAGTTCATTCACATCCGCACCCGGTTCACGGTATACACGCAGCGTGACCCAGCGTTCCAGCGCATTGCGGAATGTCCGGTCGCCTTCATGAGAAATGAGTTCCACTCCGATCTCATTCTGCGCCTGGGCATCGTAATACGTCATGGTACCCCAGGGACGGAAGTTGACGTTCAGGAAGTAGTCATAGAGTCCCTGTTTGACATCCAGCTGACCCCACCGGTACATGCAGCGCCAGAAGTAGTCGTTGCAGGGAGAGTAGATGGGTTCGAAGTAGGATTTACGGAAGTACGCGCAGAACCGGATGAAGAAGTTCCGGGAGATCTCAATGGCGGGCGGATTCGCCATCCAGAAATATCCGATGGGCTCGATCTGCATATTCCGTTTCGCATGGACGTTGACATAGTGGATCATGGCAGTACCGTTGATATAGAACTGAGTGCAACGGAACTGGGGATCGTTGTATTTGAGGAGATCCCCGTTGGGGAGCCGGATCGGGGTCTTGCATTTTTCGCAAAGACAGTATCTGTCATTGTCTTCCAGCCAGAAGCCGAGGATATCGACCGTATTGTGATAGAATCCTTTGCCTTCCGGATGATAAATGGATTTCAAGGGAGCCAGCGCATAACGGGAAAGATATTCTTTCTTCGCCGGTTCAATGGAGTTGATCATGCAGTTGTGACGGGTATAGCAATCCGGTTTGATACGTTTACCGTTGAAATCCACGCCCCAGGTTTCATTTTCCGTATGGTTTTCTCCACGCTTTTTGTCGAAGAATCCGGTACCGATATGCCCCATCCAGTGTCCGGTGGCAGTGCCGCGTCTTCCGCCGCGGCACACCTGGTAATTCCAGGAGTCTTCGAATATCGAACCGTTGATATTGAGGTATGCGAATGCAGAGTTGGAGACCGCGGAATACGGCATGGAGGGAATGCTCAATACGTTGTCACCCCAGACCAGATCGAAATTGCCGTTCTTGGTGATTTCGAAGGTGGGATACAGCGTACCATCCCCCTGCATACCGGCGATGTAGTCGGTATTCTTTTCCGCCAGCATGAACATCCCGTTGGCTGCGCCGCGGGCATCGCCCATGTAGTTGTAGTCTCCGGAATAGATGTAGATCCGTTTTCCTTTGGCACGGATGGCGTAACCGATGGTCCCGTTAAGCTGTTTCATATCAGCCTGGAACTGCGCACGGTCCACTTTCTGAAAACTGTTGCCGCCGAGAATGATCTTGACATTGTCCTTTTTGGAAGGATGGTTCAGAATGGGAACTTCATTGACGAATCCGTATTTATTCCGCAGAAGATTGATGAAGTGTCCTGCGGCACTGCGGATGATGTTGGAATAATGATTGTTGTGACTTCTGTTGCGTGTCTGGACCACGATCTCAAAGTCGGCGATATGATTGCGGATCAACGGGAGCGGTGTGGCGAAACGATTGGTCGCAGGCGGTTCCAGATATTTGCTGTAATCCACTTTCGAGGGATCCGCCGGGGCTTTCAGTTTGGGCAGATCCTTCTGGAATGCCTTGTATTTGTTCATATCGCCGCCGGCATGCATCAATCCGGCAGTCGCCTTCGGTGCCGCCAGCGTGACGATGATCTCTTTGCCTTCCGGGATCTTGCTGCAATCGTAATAGAATACCCAGTGGGTCACTTCATCAAGCGTGGTGACTTTGTTGCCCACAGGGTCTCCGTTGCGGACGTCATGGGCAAGCACGCGCCAGCCTTCCGGTGCCTTGGCATTCTTCTGCCAGCTGTGCCAGACATGGCCGGGCAGCACGCCCCATTTGGACCATTCGGCGTTATCGCTGGTCTGGCTGTGATAGCCGAAGGAGAAGGAATCAAAGAACGTGTTCTGATTGTAACAATTGGTCCCGTGGAGATCGTTGTAAATATCATGTTCCCCGAAGAACAGATGAGAAGGCAGACCTTCCGGGATCACCATTTTTGCGAACATGGTCATGGTATTGAATTTGGTGGCATCCAGTTTGACCGGGAAACGCAGGTAACAGCGTTTGCCTTTGGTCAGCGTGAACTGAATGGCATCCACTTCCACGCCGTTGATGACTTCTTTCACCAGTTTCGATTTAACACCCGTGGAATACTGCGGATCGGCAAGATTATCCTGCTTATCCATGGGAAGTGCAATGCTTTCGATGCCCGCCGGATTGCTGTCGATGAACGCACGGACATCTGCGATGCCGTCTTTCACGGTCAGAACGCGGTCTTCTTTTTCGAATGCACTCTTGAGGATCCACTGTCTCTGGGGAAGATCGGCGAAACGGGCTTTGGGTTCTTTCCGCTTGACATTGAAGTCAATGAACGTGTATTCTTCTTCCGGATCGTATGCTTCCACCGCCGGGATGACGATCTTGAAACCGGACAGCTTGGATTTTGCATGCGTCTTCAGCGTGAGCTTGTAAGCCTTGAAGCCATCCTTGCAGACGACCGATTTATCTTCATGGGCAGGATTGGAGGTAATGATCTGTCCCAGTCCATCCGCGCTCACCATGACTTTCGGGTTGGCGTTCTTCGTTTTGGCACGCATCTTGAACGAAAATTCAATGAAGTCGGAACCGGGGACGTTCAGGTTTGCGACCTGGATCGTACGGTTCGCGCCGTTCTTTTCCGTTGCGGCGGAAAACTCGCTGATCGCGGGAAGCTTGTCGGCGGCGATCAACTGGGCTTTCACTTTCGCTTCCAGCTGTTCTTTCGTCACAGGCTTGATACGCAACGCCATGGCGTAGGCACCATCATATTTCAGCCAGGTGAGGTCCGGAACACGGGTATTCACACTGTAATCCGAAATTGCCACCTGGGGGAACCAGTCCGGCGGCGGCGCATAGTAGTCTGTCACATAGACTGCAGGCGGGATCGTGCCCAGTTCTGCGGAAGGGACAGCCTTGGGCGCTTTTGCCCACATGACCGCAGCTGCAATCAGGAAAGAGACGGTTAGCAGTCTTTTCATTTTTATTACTCCTTGGTTAGATTTTGACATAGGGGACCAACGTCAGAGACGGGAGATCTGCGCACGAACTCCGGGCTCTGCTATATATTATAGCCATTCTTTTTGATTTTGCAATGAAGATTTTGCGCAAAAACATGAGGATTCCGACTTTTTTCCAAAAAAAAAGGCATTTTTCGCCGTTGACACCTTATTTTACATGTCTTTTTTTGAAAAAATTCGAAAAAAACAGTTTGAAAAATATATAAAATATGCTACTGTAACGGCATAATATCAAACAAGATTCAGGAGAACAGGATTTATGAACGAAACTTGGATATGGCTTCCCGCTGAACAATACCCCGCCGCTCAAAAGGCAAGGATCACCGATTTCTGTTTCGATGACGGATTGAAACAGACCATGGGTGTTTTCCGCAAATCGTTTGAACTGGATTCCATCCCCGTCAAAGCATGGGCAACATGGTCCGGCGAAACACGGTTCCGCATGTTCATCAACGGTGCGTTTGTGGAAGATGGCCCCATTGATGTGGGCGGCGATTACGGATGCCGTACTGCGTGCGACTGGTACATTCCCGACACTCGGGATCTTGCCCCGTATTTCCACGCAGGGAAAAATGTGATATCCTTTGAAGTTTTTACTCTGGGATTCGCACAGACCGATTATTCCTGCGGACTGCCCGGGTTCTTCTTTGATATGGAGCTCTCCTTCGCCGATGGAACCTCTGCGCACATCGTCAGCGATACCTCCTGGCGTTGTATCGAAGACCCCGCCGGGAAGGATTTCCCCACGACCTGGAACGCCTGGAAGGGACTCAATGATCCCCACAGCATCGACTTCGATGACTCCCAATGGTATAACGCAGGTGTACTCCCGCGTCCCGAACGGAAACGTCTGGATCTGGATCTTCCGCCGCTGATCAATACGCCCGAAAAACCGGGCTCCGTTTTCTATAACGACCGCGATTACCAATTCGGTGATATTCTGGAAAATCTGCCCGGCGTGGTGGAACTGCATTTTCCCGGTGAGATCGCCGGACACTTTTCCTTCACCTTCCGTACCAACGGAAAACTCATGGTGGAGATCCTTTATCAGGAACGGAAAGGGCTGCCCCATTACACCGAAAACTGGCTCGTTCCGGCGGGCGAACATACGTTCCGCTCGCCCCGGCTCCACGCATTCCAGTTTGTCACGATTCGGATCAAGCCTACCGGATTCTGTAAATGCGTGGCAAGTCTGCAGGATATCACCGTTTACCGCCGGGGATTCCCGATTTCCGAAACCCTCCCATTCCATTGCTCCGATCCCGCTCTGCTGAAGATCCGGCACTGCTGCGATGCCGCATTGCGCATGTGTATGCAGAGACTCCATCTGGATTCCCCCGTGCATCAGGAAGGACTGGGCTGCACCGGAGATTATATGGTGGAGGCAAGAATGAGTTATGCGCTGTACGGGGAAACCCGTCTGGCTGCCGCCGATCTGAAACGGACCGCATATTTCATTTTACAGCATAATGCAAAAATGTTCCATGCCTCCTACACGCTGCTTTTCGTGAAGATGCTCCGGGATTATTATATGGAAACCGGAGACCTGGACACCGTGAAATTCTGTTACGAAGCAGTGGAAAAAGTTATTGAGTACTTCACCGGTTACATGGGCGAAGAAGGACTCCTCTCCCAGGGACGCAATTACATGTTCATCGACTGGGTGGACTTTGAAGGCATCACCTTCTCCTTCCATCATCCGCCGGCATCCATGGCAATGGGCGTATTCAGCGCATTTTTTGTCATGGCACTTGCCACCGCCGGGGAATTCGCAGAACGTCTCGGCAAACCCGACGATGTCGAACGCTTCCGCAAAATCCGGGAAACCGTCGTCAACGCCATCGAAAAACATTTGTGGGATGACGAAGCACAATGCTATCGTGACGGGATCCCCGGGATCAATGTCCACCAGAAAGACGGTTGGCCGGAACCCGATCCCGATCACAATACTTATTCCCCCCAAACCGCAGTCGCTCTGCTGGCGGCGGGCGTGGTCCCCGTGGAACGGCAGGACGAATTGTTCCGGAAGATCATGAGCGGGGAATTCCCTTACGGCATCAACATGTATTTCTCTCATTTTCTGTTCGAAGCCATGCGCATCTGCGGAAAATTCAGCAAATACGGGCTCGCCTGGCTCCGCCGGTGGATCCCGGCGGCAGAAGAACACCCCAGCGGCTTGAAAGAAGCCTGGCACGGCGGCGGCGATTTCAGTCACGCCTGGGGCGGTACTCCCGCAGTCCAGTTCAAAGAACAGATCCTCGGGGTCACACCGTTGACTCCCGGTTACGGCAAGGTGCGGATCGCCCCCTGCCCCGGTGATCTTTCCTGTATCAGCGGAACGGTACGCACGGTCAAAGGCGACATCACGATCTCCTGTGCCGATGGGATTCTGGATGTGCAGACTCCTGCCGGCATGGAAACGGAAATCATCCCGCCCCCGGGAGTGCGCTTAAAATGAGCATTACGAGCCATACCCAGTTTGCCGATCTGACGATCTTCACGTCAAAAGAACAGACTGCCAGTATCAATACGGAAGTCTGCGGGATCGACTATTGCAAACCCAATTACAATCACAGCCGGGTGAAATCCAACCTGTATGTGCTCGAATACATCTGCTGCGGATCCGGGACACTTGAGATCAACGGGAACCATTTCAAACCGAAGACGGGGGACGTGTATATCGCGCCGCTGGGTTCCAATCATTCCTACCGGACAGACCCCAAAGACCAATGGGTGAAAATCTATTTCAATGTATCAGGCACGCTGGTCGATATGCTGTTCCACGAATACAAACTCTACGGACTGTATTATCTTCCCGATTCCGGACTGGGAGAACTCTTTCTGGAAGAATACTCCCGCGTGAGGAACAACCACGATCACGCGCTGGAAGCGGTCACACTCGCCGTACACCGGATCCTCTACAAGATCGCAGAAGTACGGGACTCCCGGATCACGCAGACGATCCCCCCGGATATGACACGGCTGCAGCATCATCTGGAAAGTCTGGTCTACGAACAGCCAGCCATGGATGACGTGGCAAAGGCGATGGGGCTTTCCGTTTCCAACATGAACCGGAAATTCCGGAAATACTTCGGTGTTTCTCCGTATCAATACCTCATGGAACAGAAACTGCATACGGCGGAACTTCTTCTGCTCCACACGGTCAAACCGGTAAAAGAGATCGCCATGGACCTCAAATTTGCCGATGAATTTTACTTTTCCAACGTATTCCGGAAAAGACGGGGCACTCCGCCCGGCATCTACCGGAAACAAAAGAAAAATGGCGAAATCTGAAAAAAAACAAGAAAGGATATTACGACAATGAAAAAACTTTTCGCTCTCCTGACTCTCTGTCTCACTCTCCCCGCCTGTGTCGCAACAAAAGAACCCGTCAAAATGCCGGAAAACGCCATCCTGCTGGATGTCCGCACAGAATCCGAGTACAAAGCCGGACACATCGAAGGGGCTGTCCTTGTCCCGCACGAACACATCAAACTGAAAATCGGAAAGATCGCGCCCAATAAAACGACCCCGTTATACCTTTACTGCCGTTCCGGACGCCGTGTAAAACTCGCCATCAAAGATCTGCAGGATCTGGGTTACAAAAACCTGCACGATCTGGGCGGCATGGAAGACGCACGGAAAGCCCTGAAGAAATAGGCCGGATCAGCTGCGGATTTTGTACCATTCGGGCATGATATTGAGTTTGCGGATCTTGTAGTTCAGGATCCGGATCGTCAGATTCAAAGCACGCGCCGCCGCAGAAACATTTCCTTTGTTCACCTTCAATGCCTCCACGATCAGTTCCCGTTCGTAACTGTTCACAAGCGTTTCAAAATCCGCCCTGCCGTCCGGCGAAAGACGTCCGGCAAATGCAGCCTCCGCTGTTTGAAGTGAGGGCGGCAGATCTTTCCCGGAGATCACATCTTCGGTGGCGGAGAGAACGGCGCGTTCCATACAGTTTTCCATTTCCCGTACGTTTCCGGGCCAATGATAACTCATCATCATATTGATCGCCGGTGTGGAAATACGGGAGATGTTCTTCCCGTACATCCGGGTATATTTTTCCAGAAAATGTTCCGCCAGAAGTACGATATCACTCCTGCGGTTCCGTAATTCCGGGAGATGAATGGGAAATACATTCAGCCGATAATAAAGTTCTTCCCGGAACAACCCTTTTTTCAGCAGAGCTTCCAGATCTTTTCCGGAAGAAGCGATGATCCGGACATCCAGCGGGTTCCCGTTGATGACACGTTCCTGCAGGAAATGAGTGAATCGCAACTGCAAAGCCAGAGACATATCGCTGACTTCATCCAGATAAAGAGTTCCGTTCCCGGCTTCTTCCAGTTTCCCGGGGATGTGTTCTTTCACGCCGTCCGGATGGATCTTTTCCCTGCCGAAGAGTTCCGGTTCCAATTGATGTTCGGGGAGTGCGGTACAACTCAATGTGACAAACGGGGCATCCGCCCGCGGACTTTTTCTGCGGATGGCACGGGCGATCATTTCCTTGCCCGTGCCCGGTTCGCCGGTGATGAGTACGGTGGCATTGGTGAAGGCGACCTGTTCGATCCGTGAATACACAGTGCGCATACTGCTGGAATTTCCGACGATATCCTGCGGGGCGGAAACTCTCCCGGAAAGTTCATCACGGAGCCGTTGATTTTCCGCCAACAGTTTCTCATGTTCTTCATGTTTGCGCAGACACAACTGAACGGGATCCGCCATGATGTTCGCCACCGTTTCCAACAGCCGGATATCCCGCTGCAGATCGGTTTCCGGCGTAACTTTGCGGTCCATGGAGAGAGTGCCGATGACTTTTTCCATACGGAGGATCGGCACACAGAGGAACGCCACGTTATGCGCCTGATTACGGGTCCCGGTACGGTTCAGGAAGTTGGGGTCTTTCGTGATGTCGGGAATGATGATGGGTGCGGCAATTTCCGCCACCCGTCCGGTAATGCCCTCCCCCAGACGGTATTTTCCGCGTTTGATCTCTTCTTCGGTGAGTCCCTGGGAGGCTTCGATAAAAAGGGTGTCTTCCCGGAGGAGCGTGAAGGTCCCGCGGAGGAACCCGATTTCCCGGTAGAGGACGTCCAGCACATTTTTCAGGAGGAGAGCCACGTTATGTTCGTGGAGGACGGCGCGACTGATCTGATGCAGGATCGCGATTTCAAGATCTTTGACTTCTCCGTTCATAAAGTAAAACTCCTTCCGTTGTGAGTGTAAATATAACGCAATGGCGGGAATTTGCAATCTGTTTTATATTTTTTTATAATTTTTTTACAAAAAAAATTCCATTTTACAAAAATTATGCTATATTACGCGATAACTATCAATCGTTAACGAAGGATTTTTCTATGAGTACCACCAGAGAAAAGGCGATCACTACCATCGCCGGACGGAGTACAGACAGGAAATTTGAGATCCCGTCTGTTGAAGCTGTTGCAGAAAATTATGCTTCCGATGTGTTCAATATCGAGCAGATGCGACAGGTACTCAATCCGCAGGTACTGAGAAAACTCCTGAAAACGGTCAAGAACCGTGAACCGCTGGATCCCTCCATCGCCGATGAAGTCGCCAACGCCATGAAACAATGGGCAGTCAGCAAAGGCGCGAGTCATTACACGCACTGGTTTCAGCCGTTGAACGGGACCACCGCCGAAAAGCATGACGCCTTTTTCGAACCCGATGAACAGGAACATCTCATTCTCAAATTTTCCGGGAAGAACCTGATCGTCAGTGAACCGGATGCCTCCAGTTTCCCCTCCGGCGGACTCCGCTCCACGTTCGAAGCGCGTGGCTATACCGCCTGGGATCCCACCAGTCCCGCATTCATCCGTCGCGGAAGAAACGGGGCGACGCTCTGTATCCCCACGGCATTCTGCAGTTATACCGGGGATTCCCTTGACCGGAAGACCCCGCTGCTCCGCTCCATGCAGGCGATCACCAAAGCCGTACACCGTCTGATGAAGGCGTTCAATGCGGAACAGCCGGATGCCCAGGTCTCCATCAGTCTGGGGGCGGAACAGGAATACTTCCTCATCGACAAGGAATTTTATCATTTGCGTCCGGACCTGATCCAGACGGGGCGTACCCTTTTCGGGGCAGCACCGCCGAAGCATCAACAGCTGGACGATCATTATTTCGGCGCGATCAAGCCCCGTATTCTGGCATTCATGAGCGATGTGGAACGGGAACTGTGGCAGCTGGGGATCCCGGCGAAGACCCGTCACAACGAAGCGGCACCCGCCCAGTTCGAGATCGCACCGTTGTTCGAAGACCTGAACCTGGCTGTTGACCACAATATGCTGGTGATGGAAGTGTTGAAAGTCACCGCAGAAAAACACGGACTGGTCTGCCTGCTCCATGAAAAACCGTTCGCCGGTGTCAATGGATCCGGCAAACACAATAACTGGTCCCTGGCTTACGGCGACCGGAATCTTCTGAATCCGGGGAACGACCCCCATGAAAACGCCATCTTCCTGACAACACTGATCGCCATCATCCGTGCCGTGGACCTTCATGCGGACCTGCTCCGTGTTGCCACGGCGACCGCGGGGAATGACCACCGTCTCGGTGCAAACGAAGCTCCGCCCGCCATCATCTCCATCTTCCTGGGCGAACAGCTGACGGACATCATGGAACAGGTGGAAGCCGGTGCCGTGAAATCCACACGGAAAAGCGGCGTGCTGAAAGTGGGCGTGGAGACATTACCGCCCCTGCCCCGGGATGCCACCGACCGGAACCGGACAAGTCCCTTTGCTTTCACAGGGAACAAGTTTGAGTTCCGCGCACCGGGCTCCAGTCAGTCATGTGCGGAAGCCAATATTCTGCTGAATGCCATCGTTGCGGAATCCCTGGAGATCATGGCGGACCGTATTGAACACTTTGATCCGGCGCAGGACTTCAACATGCAGTTGCAGATCACCTTGCAGCGGATCCTGAAAAAGCACAAGCGGGTCATTTTCAACGGGAACGGATATGACGACGAATGGCGGGAGGAAGCAAAACGCCGTGGACTGCCCAATCTGGCGGATACCATGAGCGCGTTATCCCGTCTGACTGCTCCCGAAAATATCGAACTGCTGGAAAAAACGGGCGTATTCTCCAAAACGGAGATCCTCTCCCGTCACGAGATCTTTACCGAAGAATACAAGCGGAAAGTCCGCATCGAAGCGCAGTTGGCACTTCTCATGGCGCGGACCGTGATCCAGCCGGCGGCAGTGGAGGAATATGCCCAGCTGACCCGGACTCTCACGTTCCAGGTCTGCAAGCCGGGGACCAATGCTGTCCGCAAGACGGCGGAATGTATCGGCACACTTCTGGATACGCTTTCCGAACAAATGGATCATCTGGAAAAACAGCTGGAAGATGATAATGCAACGAAAGCCTGGCTGGATGCCATGCACGATTTGCGTATGACCGTGGACGAACTGGAAAAACGGGTCGCAGATCATCGCTGGCCCCTGCCGAAATACAGAGAAATGCTGTTTATTTACTGACGGAGATGAATACAGGTGAAATGCACGGTATGCGGTGGTAATCTTGTAGAAACACGCTATGGCGGGAAGATCGCCTACGAATGTGATTCCTGTCATGGTCATACCGTTACTTACCCCGCGTTCCGTTCCATCTGCGGCAGCAAAGAATTTGCAAACGCACTCTGGGCACAGGCAAAATTTTCCTGCAGTACCGTAGGGATCCAGTGTCCCGGTTGCGGACAATGGATGCGCAAAGTGAATGTCCGGGAGAATGCCATTCATCTGGAACTGGATATCTGCACACGCTGTCAGCAGATCTGGTTTGATCCGCAGGAACTGAAACAGGTCCCGCAACAGACGCAGACAAGTCCTGTCGTTCCCGCGGTCAACAGGACATCGTCAGGAACAACATCGCATGATCGGGAGGTGGAAGACGACCAGGTCGATAAGTGCAATCCGCTGCAAACGGTTGCCGCCGTTCTGGGATTCCCCGTTGAACTCAGAGCACCGGCAAAGGAACGGCATCCCTGGCTCACCTGGGGGATCGCAGCATTGTGTATCTGGCTCTTTTTTCTGACAACGTTCGGCGATGCGATGCAAGTCATCCGGACCTGGGGATATATTCCGGCGGAATGGGGACGTCATGGCGGGGCAACGATCTTCACGTCGATGTTTCTCCACGGCGGCTGGCTGCATCTGCTGGGAAACCTGTATTTTCTGTTCATCTTCGGGGATAACGTGGAAGACATGCTGGGCCACACAAAATACGCGATCATGTTGCTGTGTTCCGGTCTTTGCGCCACACTGACTCATACGCTTTTTGACCCAGGCTCCACGATCCCCTGTGTGGGCGCCAGCGGTTTTATTTCCGGCATCATTGCCTGCTATGCGGTTTGCTTTCCTCATGTGAGATTGCGCTATCTCCTCCGGTTTGGTCTGTTCTTCCGTTGGGTGACGTTACCGGCGTGGGGCGCATTCCTGATCTGGTTTCTGCTGCAGCTGGCGATGGGTTATTTCAGCGATAAGCAGGCGGGCGGCACGGCATATATGGCACATGTGGGCGGTTTCATACCCGGACTTTTCTACGCGATCATCTATCGGATCCATGCGCATTTTCAGTGCAAAAAGGCGGAGAGGATGTTCCTTTCCAGGAAAAAAACCTCGTCTTTATTTGTTGAGAAATGAGGCGATTGCTTCTTCTCCGGTATACACGCCGGAATCCGTGACGAGGACCCGGAGCGGCATATTTTTCAGCGCACTGTAATCGGTGATGGGATTTCCGGTACAATCCAGATATTCCAGATCAAGATCGCGGATGGGGTCGAGATTTTCCCAATCGAATCCGGCAATGCTCAACGTCTTCAAGTGCCGCATCCGTTTCAGCAGAGAAAGATAAGCCTCCATCTCATTCCGTTTGAACTTATGATACTGGATCGCAGTCAAACGCTGCAGGATGTCGTTGGTTGGATCGGACTGCAGGATGATCTCCACGAGGCGGAGAGAAGCAAGGATTTGCCCTTCCTTCCAAAGCCGTGCGGCATCGATTTCGCGAACACGATCCGTAAATTGGAACCGGGTCCGTGCCGCCATTCTCTTTTTGAGTTCAGTCAAACGTTCTTCCCGGTCTTTCAGATCGGGGGCAAAAATTGCGGCGATCCGATAGGAATTGAGCAGTGCCCGATCGCTGAAAGAGGCTGTCTCATAGGATTCGGCGATCTTCAAATATTTATCGAATGCGGCTTCGTAAAGATGTACTTCCTGCAACGCATCGGCGGCGACCAGCGGGGTGGACCGCTCGGCATCGCCACGATTGGTCAGAGTCAGCGAGTGCAAACGAATGTTCCCCGACAAAGCCCGGATCCCGATACGCCGTTGTTTTTCCGTTGCCGGCGGCAGAAAGTCGATGAGCGATTCTTCCCGTCCGGCAAGCCCGACACGCACGGTAAGACGTCCGTCATTCCGCTGGAAGGAGGCTTCCTGGATCACGCCCGGCGCAACACCGGAAACATGACCGGAGATCTGCACAGGCTGTTTTCCCGGCTCCTGACGATAAAAGATGTCCCGGGTCCCGCCATCAAGTCCGAAACGGGTGATCAAGCCGGAAGGCAGCTGATCTGCGCCTTTATTCTCGGGGTCAGCCTGCAAACGGACTTCAAAGGAGTCCCCCGGCTGCTCTACGCTGTACCTGAAATCCAGATGCCAGTCACTTTTCAGCGGCAGATCCAGCCACAGCCATTCCCCTCTGGGTAATAAAAGCCCGCGGGAAGAACTCCGCCAGGCGGTGCCATCAGACAGTGAAAGATCTTTTTTACGGTATGTGATGCCTTTTGGCAGTTTTCGTACATCTGTCGGGTCATTCCACTGGACCGAACACAGAGGGAACCACGCAGCTTTCTGCCGCTGATGATCTTGCAACATGACCGCACCGGCGACAGCAAGGACCAGGAAGAGGATCACCGCGCTGACGGTGAGAATGACATGACGTTTCACCAGGAGCATTGCTTTTTTGAGAGAAGAAGCCTTTTCCGCAACCGTTGCATATCCGCCGATAAAGGCATTGACCTCGTCCCGCAATTCCGTCACACTCTGATACCGGTCATGAGGAGAAAGACTCATGGCTTTCTGCACAACAGCATCCAGTGCCACCGGAATTTCCCGTTCCGGCACCCGATAGCGCGGCGGAATGATATTTCCATCCAGAGTATCCTGGATCATATCCGGCACGGACTTACTGCCGAGAGGATTCTGCAAGGTCAACATGGCATAAAGGATCGCGCCCAACGCATAAATATCGGTCCGGGCATCCTTCGTCAGATTTTTGCCCGCCGCCTGCTCCGGCGACATGTAACCGGGCGTTCCTTTCATCATACCGTCCATGGTGACGATGGCATTATTCGCACTGTTTTTCATTGTTCCGGCAGGGAAGGAATCCAGATTGGATTCGTTATCCATCATTTTCGCCAGTCCCCAGTCAATGATCAACACTTCTCCGAAGTCACCCAGCTGAATATTTTCCGGCTTCAAATCCAGGTGCAGCACGCCTTTGGAATGGGCGAATGCCACCCCGGAACAGATCTTGAGGAAGATCCGGAGCAACCGGTGCATGGGGTAATCTTCTTCCGACACGCCTTCATCCGCCAATGACTTCAAGAAAGCGGCAAGCGTCTTTCCGCGCAACAGTTTCATGGTGAAATACGGTGCGCCGTTCTTATCGATCCCGATATCATGCACAGGCACGATGTTGGGGTGTTCCAGACTGGCGGTGAGACGGGCCTCCTGCACGAAACGCAGGATATCCGCAGGCGGCCGTTTATCGGCATCGGGGAGGACTGCCATCGCCACGTCACGCATGGTATCCATATCCCGGACTTCCAGCACCATTTTCATACCGCCGCAAGCGATACTGCGCCGGAACTTGTATTTGTTCAGCGGCTTGTGGGATAACCGGTCGACAAGGAACTCATCGATCCCCAACTTCCCCGGGTCAAGGGGAATATCCGGGTTGTTATTTCCGTCGTCGGAGACAGAGTACATATTGGCAAGCATGGCCTCCGGAAGTTTCTGTGTTTCCTCCGGAGACAATGGTGCATCTTCGTTCATACCGGTAAAAGCCATTTCATTATCCTGTTTTTTGTTTCAAACAGGGTAATATACTCCCGGAATCGTATTTCTTCAAGCCTGCAAACGAAAGATTCTCCGCTTTTCTGCGGAATTATCTCTGCAGGGCATCACGGAGCGCAGCCGCACGGTTGCTGGTAACGGAGTCCACGCCCATTTCAATGAAACGTGCCGCCCGTTCTTCCTGGTCGATGGTCCAGACCGCCACGAAATAACCGGCATCTTTCATCTGCTTCACGAAATCGGCAGTGAAAAGTTCGTCATCCGCGTAACTGTCCACACCGTCTGCATTGAGATCTTTCAGTTTCGCGATCAATTTACCGGCGGGATCATCCACAGGTCCGTTATCATCGCGGAACGGATTGCAGAGGAAAAGAGTCTTTGCTTCCGGGATCCGGATCTTACATTCTTTGAGGGCGGTATAACTGAACGAGATGAATATGATCTGTTTCCAGGGGATCCCGGCGGACTCGATGGCATCACGCAGGATCGCATACTGGGCAGGCGCATCCGTTTTGAGTTCCACATAATATTCTCTTCCTTCGCCCAGATACTGCAATGTATCCGCAAACAGAGGAACGTGTATGTTTTTGTACGCATCTTTCCCGTAGGTCAGGTTCACCTGCTGCAATTCTTCCAGCGTGGATTCCGCAATGACTTTCACCATGTCTCCGCCCCGGGAGGTATCGCCATCGTGTCCGACCACCAGATACTGGTCTTTGGTGAGACGTACATCGCACTCCATGCCATCGGTTTTCCGTTCCAGAGAGAGCTGGAATGCGGGACATGTATTTTCGGGGGCATCGGCAGATTCGCCGCGGTGAGAGATCCATTTGACGTTCATAATTACTCCTTGTGTTAAGTAAGTTGTTTTACTATACTGTACCCGGAACAAAAATACAAATTATTTTTGTGAAAAAAATGACAAAAAAAGCGGTTCCGGGCTTGTAAAAATCAAAAAGTGAATCTATACTACCTGTAATACAAAAAACAAAACACAGCAAAACGCAAACAGAGGTAATAATTATGCAGTTGGATGTACAATGGTTTGTTGCCACTCTCATGGCAAATGAACTCATTTCCGCAGACGATGCGAAAATGCTGAATCAATCCCTGGGGGGAGAACCCGATCTTATGACTTTTGCGCAGGAATTTCTCAACCGGGTCTGCGCCGGTCTTTCTGCGGAAGATGCGCAGTCCTGGATGACACAGATCCAGGAAGTCATCAACTATGCCGCCGCACAGGCGCAGAGCGGTACGCCGCCTGCGAATGCGGCTGAATTCGTGGAATCCTCCGGGGGATATGTCCCGCGGGAATCCTCCATTTCCATGGAAGAACTGGATGCCTATGCTGCGGAACTGGGTCAGGTCTCCGCCATGAGCGATGAGGAAGCACGGGATTATATGCAACGTCTGCTCCTGGCATTGCGGGAATTCGGTGCCAGTGACCTGCACATTTCTGCCAATGCCCCTCTGTTCATCCGGAAAAGTCTGGACAATCACCGGATCCGCCCCGATTACTGCATCCCCGCCGCCGACGCGAAAAAACTCTGTACCTGTCTGCTTTCCGATGAACAGAAAGCCAAATTCGAAGAAAACTGGGACCTGAATTTCGCGTTCGAGATCCACCCCAGCCGTTTCCGTTGCGCCGTCATGATGCAGCGCGAAGGCGTGTCCGGATCCTTCCGTATCGTTCCCGACAAGATCCTCACGCTGGAAGAACTCGGGTTCCTCCCCGGCGATGCCAAGACCATTGAACGTCTGCTGGACTATCACAACGGTTTGATCCTGGTGACCGGGCCGCTGGGCAGCGGGAAAACCACGACCCTTGCCGCCATGGTGGAGATCGCCAATCAGAAACGGCAGGACCACATCATCACGGTGGAAGACCCCATCGAAATCGTGGTGGAATCCAAAAACTGTCAGGTCACACAACGTCAGATCGGCGCAAGCACCAACAGTTACCGTACCGCGCTCAAAGGGGCACTCCGTGAAGACCCGGACATCATCGTCATCGGGGAAATGCACGACCTGGAAACCATTGAAAACGCCATCACGGCATCTGAAACCGGGCACTTGGTGATCGGGACCCTTCATACCTGCGACGCGGCGAATACACTGAACCGCGTGCTGGACGTATTCCCGCCCAGTCAACAGGCGCAGATCCGTGCCATGACCGCGGGCAGTCTCCGCGGGATCATCTGTCAGAAGTTGATCCACAACGGGACCGGCGGACTGGCTCTCTCTTATGAGATTCTCATCAACACGCTGGCGGTCTCCAACGTGATCTCGGAAGGCAAGATCTTCCAGTTGCGCGCCTCCATGCAGATCGGCAGTAAATCCGGTATGTGCACCATCGACCAGAACCTGCTGGAACTCTTCAAGCTGAACCGTATCACTTACGAAGCGGCAAGAGAGGGAATGCGCGACCAATCCGTTATTCAACAGTTGAACCAGGAACAGGCGAAGCGCGTAGCGACCGCCGGTAGGAAATAATTCAGGAGAATCACAATATGGCTATTATCGACGATTATTTGCGCGCTATGCTGGATAAAGGCGGATCCGACTTGCACCTCAGTATCGGGATGCCCGTCAAATACCGTGTCCACGGCAACATCATCCCTCATGACGATGTCATCCTCACCCCCGAATTCATGGAGGAAATGCTCAAAGAGATCTGTCTGCCCGCAGACCGCTGGGATACCTTCATGAAAAATCACGACCTGGACTTCGCGCACGAAATCCCCGGTCTCGCACGTTTCCGTTGCAACTACCTCTACAACTACAACGGCATGGGCGCCGTCCTCCGTCAGATCCCCGGGAAGATCCTGACCGTGGAACAGCTCCATCTGCCCGATACCCTGCTGGATATCTGCCGGTATAAGAGCGGACTCGTGCTGGTGACAGGGCCTACCGGGTCCGGGAAATCCACCACTCTCGCCGCTATGATCGACTATATCAATGACACCCAGGATAAGCACATCATCACCATCGAAGACCCGGTGGAATTCGTGCACAAAAACAAACGGTGTACCATCGTTCACCGGGAAGTCGGACTGCAAGCCCGGAGCTTCCCCTCGGCTCTCCGCGGTGCCATGCGCTCCGACCCGGATATCGTGCTCATCGGGGAAATGCGTGAAAATGATACCATCCGTCTCGGGTTGACTTGCGCCGCCATGGGAATGTTGGTCTTCGGGACCCTTCACACCAATAACGCGCCGAAAACCGTGGACCGTATCATCGACGCCTTCCCGTCCAATGAGCAGGCACAGATCCGTACCATGCTGGCGGAATGTTTGCAGGCTGTCGTCTCCCAGCTCCTCTGCCGTAAAACAAGCGGCGGACGTGTGGCATGTCATGAGATCCTGCTCTGGAACGAAGGGCTGCCCAACACCATCCGTGAAGGCGCCATCGCCAACATCCGTACCATCATCGAAGCCAATAAAGGACAGGGGATGCGCAGTATGGACGGCGGCTTGAAAGAACTCATGGAAAATGAGATCATCACCCCCGAAGAAGCGTATATGAAGGCAAGTGACAAGAAGGTGTTCTTCGAATATCTTCCCGCCGATTCCCCGCTCCGCTGATGATCAGATTTATCACATTCTGTTTGTGCCTCTTTTCCTTCCTCCATGCCGGAGCGGAGGAAAAGGTGGACGTCTTGCGCCAAAAAGCAGAATCCGGCGATGCCGCCGCACAGTTCAAACTGGCGGACGAATACTTTTACGGCACCGGGACACGCAAGCAGAATCACACCCTCGCCGCCCACTGGTTCCGTATGGCGGCAAACAAAGGCGTAACAGAAGCCATGTTCAATTACGCCCTCTGTCTGGATCAGGGGCTGGGGGTGGAACGCGATCCATTCAAAGCGGCTGAGTATTATGCCAAAGCCGCTGAAAAAAAGACGATCCCTCATGCCGTTTTCAATCACGCGCTCATCCTCCGTGACGGCGTAACGTGCAAAGATGAAAAAGACCGCAAAAAGAAGCCGGAGGGTTACACTTTCACGCCCGATCCGGAGAAAGCATGGTCCCTCATCCGGGAACTGGCAGAGAAAAAATACCCCCCCGCCATGACGGAATGGGCGGAACACCTTCTGCAGAAAAAAGAGACGTCCGGCGACAAGGGAAAACGGATATTCCAACTCTTGACAGATGCCGCAAAAAGTCCTCATGCTCCGCCGGAAACCCATGTTCTTCTGGCGGACTGCTATTTCAACGGGACCGGTACCCTTCCCGACGAAAAAAAGATGATACAGTCTTTGGAAAACGGTGTCGCCGCCGGAGATACCACCGCAGCCCTGAAACTGGCGTATTGGCTGGAAATGGGGATCTATGTGGAAAAACAGGATCCGGAACGCGCATTGACCTTATACCGTGCCGCCGCAAAAGCCGGGATCCCGGAAGCTCTGGTGAAAGTGGGCGATGCCGTCTCCGAAGGAAAGATCCCGGATATCAAAAAAGAAAATGCCGCAGAATATTACCGTCTCGCCGCCTCGGCAAAACATCCGAAAGCCTGGTTCCGTCTGGGAGAACTCGTTGAACCGGAAGACCGGAAAAAAGCGGCGGAATTTTACTATGAATCGGCGCGTCTGGGATATCCCCGGGCACAGTACCGTGTCGGGATGTTCTTCCTGGAAAAAGACGGTCCGATGGGATACGATCCCACCGCCGCCGTCTACTGGTTCCAGCAGGGAATGAAAAACAACGATGCGCCCTCCATGCGTGCTCTCGCCGTCTGCCTGTATCATGGGAACGGATGTGAACCGGACCGCAATGCAGCCATGCTGCTGTTGCGCAAAGCGGCAGAAAACGGGGATGTCCGTGCAATGGATATGATCAAACGGGGCGCGATGCCCTGATTCAAAGGATGTCGTCGATCTTCACGATGCGTTTTTCCAGACGGGAGATTTCCGCCGCAAAAACAAGCATGTGTGTCTTCAGGGAAACATCGGCACCGGTCACGATGTAAGAGGGATCACCGGACTGCACCGCCTGGAAGAAACTTTCCAGCAGGTTGTAATCGCCGCCGCCGTGGGCATCCGTGGGAATATGGGGCGGGATCTCCACACTGGTCGTGGCTCCGGTCCGGTAATTGTAATAATTCAACCTGTCGCCATCACCGAAGAGTTCCCCCAGAGAACCGAAGACCGTGGTCCGGCGGTTACCGTAACGGGAACAGCCCGCCAACGTAAAGACAGCAGTCGCGCCGTTTTTGAACTCCATATTGACCACCTGATGATCCACCACGTCATTATCACAGGCGAACACACAACGTCCGTAGGGACTGGTCTTCAATGCTTCCCGGATCCGTTCCGGGGTGGGATTCGCCACCACCGATTCCACATACGCGCCGCGGATGTTCTGTTTCACACGGTTCACATAAAAACGGGGCGCGGAATACGCACATTCTTTTTCGATCGGACACTCCAGACAGCGGTCTGCTGCGCCCTCGGGCCGGTTCTCCGGACGGAAGAACGTGAGGGACCCGTAGGAACAAACGCTTTCGCATTCGGAATTGACGATAAAACTGATCCAGTCCAAATCGTGGATGGATTTTGCCAGCAGGACAGAAGAGGACTCCGATTCCTTGCGCCAGTTGCCCCGGACATAGGAATGAGCAAAACGCCAGTGTCCCACCGGTTCCAGATGTTGTACGCTCAAAACCTGTCCCACTGCCCCGTCATCGATCAAACGCTTGAGAGTACGGGTATAATTGGAATAGCGCAGCACATGACAGACGGAAAGTAGCACGCCGTTCCGGTTGGCAGATTCTGCGATCTGATGACAGCCTTCGGGATCGGGTGCAAGGGGTTTTTCGATCAGAATGTGATATTTGAGTTCAGCCAGAGCCAGACAGGGTTCCAGGTGCATCCGGTCCTGCGTGGTGATGATGGCGGCATCGGCGATCCGCCCGAGAGACAACAGCTGATGCCAGTCTTCAAAACGGCGGTCCTCCGGAATGTGATACAGGTCACCAATGCGGTCACGGAAATACGGGCGCGGTTCCGCGATGGCGACTACATTGACATCCATTCCTCTTTCCCGCAGTTCAAGAATATGTTTTGCGTAGATGGTGCCGCGTCCGCCGCCGCCGATAATGATCGCTGTTACTTTTCTCATAAAACTGGGTATCCGAATTTCATTTACACTTCTGTTTTCCGGAAAATTTTTCCGCTTTTCTTAATTTACCCGTTTGCAATTTTTTTTCAAGTGTGCTATACTATGCAAAATGTGATATCGTGATACACTTTGTGAGAAAGAAACGACTTATGAGATTGTGGCAAAGCTCTTTTCAGGTGGTGAAAGCAATGAACAGCCTCCCTACCCCATGGGAAGTTGTGCTGGAACGTCAAAGCAGTCCCGCCTATTTTATCCGGGAGTCCCGGCGGAAACCGGGTTTCTATGCGCAGATCGTATGTACCGTCAAAGGCGAAGGTTTCTTCCGTAAAGGCAATCAAACAACGCGCCTGACACAGGGAAAAGCGTTCATGCACGTTCTCGGGACACCGGACATCTCATACGGCTATCCGCAGGAAGGTAATGAACCGTGGGAATTTATCTGGTTTTCTTTCAGCGGTGCGCCGGGCGTGACATTGATGAACGAACTCAATGAGCGTTACGGATACACCTTTGATCTGCCGCTGGACCGCGGGTTTGTCACGCATCTGGAAAGTTTCTATTCCATGCGCGATACGATCCAGATCGTCAGCCCCAGTGCCGGTGCCAAGATCGTGTATGATGCCATTGCCGCACTGGGGGAAAGTCTGGAACAGCATCTCGCCGACTCCCTGCAAGCCAATCTGGTCAAAGATGTGCAGAAAATGATCCTTTCCAATCTGGACCGCACCCTGGATATTGCAAAGATCGCAGAACAGCTTCATCTTTCCCGGGAACACCTCACCCGGGTATTTCATTCCCAGACCGGACAGTCTCCCGGTCAATTCGCGCTGGAATGTCGTATGCGTGCCGCCAGCAGACTGCTCCATGACAACAAACTCAACTGCAAGGAAATCGCGGAACGTCTCGGTTATGTCTCCGCCAGCAGTTTCGCCCGGGTATTCCGGCAGTTCTATTCTGTCAGCCCGGCAGAATACCGCAAACGTCCCGCAGAACTGATTGCCAGTTTCCGTTCCTCCGGGAAAGCTGTTTTACAGGGGGCGGAACCGGATCCTTATCATCCCGTTCCGGTCCTCAAGCCGGAACGCCCGGAAGACCCCTGCGCCGGCTTGTATTGAAAAAGAAAAAAACTCCGGCATGGCAAAACCAGCCGGAGTTTTTTTATCACACTTGTTCAGAAAAACTTATTTGATCTTCTGATAAGCAGCCCAACGCGGGTTGTGACGGAAGCTCCATTCGTATTCTTCCAGGCCCTGCAGTTTGGATGCGGCATCCTTGTCGAGGATGCAGACCACATCTTCATGGAGCTGCATGGCGGTGGCGGAGATCATGCTGGTGATGGGACCTTCGATGGCTTTCGCAACGATGTCCGCTTTTTCCTTCATGGTGGCAAGGAAGACCAGACGTTTGGATTCCAGAATGGTGCCGACACCCATGGTGACAGCCTGCATGGGCATGTCTGCGGGATCGTCGAACAGCGGAGAGTTCTGACCGTAAGTGACCTGTGTCAGAGTCACAGCACGGGTACGGGAGGAGAAGGAGGACAGCGGTTCATTGAAACCGATGTGACCGGAGCGACCGATCCCGAGGAGCTGGATATCCAGGCCGCCGCATTCCGCGATGGCGTTGTCGTATTCGATGGCAGCAGCATCCACATCATCGCAGAAACCATCGGGAACGTTGGTATTGCGCATGTCGATGTTGATCTTGTTGAACAGGTGGTAGTTCATGTAGTAGCGGTATGAATCCTTGTTCTCTTCATACTTTTTCGCCTTCTTCGGCCAGACATATTCGTCCAGGTTGAAGGTCTTCACCAGGGAGAAGTCCACTTTCCCGGCTTTGTTGAGTTTTGCCAGATTGGCATAGACGGGTTCCATGGTACGGCCGGTGGCAAGTCCAAGTTTGAACGCCGGCTTGGCATTGATGGCATCCGCCAGGATCTGGGCGGTGAGTTTTGCGGCTGCCGCCGCTGTGGGCATGACGATTACATCCATGTTGAATGCTCTCCTGTATTAAGTTTGTTGTTTGCGGAAATTACCGCTGTTGATCAAAATCCGAAAAATTCCTTCGGCCCCTGATATGCCATGCGTTTCGCAACGGCAACGGCATGTTCGTAGGGCATCTGACCACGATCCACCATATCCCCCAGAACATTGCTCAGGACTCTGCGGAACATGGTGAAACGGGAACTGTAACTCAAAAGTTTACGGCTGTCGGAAACCATCCCGGCGAAACAGGACAGCACATCCACGCTGCCGATGTATTCCAGCTGACGCAGCATGCCGATGGGCGTATCATTCAACCACCAGGCGGAGCCCAGACGGACTTTTGCTCCGAAGGCACGGGAAAGCGTGGCGAGGGAAGCCTGATGTCCCGGTTCCAGACAATACAGCACACATTTGAGTTTATCATCGAACTTGCAGAGGAATTTCGCCAACGGTTTCACAATGTCAATGGTGTGATCGGAAACATCACCGCCGGAGTCGGGTCCCAGATTGTCGAACAGAAAATCACGGACGTCACGCACTGCCCCGATATGGAGCTGGAACACCCAGCCTTTTTCCGCATCCATCCGGGCTGCTTCCGCCAGGATGTAAGAGGCATAGGTATCGGCTTCTTCTGCGGTGGGCGCAATACCGCTGCGGACTTTCCGGAAGATCGCATCGGCATCTTCGGCAGTTGCGCAACCGTCGTAAGGCTTTTCGATCCCGTGGTCACTGGCGACCGCACCGGCTTTTGCAAAACGGTCATGAGATTCCTGCAGAACCGCCACAAGTGTTTCCAGATCGTTGATCTCTCTGCCTGCACTGGCTCCCAGACTGTCGATGTACGCATTGAAGTCCGGTTTGAAGATGTTCATGGCTTTATCCGGACGCCAGGTGGGGCGGATCAGACGTTTGCCAAAGGCTTTTTCCGCCATGACATGATATTGCAGATCATCCTTCGGATCGTCGGTGGAACACATACTTTCAATATTCATCCGGCGGACCAGGTTCTGGGGGAGACATTCTTCTTTCGCCAGGATCGCGCAAAGCTGTTCCCAGGTCTCATCGGCGGATTCTTCGCACAAAAGCATATTGACACCCAGGAAACGGAGGTCAAGGTGGACCCATTCGAATACCGGGTTGCCCGCCATCATGGGGAAGACTTTACAAAGCGCACGCCATTTTTCCTGATCGGAAACATCGCCCGTGATATATTCTTCCGGAACGCCGCATTTCCGTTCGATCTCCCAGACGTAATGGTCGGTGGCGGCAAACAGTTCCCAGGGATTCCGGAAAGGGGTGTTTTCCGCGATCCGGCGAACGTCCGCATGGTTATGGGCATCCAGGATCGGAAGGTTGATGATCTCTTTACAAATATCCCGCGCAGTATCACTGCAGAGCAGATAATTCGCATCCAAAAAAGCCATATTCAACTCCAGTTGTGTTATCGTATTTGCTTAATATAACATAAAATGCGGAAGATTGCAACTTATTTTTTGTATTTTTCCTGTTTTTTGGCTTCTTCCGCCGCAAGACAGCGTTTTTTGTATTCCATGACGTAATCCGCAAACCGGCATTTGATCACCGCAGACAGCGCAAGAAAGAATATCAATACGCCGTCAGCAAGATACAGCTTATGCGGCAATGGCAGCAACAGAATGGCAAGCAGAAGACACCAGAAAAACACCGTCAGCAGGATCATGTTCACACGGTCACGGTTCTCCGGAAAATGCGTCTCACGCTCCCCGGTAAACTTTTCCAGTATGGAACGGTATGCGTTGAGCGCACGCTGAAAATTCAGGACCGCCGAACAGGAAAAGAGTCCGTAGACAGCCAATGCTCCGGCAAGTGCGACATGGAATCCCATCGGCTTCTGTCCGGCTTGCAACGCCACAGCCGCACCCGTGAAAAGCAGAGAGAACATCACGGCATTCAGGATCGTACTGCGACGGTAACGCAGGATCGCGCGGTCGGAATGAGCCAACGCAAGCAGACGTTCTTCAAATTCGTTCAGATCGCGTCCGGCGCTCATTTGTACGTCAACCCCACTTCCGGCATGTGCAGGGGGAAGCCCAGCGTACGGAGTTTCGCCTGAAGCGCAGAAACATCCAGATCCGCAGGATCAACACCGACATCGATCGACATGGCAGCGGCAAGACCTGCCACCTGGCCCGTCAGACCTGCCACCGGGATCACACGGGTGACTTCCCAGGCATCCGTTTCCGCGCCGGTACACCGTCCAGCGGCGATATAACCGCCGATGGGGGAATCCGGGATCATAGAGCTGTAAGGGATCTCCCACACGGAACCGCATCTGCGCCAGTCGGCAGCGAGCCCGATGGAATCTTCGAAACGGGTGGCACTGTCTGTATCCCGCAGGACGTATTTGGCATCGATGGAGAAGATCTTGCGGAACTGGGGCATCAGCGGAACTTTCAGGCTGTAATAATCTTTCCGGTCGGCTCCCGCGGCATAACAGCTCTTCATTTCATCCAACAGCATTTTCCGGCTCTTCAATACAAAGTCCGTAACAGTCGCGCCGTCGATCCCGTAAAACACGGTCCCTTCCGGTGCTTTCGTGACATCCCAGGGAACACCGTAAGTATGCATCGCCACCGGTGCGCCGAGCGCGGATTGTTCCTGACTTTTCTTGTATTCGATATCCCAAATGGAAAGAAAATTGGGAGCGGTATGACAAGGGATCCCGGCACGGCGCGCGAGGATGGCAGTCCCGGAGGCATCCACCACACATTTTGCTTTGAGCAGACCGCGTCCGGATTCATTTTCCACATAAACGCCGGTGATCTTATTGTTTTCGACCTGGGTATCGCAAATGAGGGTATCGTACCAGACATCCACCCCGTTCTGTACCAGATATTCATCCAGCGCAAGAACGTAAGCGGCGGGGGAGAAAATCACCTGATACCGTTCTTTTTCATTGGCATCGGGAACTTTCGCCCAGAAATCGGGAATATCACCGGGTCCGTACTGGATACTGAGCTTCAGAAGTTCCTCCGTGATCCCGAACGAGACCTGATGTCCTTCACCATCACAAAGGGGAAGATATACATAAACAAGCCCGGCAGTGGCAAGCCCGCCGGGAATGATCGTCTTTTCGATGAGGACGGTCTTTTTTCCTTCTCTTGCAGCCTGAACGGCGGCTGCGATCCCTGCGATTCCGGCACCTGCCACGATGACATCATAAGATTTCTCAAAATCCATAAGAAACGATCCTTTCACGTTTTGATTTTCAGTAATATACAACGCCATTTCCGGATTGCAATATGACAAAAAGCGTTTTTACGGAAAAAAACGCTCAAATCCTGTTTTTTCCCTTGCATTTTTCCGAAAAGCGGGTAAAGTACTGCATCAACAGAGAAAGTCAGGAACAACAGTATGCTTTGCGAATTATGTAAACAGAATCAGGCGACCGTGCATGTGGAAGAGATCATAGGCGGAAAAAAACTCACGCTGAACATCTGCACCGAATGTGCCGCAAAAAAGGATTTGCTCGCTCAATTCATGCACGGTCTTGACTTGAACGGTCTGTTGAAAAACATGTATAAACATTTCGTGCAGGATGAGGACGGGGATGACGAAGAAATGGAAGCCGATTCCTCAAGCCGCCGCGATGATGTCCCGCAATCCTGCCCGTTTTGCAACTGGACCGTGGAGAAACTGCGCAAAACCGGACGGCTGGGTTGCAGCCGGTGTTATCATGTATTCCGGGATGTCCTCAATGATTCTCTGATCGCCATGCACCGCGGACTTCATCACAAGGGAAAATCGCCGGATCATCCGGAATCCCCCGGTACCATTGCGAAAGATATGGAACTGATCCGCGAACTGGAATCCCTGCGCAGGGATCTGCAAGGCTCCATCCGCCGGGAAGAATATGAGCTTGCCGCCGAACTCCGGGACAAGATTGCCGCATTGGAAAAGAAGATCGCAAAGAAGGATGTCACGCAATGAACAGCGAACCGATGATACGGCGCATCATGGAACGTCCGCCGGCATGGCTTCCGCTCCGTTCAAAACAAGGTGATATCATCATCAGCTGCCGGATCCGCCTGGCACGCAACCTGCAGTATTTCCCGTTCCCGCTGAACGCATCGGCTTCGGTCCGCGGGGAGATCGCAAACACGTTCTTTTCTGCCATGGAAACGTTGAAAGACAGCGAAAAATGGCAGCGGCTTGCGCTGGCCCCCATTCACGAAAATACCATCCGGCTCCTTTTCGAACGGAAACTCATCAGCCGGGAATTCCTGACCCGGGAACCGGGACGTTTCCTTGCGCTTTCCCCCGATCCGCGGCTTTCGGTCATGATCAACGAAGAAGACCATCTGCGGATGCAGTACTGTCGCGCCGGGGAACATCTGCGGGAATCCTGGAAAAAACTTTCCGCTTTCGATACGGAATTGCAAAAGGTTCTGCCATTCGCTTTCATCCCCGGACAAGGTTACGCAACCAGTTGTCCCACCAATCTGGGCACGGGGATCCGCGCCTCTCTCATGATGCACCTGCCCGCGTTGCGCCTGCTGGATCGTCTGGGCACGTTGAGTAACGGGCTTTCCGCCCTGGGACTCACTGCACGCGGACTGGATGGCGAAGGCTCCAAATTCGCCGGGAATCTGTTCCAGATTTCCAATCAATCCACACTGGGCGAATCCGAAGATGCCATCATCGACCGGCTTTGTGCGGCAACATACGACATCGAACAGGCGGAACGGGAAGCCCGGGAGGAACTGCAGACCGGACCGGGGCGGATCCGGCTGCTGGACTGTTGTTCCCGGGCATACGCCAATCTCCGCCATGCTTATTTGATCTCCACCGAAGAAACGTTGAATCTGCTCTCTTATCTGCGGCTGGGCGTGGATCTGGGACTCTTTTCCAAAATCCGGCTGTTTGACATCAACCGGATGATCCTGCTTCTGCAGCCTGCCCACCTCTGTTTCCAGGCAGGAAAGATCCTGGATCCGATGGAACGGGCGGAATACCGGGCTTCCATGCTGCGCAATATACTGGGCAGCGAGACAGCGACTGACAGCAAGCAATCGTGACAAAATGGCGCACAGGAACAGAAAACAAGCGTAAAAATAAAGTTGGCGCGAAAATTGCTTGTTACTGCGAAAATGAATAAAAGAAAAATTTGAATAGAAAGGCTCCACAATGAACGAAGAAAAGGAAACCGTTGCAACAGAGGAAGCTGTTGCGGCAGAAGAAACCGTGAAAGAAGAAACCGTCACAACAGAAGAAACCGTTGCGGCGGAAGAAGAAGCCCTGGAATGGGGTCCGGATAGCAACGAAGGTTTGACCAAAAAGCTGGCGGAAACGGAAGCGAAACTGGCAGAGATGGAAAAACTCCGTCTTCTGGCTCTTGCCGAAATGGATAATCAGCGGAAACGGTTCTCCCGCGAAATGGAATCGGTGCGGAATCGCGTGATCCAGGATACCATGCTCCCGTTCCTGCAGGTATTCGATCATTTCACCATGGCTGTGACTGCCAGTTCCGCCGCCAATACCAATGCGGAAACCATTCTCCAGGGCTTGAATATGATCCAGGCGGAATTCGATAAAGCATTCGGAGAAGTCGGGGTGACTCTTATCGATGCCACCGGCGCAGAGTTCGACCCTAATCTCCACGAAGCAATGGCACAGGAACCCTCCGATACAGTACCCCAGGGTAAAGTCATCAAACAATGGAGCTACGGTTGCCGGATGGGTGACCGTCTGCTCAAACCTGCCATGGTGGTCGTCAGTTCCGGTCCTGCGGAAGCGGAGAAGGAATAAGGGGACCGGATCCGGGATAAGGAGTATCTGTTATGGCGAAAGATTATTATCAGATATTGGGAGTGACCAAGACGTCTTCTGCTGACGAGATCAAGAAGGCGTACCGGAAACTTGCGGTCAAATATCATCCGGACAAAAACCCCGGCAACGCTTCTGCGGAAGAAAAATTCAAGGAGATCTCCAAGGCGTACGAAGTCTTGAGCGATCCACAGAAAAGAGCCCAATACGATCAGTTCGGATCCGAAATGTTTGAACATGCGGCGGGCGGAGGTGCCGGACCCGGCGGATTCCAGGGCGGAAACTTCGGCGGTTTTAGCGATCCCCGTGATCTGTTCAGTCAGATCTTCGGCAATACGGGCGGCGGCTTCTCCTTTGAAGATATTCTGGGCGGCGGACGCCGTTCCGGCAGAGCACGCAGCAATGGCAGAACGGGCAGCGATCTGCGTTATGAGCTGACCATCGACTTTGAGGATGCCGTATTCGGTGCCGATAAAAAGATCCGTCTCACAAAAAACGATACATGCCCGGCGTGTCATGGATCCGGTGCAGAACCCGGAAGTAAGAAAACGACCTGTCCTTCCTGCGGCGGTTCCGGACAATCGGCACAATCTTTCGGCGGATTTTTCCAGACGTCAGGCGCATGTCAGCAGTGTCACGGCACCGGACAGGTGATCACAACGCCCTGCAAACGGTGTTCCGGATCCGGCAGAGTGCGTGTGAATAAAGAATTGCAGATCCATATCCCGCCCGGCGTGGATTCCGGATCCCGGCTCCGTGTCGCCGGAGAAGGCGAAGCCGGTGCTTACGGCGGAAAAGGTGATTTGTTCGTGGTGATTCAGGTACGACCTCATGATGTATTCCAGCGGTCCGGATCGGATATCCTCTGCGAACTGCCGATTCCGTTCTCCACCGCAGCTCTCGGCGGAATCGTGGATGTGCCAACCGTTACCGGAAAATCCCGAATGAAGATCCCTGCCGGTTCGCGGAGCGGTACAACGCTCCGCATCCGGGAAAAAGGAATGCCTTCTCTGAAAAAGAGGGGAACCCGCGGAGATCAACTGGTCCGTCTTCTGGTGGAACCCCCGGTCAAACTGACGAACCGTCAGGAAGCATTGTTGCGTGAATTTGCGGAACTGGAAACGGAAAAGAATTATCCGAAACAGGAAGAGTTCAAGACCAAAGCAGCGCGTTTCATGCGCTGAATGAAGGAACTGTATGGACAATAAAAAAACAGCGGCGAAAGAAGATCCCGTGATCGCACGGAACCGGAAAGCGTATCATGATTATACGATCCTGGAAACCATGGAAGCAGGGATCGAGTTGCACGGGACCGAAGTGAAAAGCTGCCGGATGGGATCCGTGCAGTTGCAGGAATCCTACGCCCAGGTGGAACGGGGACAGCTTTTCGTTTACGGACTGCACATTTCCCCTTACTCTCACGGGAACCGGTTCAATCATGAGTCGGTACGCCCCCGCAGATTGTTGATGCACCGCAAAGAGATCCTGAAACTTTCGTCCCGCGTACGGGAACGTGGATTGGCTCTGGTCCCGCTGAAACTGTATCTGAAACGCGGGTATGTGAAAGTGGAACTGGGGTTGGCACAAGGGAAAACATTCAGCGACAAACGGGAAACGTTACGGAAGAAGCAGGACGAAATGGACATGCGTCGTGCGGCCGCCCCCCGATAAACACAGAAAGACAGAATCATGATCCGCTTTCCATTCAAACAAACGATCCCGCTTACCTTGAAAGAATCAAAAAAAGCGGAGATCAACAGTATCTGTTCCGCCTGCTGCACCTGCATGGGCGATGTTCCGTTCGTGGATGCCGCGATCATTATTCTTTACGCCAATATGCTTGGCGCAAGTGAAATGTTTTCCATGATCACCACGTCACTTTCCCCCATGGCGATCGGGTTGTTCTCGCTCCTTGCCACCATGGCGGTCGGCAAACAGAAATACCAGACCTCGATCCTGCAGGCGACCATAGTCTCGCTGTTCCTTTTCGGCATGATCGTGCTGGCTCCCTTCTTCGGCAAATGGGCAGTGGCGGTACTGCTGATCTCACTGGCTCTCTTCAGTATCTGTCATACGGTGTATCTTGCCGCCTGGTTCCCCCTGCTCTCTTCGTTTCTGTATCCGGAACGGCGCAGCAATTATTTCGGCAAGATGCGTTTTTCCTGGCAGCTTTCCTCCTCTCTGCTGCTTCTGCTCATCGGGCTTGCCATCGGGAAAAATCCGCCCATCGGACATTTGCAGATCGTGATGTTGATCTCGCTGTGTATCTTTGCCGCGAAACTCTATTTCATCGCCATGATTCCCACCTTCGAAACACGGGAGGAAGTCAAAGAAAAATTTTCTTTCCGCGAAGGGTTGAAAAAGGCAATGGCAAACAAGCCGCTCACCGGATTCTCGGTTTACAGTTTCATCCTCAATCTGGCGGCGTACGGGACCATCCCCATGGTATCCCTTTACATGAAAAAGGGATTGTGCGCCCCGGATAACGTGATCGTTCTGATCTCCTCGGTGGCGTTGGGCGGGATGCTGACCGGCTCCTTCTTTTCCGGCGGGCTGATCCAGCGTTACGGGGTGAAACTCATTCTGCTTGCGGTGCATATCACCTACGCGCTGGCAAATATCGCACTCTTTCTGCTGGGAAAAGGATGTATGCCGGACACCTGGCTTTACATCACCATCGGTGCCGTACTGTTTGCATACAGTTTCATGTATGCCTGTTCCGATATCGCCTCCACCTGTGAAATGATGCTCCTTGCCACGCCCGGTAATAAAATGGTGGCGATGTCATTTTACAACGGATTCAACCATTGCGGCAGAGGCATGTCACGCATGCTGACCTCCCTCATTCTGGGTTCGGGCGCGCTGGCGGCGCACTGGACACTGGGCGGGATAGAATTTTCTCATTACCAGACGCTGTTCCTGACTTATGCCATCTGTGTGTGCTTTGCGGCATCACTTCTGGTGGTGGTCCCGGCGATCTTCCCGGAAGGGGATTATCATTACGACGCATTGCATACCGGCAAGTGATTCCGTCTTTTTATAACATCTTTTTCCATGATTTTTCAAAGATTTACTGGAAAATTGCAAAAAGTATGCTATAAGTAAGCAAAGACGAAATGACAGGCAGGTAAGTAATATGCTCAACACACCAAAAGGACTCCGTTTGCAGATCGGGATCTTCGGACGCAGAAATGCGGGAAAATCCTCGCTGCTCAACGCACTCGCAAATCAGAACGTGGTCATCGTTTCCGATGTCCCCGGTACCACTGCCGACCCCGTGGATAAAGCCATGGAACTGCTCCCGCTGGGACCTGTCCTGTTTATTGATACCGCCGGGATCGATGACGATGCCGTCGGGATCGGAGCGAAACGGGTGGAACGCACCCGGGCTGTCTTTGCCCGTTGCGATATGGCTCTGCTTGTTGCCGCCGGAAACGACTGGACCGCGCATGAAGATGCACTTCTCGCCGAATTCCGGGAACGGAAGATCCCCGTTATCGTGGTTCTGAATAAATCCGATCTCGTCCCCGCGGATCCCGCACTCATCGCCCGGCTTCAGGCGGAGGAGCTCCCCGTTGCGCTTGTTTCCGCCAAAGAGAAACAGGGGTTGGAAACAGTCCGGGAACTTCTGATCAAACTGGCACCGGAAGGGTATCTTTCCGGACGGCCCATGCTGGGCGATCTGACGGATCCGCTCCGGAGCGTACTTTTGATCACACCCATTGATAAGGAGGCACCCAAAGGACGTCTCATCATGCCGGAAGTCCAGGCGATCCGGGATGCGCTGGATCACGAAGCCTGGTGTGTTGTTGTAAAGGAGAACGCCATTGCGACGGCATTGGCGGAACTCAAAACGCCGCCCGTCCTCGCCGTTACAGACTCCCAGGTGTTCGGACCGGTCTCCAAAGCCGTCCCGGAGCATATCCCGCTGACCTCGTTTTCCATTCTCATGGCGCGGATGAAGGGCGATCTTTCCGTATGCGCATCGGGTGCCGCTGCCATCGATAAACTCCGTGACGGATCACGGGTCCTGATCGCGGAAGGATGCAGTCATCATCCCATTGCAGAAGACATCGGACGGGTGAAGCTGCCCCGCTGGATCCTGGAACGAACGAAAAAGAATGTTTCGTTTGAGCATGTGCAGGGACAGGATTTTCCCGCCGATCTGACGGGTTTCGATCTGGTGATCCATTGCGGCGCATGTACCTTCAACCGGCGCGGGGTTCTTTCCCGCATACTGCAATGTGAAAAACAGCAGGTCCCGTTTACCAATTACGGGGTGGCGATCGCGTATCTGCACGGCATATTGGAACGTGCGCTGACACCATTCCCGGATGCGTTACAGGCATTCCGCGCAACAAAGGATAATTGAAATGCAGAGTATCAGTTTCCATTTACTGGGGGATACGGAAAAACCGGGTTTCATGCCCCGTATTTGGCAGCTGATCGCACAATATCCGATTTCCGGATGGATCGCACAGGACGGAGATCACGCAGTCATGCAGCTCGATGGCGAAGCCGATGACATCCGAAAGTTTATCGAATTTCTGCTCCAGGGCGCAATGCACCCCATGTTCCAGCTCAAAGAGATCCGCTTGATCGATCAGAAGGAAAAAGATCCGCCCGCAACAAGACAGCCCTTCAAGCTCCTTTCTGACCGCCGGACTTTTCCGGAGATCCGACCGGATCATGGGATCTGCGAAAAATGCCGGGACGAAATGTGTGATCCGAAATCACGACGTTTTGCCTACCCCTTCTGGTCCTGTGACACCGGCGGTGCCGCTTATTCCGTCCAACAGACTGCCGGTGAAATGCGCAGAAACACACTTTTCACGGCATTCCCCCCATGCCGGAAATGCAGCAGCGAACAGAAACACAAAGTATACGGCAACGTGGATATCCTTTGCTGTCCGCAGTGCGGGCCCCATGCGTTTCTTCTCGACCGTGAACAGGAACTGCTGACCGATCATCAATGTTATTGTGAAGCGAGGAAACGACTGGCAGCGGGTGAGATCATAGCGATGCAAACGCTCTACGGCGGCTATCAGCTGCTTTGCAACGGGACAGACCGGGATGCCATTCTCAAATTGCGAAAACGCAGAAAAATGCCCTTCGCGCCATTCCGGGTCGTCGTACGCAATATGGAGTTGGCAAAAAAGATCTGTCATGTTTCTCCGGAAGAGGAAACTCTTCTTTCTGCGCCCTCCGCCCCTACCCTTCTGCTCCGGAAAAAAGATGCCGTCGACTCTGTATTCCCGGCGGATCTGGTCAGCCCGGAAGGACCGTTCCTTGCCGTGAGTCTGCCCCAGACCGGACAGCTTCATCTGCTGATGGAACACGTTATGCCGGAAGGTCCTGCGGCATTTGAGTATCTTGTTTCCAGTATGGCGATCTCTCTGGGGACCACGCTGGATGAATTATTCGACAAACTCAAAGAAGTGGCGGACTGCTTCCTCTGCAATGACCTGCATACCGGATTCGATTGTATGCCATCGGTCGTTGTCTGCCGCGCCGACGGTCCTCATCTTCTGCGGCGTTCCCGGGGATATGTACCGGCTCCCATCAAACTTAAGATCCCGCTGGAACGTCATGCCGCCGCGTTCGGCAATGACAGAAATGCAACGGTCGCCATCGGTTCCGGACAGGATGCGATCCCTTCGCAATACCTGGGCGATGTCCGCAATGAAGCGGGTGCGGCTCAACTGGAAAAGATGTTGCAGCACATGTTTCTGCTGTTCGATACCGCGCCGGACGTCATAGCCTGTGACATGAATCCCGATCTTTACACGTCAAAAGCGGCAGCCGCTTTCGCCGATCGATATGCCATCCCGCTGATCCTGGTGCAGACACATCACGCCCGAGCTCTGGCGTGTATGGCGGAACACGGTCTCGACCGGGCTCTGGCTCTTGTTTTCGGGAACGGCGAACCGGGTCCCGACGGGAACTACTGGGGCGCAGAACTTTTGGAGGTCGGGATCGAAAATTTCAAACGACTGGGGTCTTTTGCCGCAGAGTCACTCCCCGGTGCAGGTAATGCACTGACTCGTCCGAACAGACAGCTGGCAGGACGTCTCCTTTCCGCCGGAGTCCCGTTATCCGAAGCGTTCACCCGTCCGCGCAATATCCATCCGGAAGAAGCAGAACAATGGACACGCAGTTACGACAGAAAAGGGAAGTTCGCGGTGACACACGCCGCCATGCGGCTGTTCGATGCCGTTTCGGCTGCCATCGGGCTTGCGCCGGACTTCTGCGCCTATCCGGGTCAGGCGGCGATGCGTTTGTATTTTGAAGCGCAGAAAGCGGGAATCCCGGCAGGTGCCATTTCCCGTTCCCTGCGGGACCGGTTCCAATGGGAGATCACGGAGCAGGAAGACGGATTCTTCGCCGTGAACTGGAACGGATTATTCCGGAATTTTGCGGACTCCGGATTTCGTATGGGCGGCACCGATACCGCATTACAGGCATTGGCATTTCACGATGCGGTGGCGGAAGCCGCCTGTCAGATGGTCATTCGCGGTGCGGAACGATCAAAGCTCAAAGCTGTGGTCTTATGCGGACCGCTCTTTATCGACGAGATCCTGGCATCGCTTACTGTGGAAAAATTGAAACACGCAGGGTTCCGCGTGTTCGAACATAAACTCATTCCGGCGGATGGATCCGGTATCGCCGTCGGACAACTCTATCATGCGGGGATCTCACGATGAATTCTTTCTTTCTGATTCTGCTTATTCCGTTTATGACTGCAACACAGCCGACGCCCGATGCGGTCGCTGAAATCGAAGGTGCTTTGCTCCGGAACGATATTGTTTCCGCCGAAAAAATGTTGGAGGAGAAACTCCCCGACGGACTCGAAAAAACAAAACTTCTGGCGCGTCTCGCGCTGCTCAAAAATGATAAAAAGACCGCCGAAAAACATTATTGTGCGCTGGTCGATATGCCCGATGCTCCGGTGGAAGTCAAAGCCGATGCCTATGCCGCCATTTTCCGCATCAATGCAAAAAAGCCGCCGAAAGTGCGGCTCGCCATCTGCGATGAAGCGTTGAAAATCCTGCCGGAAAAACTCCCCGGCCGCCGCATGTTCATCATGCAGAAAGCTGTGGCGTTGGAAGAACTGGATAAATTCCAGCAGGCGGGCGAAACCTATCATTCCCTGCTCCTTGATATTGAAGAGGAGACCCCGACAAACTGGGAACTTGCCAAGGAATTATACTTGAAGATCCTGCGGGAACATTCCCTGCCCATGCAATCCGAACTGCGGGCGAAGTATGGTGCATCCCGTATTTTGCGTGCGACCAAACACCCCGCGCTGGCAGACCAGATCCTCTGGGAGATCTTTAACTCGCCCGATATATCCAATCTGGAACGTGGTCTCTGTGCCGTGGAGATCACCGATCAATACGCAGAGACCTGGAAGCCCAATGAGCAGAAAACACGGAAAAAAGTGGAAGAATTCCTCCGGGATAAACGGATCCCCCAGGAATGTAAAGCCGATATCTATGTCATCATGGCGGATTATGCCAACCGGTTCTCCCGGCATGACGAAGAACGGAGACTGCTCGATCAGGCTTCCAAGCTGAATGGGCTGAACCGGGCACAGTGTCTGCGCATCCTCAAACGGATGATCAAAAATGCCGAAAAACTGAACCGGGAAGACGAAATCTATAATCTCCACCGCCGGATCATTTTCGACAACAGCATAAGCCGCAGTGAACGGATGAAGTCCATGTACGTTGTACTGCGTTATCTCGTCCGGAAAGAAAACACGAAAGAACAGAATAACTTTTTGAACAATGTTGCCCGGCGCAATCTGCGCTGTTCCAGAGAGGAACAGGCGCGATTCCATAAATTCTGCGCCGATGAAAAAAAGGCGTATCAGGAAGAAAAAGAAGCCGAAAGAAAAGCCGCGGAACTGGCGAAAACACAAGCAGAAACTCCGGTCATGGAGTGATTCATTTGAGGTGACGCAAGTACGCAGGAAGTTTCCGGGAAAGACGGTTCAACTGACTGCGCCGCGCTTTCCAGTCCGGGATGAACCGGGCGACTTCCTCCCAGAACGCAGGGGAATGATCCATGTGGAGCAAATGACACAATTCATGGACCATGACGTACTCCGCACATTCCGCCGGGTAGAACAATAACTGGGCATTGAGCGAGATGTTTCCGTTGGAAGAACAGCTGCCCCAGCGGCGTGTCTGCATACGGCAGGAGACTTTTCCGCAGGGAATGCCGCATTGTTCCGAAAGACGGGCAAGCATCACACTGAATTCCTGCTGTGCAGTCCGGAGGATCAACTGTGCAAAGGCATCCCGGATCCCGATGGGGTCCAGCACTTGTCCGGAGAAGATCAGTTTCTGTTCCTCCATCGCAAATCGTGCCCCGGTCCAGGAAACCGGTTTCCACTCATAAACAACAGAGAAGGTTTTATCAAAAAAGGATAAGGTCAAGGGCTGTGTAAAGTAATCGGCGGGCGAATAACGCTGTTCCCGTTTCCGGCGGCGCACCTCAATGAGATTCCGGCGCAGCCAGGCTGTCTGCCGCTGAAGGAAGGCTTCCGCTTCGGTAAGAGTGACACCGTAAGGGATCGTCAGGGATACCTCGCCGGACGGCTGGATCTTCAACCGCAGATACCGGGCGCGGGGGGAACGTTTCACCGCACATTCCACGATTTCGGTTCCAAGATCCAGAATCAGCCGGGCTTGTACCATTTCGGCATTCCTTCTGCACGGCGTTGATGCGTTTCCTCCGTTTTCGCCTGCCGGATCGCATCCCGGGTACGGTCAAGTGCCGGATCACGCCAGGGGATCCCGGCGGTGGAAAGCGTGGCGATATTGCGGTCTTTTTCAGAGAGCAGCTCCAATGTTCCCGGGGGATCCGCAAGACAGGCGGCAAGCCCGTGCCGTTTTCTTCCGAACGGCTCGGAAAGGCGCAGATCGAATCCCAGTTCCAGGAAAGCTCCGATCACAGGATACGCCGAAGAATACGCCAGGATCATGCCGTCGGATGTAAGTTTTTCTTTGATGGTCCGGATAAAATCAATGGTCCAGAGTTCCGGATTGGCATCCGGGGAAAAGCCGTCCAGAAACGCACGGTCGAATCCGGCGGCAAGCCCCGGAAGCGTTTTCCGGGCATCTCCGAAAAGAATACGCGCGTGGCAGAACTCCGATTCATATTCCCCACGTTCCTGTAAAGCACGGATGAATGACGGCATGGGATGTTCCGGAAGCATTTGTGCCGCAGGAAGGACTTCCGGATCAAATTCGAGGGAGGTGATCTCCAATTTCCCGGCACGGCAGGATTCCGCCAGTCGGACGGCACTTGCCGCATTGAATCCGAGACCGAAGCCTACATCCAGCAGGCGTACTGTTTCCCGGGTACGCAGCAAACGTTCCAGTTCCGCCGGGACCAGATATTTTCTGGTGGATTCCTCCAAAGCACCGGCAAGGGAATGAAAATGCTGGCGGTATGCCGGATGATACAAGGTATAAGAACCGTCTTCCGTGCGGATGGGCAGGAACCGGCTGTCGGGGGCATCACTGTCGAAGGATTGCCGGAAAAATTCCAGGAACTGCCCCTTTTTCATCCACCATTTGGGCGCGATGATCTCCCGGGGCTGCGCTTCCGCCGAAAGACGCATCAGCAAAAGATGTTCCGGTAAACGTGTCAGAAGAGCTTTCAGCCGGGCGGCGTATTCATATTCATTCAACGGGATGACTTCTCCGGCATGATACATGTCTGCCAGTTTCGTATTTTTCAGCACCAGAAGATTGTGTACTTTCACGGCGGAAAAAGGCAGCGCGGCGACCCAGTCGGCTGTCCGGGCCTCGTCTTCCATGGTCTCACCGGGCAGACCGAGGATCAGATGTGCGGCGGTCCGGATCCCTCTGGCGGCAAGGCGTTTCACGGCATCGGCGGCGCAGGCGGCATCGTGTCCGCGATTGATCTTTTTCAACGTGACATCATTGGCAGACTGCACGCCCAGTTCCACCCAGAGTTCCGTTTTCTGATTCCATTCAGCAAGCAGGTCCACCACATCTTCGGGGAGACAATCCGGGCGTGTCGCCAGGATCATCACCTTGAAATCGGCGAGCGACATGGTCCGGTCAAAGAGTTCACGCAAAGCCTCCACCGGAGCATTGGTCACAGTGAACGCTTGAAAATAGGCAATATACGGCGGCTCCGCATGATAACGGTGCGTGACATAATGAAGTCCGGCGGCAACTTGTTCCTCAATGGACATACCCGGCTGCAAATGAGCGGAACGGCTGCCGTCTATGGAACAGAATACGCACCCGCCGCGACCGTCGGAAGAACGGTGCGGACAGGAGAAACCGCTGTCAAGTCCGATACGGTAAAGAGCGTGTCCGTACCGTTTTGTCAGATCATCGGCGAAGAAATGCAGTTCACGCATTGCAGGGGAGATATTGAGAAGCCTGATGAAGTCCGTCAATGGCAAATGCCGCACCCTGCGGATGCCGGAACACACTGGTACCTGCGACGAGGATATTCACGCCCGCCTTCGCCAGCATGACCGCGTTTTCGCCATTGACACCGCCATCGGCTTCGATGTGAGCGGTATGCCCGGCCTCGGCAAGCATCTGCCGGATCTCTGCGGCTTTTGCGACCTGATCCGCCATGAAGGATTGTCCGCCGAATCCGGGTTCCACTGTCATGATCAACACCATTTCCACCATACCGATCACCGGCTTGAGGGCGGAGGCGGGCGTTCCGGGTTTCAACGTGATCCCGGCGGAAAGGCCGGCATTGTGGATTGCTTCGATGGTCTTCACGGGATCATCATCGGCTTCGATATGGAACGTGATATGGTCGGCACCCGCTTTTGCGAATGCTTCCACATAACGCAGGGGATTGGTAATCATCAGGTGTACATCAAACGGGATCGTACATTTCTTGCGGAGCGAAGCGATCAGCGCGGGCCCGATGGTGAGATTCGGAACAAAATGTCCGTCCATGACGTCCAGGTGGATCAAATCGGCACCGCCTTTTTCCACACGCTGGAGTTCATCCCCCAGTGCGGAAAAATCAGCAGCGAGAACAGACGGAGAAACCAGGATACGGTCGGCGGGAAGATTCTGCACAGGTTGAATATTCATAGCTCATTCACCTTCTTGCGTTGTGGGTTTATATACACCGCGGTTGCAATCGAGCCAGCGACGGTGCGACCAGAGCCATTGTTCCGGAAAACGCCGTACAGCTTTTTCGATCCTATCGGTATACATCTGAACGATGTTCTTGACATCCTGCTGTTTATCCCCGGTGGGAACGTAAACAAAAGGTTCTTCGCAATGATATTCAAAGTGGAACTTGTCGTCTTTGCGGATAAGGTAGGGCATGGCGATGGGAATACCCGACTTCAAATGAAGCAGAGCGGGCGTTGCATGAGCACGGGCAGGATGCCCGAAGAATGTGACCTCAATGCCTTCCTTTGAAGTCGCATGCTGATCCGCCACGATCGCAAGGGTCCCCCCTGCTTTTTCAGCGGCAAAGAAGGGACGCAAACCTTTTTCCTTGGAGAACGTGGTATGCTGGAACGAGCTGCGTTTCCGGTAAAAATATTCACCGATCTTGTAGTTGGCAAGGGGGCGCATAATGGATGTCATGGGCAATCCGGTCAATTCGCTGTGTGTACCGCCGGCGAGTTCCCAGTTGCCCAGGTGTCCGGTGGCAAGAATGATCTGACAGGTGGATTCGGGAGACAGCATTTTTCTGCTGCAAGAATCGGAAGCGACTTTGATGTATTCGTGGATATTATCCTTATTGACGATCTGGTCAAACTTCACGATCTCAACGAAGACTTTGATCATGTGGATAAAGGAAGCATACGCCAATTTGCGTGCATCACGGCGATTGGTACGGATCCCGCTGTGCAGGACGTGCCGCACGGCACGGCCCGCATGTTTCCGGTCAACAACGAACAACAGAGAAGCGACGCATTTTCCGACGGCATAGGCGACGGACAACGGAAGTGCACGAATGATCCCGATCCCGACGAGGAAAAGGCTATACTGTATCCAAATCAGAAGCTTGGGCATTTCTTTCTTTTTCTTGCTCATACATTATGCTCCGTAAAAAAAATAACGGCAGGGAGACCTGCCGTCACTCATACCCTTCACAGGGTTCGCATACAACCTGTATATCAGGCGTTTTCCAAAACAGCCGCCAGTTCTTTGCCTGCGCGGAATTTCACGATCTTGCGGGCAGGGATCTGAACGACATCATCGGGCTTCTTGGGATTACGGCCAATGCACGCTTTGCGGGTTTTGATTTCGAAGACACCAAATCCACGAAGTTCGATGTGTCCACAGTTCTTCAGTTCTTCGACCATGATGTCGAATGTTGCCTGAACGGCGGCGGCTGCGTCGGTTTGCGTTGCTCCAATTTTTTCTGCGACCTTTTTCGCAATCTCACGTTTTGTAAGAGACATTTTCTTGATCCTTCCGAGGTTTAAGGTTAATTGTATGCTCATTGTAATATACACCAGTTTCTCAATTTTGCAAGATTTTTTTCGATTTTTCTCTGATTTTTGAACGCAGAAACTACATAATATTTACTCATCATTTTAGTTATAATATACTTACAAATCTTACACCTTTTTTAATTTTTTTTGATTTTTTTTGTTTTTTCTCCTTTTCTGTCATAGTACGCTTGCTTTTTGCCCCTTTCTGATGTACATTATTTTTATGGATTATACAACAAAGGAGATCAACATTATGATTCGCATTCAGGACAAAGCCGGATTCATTATGGATATGGACGGTGTCATTTACCACGGGAACCGACTGCTGCCCGGCGCCACCGATTTCGTAAAATGGCTCAATGATCACGGAAAAAGTTTTCTCTTTCTGACCAATTCCAGTGAACGCACTCCCAGGGAACTGCAGGAAAAACTCAAACGGCTCGGGCTGGATGTGGATGAAACACATTTCTATACCAGCGCACTGGCGACCGCCGAATTCCTCTCCCGGCAGAAACCGGGGTGTTCCGCATACGTTATCGGAGAAGCCGGACTTTATAACGCGCTGTATGAACGGGGCATCACCATGAATGATACCAACCCGGATTATGTGGTGGTGGGCGAAACCCGTACCTACAGTTACGAACGGATCGAAAAAGCCGGACTGCTGGTGCAGAAAGGCGCAAAGCTCATCGGCTGCAATCCGGACCTCACCGGTCCGACCGAAGTGGGGATCGTTCCCGCCACCGGTGCATTGATCGCGCCCATCGAACTCTCCACCGGAGTCAAACCTTATTTCCCGGGGAAACCAAACCCCATAATGATGCGTCACGCCGTCAAACGAATCGGCATGAAAAGTATGGATACGCTGATCATCGGCGACCGGATGGATACCGATATTCTTGCCGGTGTGGAAGCCGCCGTTGACACGGCGTTGGTATTGAGCGGTGTGACCGCGCTGGAAGATGTGGCACGGTTCGCATATCAACCGGATATGATCTTCCGCGGTCTGGATGAGATCGTGGAAGTCATCACCGCAGACCGCTGATCCCCTCCCCTTTTTACATTATAATACTTACAGTTCGTTCAGGAACCGGAGACATTCGGTAGTCCAGGGGTGCCCGTCCGCCAGACCGATGCCGTGTCCGTCGCGCCCGTAGACGTGAAGTTCACAGCGTACGCCCAATTCCGTCAAACGCGCCGCATAGGCAATGGAATTCATCACCTTGACATCGGGATCGGTCCAGGTGTGCCACAGGAACGTCTGGGGTGTATCGGCAGTCGCCGTCTTTTCCAGAGAAAGCAGCCGGATCGTTTCCGGATCCGCATCGGCGCCGTACAGGTTCAAGCCGGAACCTTCGTGACGGTACGGTTCGCAATAACTGGTGGCGGGATAACACAGAACAAGGAAATCGGGACGTCCGGAGACGGTTTCTTCGGGCTCGCCTTCCTGACGGAGTCCCATTTCATGAAGATTTCCGCAGCAGCCTGCAAGATGAGCTCCTGCGGAACCGCCGATCGCCCCGATCATATCCGGGCGGATCTTCATATCGGCAGCATGATACCGGACCATACGGATGGCACGGAGCGCATCGGAAAGCATGACGGGATGGTGGTATTTGCGATCCCCTTTGCAGATCCGGTAACGGCAGACGAATGCGGTGAACCCGTTTTCTGCCAGCCAGATGGCAAAAGGATCGCCTTCGTGTGCGGTCAGATTACAGTATCCGCCGCCGGGGAATACGATCACGGCTTTCCCGTTCCGTTTCCATTCACGGGGGTAAAATGCGGTAATGGTGGGAATATCCTGGGGGGAATCCCCCATTGCCATCGGGGCAGGACCATTCCACAGGGGAATGGGTTCGTTATCAGGGAAACGCATAATACTATATCCTTTCGTTTCGATTAGCGTATATGCAATAGTATAAACTGTGATCCGGAAAAATCAACTTTCCGCAGTGGATTTTTTCGAAAAAAATCACCGGCTGACCGATTCGCGGGGGAGAAAACGCATTTTCAACGGCTTGCGTTCCGCCGGGGTTCCGGTCCGGATGACTTCCAGAACTTCCTGCGCCAGTTCCTGTGCCGGGTGAGCCAGGGTGGCAAGGGGCGGATTGAGCAGATCCGCAAACGGATCGTTGTCGAATCCGACGACGGCGATCTGCCCGGGGATCTCCACATGATGTTTTGCGGCGTAACGGTAAAATCCGCAAGCCTGGCGGTCGGTATCGAAGAAGACGACATCCGCGCCGGAAGCCATTACGGCATCACCGATCTTCTCCCCGGCGGAGAATTCTTTTTCAGGCATCTGGATCCGGGAGATCCTCATTTTGATTCCGGAATCTTCTTCCGCTTTTTTCACGCCCTTTTTCCGGGTCTCCAATGAACCGCAATACAGCAAATGCCGGTATCCCATGGCATCCAGTTTGACGATCATATCATACACACTGCCGGACCGGTCCACGTTGATGGAGACGCCAAGATCATCGGTCCCCGCATCCACAAAAATGAACTTCATGGGATAACGTTCCACATAATTGCGGAACCGGTCCCCGGTATTTCTTGTCAGACCGCCGAAGACCACCACATAATCGGTGACACCTGCCCAGTTTGCCAGGAGTTGTTCGATGGGGAATCCATTCTGTTCGCCGATATTCCCCAACATGGGGAAATACCCGTTTTCAACAAGGAGAGAATCCAGACAATTCAGTTTATGGACCGAAGCACTGATATTGAAGTCTTCAAATACGATACCGACAAAATTCTTTTTCTGCAGCCGGAGACTCCGCGCCGCCATATTCGGCACATACTGATGCTGTTTCGCAAGCGCAAGAATACGTTCCCGTTTTTCCGGCATGACATGAGCCTGTCCGGTCAGCACACGCTGTACCGTCCGCACCGAATAGCCGGAGAGTTCCGCCAATTGTTTCAATGTGATCATATCATACCCTCCGCATCAAAGTGTGACACCATCTTTAAATATGGCGATCTGACGGTCACCGAACCGTTCACTCGCCGTTTCTTTTCCATTGGCAACAGCAAGGACATACTGCACGAATTCCGCCGTTTCCGGATGACTTTGCGCATCCCAGTCGATCCAGTTTGCCTTCTTTTCCGCCAACACCTGATTGGTGGCGATCTTCACCGTGGGGATCACGGATCCCATGGGATTGCCTCTGCCGGTGGTGAACAGGATCATGTGACACCCCGCCGCCGCCAGGACCGTACAGGCTACGATATCATTGCCGGGTCCGGTGACCAGATTCAATCCGGGCGTATGGAGTCTTGCGGCATAAGGCAGTACCGCGGTAACGGGACTGGTCCCGCCCTTCTGCACACACCCCAGGGATTTTTCTTCCAACGTCGTGATCCCGCCCGCTTTGTTACCCGGCGACGGGTTTTCATAGATCACCTGATGATGATCTTCGTAATACTGTTTGAAGTCATTGATCATTTTCACGCAATCACGGAACACGGATTCCGACACCGCGCGTTTCATCAGAAGCGTTTCCGCCCCGAACATCTCCGGGACTTCCGTCAATGCAGCGGTCCCGCCCTGCGCCGTGATCCAATCGGAAAATCTACCGCACAACGGATTGGCGGTCAAGCCGGAAAAGCCATCGGAGCCGCCGCATTTCAACCCGACTTTCAATTCGGAGACGGGAACCGTGGTACGGGTTGTGACCCGCGCCGCTTCCAGTTCGCGGATCAATGCAAGAGCTTTGACGTATTCATCTTCCTCTTCCTGCGCCGTCATGAACCGGATATTCAACAGAGAAACATCCCCCAGCCGTTCCCGGAAAGAGGCAAGCGTATTGTTTTCACAACCCAGTCCGATCACCAGCACGCCGCCCGCATTGGGATTCCGGACCAATGCCGCCAGGAGATCTGCTGTCATTTCGTGATCACCGCCCATCTGAGAACAGCCGTAGGGATGACACAGCGGGATCGCACCCGTGGCTGCAGCAAGACGGTTCACAAGCCCATTGACACAGCCCACGGTAGGCACGATCCAGATGTCATTGCGGATCCCCACCTGTCCATCCGGACGCCGGAAGCCCTGGAAGGTTTCAGTGCATAACGTCTGCTGCGGAGCCATACCGCCCTCCCAGGCATATTCCAGAAGTCCGGAGAGATTGGTGGCGAGGTTATGGGTGTGGACGTGCTCACCGGCGACGATGGCTTGCGTTGCATGTCCGATGGGCATACCGTATTTGATCACGTTCTCATGAGCCGCAATGGCACGGAGCGCATACTTGTGTCCGTCGTCGCGGACTTCCACATTATCGTCGGGGTGAATGATCATTGTTCTGTTTTGACTCCCTCTCTGACTTTCCGGGTGAATCCGGGGATCGTGTTCAGATCCATTCCCCAGAATGAGATATTGCCCAGGATCGCTTCCACCGTCGGTTTCGCGGCGAAGAACGCAACCGCATCGGGGGAATCCTGAATCTCACAAGTCCGGTAGAAGTCGATGAGATACGCCATGGACAATGTGAGATGTTCCGGCAGTTCGCCTTTGATTTTCACATAATCCAGAATGGTGGGCAGAACGCGCACCTTCCATTTGGAAACGGAATTGAGCGCAATGGAAAGCAGCCGGTGATTGGCGAACGGATTGGAAAACCGTTCCAGTACCGATTCCGCATAGGCTCGTTTTTCATCGTCCGGCAATGCCACTGTGGGCAACACTTCCTCAAAAAGAATGGTCCGCAGGATTCCGCCGAAAACCTCATCGCGCACCATCTCATCCACAAACGTCATACCTGCCATGTGCGCACCCAGAACGGTGGAGGTGTGGGCGCCGTTGAGAAAACGGACTTTCCGGGTCCGGTACGGTGTCAGATCGTCCGTGAACAGAACATTGAGTCCGCAGGCATCCGCGGGCAGTTCCTTGCGGACTTGTTCCGGAGCCTCAATCACGAAAAAGAAGAACGGTTCACAACAGGTGAGCAGATCATCCTCCACGCCTGCCTGCGCCCAATAGCGTTCCACCTCCCCTTTCGGGAACCCGGAAACGATACGATCCACCAGCGTATTACAGAAAATACATTTTGTTTCCACATAGTTCCGGACAGCAGGATCGGTAATGTATTTCAGCGTACATTCTTTGAGAATTTCCCCGTTCCGCTCAATGAGTTCGCAGGGGATGAAGATCAGCCCCGGCAGTCCGGCATGACAACGTACAGTAACGATTTCTGCGACTTTTGCGGGGAAGGTATCGGCATCGGGACGGTATTCGATCCCGGCTTCGGTGGTATTGGAAAAGACGAAACGCAATTCCGGGAGAAGCGCACTCTGTCTCATCTGTTCCCGGTCCGATACGGCATTGATACAGCTTTCCACACTTTCGATCAATTCCATTTCGTCCCGTTTTTCGCCGTTTTCCACCCCGCGCCGGATCACATGGAACAATCCATCCTGGGCGTTGATCATTTCACCGGTCCGGGAGGACATTGATTGAATGATCCGCACCGATCCCTGAAAAGTCCCGTTCTGATTCATCCGGTGGAGCATCCAATCCACGAATGCGCGGAGGAAATTACCGGACCCGAATTGCAATGCTTTGACGGGGAAGTCCAATGGTTTACAGCGTTTCAACTTATCCATGACGTTATATTCCTTTCTGCTAACGATGGCACTGATTTATAAAAAATATATCACAGGAAATAATCCTGAAAATAATCGGACATCTTCGGGTCACGCAGTTTACGCAATGCACGCATTTCCAGCTGCCGGACACGTTCCCGGGTCAAGCCGAAGACTTCACTGAGTTCGTTGAGACTCAATGCCCGGTTGCCGGAAAGTCCGAACCGCAACTTGATGATCTGACGTTCCCGTTCCGTCAGATGCTCCAACGCCTGTCCCAGCCGGTCTTTCAGGAAACGGAACGCCAACTGCCGCACGGGGCCATCATCATTTTCATCGCAGAGGAACTGTTCGATCTCGGGAGCATCCAGATCATGGGAAACGGGGGCATGGATGGAGATCGCCTGCGCCGCCATTTTCCGGATGGCGTTGACCCGTTCTCTGGGCATTTCGAGGACGGCGGCAAGTTCTTCGACTTCAGGTATCCGCCCGTGATCCTGAATGAAATTGCGTTCAGCCCGATTGATGCGGGAAATCGCGCTGAGCATGTGAGCGGGCAGACGAATGATCCGGGATTGAGCGGCGATGGCATTGGTGATACTGCGTTTAATCCACCATGTTGCATAAGTGGCGAAACGGTGTCCCAAAGTATAATCGAACCGTTCCATTGCGTGTATCAGCCCCAGATTTCCTTCCTGGATCAGGTCCCCTGTCTGTATGTTATTGCACCGGAAATGCTGCACGATACTGACAACGAGCCGGAGATTGGCTGTCAGGATCTGCTGTCTTACTTCATCCATATTCTGAAACGCCTGATCCAATTCTTCCATGGAGGCAAGAAATTCGGTTTCATCAAGGAGAAGCGATTGACAGATAACATCCCGTTCCTCCTGTGTGGTCTCTGCGGCATTCAACCGGTTGCGGAACGCATTTGCCACACTCTGCCATTCGTAAAGCTTGTTGACATGGGCGGGGAACCGGGCCAACAGTGCGGCGGCATCCTGCCGCAATTTCCGCAGGGACCGGGTATTTTTCTTCCGGAACGCGGCTTCGAGTTTTCCGGTGAGTTCTTCCATTGCCCGGGTATGGGCGGAGAGTTCGGCGATGGGATATTGTCCGTTACTGCTTCTTCCGAGATTGAAATGTTCTGTAACATCTTCGGGAGCCACATTGCGGAAGATCCGGATATGCTCTGCCATAATATAAGCGAAACGACCGAAGATCATCCGGATCGCTTCGTTGTGGATATGCAGTTTCTGCCATAAAGCCGATTCATCAGCGGCAGACAACGGTTCACTGTCAGCGAGCTGTTTGTAATAGATCAGCAGAGACTCCGAATCCGGATAAGATTTACTGCCTGGTGTTTCAGTTTTGGTCGTTTCGTTGGAATTATCAGCCACGGCTTGATCCTTGTTTTGCGATTAAAACTGATGTAATCTATCGCATCATGATAAAAAAGTCAAGTAAAAAAATGCGGAAAGTGCAATATATAAGAAAAAACTTGAAAAAAAATGATCTTTTCGGTTGAAATTTCCGTGGAATGTTGTATGTTATGGTAATTGTCAGGCTGTAAGATGACAGAAAATAGGCGGACAGTTCACGCTGCCACGTCTGTTTTTTCGTATCATTACGGCATGTTTTTGTGTTTATAGAGAACAGCGGATGTCAGGTATCCGGGAACGGCGGAGTGTGCAACATGAGTAGTGGATTGGTCGCGATATTGGAAAGCATTGAACAGGAACGCGGAATCAGCAAAGAACAGCTGATGAAGGCAGTGGAAGAAGCGATTCTTGCAGCTGCACGTTCCGGGATTCACAAGGCAAATGATCTGACGGTGCGCATGGACCGCAAAACCGGAGCTATTCAGGCATGGGCAAAACTCTTGGTCGTGGATGGGATCGCTGATAAAGACCAGATCTCTTACAGCGACGCCAAAGTCAAAATGCCGAACGTGCAGGTCGGCGATATCGTGGAATGGGAAGTAACACCCAGCGATTTCGGCCGTATCTCTGCCAGAGCAGCGAAAGATGCCATCGCACAACAACTCCGGGATGCCGAACGCGCACAGGCACGGAACGAATTCACCGACCTGGTCGGCGAAATCGTCAGCGGGACCGTCCGCCGCCGCAATGAAAACGGCGATATCATCGTGGACTTCCCCAAAACAGACGGGGTTCTTTCCGCCGATGAAAAGATCCCCGGTGAAAATTATCATACCGGTGACCATGTGAATGCGCTTCTGCTGAAACTCAATGAAGAAAAGAAAGGCGCAAGCCTGGTCCTGTCCCGCAAGTCTCCCAAGTTCGTTCAGAAACTGTTCGAACGCGAAGTTTCCGAAATCCATGACGGCATCGTGGAAATCAGAGGGATCGCACGCGAAGCCGGCGTTCGTACTAAAATCGCTGTATACAGTTCAGATCCCAGAGTGGATGCTGTAAGCGCATGTATCGGACTCCGCGGTCTCCGTGTCCGGAACATCACCGACGAACTGGGAGAACGGGTGGATGTCATCGCTTATGATGAGAACCCGCATACTTATCTGGTAAACGCCATGCGGCCGGCGAAGATCCTCCGCATGGAGGAAGACCGCGTTCACAAACGGTACACGGTGTATGTGGATGAAGAAAACTCCCGTCTGGCATTCGGCAAAAAAGCGCAGAACGTGCGTCTGGCACAGAAGCTCATCGGTTGGACGATCAGCATCGTGACGGATACCCCGCAGGATGAAAAAGAAGTGTTCGAAAAACAGAAAAAGGCCGCGATCCTGACTCTTTCCGCTGCATTGAAAATCGACGATGAACAGGCCGCTGTTCTGGTGGATAACGGTTATCTTACCATGGATGACGTCATGAATGCCGACATCGAAGATCTGAATGCCATCAAAGAACTTTCTGACGATACCCTGGATGCCATCGAGGACGCCCGGAACGCGTAAGATCGGCTGTCCCGGATGTGTGCAATAACCCCCCGGAGGTAATACAAGATTATGGAAAAGAAGAAAATGAATGTCAAGGCGTTTGCCGATCTTTACGGCATGACGTCAAAAGAAGTGTTGAAGGAACTGGCTGCCCAGGGGTTTACATTGATCCGGACTGCAACGAGCAACATTCCCCCCGAAGATTTGGAACTCATCGCTGCATATTTCGATGAACTGACCGGAAAGGTCAAACCGAAAGAAGAATCCCGCTCCATCGCCGATGATTATGACGATTTGGAAGAAACCGGCGGAAAGGAAAAAATCAAGTCCTCCTCCGGCGCCGCAAAAGGCAAAAAGCGCGACGAAGACAATGAACGGTTCAGAGAACGCAATCGCGGCAAGAACAAGAACAGCGGCAATGCCGAACGGAATAACGTTTCCGCCTCGGTTGCGGATGACGCCCCCCGGGAAGTCTCGGTCAAAACCCCGTTGATCGTGAAGAACCTTGCCGAAGCATTGGGCAAAAAACCCAATGAAGTCATCACCGCTCTCATGATGATGAACGTATTGGCAAGCATCAATCAGACGGTGGACTTTGAAGTCGCGAAAAAAGTGGCAGAACAGGAAGGGATCACTCTCATCCTGGATGAAGGCGGCAAAAAATCCGGAAAAGACGAAGACGGTGATGAAAATATCGCACCCGAAGATAAAGAATATGATGATGCACCCGCGGATATCTGCACAAGATCTCCCATCGTCACCTTCATGGGACATGTGGACCATGGTAAGACGTCTCTGCAGGATACCATCCGCAAGACCCGGGTGGCAGCTGGCGAAGCCGGCGGGATCACCCAGCATATCGGGGCTTCCGTTGTCAATATCAACGGCAAGACCATCACCTTTGTGGATACCCCCGGACACGAAGCATTCACACAGATGCGTGCCCGCGGTGCTAATGTGACCGATATCGTTGTGCTGGTCGTTGCCGCAGACGACGGGTTCATGCCCCAGACTGTGGAAGCCATGAACCATGCGAAAGCGGCAGGTGTGCCGATCATCGTTGCCATCAACAAGATGGACCTGCCCGGTGCAAACCCGGATAAAGTCCTTCTTCACATGCAGCAGAACAACCTTATGAGTGAAGACTGGGGCGGTGAAGTTGCGGCGATCCGCGTCTCTGCCCGTACCGGCGAAGGGATCGATGATCTGCTGGAACGAATTCTCTTGGAAGCGGAAATGCTGGAACTCAAAGCGAACCCGAAGCGCCCTGCCCTGGCGTATGTGCTGGAATCCGAACTGGAACAGGGATTCGGCCCCACTGCCAGCGTGGTCGTCCGCAACGGAACGCTCCGCGTCGGCGATGCGGTCATCTGCGGCGAATATTATGGCAAAGTCCGTTCCCTCATCGACTTCCGCGGCAAACGGATCCCCCAGGCTGCACCCGCAGTCCCCGTCAAAGTCGTCGGACTTTCCGGTGTACCGGAAGCCGGGACCAGGATGGCTGTTTGCGCCACGCTCAATGAAGCAAAAGAACTGGCGGAACAGCGTTCCGTGGACAACCGGGAAGAAACGCTTTCCAGCCGTCTGCCCGGCACGTCTCTGGAAGACCTGTTCTCCCAGATGGATACCGGCGAACGGAACAATCTGAAAGTGGTGGTGAAAGCCGACGTGCGCGGTTCTGCCGATGCCATTGTGGAATCGCTGAAGAAACTGCCCTCCGAAAAAATCAGCGTGGATGTCCTTCACGCCGGTGTCGGTGCGATTTCGGAAAACGACGTCCTGCTTGCCGCATCCGCAGGTGCCATCGTGATCGGGTTCCACGTCCGCGTGAATCCCGGGGTCAATGATCTGGCGAAAAAGGAAAAGGTGGAAATCCGTCTGTACTCCATCATTTACGAACTTCTGGAAGATATCGAGGATGCGCTCACCGGACGTCTTGCGCCGGAAAAACGCGAAAAAGATCTGGGTACCGTGAAGATCCTGAAGATCTTTCATCTCTCCAAAGGGCCGAAGATCTGCGGTTGTATGGTGGAAAAAGGCATTGCCAAAGTGGGTGCGAAAGCCCGTGTGTTCCGCGGAAACGAACTGATCTTCAATGGGGAAGTCCGTTCTCTCCGCCGGTTCCAGGATGACGTCAAAGAAGTACACGCCGGTTTGGAATGTGGTATCAAACTGGATAACTTCATGGACTTCACCGAAGGCGATATGATCCAGCTGTACGAAATCGAATTGAAAAAAGCCACCCTCAGTTGAGGAGGATCCTTTTATGCGTAAATCTTCCCGGCATCAGGAAAAAGGCCCTGTGGACCGCGTTTCCCGCGTCAATGAACTGTTGAAGCGGGAGATCGCATCCTGGATCGAACTCCACGGAATCAACGAAAAAGGTACGATCCTTTCCGTCACAAAAGTGGAATGTTCCCCCGGTTTGAAGTCTGCCGATGTCTATATCAGCTGTCTCGGTGCGGAACTCTCGGAAAACCTGATGCGTACTTTGATCCGCAGAAGAAACGAGATCCAGGAAGACGTCTCGCGCGTCGTCGTGCTGAAATATACTCCCGTCCTGCATTTCCGTCCGGACCGCAATATCGCCGAGGGCGACCGCGTCCTTGCTCTTATCCGGAAACTTGAGGAGCAGGAACATAATGCAGACGAATAACTTTCATGACATCCTCCGCGCACTGGAACAGGTCCGGAGCAATGAGAAAGAGATCCTGGTCATCACCCACGAACGGCCCGATGGCGATGCCGTCGGTTCCTTCACTGCCATGGTGGAACTGCTGAACACCAACGGGTATCGCGCGGTCTGGTATTTGCAGGATCCGGTTCCTGACTGTTATGAATCTTTCCTTTCCGGTGAATGTGAAAAGATCCTCAACGCGTCGGAAGTCAACAGCCGGTACAGTCTGATCTTCAACGTGGATGCCTCCACCGTCAAACGTCTGGGGATCGCCCCCGTTTCTTTTGAGGAGATCACGATCCCCGTTGTAACACTGGATCATCACCCGGACAACGAACATTTCGGCACGTTGAGTTATGTGGATCACAACGCATCTTCCGCCTGTGAAGTTGCGTATCAGTTCGCCCGGGCGGCACAATGGAACATCACGGAACGGGCGGCGACTTCGCTGCTGCTGGGGCTTACGACCGATACCGGATGTTTCCGGTTTTCCAATACGAAACCTGCCGCGTTGCGGGCAGCCGCCGATTTGATCGAAATGGGCGCAGATCATGCCCGGATCATCGATCGTGCTTACCTCTCCAAGCCATTCCCCATGGCAATGTTCGAAGCGGAATTGTTCCGTTCCGGATTGCGGACCGCACTGGATGGCAGAGTGGCATGGTTCACCATCACACAGGAACTGCTGAAAAAGTATTCCATTGACATCCGCAATACCGAACAGCTCATTGAAAACCTGCGGGGGATCGATGGTCTGGTGGTGGCGGCATTGATCAAACGGACAAACTCCCCCGGCATTTTCAAGATCTCGCTCCGCTCCAAGGATCCGCAGATCTCGGTGGGCAGAGTGGCACGCCGTCTCAATGGCGGCGGACACGAAATGGCGGCGGGCGGCACGATTTTTGCGAAATCGGTGGAGGATGCCGAAGAGATCCTTCTCAAACATATCGAACAGGAATTCAATCATGAGACACAACCCCAATAAACACAGACTCCCGAAATTCGAAAAAAACGGCATCCTCCTGGTGGATAAACCGGCAGAATGGACCAGCCATGACGTCGTCTCCTTCATGCGTGCAAGATTCAATGCCGTCAAGGTGGGGCATTGCGGGACCCTTGACCCCGCCGCCACCGGATTGCTGGTCATCGTATTCGGAAAATTCACCAAACTCAGTCAGAAGTTTTCGGGTGAAGACAAGATCTATACGGGGACCATTCTGCTGGGGACGGAAACCGATTCCCAGGATATGGATGGCGAAGTCACCCGCACCGCCGACTGGTCTCATGTCAGTGAAGAAATGCTCAAAGAGGCTTTTGCTTCTTTCGAAGGCGATATTCTGCAAACCCCGCCCATGGTCTCCGCTGTGAAGAAGGATGGGGAACGTCTTTATAAACTGGCACGTCAGGGGATCGAAGTGGACCGGGAACCCAAAGAAATCACGATCCATTATGCCAAAGTAACCGCTGCCGAACTGCCCAAAGCCGATTTCGAAGTCAAATGTTCCAAGGGAACGTATATCCGTACCCTTTGCAGTGATGTGGGCCGGAAACTGGGCTGCGGAGCTGTGCTTTTCCGTTTGAACCGGGAACGGTCCGGTGAATTCTCGCTGGCGGATGCCCATTCGGTGGAGGACATCAAAAACTGGACCCAGGAAGATCTGGCACGTCACATGGATGATTTCCTTTTCAACCGTCTTTCCAAAATGCAGCGTTTTGCTTCTTTCTGACCTTACAGGAGTCGTTGTCTTATGTTCATTTCCTCCTCACAAATCGAGCGGGCAGTCGAAGAAGTACTGCCCTCATTCCTTACCGAACCGTTCCCCGTTGCCGGATATGTCAACAATGTCATCGCACGGCTGAAAGCCGATCCCGATGCAAAGGAACGTGTCGCCAAGGAAGCGGAACTCATCCTTGCCGGTGATGACCGTTTCTTCATGGATGATGAAATGGCATATCCCAAAGCCGCTTTCTTCCGCAATACCAAACTGCGGATCATTCCCGGCAGAGCGGAACTGGAACAGAATCTGCTCCTGCCCGGCGCACGGTTCGAACCGTTCTGCTCACAGGAACTTTTCCCCGATGAATATACCGTCACTGCCGATGGAAAGCCCTGTAAAGTCCTCTCCACAAAAATGCGGTACGCCGATCTCGCACCGGCATCCATTCTCCTGGGGAAATCCGGACTGCTGGATTATCTCTGCGCGGAATCCGATGCCAATTACCGGATCCTGCGGTCCTCACGGAATGTGGAACGGGAAATGATGGAGATCACGGCGTATGACATGACCGGATTTTACCGCGAACACCAGTTCCAGCAGGGCGATGCCATCATCATGACCGTGATCGACTGGGAAAATGCAGAGTTTGATCTGGCATACGAAAAAGCCGCGGATGCCCCCGGAAAAGAAAAACGGGAACGTTATATCCAGCAGTTGGAACATGCTCTCCTGGCTGTTTGCGATGATAAGCGCGATCCCATTGATATTCCACAGCAGATCTCTTTCGCATTCCTCAAAGCATTCCGTCAAAACGAAGACCTGCGGTTCACTCCCGATTTCTCTCTGGATGAATATCATCACAACATGTTGGAAATCGCGATCCGGCACGATGGACCGGACTGGACGCTCGTTTCCGCCGATGATGTTTCGGAACCGGGTATGGCTCCCGTGGAACCGGCGCATAACGACACTGAGCAGGAACATCACCATCATCATCATCACGATGCCGACTGTCACTGCGGCGAAAAAGAAGCCGAAAAAGTGGAAGCCGCAGAAACCGATATCAAACCGGATCAGTTCTCTGCATCCTCCGGCACGCTGGACTCCCTGGATGCCATCCTTGTCGAACGGAACGCACCGTACGACCCGGTGGAAGTCCACGCGTTCGTGCTGGATGCCATCGCCAACGGGATGGAAAACTTTGCAGACTTCCGGGACCGGATCTATTCTCTGCTGGGGATCACCTTTGCGGATGAAGCGCAGGAAGCTGCATTCCTCAATTATCTGGAAGACGACTGGGAAATCTCAACGGAATACTTCAACCCCACATTCGAAGGGGAAAAAGAACCCTACCGCAGACGTCTGCTGGATTTGTGCGAACAGCGGGTGGACTATTCCCTGCGCCTGCTTCAGCATTTCAAGAATGATGTACCCCGGAATCTGGCTCATCCGCTGGCAGCGTTCCACCGGAATGTCAGTGATACACTCTCTCTGTTGAGTGTGGAAGGCCCCCTGCCCGAAGAGGATGAAGAACTGGATCAGCTGGAAATGCGTATCGACGATCTGGAAGGTGCATGGGAAGAACTTTCCGACCGGATCAGCGACGCGCTGGGCGAGTAAAAAAACGGTTCGTCAGGAACTGTCACGGACAATGAGGGAATACGGCAGGACAACTTCCGCAGATGAAAGGTCATCGTCGTTCATCCGTTCCAACTGCTGCACCACCGATTCCGCGATCTTCGCGCAGTCCTGGGAGATCGCCGTCCGGGATGGAATACAATAACGGGAGATCCGGTGCCGTTCCGAGCTGACAAGCCGGATATCCTCCGGTGTTCCGCCGGAGAAATGCGTGATCGGACATGTGGGAGATGCCAACGACACCAGTTACGCACTGACCCTGTTGAAGACGGGCTGTTATGTCGCGGTTGACCGGATCGCGCCGCACAATGCAACATTCGCGACAGAACTGGTCAAAGCAGGCTGCGCGGATCGCATTTTCTTGAGTCATGACCATATATGCTGCCGCGACAATGTGTTGGAATCCGTATCGCAAGGGGAACCGTACGGTCTGGATGCGGTACACAGCCGGGTCCTGCCGGAAATGCGAACGCTTGGCGTCACGGAGGAAACACTCCGCAAGATCACGGTGGAGAACGTGTGTCATCTTTTCGGGTGAGAAAATAAGGAATGCGGACCGCAGCTGTAAGCCGGATTCTGTACCCTTTGCAGGGTGACGACCATCTGTCTGATGCGGCCAAAACCCGGGATTCGAACGCCGCGGGCAACGACATCATCCCCTATTTGGCCTTGCTCCGGAAGGGGCTTGCCAGGCAGCGGAACTTTCATTCCGCTCCGGTGGTCTCTTACACCGCCATTTCACCCTTACCGAATTGCTTCGGCGGTATGCTTTCTGTTGCGCTATCCTTCCCTGCACTTTTCGTGCAGATATCCTCCGTGAGGAGGACTTCCCGCCCTGTGGAGTCCGGACTTTCCTCCCCGGAGACATGCTCCGAGGCGGCCGTCCGCTGCGGTCCGCGCTATAATATACATTCATTTGCAGAAAATACCAGAACAAAACGCAAAAAAAATTTGCAAGAATGAGAGTTTATGCTATATTACGGGTATAAGACAGAAAAACAAATAAAACATTGCAAGGAAAAGGATCCAATTATGAACAAAGAGCAATCCAGTTACAAAGCAGCAGGTGTGGACATCGATCTGGCGACAGAACTTCTTTCACGGGTGAAACCATGTCTGGCAGGGGCAAGACGCCCGGAAATGCTTGCACCGATCGGCGGATTCGGCGGGTTGTTCCAGATGGATCTCTCCAAATACAAGGAACCGGTTCTGGTTTCCAGTATCGACGGTGTCGGCACGAAACTCATGGTTGCCGCTTTGATGCAGAAATACGATACCGTGGGACACGACATCGTCAACCACTGTATCAACGATATCGGTGTGCAGGGTGCGGAACCCATTTACTTCCTGGACTATCTGGGGATCGGCAAACTGCGTTCCCCGCTGTACGAAGAAGTGCTGACCGGTATCGCCGAAGCCTGTAAAGCCGAAAACTGCGCACTGCTCGGCGGCGAAACGGCGGAAATGCCCGGCATGTACGGCAATGACTTTGACCTGGTGGGCGTGATCACCGGCGTGGTGGAAAAATCCAAACTCATCACAGGGGAAAAGATCCGTCCCGGACACGTTGCCATCGGGCTTTCCTCCAACGGACTTCATACCAACGGATTCAGTCTGGCGCGGCGTGTGCTGTTCCAGCAGCGCGGATTCAGCGTGGATACCGAACTCAAAGAACTGGATGGTCTGACCATCGGGGAAGCTCTGCTCAAACCCCATGTCTGCTACCGGAAAGCGATCCGTGCGGCAATGGATGCCGGTTTGAGCCTGGATGGGATCGCACACATCACCGGCGGCGGCCTCTTCGATAACGTCCCGCGTATCCTCCCGAAAGATGTCAATGCAGTCTTCCGCAAGAAAGATATTCCTTACGTTCCGCCGATCTTCCGCCTGATCGTGGAAGAAGGCAATGTGCCGGACAGCGAAGCATACCGTGTGTTCAACATGGGTGTGGGTATGGTCTGGTTCGTGCCGGAAGCGGAAGTCACCCAGGCGTTGGATATCTGTCAGGAAACCGGATTCCGTGCATTCGTCTTCGGTGAAATCACCGCCGGCGAACACAAAAGTCTGGTTGTATGATCATGACGTTCAGCGGGATGCTGTATGATCTTCTTCCCGGCAGGAAAACGCCGGAAAGCGGAAAACGGATCGTTCGTTTTCTTGCGGAGCATCCGGCTGTTCCACAGAAGGATTTTCTGTATCCCGCCATGCGCATGGTGTATTTAAGCGCAGGGAATGGGATCGAATCCGGCGGTTTTGTTCCGCTGCTTTCCAGCGTGACGGATTCCGCCGGTCTGCCGGAGATCCTGAACAGTGTACAAGATCCCACACGGGCACTGGAACACATCAAATCCTTATCCACGCTTTCACCCACCCAAAAACGGGAAAGCGGGAGTTTTCTTCTTGATCTGATTCCCCTGCATCAAACATTGACCCCGGAAATCTGTTCCGAATGGAAAACGTTATGTGCGGCGATGGGACTTTCCACAGAGGAGACCGAAAAGATCCTGACAGAAGAAGAAGAACGGCGTAAAAACAAAGCGAAACGGTTGAATTCCGGTGCCGGATTGATCGCTGCTCTTCTTGTGCTGCTCCTGTTCGTTTTTGCGGCATTGTATTTGAAAACGGTGTTCTTCGGATTCCTGCTTGCCTATCTTTTTCTGCCATTGGAACGATTCTTTGAAAAACGGATTTTCGGGACCCGGATCTATCAGAAACTGGAATGGTTTTTCCTTCTGCCCTTCCGCCCGTTTTTCCGTCTCCGGGATTTCTTTACAGGTAAAAAACAAGATGCCGCGGTTGCCACTCCGGAACAGAAACGGAGTACGCTGGCAGCAAAAAGTGCCGGATTGACTGTTTGTTCACTGCTGGCTGCCGTCATCGGGATCTGCATACTTGCCGTATTGATCCTGACACCATTCGCGATGCGCACGGGAAAAAACATTGCATCCTGGGCGGAACGGAATGAGATCATGTCGAAGGCGAACGAACAAATCACCCGCATGATGGATAAACAAAATGAAGTCCCGGAAGAACAACGGGACACAACGATTGCTGCAAAAAAGCAACTCCCGGAAAAAATAAATGCAAGCGATCTTCCTTTCCGTCAGAAACTGCGTTTGTGGCTGGAAGAAAATCTGGCAGGGCAAGCCACTGATTTGCTCCATTCCACGTTCTCTGCGAGCGGGGATGTTCTGGGTTTTCTTCTGTCTCTTGTCGGGTCCCTGGGAACATTCCTGATGGATCTGCTCCTTTGCATTTTCTTCTTCTTTGTCTTTTTACAGCAAATGGCATTTTATACAAATGACGTCAACCGGAATACGGAACGGAGCGTCGGTACCTGGATGATCGGCACCATTTATAATTCCGGCTGGTTCCCGGCGACCGATGAGGAGACACGGCAATCGGCATCCGAGATCATTGACCGGATCTGTACCATGTTCGACCGCTGGCTGCGCGGCTATTTCTGGATCTTCGCCATTGAATTTGCACTGTACTCTGTCTTCTTCACATTATTCAATGTACCCTATGCCATTCCTCTGGCAATGCTCGCCGGATGCAATATTCTGCTTCCCTTCCTGGGCCCGGTTATCACATTCACGATAACGACTGCGGTCACTCTGGCTTTTGCGCCACAAGTGATCGTCCCGCTTACCGGGGTGGTCCTGGCGTTCTTCATCATCAACGGGATCCTGGAGCAGATCATCCTTTACCCGTCATTCGTGGGGGAAGCCATCGGATTGACCACGATGGAAACGATCATTGTGGTACTCCTGGGTGGCGCGGTGGCAGGGATCATCGGGATGATCATTGCGGTCCCCGTGGCTGCACTGGTGAAATTCCTGATCCCTATCGCCTACAAAACGGCCCCGCGGTTCCGGGACATATTCCCGCGGAAAAACGGTTGAATCAATACGGATTCGCCACCGCGCGCCCGGCTTTGACATAAAGGCTGTACGCATCATCCACGATCGCGTGTTCTTTATTGTCTTTCACATAATGCAACAGGGAACGGAATGCGCTTTTGACTTTTGCCTGGGGCAAACGTTGGAGAAGATCCGCCCCTGCCCTGCGGACACGGCGGACATAAGACGGTGCGAAGCCATCTTCTTTTGCTGGCGTAAACATCGCCAGATCCAGCGCGGAAAGCACGCTCAAATCCGTATAAGGACTGTTCACAATGGCATCGGTATAGGGTTTGATCCGTTGGGCATCCTGTTGGGATAAACGGTCCTCGCGCACCCGGGTGGATTCATTCATATCGTACACCGTAAGCGTGCCGGCAACTTCCCCGCTGCGCAAAAGCATATCTTTGATCTGGCGGACGGCATCCTCGTGAGGCGTACGCGCCGCCGGATTCTGCAGAATGAATACCGCACGGACACCCATCATATAATCTTCGACCCGATACGGTTTCGCCACATATTCCCGGAAGTAAGGAAGCAGATCTTTGGCAAATCCCAGGATCGTGCCTGCGTGCATGGCAACTGCCGGGGCAAGCCGGGTCTCCACCATGCGGATGAACAGAGGTTTCTGCCGGATATTGATGGCATTGAAATCGGCAAACGCCTGAAAGAGTCCGGTGAGCAATACGGGGTCATTGGACCGTGCATACTCATTGAGCAGCTGATCCGATTCCGGCGTACCGATGATCTTCATGCAGAGAAAATGGGAATACGGCGGAGCATCCAGTTCCAGCGCATCCGCAACGGACCGCTTCAAATCCGGTAATGCTTTATTCCCGTATTTCGAGAGTTCCACGATGGCGTAGTGGGACGTAAAGTCTTCATGGTCACGCGTATTGAACGCATCCGCAAGAACTTCCGTGGATGCAGGGATCCCGTTCCGCAGGGAAAAGGTACGGCGGAACCAGATCAGAACAGAAAGATTGGCACTGCCGAAATACAGGTTGTTGTCATCTTCCCCGAGATAAAGCGTGTACTGATTGTAGGGTGACTGCGACCGGCGCCAGGTCAGCCCGAACTGCTTATACACGATCGTTTCCAACGGACCGCTGACCGCTTTTTCCTCCCCCGCAAAACGGAGTGCATTTTTCAACTCATAAGAGGAATCTTTCGGAATGATCACAATATCCGCATATTCCCGTCCTTTCCGTGTACGGACGGTGGGTTTCGGCTGATTCCCCGGCGCCTGCTGCATGGCTTTGTTTTCCTTCGGCTGGATCTTTTCTTTCCAGGAGTGATCCCGCACAAAAATGATATGGCAGACCGGCAACGGCTTGCGCACGATCAACGGGTCTTCCACCACATCGATCTGAATGTCATGCTTCTTGTAGGGTTTGAGTCCGTCTTCCAGGATCTGCACGATATATTCCGAAGAAATGATCCGGGGCTGGGGTGCTTTCTTCTGCGGTGCGGGGGCCTGCCCATACACAGAAAGACTGAAAGCAAACAGAAGTAAAAAGAGGATCCGGTAACTCATGAGGCTTCATTTCCTTTCGCGTTTTCCCGGTTCCAACGGGGGCGGACCGCCGGGACCGTGGTTGTCGGTTTGATCTTGTAATGGCCTTCCCCGAGGATGGAATCGATTTCGTCCACCAGTCCGGCTGTAACGGTCACGTTGAACCGCTGTGCGGTCTCAATAAACACCGCTTTCCCGTCCGTTGTCGTAATACAGAGGACCACAGGGACATTCCCCTTATGGTTGCGGACGGCGACACCGATGCGACGGAATGTATCGGGCTGCAAATCGGCTTCCCGGAGCTGGATATGAAGCTGTTCGCTGTGCTGTTCCATGGTATTGGCAAGCAGGATGACATTTTCCACCATGAGCGCGGCGGGCGCATTTTCCTCCTGCCGTTTTGTGATGGCTTCCACAAAGACAAGCGCGCCTTCCTCCAGAAACATACCGCACTTTTCGAACGTCTTGTTGTAACAGACACATTCCACCACCCCGGTCAGGTCTTCCATCTGGAACACGGCAAAAGGTTTGTTGTCTGCTTTGGTATACTTTTTGGCGACTCCGGCGAGCATCCCGCCCAGTTTCACGCCCACATCCCCCGGCATCTGCACCACGTCGGAAACGGTTGCCGTGGAGAACGTGTCAATGACGTTTTTGTATTTGGAGAGCGGATGTCCGCTGACGAAGAATCCGAGGAGACTCTTTTCATCGGCAAGCATTTCCGACTGATCCAGTTCCGGGATGTCCGGCACGGGAACACTGGCAAAACTTTCCGCAAATTCCGGGACCATATCGAACAGACTGCCCTGTCCGGCGGCTTTATCCCGTTTCCGCACATTGGCGGTCTGAATGGAGTCATCGATGATGGCAAGCAGCTGGGACCGTTTCAACCCGGTGGAATCCAGCGCACCACACCGGATCAACGCTTCCAGTCCTTTGGCATTGATCCCTTCGGTCCGCTCAATCAGGTCCGCCACACTCTTGAAGGGGCCGTCCTTCTGTGCCGCAATGATGGATTCCGACACGCCCTGCCCGAACCCTTTGATCGCGCCCAGACCGAAACGGATGGCATCTTTATCCACCGTGAAGTTGACTTTACTGGTGTTGACGTCCGGGGGCAGAATGGGGATCCCGGCGGTACGGCATTCGTTGATCAGGAACGCCAGTTTCGAGGCGTTGGTCAATTCACTGGTCAGCACCGCCGCCATGAATTCCGGACGGTAGTTTGCTTTCAGGTACGCGGTACGGTAAGACATGATCGCGTACGCCGCACTGTGGGACTTATTGAACCCGTAGTCGGCGAACTTCTTGATGTTTTCCCAGATTTTTTCCGCCTGTTCGGCGGGGATATTATTGGTGGCGGCACAGCCTGCAACGAACTTATCGTGCTGCGCTTCCATATCTTTGATCTTCTTTTTCCCGATGGCGCGACGGAGAATATCCGCCTGCCCCAGGGAGAACCCGGCAAGGATCTGCACCACCTGCATGATCTGTTCCTGATAGAGCATGATCCCGTAGGTTTCCTGCAGGAATTGTTCCATCAGCGGATGATCGTATTCCAGCGGGATCGTGCCTTTTTTTCTGCCCACAAACAGGTCGATGAACTGCATGGGACCGGGACGGTAGATCGCCACAAGCGCGATAATGTGTTTGATATTTTCCACCCCGAACTTCCGGCAGAGTTCCTGCATACCGCCGGATTCCAGCTGGAACACAGCAACGGTATCGCCGTTATTCAGCAGATCGAAGGTCTTCTGGTCATCCAGCGGGACCTCATCCATATCCAGTTTGATACCACGATTGCGCAGAACATTATCGCAGGCATCCTGGATCACGGTGAGCGTACGGAGTCCCAGGAAGTCCATTTTGAGCAGTCCCACGCTTTCACAGAGGGGGGCAACGTATTGGGTGATGATCTCATCATGCGCGCCGCGCCCCAACGGGACCAGGCTGGCAAGGGGCTGATTACAGATAATGACCCCGCAGGCATGGATCCCCATCTGCCGGTTCAACTGTTCGATGGGCATGGAAAGATCAAAGATCTTCTTGACCCATTCCTCTTTTTCCAACAGCTGTTTGAGTTCCGGGGATTCCTTGATGGCTTTCGCCAGTGTCATTTTGGGATCATCGGGAACCAGTTTCGTGATCATGTTCCCGTCGGCGGGCGTACGGGACAAGGCGCGCGCCACGTCTTTGATCACCGCTTTCGCTTTCAGCGTGCCGTAGGTTCCGATCTGGGACACACTGTCCATCCCGTACTTGTCGATCACATAATCGATCACGTCCTGACGGTGACGTTCGCAGAAGTCCGTATCGAAGTCGGGGGGCGACACGCGGTCCGGGTTCAGGAACCGTTCGAACAGCAGGTCGTATTTCATGGGGTCGATATTGGTGATCCCGGAAAGATATGCCACGATGGACCCGGCACCGGATCCGCGGCCCGGTCCCACCGGAATACCACGTTCCTTCGCCCAGTTGATGAAGTCCCACACGCACAGAAAGTAACTGGGATATTTCGTCCGGTTGATAACGCTCAATTCGTAATCCATGCGTTCCAGATTGCGTTTGGCGTCCTCTTTTTTATCTTCCGGCGGATTCAAAGGGTCATACCCGTACTTCTTGACATAACCGCAAACAGAGTTTTCCCCGGTCCCGTAGAGACAGACATGACGCAGATACGCCGCTGCTTTTTTGAGGACCACGCGGCGTTCGATGAGGTCGCTGCGTTTTTCATCGGTGAGCGGTTTGAATTCGGCGGACTCATCTTTCTCTTTTTTCTTTTCGAAGTCGGCAAGGTGTTCCGCTTCGATCTCTGTGGCGGATTCCTTGCGGATGGCCTCCATATCCAGCGTGACATTGAAAGATTCCGGGGTCTGGTACTCCGGATAATGGTTTTCGTATCCGATGGTCACGTCACAGCGTTCCGCCACTTCCAGCGTGTTGGAAACGGCTTCCGGGACTTCATTGCCCCAGACAGCCATCATTTCCTCTCCGCTCTTGAAATAGAACTCCGCGCTTTCCATGTTCATGCGTTTCGGATCATCCATGGTGGTCCGGGTCTGAATACAAAGCATGATCTCGTGGGGGATATGATCTTCCTTGCGCAGGTAATGGACGTCATTGGTGGCGACCATGGGCACGTTGCACTCCCGCGCCAGAGAAATGAGTTCCTTGTTCACGGTTTTCTGGTCTTCGATCCCATGATACATCAGTTCCATGTAGAAGTTGTCTTTGCCGAAAATATCCAGATATTCGCCCAACACTTTCCGCGCGGCATCGTGCCCGTGATGCAATGCCGCCACATCGATCTCCCCCTGCAGACAGGCACTCATACCGATGAGCCCTTCGCTGTGAGCGGCAAGAAGTTCTTTGTCGATACGGGGCTTGTAATAGAAACCGTTGGTATGGGCTTCGGAGATCAGACTGCACAGGTTATGATAGCCGACCTGATTTTTCGCCAGCAGGATCAAATGGAATCCACGGATGTTGGGCACTTCCGCCGCTTTCTCGAACCGGCTGTTGGGCGCAACGTAGGTCTCACACCCGATGATGGGTTTGATTCCTTCCTTCTTCATGGCGTTATGGAATTCCAGACATCCGCCCATGACCCCGTGGTCGGTGATGGCAACGGCTTTCATACCGTGGAGCTGTGCCATCTTCACCAGGTCAAACTTATTTTCCTGATCTTCTTTTTTCAGTTTCGCCCAGGAAATCGCACACGCCCCGTCAAGAAGACTGTAATCCGTATGAACATGCAAATGAACAAAGTCGACTGCCATCGTAAGACCTCACTCAATCCTGCCGTTTGCGAACGGCTTCCTTTTTGGATTCATACCGGTCACGGATGGAGCGGATCTCATTGGCAAGAGCCTCTTTCATTTCCAGGATCTGAACGGGATCGGTCAGGTTTTTGAGTTTGTTTTCCGCGGTGATCTCGGCTTCCGCAACTTTGGACCGGCACAGTATATCCAGTTCTTCCAGTTCCGCTTTCTTCGCTTCGGATATCTGCTGCAATGCCCCGCCGCTGCGTTCCAATGCCAGTTCGTATGCACTCTTCATCTCAAATCATCTCCTTCTCCAGTAAGTAAAACAATATGGAATCCAACATGATCCCATGCTCAAATTCACCACGGCGGATCATTCCCAGGATCTCCCCCGGGGTCATGGCAAACGTTTCGATGTCTTCCGTATCTTCCAGCGCAGGCGCAGAGACTTTCCGCACATTCCGCACCAGAACCGTGTAACAGCGGTTGGACTGCAACGCAGGATTCGGGCAGATGTCCCCGATCACACGGGCATCTTCCCCCGCGTACCCCGTCTCTTCCAGAAGTTCCCGGATCCCTGCCTGTGCCGGATCCGTTTCCCCCGCATCGATACAGCCGCCGGGGATCTCCCATTGCATCGTCCGGGCTCCATGACGGAACTGACGGACCACCAGAAGTTTGCCATCCGGGGTTTCCGCAAGGACCACCACCCAGTTCTTCAGGTCGAAGAAAATAAAATCGCCTTCCGCGCCTGTCCGCAGACAACGGAACCGTTCCGAGCAGATCCTGCCCACCACCGTTTCCATCAAAACAGAGGGCGCGGCAAGGGACTGCCATTTTTCCGGTTCTTTTTCCTGATACACCATTGTGGGATCCTTCCGCTGTGATTTTTCTCTCCCGTACCATAGCATATAAAAAGAAAAAATCAACCCTTGCCACGGAAAAATTTTGCCCGTTTTCCCCCTTTTTTTTCGCAATTTTTCAGGAAAACCGACAACAACGGACCGCAACGGACGATAACAGTCCGGGATCGGACCGCCAGTGTTTACTGGAAGTTTTCGAATGTGAGGTCGTCGTTGCGGATATCGATAAAGAAGAATCCCAGGAACGCATCCAGCAGTTCCACGGGATGCACACTGACCGTCACATCCAGAACAACAGCGCCCAGCGATCCGCCGAATTCCCAATAGTCACGGGCTCCGGTACGGGGATCGTAAATGGGATCCGCGGGCGCGGGAACACCCTGCACGTTCTGCCAGAAGTCAGAAACGAACATGGAAGTGGGCTTCCGTTCGATATCTTCCTTGACCATGCCGGGGAGATAAGTACCGTACCCGTTCTGCGCCGCCCAGCCGTATTGACGGTTGTGGTCTTTCATCAACTGGAACGTGTAGCCCAGTCCGCCGCCGACCTGACAGGCATGGGTGGCGTAAAGTTCGGCATGGAGCGTGGGACCGCCGCCGATATTGAGCGTGAAGGTATCCAGCAGGTCCATGACCCGGTTGGGCAGATAGAGTGTAAGTTTATCCGTCCATTGCGCGTGAAGTGCGCCGGAGGAAAAGATGAACAAAGCGGTCAGGAACAGGATCAATTTGTGTTTCATGGTGCGGATTCCTTTATTAAGATTCGTAGATTACATCAATACCCGTTTATTATACGTCATAAGAAGGAAAAAATCAAGTCAAAAAGAGAAAAAATATTTGATTTTCTTTTCCGTCCGTTATATATTACTTGAAAACAGTTTTCTTTCGAAGGGTATTTGCGATGAAACTTCATTCTCTTTTTTCTGACGGTGCCGTCCTGCAGCGGCGTAAGTTGATCCCCGTTTTCGGCTGGACCGATCCCGATTCCAAAGTCATGGTCTCCTTCCGGGGGAAACAATTCTTCGGTATGGCTGGCGCAAACGGATATTTCCTCATCCGGATGTCTCCCTTCGAAGCCGGGGGGCCGTTCGAACTGGAAGTGACCAATATCACGACAGGCGATCATGCGCTCGTACAGGATATTTATGTGGGAGAAGTCTGGTTGGCTTCCGGACAATCCAATATGGCGTTCAGTCAGACCTGGCTCAATAAAGAACGGCGGCAGACATTCACCCTGCCCGCGCCGGGACGTGTCCGCATGTTCACGGTTCCCGCGAAAGCCACCGGGACCCGGGAAAGTCAGATCGCCCGTTCCGTCAACAAGTTTGCGCAAGAGGATACCTCCAAATACGGGGCGCGCTGGTCGGATGCCTCGGAACAGGCGGCGTATGAGTTCATGAGTTCGGTGGGCGTCTTCTTTGCCGATGCACTGAATAAATCGCTGGAAGTCCCCGTGGGGATCGTGTTGAGTGCCTGGGGCGGGACCATTGTGGAAGCCTGGATCAGTCACGAAGCCCTGCTGAACGATCCGGAATTCCGGGAGAAAGTTCTGATCTATCAGGAAGCCGTTGCCGCCCCGGAACGCTGGACCATGATCGATGATGTTTCCCCCATGTCAAATGCAGCCACACTCTCCACAGAGTATATGCTCGAACATCATTGCACCCTCAATCCGCCGGATGCCGGTTCCCCGCAGGGATGGGCGGACATCGATTTCGATGACAGCAAATGGTATCCTTTCACCATGCCCGGAGACTGGGTACAGCGGAACCTGGGCGGATCCGGCGTATTCTGGACCCGTCGTGCCGTGGAACTGCCGGAATCCTGGGCGGGCAAAGATCTGGAACTGCATCTGGGCGGTGTGGATAAACAGGATACCACCTTCTTCAACGGAACGGAAGTCGGGCACACCGGGAGCGGATTCGATCTCTCATGCTGGGCAACGCCGCGCTGTTATGATGTCCGGGGCGATCTGGTGAAAGCCGGACGCAATATGGTGGCAGTCCGGGCGTATTCCTTTCTGTACGGCGGCGGATGCAACGGAGACGGCAGTCAGTATTATCTGTTGTGCAAAGAAACGGGGGAAAAGATCTTCTTCAACGGCGCCTGCCGGGGACAGATGGAAGTGGAATTCCATTACGATCTGCCGGGTTGCGGCGTGAGTCCGGAAATGGGGCCCCATTTTGCCAACAGTTACGGCATCCTGTTTGAATCCATGATCCTGCCGCTGATCCCGTTCTCCTTCAAAGGGATCATCTGGTATCAGGGCGAAAGCAATGCCGACTCCATGGAAAGTGCCCAACGGTATTCCCGTCTGCTTTCCACCATGATCCGGGATTGGCGTTACCGGTTCGGACAGGGGGAACTCCCCTTCATCCAGACCTGTCTTGCCGGGTATACCGAGGCTTGCGATCATACACCGGACTCCCCCTGGGCGGAACTCCGGGAACAACAGCGCAAGACCGCCGCAAACGTCCCGGGATGCGGTCTCATCTCCGCCGTGGATGTGGGCGATGCCAAAGATATTCACCCCGCCGATAAGCTCACCGTGGGGACCCGGATGGCGAAATGGGCGTTGGAACACGTTTACAACGTGCCGGGCGTACAGGGTTCATCCCCCGATATCCGGAAAGTCACCCGGGAAGGACAAGGCGTACTGCGCCTGACGTTCGATCATTGTGCCGGGGGGCTCACCGCGAAAAACGGCGAACTCACCGGATTCTATCTTGTTGACCGGAAAGGGAAAGCAGTGCCCGCGCAGGGAAGGATCGAAGGGAAGAGCGTGATCCTGACGGCGGAAGACTGTCCGGAAGCCTGCCGGGTGCGTTACGCCTGGAGTGCAAACCCCATGGAAGTGATGAGTCTGTATAACTCCGAAGGGCTGCCTGCGCACCCGTTTGAAATGGAAATCACGCCGTAAGAATTATCTGGTCAACATGAAGTGGAACATGTTTTCTTCTTTTGCAGCGAACTTGTTTGACCATCTCCAGTGACGTTCCACCGGATAAGACCAGGAAATAAAATGTGCGCACATGATCGTGGGATTGAGTGCTTCCGCATGACCATCCTGGAACAGCACGTTATTGGTCTTGCCGTGCCGCGCATTGACCCATTGAGTCCAGTCATAGATCAAACCGGTTCTATCCTTGCCACTATATTTGTAAGGATCCGGCGGCGGAGAAAGGTTGGCATCCCCCCTGATAAGCATAGATTGTACTGCCGGAGCCGGGGATCCGCACATTGTTCCAAATTCCCGTATACGGGATGCAGATCGCACGGATGGAAGGTTTGTTCACCCGTTCCGATTTCTGGGCTGCGGGTTGTCTGTTCATGAAAGAGTTAAGGACGAAGCAGCAATTACCCAAATAAAAAATCTTCTTGCAAAAACCAAAATCGACATCGCTATTTTGACAAATCTCAATGTAAAACAATAAACGAAACAGAAATCCAGCCTCTTATTTATTTTAGATAATTGGCTGGATTTTGCATTTTTTTTTCAAAATCAAGTTGACAATTAGCTGTTATTGTAGTATATTGTTGTTGATGCTGGAAGAAATCTGCAAAACAGAGGTTTATTATGCTTTTGGAATTTAAAACTGAAAATTTCAAATCTTTTGTTGATGAAGTAAATTTTTCAATGCTGGCTGCGCCCAAACAGAAAGGATTGGATTACAGCTTACTTATCCCTCCCAAGACAGTCAAAAATGTAAAAGGGATATGTTCCGCTGTTATTTATGGTCCCAATGCTGCTGGTAAAACAAATATCATTGGAGCTATGGATACTTTTCAAGCAATTGTCTCAAGAGGAAATATCCGTAACAGCACTTCCGATATTACGCCTAATGTCGCTGCCTCATCATTGGAATTGATTCCCAATCACGAGTCGCAAGAATCAAAACCCGTCAAATTTTATATTGATTTCATTGAAAAAGGAATTAGGATTCAATATTCTTTGAAATTGGATTTGGGGGCTTTCCTGGATGAGGAATATTCCAGGAAAATTTTGGAGGAAGCTCTGTGGTTTAACGAAAAATTGGTATTTCTCAGGAACGACTCATTAAAAATAAATGAGTCATTTAAATCTCCGTTTCATTCCTGGCCAATAGCATTAGATGTGGAAAATTTGAAAAATATTGCGCTGAAAAGTTTAAGTCCGCAAGAGTTGTTTTTGACAAATGGGTTCAAGCTTATTTTTTCGCAAGATATTGCAAATCTCATAACAGACTGGTTCGCACAAAAATTTATGGTTATTTATAGAGCAGATTCGATGCAATTGCTCAGACGTTTTTCTGATCCGCAAAAGAATACGTTTTACATAGAAAAAACGACCAATGAAGCTGCGAAGTTATTTGGGATCAGCTCAAATGCGATTGGCTATGTTGTTGAAGGAGAAGATGCCAAAGCAAAATTATTTTCTATTTTCAGAAAAGTGAAAAATCATAAACATAAAGCTGTTTTAGCTGAAATATTTGAATCATTTGGCACATTACGTTTTGTGAATATGTTTCCTATTGTGATTCGGGCACTTTTGACAGGAGGAACATTGATTGTTGATGAGTTTGATGCATCTATCCACCCTATGGCGTTAATGAATATAATCAATATATTCCATAATGATGGTATAAATAAAAATCAGGCTCAATTGGTATTTAATACGCATAATCCAATTTTTCTCAACTCAAATCTTTTCAGAAGAGATGAGATAAAATTTGTTGAACGTGATGAAGTTTCTCACGAGAGTGTCTTATACTCTCTTTCTGATTTTGGTACAGCAGGAGAAAAAGGTGTTAGAAAGCACGAAGACTACATGAAAAACTATTTTGTTAGCAGGTACGGTGCTTTACGCGATATTGATTTTTCGCCGATATTTGAAGAAATTTTATCAAAATCGGAGGAATAAATCATGGGAGAACGTAAACTAAAGCAAAAGTATTTTTTCAGCGTTGAAGGCGAAACTGAACAATGGTATTTGGAATGGTTGAATGCTGAAATTAATAAGAATGACGCAGCTGCTTATGAAGTTCTTTTTGATATAAAAATTGAGAAGAATCCAGTTAAGCGCGTTCGTGGTATGACTTTTATCAACAAAACAGAAATTTGGCATTTGTCTGATTATGAAAGTGATGAAGATGTTCATACTGAGCAATTCATAAAAACAATGGACAAAATGAAAGAGGCACAAAGAAACAAGCAAGTAAAGTATTTCTTTGGATACAGCAACTTGGCTTTTGATTTATGGATTGTTCTTCACAAGAGAAACTGTAATGGTCCGAAAAGTCATCGAAGACAATATCTGTCTGACATCAATCGAGCTTACGACGAGCAATTTGAAAACATGCATCAATATAAGCATGAAGACAACTTCAAGCGTTGTTTGAGCAAACTTACTCTTGGTGATGTAAAGGACGCTGTCCAAAGAGCAAAAAATATTATGAAAACACTCAAGGACAACCAAGCTCATCCCCGACAATATAAAGGTTTTGAGTATTACACTGAAAATCCATCTTTAGAAATTTGGCGGATTGTAGAAAAAATATTGATTGCTTGCAAACTCTAAATAAGAATCACATTAATTTTTTTTGACAGAGCAATTTCATCAGAAGTTGCTCTGCTTGTTTTTTTTTAAATAAAAAAAACTTGAAAAAATGCTGAAAATATGCTATATTAAAGGCAGTTTCTTTTGAGGTAATATAACGGCAAAACACCTATTTAACAAGTAGCACTCACCAACAGTTCGATCAGCGTAAATTTTACTTTTTTATACATACGGTAACCTCCAGTCAATCTATTGTTTGTTTAAAACTATATTGCAAAAAGGCGTTTTGTCAATAGGGAATCGGAAAAAATTAAAAAAAATCCGGTATTGCAAAAAATATATCTTTTCACAATACATGCAACGAAACCGGACGGATATTCATCGTCACGGTTTCGTATCGTATGAAACGTGTTATGAGTTTCAAAGTACTGCCGGATTGGGATCCGTGAAGAATTTCAGAAGATTGTCCGCTTCCGTAATGTTAAACATATTCGCTTTCGCAGGAATCCCGTAGAGATTCTTGTTCTGACTCCACATGAGGTAATGGGGCGCAAGCACATCTGCCTTCATAGACTCCACATGACCATCCTGAAACAGAATATTGTTGACACCGGCATGGCGCGCTTTGTACCACTGATGCCAGTCATACTGCACAAGAATGGTCACGGGGAAACGATAGTTGGCAACCGGGGGCGGTGCATCCAGAGGGTATGTACCTGCGTACACAGTGGAACCCGCACCGGGAATATTGCAAGCGTTGTAAATACCGGTATAGGGCATGAGGACCAGGCGGATCGACGGATTTTTCACCCGTTCGGATTTCTGCTGAAATTTTGCGCCGAATTTGCGGTAATTCAACTGGGCATGATTCCACTGGGGATACATGGAGTACGGGAACCACTGGTAATTACTGGAATTGTAATATCCGCTTCTGTACTGCGTGCGCAGATATTCCTGGGTTCCGGAATATTCGGATCCGTCGGATTTCAAAAGTCTGCTCCCCGCCGGGCAGAGTTTGAGTTTCCAATCGCCGTTATTGGGCATCAGCTCTTCCATGGCGGCAAACCAGTGTTTGGCGTAATAAGAGGTGTACCCCAGTTTGTCGATCTGATTTTTTTTGGTCGGAGTATTGGCGGAAA
>JAZNVL010000037.1:0-35848 GCA_045592785.1 Victivallales bacterium | reverse complement strand
TATAAGATTTTACAATCCTTTTGTAATAGTAAACGCACAAAAAGAAGCCATTATGATCCATGAAAAAACCTTTGTAAGACTAAACGCACTTTGTCTCTCTTCAAAATTCACAAAAGTGCATTTAATTTTGCAATTCACCGTTTTTTTGAAAAATATCTGAATGCGAGCATGAAAAGGGTTGGATCCGGGGAGACAGGACGGCATTTTTTTTCTTTTTTGAAAAAAAAACGGGAATTTTCTTGATTTCCTGTGTAAATGTGATACATTACGGGACAACAGGATGCCGGGGTGGCGGAATGGCAGACGCAACTGACTTAAAATCAGTTGATTTTTAATCGTACGGGTTCGAGTCCCGTTCCCGGTACCACTTAAATATCAACGCAGGAAAGAATGATGAATCCGAAAGAATCCGTTCACACGGAGGGGATCGCCGAACATAAAATTGCCACACTTGCGGGGAATACGCTGCGCGCGTTGAATGGTTCACTGGACACATTGCGGGAACAGGGTTTGCCTGCGGATGTGTTTCTGCGCAAACATTTTCGCGAGAATCGTAAATTCGGGTCCCGTGATCGTCATTTTCTGACAAAGGCGTTATTTGCTTATTACCGCTGGTATGGCTGGCTGGAGAAAGTATTCCCGGCAGATACCGATCTGCGGATGTATTTACTGGGTGCGTTTGCGGCGGAAGGGGAAATGCCGTTGTCGTTTTCCCTCTGGTGTCGGGAATTGCAGCTGGATGAGGAAAAGGTTACCGCTGCATTTGCAGGAGCAACGGCGGAGGAACGGCTGTCATTGCTGATCGGACGGGATTGCGGTTGTTCGGATCGTGATCTGCTGTCTTCCTGGATGCTTCCCATGTTGTCACCGGGCGCCGCGGAAGGGTACCTGCCCTGGTTGCGGAGCCGTCCGCCTGTCTGGATCCGGCTTCAGAAGAACCGTGAATGGGTCTTTCGTGATTTCCGGGAGAACGGGATCGAATGGGAAGAAAATAACCGTCTCCCCGGATCATGCCGTCTTATTTCCCACGGGAAAGTGAATTTGTGTCTTCTGCCGTCCTATTGCGGGGGGAGCTTTGAGATTCAGGATTATGCGTCCCAGTGTATCGGTTATGCCACCGGAGCTTCGGGGAATGAACATTGGTGGGATGCCTGTGCCGGGGGCGGTGGGAAAACGCTTCTTCTGGCGACCCGTCTGCGGGAATCGGGTGGAATCGTGACCGCCACTGATATCCGCGAACATAAATTGGAAGAGACACGGATCCGGGCACAGCGCGGCTCATTTGAAAATATCCGGTATGCGAAATGGGAACATGCGGTGAAACGCCAATACGATGGCGTGCTTGCGGATGTACCGTGCAGTTCTTCGGGCCGTTGGCGTCGGAATCCGGAGATGCGCCTGGTATGTTCGGCGGAATGGCTCGCGCAGTTGACGCAAACACAATATGAAATATTGGAACGTGTTTGCGGTTCCGTGAAGCCGGGCGGGTACCTGACTTACGGGACCTGTTCGGTCTTTCAGTGTGAGAATCAGGAGATCGTTTCACGTTTTCTGGCGGAACATCCGGATTTTGAACCGGCACCATTCGCCTACAACGGGAATGAAGTTTATGAAATACAAACATATCCGGCGGACGGGGATTGTGACGGCACATTCTGCGCCCGGCTCCGCAGGAAGGACGGCTGACCGTGCTTTGTGATGCGCATACCCACAGAACGGGAGAGACGGGGTATCCGATGATCCGCGGACTGCTTGCACCGGAAGAACGGGGTAACGGTCTGTTTTCGCTGGGAGTGCATCCCATGTACGGGAAGGATGAGACACTTCCGGAATCTTATATTGAATGTATGGAACGAGCGAACTGCTGTGCCATCGGGGAGTGCGGCTATGACCGCCGTTCGCCGTTATCCTTTGCGCAGCAGCATGCGTTGTTTTCGGCGCACATCCGCGTGGCGGAAAGATTGGGGAAACCGGTGATCATCCATGCGGTCCGGTCCCAACCGGAACTCTTGAAACTGCACCGGGACTTTCCGGGTCATACGCCGTGGATCATTCACGGCTGCCGTGGACGGGAGAACAAGCTTCTGGAGTTGGCGGATGCGGGATTCTATCTTTCCTTCGGGGAGGGTTTGCTGCGTGATGCGGGGATCCTGGAAGAATTTTTTCACAAGCTGCCGGGAGACCGTCTGCTGCTGGAAACGGATGATTCCCCTTTGAATCTGGAAGCGGTTTATGCGGCGGCGGCGGCAATGCGGGGGCAAAGTCTCCCTGAATTTCAGGAATGTATTTTTGCAAACTTCAAACGGGTGTTTTGTTATGAACAATGATGACTGGAAGAACCGGACGGAGCTCATTCTGGGAAAGGATGCCGTTCAGAAACTGGCAAAGAGCCATGTGCTTGTGATGGGAGCAGGCGGGGTCGGCGGTATTGCTTTGGAAATGTTGGTGCGCGCCGGTGTCGGCTCAATTACGGTGGCAGATGGCGACCGGGTGGATCCGACGAACCGGAACCGTCAGATCACGGCGTTGTGCTCCACAGTGGGCGAATATAAAACGGAGGTCTTCCGGCGACGTCTTCTGGATATCAATCCGGATCTTGACCTGACGATCCTTACGCAATATTTCACGGCGGAGGATATGACACAACTCATTCAGCCCGGATCTTTTGATTGCGTGCTGGATGCCATTGATACGGTTGCGCCGAAAACAGCACTTTTGATCGCCTGCGTACAGAACGGGATCCCCGTCGTCAGCTCCATGGGATCGGGGGCGAAACTGGATCCGGAAGCGATCCGGACACTGGATATCAGCAAGACGGCGGTCTGCCCGCTGGCGCGTGCGGTGCGTACGAATTTACGGAAAGCGGGGATCCACCGGGGTGTGACGGCAGTATTCTCCACGGAACCGTCGGCCGCTCATGCGGTCATGGAAGTCTCGGAACAGAACAAGCGTTCGACTACGGGAACGATTTCCTATATGCCGGCAGTCTTCGGGTGTCACTGCGCATCGGCAGTGATCCGTCATTTGATCAACGGCTGACAAGCGATCAGGCAGCGGGTTTTTCTTCGGCAGGCTTTTCTTCCGCCGGTTTTTCTTCCGCCGGTTTTTCTTCAGTCGCAGCTTCTTCGGCGGGCTTTTCTTCTTCGGCAGGCGGTTCTTCCTGCTTCGGGTTCAGATCATTCCAGGTCTTGCCGTAATTGCCTTCGGGGGGCAGGGATGCAATGGGAGTAAACGCCTGTTCTTCGGGAAGGATCCGGAAGATGACTTTTGCGGGATTGATCTTGGTTTCAGCGAGTTTGTATTTGAGTTTGTAATCAATACTTTCGGTGGAGACACCCAGGTCAGCGGACGGGATCGCGAAAAGGATGCGGTAAAATTCGTTGGGGTCTGAATTTTTTTCATCCATGATCCAGGTCTGCTTATCGAAGGAATATCCGAAAGAGCCTTTTGTGAAGGCAAGACAGGGATATTCTCCGCTTCCGGTCTCCAGGACGTAATCGAATCTGCTGAATCCTCTGTTTTTCGGGAATTTGACGATGATCTCGGCGAAAACGGGTTCCTCAATGGTGATTTTATCGGCAAGGGTTTCGTTTGCGATTTCGGGTTTGATTTTTGTGATTTCAGCGGAATAGATAGTCCCGCTGCGGAACCATTGGGTGGTTGCCTTTTTTCCGTTGTCCCCTTCATCGGCAGAAATGAGTGAAGCCGAGCAGATCAAGAACGCGCATAAAAGTAAAGATTTCATCATAAAAACTCCTGTTGTCATGCTATAAAATAACGTCATCCGCAAAAAATGCAAGTCTGAAAGCGAAAAAAAGCATTTTTTCCTTGTTTTTTTTCTTGAAAAAAGCGGAGAAACATGGTATAGTGTCGTAGTATATATTTACGATAATAGAAATGAAAGGTTCGGAACCATGAGTAAATTGTTTTATCTGTGCGCCTGTTCTTCCAATGCACAGGGTGGGATCTATCTTTATTCCATCAATGAATCCGGTGCGTTGGCACAACTGGGATTCACACCTCTGGCAGAATGTAATTTTATATGTTTCTCCCCGGACCGCAAGTACATGTATGCCACGACCAACCCGACGGAAACGGGCGGCGCGGCTGCGGCATACCGGATCCTCCCCGATGGAACACTGGAATATCTCAACACGGTTTCCTCGCAGGGAAAAGCGGCGTGCTATCTGACCTGTTCTCCGGACGGCAGATTTCTTTATTGCGCCAACTATGTGACGGGTAATGTGGCGGAGTTTTCCATTGCGGAAGACGGCTCACTGAAAGAATTGACCCAACTGATCCAGCATACAGGATCCGGTCCCCGGAAAGACCGTCAGGAATGTGCGCATACCCATTGCACGGTGGTGACTCCGGACGGCAAATATCTTTGTGTCAATGATCTGGGTATTGATAAGATCATGGTTTATCCTTTGAATGAGAACGGGATCTGCGGGGAGGCGATTCCCTGGACGGCGGATCCCGGTGACGGCCCGCGTCATATTCTGTTTGACCGGAGCGGAGAAGTAGCGTATGTGATGAACGAACTGGGAAACAGCGTGACCGCACTCCGTTATTCCGACGGCAGATTTGAATTGATCGGGAAATATACGTCACTGCCCAGCGGCTGTACGGAAAAAACGAAAGCCTCGGCGATCCGTCTTTCTCCGGACGAACGTTTTCTTTATGCGTCCAACCGCGGCTTTGACAGTATCGCCTGTTATCGGGTAGTGGAACCGGGGAAACTGGATCTGTTTGATATCGTTTCCTCCTTCGGGAGCAGTCCCCGTGACATCAATTATCTGCCTGGCGAACGGATTTTTGCGGCAGCCAACGAATTTTCGGATGTTGTCTGCTTCTATGATGTTGTGGAAGAAACCGGCAAACTCAAATACCGGGAAGGCAGAGATATTACGCTGCCGCGTCCCCTTTACATCCTGTATTGAGCAGAGAAAGGAACAGTATGCAGCGGCAATTTCGATTGAAGCAGGTTTTGATGACGATGATGGTCTTTTTCCTGACCATCGGTACGTTGTCCGCCGAGATCCTGGTGGAACGTATTTCTATCAACAACGGTGCACCCCGTGTTCTGCGGCACTCCTGGGTGGATGTGGAATGTCTGGTGAGCAATACGGACAACAAACCGCATGTGGTGGAAGTTGCGATCCGGCCGGGAGATGATTATGAAGGTCAGACCGGATTCTACTCCGGGGAGATCCGTGTGCCCGGGAAAACTTCGGCATTGATGCGCTTTCCCATGATGGTGGAACAGGCGGAATCCTTTTCCATCGACGTTTCCTCGGATGGTGTCCGCCAGCCCCACAGTGTGTATCAGGATACTCCCATTTTTCTGATGGGGTACAACAGTCGTTTTCTGGGATTGATCAATGACTCCTTTGATTCCCTCGGCAGTTTTACCCAGCTCCCCTATTTCAAAAACAATAAGTTTTACAGCCGTCTGTTTTCCGCCCGGAATATGCCGACGAACCGGAAAGTGCTTGATTTTTATGACGCCATTCTGGTGTATAAGCCGGACTTCTCCCGCTGGTCCGAAGCGCAGATGGATGCGGTCGTTGCGTATGTCGCCAATGGCGGTACACTGATCTTTGCGCATCCGGACGCGATCCGGGAAGCGGCGAAAACACCGCTGGGCGCATTGCTCCCCGTGGATCCGGTATGTATCCATACACTGTCGGAGCTTCCCCCGGTGACAAGCCGGATGTCTTCTTTTGATCCGGAATCGAAATGGCAGATCGACGTACTGGAAGTCACGAATCGTGGGCGCGGGATCACGACCATGGAATGGGACGGGATGCCGTTGATCCGGAGCAGTCAGTACGGCATGGGTAAAGTGACTGCGGTGATGTTCCCGCTGGACGACAAGACATTGAATGATGCGGGACATCAAGCCCAGGAAAGCCTGCTGAAAGAAGTACTTATCCGTCAGGAACTCTTCCCGATGCAGAAAGATTTCGCAGAAACACTGGATAAATTGACGGGATTTGAGATCCCGAGTCCCGGTGAGATCGTTGCACTGTTGGCGATCTATCTGGCAGGTTTTGCGATGATCCTCCTGTTGGGTATCTTCACGAAACGTGCGGGTACGTCCTGGTTTGTGGCGGTGATCTTTTCCGTACTGATGGTCACCTTCATCCTGAAAAAAGCTGCCGGCGCATTTTCCGACCGGGGTTCTGTTCTGGCGGAGATTTCCATGGAAATGCCGGAACCGTATCCGGTGGGTGAGACTTATGCCTCCTGTTTTGCTGTGAAGGAAAGCAAAGTCAATGCCGGGATCCCCGCGGCAACCGTCATGTTCTCGCCCATTCCGGAATCCTCACATGTCAGCAGTTTCTTTGTCACCAGCATGGCGCAGGATCTTACCATGCTTGATGAGAATGGGAACTCCATGACGAAACCAAAAAAAGAAGTCCGTATCAAGTCACCCATTGATTTCCTGCGGTCCCGGACCGGACAGAATACGGTAAACGGACTTCACATTGCGCCGCGTACCAGCAAACAGTTCATGGCATCCCACACGCCGGTCCTCACCACGGACGGCGGAAAGGAATATCCGGAAGCGGAACTTCTTCTGACGGAAACCGGGATCGCTCTCAATGAATATACGCTTCCCGAGAAACTCCGCAAGAACAATCCGGAGTCAGTCTACCTGATCATGCCCGGCGGTTTCCGGAAAGTGGAATTTGATGAAACGGGACTTTGCACGGTACAACCCGGCAATATTTTCATCACCGATGTTGTGACCCGTTCGGTGGTAGAATCACTCTGTGCCGGACTGCGTAAACAGAATCCGTATCTGGCTGTGATCTACAATGTGAAACAGAACCGTGTACAACTGAAAGAACCCATGACACCCCAGGGACGTCATATCGTGATGCTGCCCGTGCGGCCGACAGTTGCTTCCCGGAAGATCCGTATCCCCGCGGAAATGCTGGTGTTCACGGCGGGGAGTTCCATGGCACGGACATTCCTTTCGGGGAATAAATTGAATCCCCAGGCTTCTCTGATGGTGGGACAGCCTTACTCACCGCAGGTCATGCTTCCCGGATTCCTCATCGGTATTTTCAAGCCGGAAACTGTGACCGTGGATTATGACTGTTCGGTGGTGGACGGGATCAACGTGGATGTGTATTTGGAAAACAATGATCCGAAAGCCGGACCGGATGAAAAAAAGATCATGGGGAAAGCGGACAGCCGTACCCGTATGGAATTTACTGCGGATACGGATGCCGCGTTGTCACCTTGCGGCAGTATGATCACACTGACGATCGAACCGCACCGTCTTGCGGATACCTTTGATCTTTCGCCGGAACAGGCGATCCGCACCAATTTCTGGTCGTTGCGCTCTCTGCGTGTCACCATGACGGGGACCGTGGATGAGAAACAGGCACTTCCGATACGTTATTAATGCAAGCAAACAATGGAGAATTGAATATGATACAAACAGAGAACCTTACCCGTAAATTTGGTGCAGGACGCGGCGTTTTTGACATTAATCTGCATGTTCCGAAAGGATCGATTTACGGTTTTATCGGGCATAACGGTGCCGGGAAGACCACTGCGATCAAAATGCTTTGCGGTTTGCTGAAACCGACATCCGGATCCATGCGTATCGGTAATTATGAAGTGGTCCCGAAGAATCTGCCCATGATCAAACGTATGATCGGGTATATGCCCGACATCACCGGCGTGTATGAACAGATGAGTGTCTGGGAGTTCCTGGATTTCTATGGCGCGGCATTCAAGATCCCGCCGAAACAGCGGAAAGAACGGATCGAAGCGGTGCTTGCCATCACAAAATCGGAAAACATGATCGACTATCAGGTAGCGAGTCTTTCCCGCGGGATGCGTCAGCGGATCGGGTTGGCTAAAACATTGATCCATGATCCGGAAGTATTGATCCTGGACGAACCGGCGGGCGGGCTTGACCCCAATGCCCGTGTGGAAATGCGCCGTACCATCAAAGAACTCAAGAATCTGGGCAAAACGATCCTGCTTTCCAGTCATATCCTGCCGGAACTGGCATCGATCTGCGATATCGTGGGGATCCTCAACAAAGGCAAACTCATTGCCCAGGGGACTGTCAAAGAGATCAACGATATGCTCCACGAAACGCTCTCTATTTCCGTCACGGTCGATTCCGATCTGGATAAAGCCATGGCATTGACCAAAGCCGTGGAAGGTGTGGTTTCGGTACAGCTCAGTGATATCAATCAGTTCTTTATCAATTACCGCGGTTCCCGGGAAACAACAGGGACGATCCTTTCCTATCTGATGCAGAACGGGGTACGCGTCCGCTGGTTTACAGAAAACGAAGCGGACCTTGAAAATGTGTACTTGAACATCACGCAGGACAGCGATACAGGAGAATAACGTATGCTTTTGATCGGCAATCCCATATTCCGCCGTGAGTTTCTCTCGGCATCCCGGGCATGGAAGACCCGGTTTCTGGTCAGTGCCTATCTGCTCTCGCTGGCGGTGCTGCTTGTCCTTCTCTGGCCCTCCGGCGGGATCCATTCTGTTGTGACGGAAAACTCCCGTGAGATCTTCTCCATGTTTTTCGGGGCAAACCTGATCCTGCTGATGCTTCTGGTCCCGGCGTTTGCTTCCGGTACCATTACGCAGGAACGGGAAAATGAGACCTACCAGGCACTGTTCGTCACGCTGCTGACTCCGTTCAATATCATGTCCGGGAAACTGATTTCGGCTGTTTTGATGCTGTTGATCCTTTCCGCTCTTTCCCTGCCCATCGCGGCTCTCTGCGCCCTGACCGGCGGATTGGATATGACAAGTCTGGTCCGGATCTGTACGGTTCTCTTCACTGCTTCCGTGTCCTACGGCCTGGTGGGGTTGGCGTGCAGTGCGGTCTGCCAGCGGACCAGTACCTCCATTCTGTTGACCTACTGTTATCTGCTGCTGCTTGCGGGTGCCACCTGGCTGCCCAATGCACTGTTATCCAACCTGCTCCCCTCTTTCAATCCGCTCTGGCAGGCGATCCGCTCCATCAGCCCCTTTGATGCGCTGGCGTTCCTGCTGTATCCGGATAATTACCGGATGAGTATGACGGTGAACTTCGGGGATGGCGGCGGTGCAGCCATGTTGTTTGACCCTTATTATCTTTACCTGATCTTTGCCTGTCTGATCGCGATTTTCTCTTTCTCCGTATTTTACAAAAACATCCGTCGTCCGCCCCAGCGCAGCCGTACGGTCAAAGGCAATGTGTATACGGAACAGAAGATTTTTATCAAACGGAAACTCACATTCCCCTTCTATCTGCTTGACCCGTTGCGCCGGAAGAAACCCATCGGACAATTCCGGAATCCGGTGTTTGTCGCAGAAATGCGGAGCAAACTGTTTTCCAATCCCCAGTTTGTATTACGTTCGGTCTCTGCGATCCTCATTATCAGTATTCTGCTGATGACCCTGATCGCGGTCCAATTCACGGAACAGCTCAATGCCAATTCCGTGCGTATTGCGGCGGTGATCTTCCAGCTGGGTGTGGTGGCATTGCTTGCACCCGGCGTCAGCAGCAGTTTGATCACGGAAGAAATCTCCTGCGGCACCTTTGATGCATTGCGGATGACCACGCTTTCCCCGTTGACCCTGATCACCGGGAAACTGAAAGCCACGTTCTTCTACGCCATGATCTTCATTTTCAGCGGTATTCTGGTCTTTATCACCATGACTTATCTGCAGTTGCAGGATGTGGCGGATAATCTCTCCATTTTCAGCGGAGAATTCTGGACCGGACTCCACAAGAACATCTTTGAGGCGGAATGGCGGACACAGTTCTGCACTGTTTACACCAGCCTTTTTGTCTGGGTCGGCATCCTGCTGATGACCACACTGGTCTGTCTCTGCGGCGGATTGTTCGCCAGTTCCATTGCGAAGAATACATCCCAGGCGACAGCGATCAGCTATGGTTTCACCGGATTCCTCTGTGTTGTGACCATGCTGCCGATCCCGCTGGAAGGAAAACTTTCCACGGCATCCGCCTCTGCGATCCTGGCGTTGAACCCGTTTATTTCCGCGATCCAGACATCCAGCAACATGTTCGGCGATTATCAGATCCTGTGGCGCAGTCATCTGCTTTTCATGATCCTGCTGGTGCTGGCACTGCTGATCGCATCTTTCATGCGTGTGATGTATCTGTTCCGGAAACGGAAGTGAAGTATAACAATATGACTCTGCGAAATGTTTCATTCCGCAGACACAACAATAATGTAAGGAGTTGTAAAAAACATGAACGACAAAGAAAAACTGGCTGCTGACAGCCTGCAGTATCACTGCGCACCGGTTCCCGGCAAGATCAATATCCTGCCTTCCAAACCCTGCGAAACGCAAGACGATCTTTCCCTTGCTTACACGCCCGGTGTCAGCGTGCCCTGCATGGAGATCCATAATAATCCTGAAAAGGTCTGGGAATATACCGGACGTGCCAATTCCGTTGCTGTGGTTTCCGACGGGACCGCAGTTCTCGGGTTGGGCAATATCGGACCCGAAGCCGGGATGCCCGTGATGGAAGGCAAAGCCGTGCTTTTCAAGAAATTCGCCGGGATCAATGCGGTCCCCCTGTGTCTCGGTAATGTATTCAAAGATGACGGAAAAACCGATCCGGATAAAGTCATCGCGGCGGTCCGTACGCTGGAACCCTCTTTCGGCGGGATCAATCTGGAAGACATCGGCGCACCTGCCTGTTTCACCATCGAACCTGCATTGAAGAAAGCCATGGGGATCCCTGTTTTCCACGACGACCAGCACGGGACAGCCATCATTTCTCTTTCCGGGATCCTGAATGCACTGAAAGTGGTCGGTAAAAAGATCGAAGACTGTAAATTCGTCATGAACGGTGCCGGTGCCGCCGGGATCGCATGTGCCGAATATTATGTTTCCGCCGGAGCCAACCGGGATAACTTCACCCTTTGCGACTCCAAGGGCGTGATCCATGCAGGAAGAACCGACCTCAACGAACAGAAACAGCGGTTCGCCCATGTGACGGAAGACCGTACTCTTGCCGATGCGATCCGCGGGGCTGACGTCTTTATCGGTGTTTCCGTTGCCGGAGCCGTGACCCCGGATATGGTCCGTTCCATGGCGAAAGATGCCATCGTGCTTGCCATGGCGAATCCCACGCCGGAGATCTTCCCCGACCAGGCACTCGCCGCCGGAGCCGCTGTGGCTTGTACCGGACGTTCCGATTTCTGCAATCAGGTGAATAACGTGCTGGGTTTCCCCGGCATTTTCCGCGGCGCTCTTGACTGCCGTGCAAAAGATATCAACGAAGCCATGAAACTGGCGGCATCCAAAGCTCTGTCTGACATTGTCAGCGAGCCCATGCCGGCGGACATCAAAGCAACGCTGGTCGCGGCGTATCCTGCGGAAGCCGCCAAGGGTGTATTCGATGGTGAGATCCCGCTGAAATCCACCTTTGTCATTCCGAAACCCTTCGATAAACGCGTTGTGCCCCGGGTCGCCCGTTATGTGGTGGAAGCCGCAATGGCGACCGGTGTTGCCCAGGTGCAGATCCCCGATCTGGATGCGTATGAAAAATCGGTGGCGGCATTCATCGCCGATGCACTGAAAGCATAAGGCAGAACGGTAAAATGGCTCAAATCATTCATTCCGTCGCAGAACTGCAGAACTGGTCAAAGGAACAGAAACGGCAGGGAAAAACGGTGGGGCTCGTTCCCACGATGGGTTTCCTCCATGCCGGACATCTTTCGCTCATTGACAAGGCACATGCGTGCGGTGCAGATGCTGTGGCGGTCTCCATCTTCGTCAACCCGACCCAGTTCGGACCCAACGAAGATTACGACTGTTATCCCCGGGATTTCGAACATGACCGGATCCTTTGCGAAGAACACGGTGCAGACGTGATCTTTGCTCCCGCAGTCAACGATATGTATCCCGCAAAACTTACCTGCTGGGTCCAGGAGGAAGAAATCTCCAAAGGACTCTGCGGCAGGACGCGTCCCGTTCATTTCCGCGGGGTGACCACTGTTGTCACCAAGCTGTTTCTGGCGGCATTGCCGGACCTGGCAGTTTTCGGACAGAAGGATGCGCAGCAGGCGGCGATCATCAAACGCATGGTGCGTGACCTGAACTTTCCCATTCAGATCATCGTGGCGCCCATTGTCCGGGAGGAAGACGGTCTGGCGTTGAGTTCCCGGAATAAATATCTTTCCCCCGACGAAAGAACGCGTGCATTATCCATTTCCCGTTCGCTGTTTGCGGCGAAACAGGCATTGGAGTCCGGCGAACGCAGCGATGCGTTGGCGGAATGTACCATTATCCGCACAGCATTGGAAGAAGCGGGCGGTGTCGTGGATTATGTGGAAGCATTGGATCCGGACACCATGGAACCGGTTTCGGATGGTGCGGCGCGCCCGGTTCTTTTTGCAATTGCCTGTGTTTTCGGTAAAACACGGCTGATCGATAATATGACAATCCAATAACAACAAGGAGAAACAACAATGGCAGAACTCAAAGGATCAAAGACGGAAGCAAATCTCGCTTACGCATTTGCCGGGGAATCCCAGGCAAGAAACAAGTACACTTATTTCGCCAGCGCGGCACGCAAAGAAGGCTATGAACAGATCGCAGCCATCTTCGAAATGACCGCCAACAACGAAAAAGAACACGCAAAACTCTGGTTCAAACTTCTGGGCGGGATCGGCACCACGCTGGAAAACCTCAAAGCAGCCGCCGCCGGTGAACACGAAGAATGGACCGACATGTATAAACGTTTCGCGGAAGAAGCCCATGCCGAAGGATTCGAAGATATCGCCCGTACATTCGAACGGGTCGCTGAAATCGAAAAACGTCATGAAGACCGTTACAACAAACTCGCCGCCAACGTGGAAAGCGGTGAAGTCTGGGTGAGAGTCGGCGAAAACCGTTGGGAATGCCGCAACTGCGGACATATCTACATCGGCGAAAAAGCACCGGAAATGTGCCCGGTCTGCAAACATCCCAGAGCATATTTTGAACTGGAAGCAAAGAACTATTGATCTTTGCCTTTTGGAAGCGCCCTCCGGGGCGCTTTTTTTTTCGTAAAAAATTGGTTTCCGGACTTGATTTTTCCCCTTTTACGGTATATAAGTATACTCTCAGTGGTCCCCATCACTTATAACTACGGAGTAAGAAAGAATGTCTGAAGAAATGAATTGTCCCTGCGGGTCCGGTAAACAGTACGATGCCTGTTGTCAGCCGGTGATCAAAGGCTCGAAAAAAGCCGCCACCCCGGAGGAATTGATGCGCGCCCGTTATTCCGCATACGCGAAGGCAGAAATTGATTTTATCGTGGATTCCACTCATCCGGAACAGAGAGAGTCCAATGACCGGGAAGAATTGCGGAAGTGGTCCGTCAATTCCGAATGGCTGGGACTGGAGATCCACAACACGGAACAGGGCGGTCCCGATGATCCGGTCGGATTTGTTGATTTCACCGCCACCTACGCAGACCGCGGGATCCGCATGGAACACCATGAGTATTCCGAATTCCGCCGGGAAAAAGGCGAATGGTATTTTTATGATGGCAAAATCGTGGGCCAGGCGCCCTTTGTCCGTTCCGAACCCAAAATCGGCAGAAACGATCCCTGTCCCTGCGGGTCCGGTAAAAAATTCAAAAAATGTTGTGGAAAGTGAGTGATTGATCATGATCGTCGATTCTATCAAAAACACCGATTGCGGGAACTATCCCGAAGCATTCAAAAAAGTTTTCGAATATTTCAAGACTCTTACCAAAGATACCCCCGATGGTACCGTGGAACTGGATGGTCGCAAGGTTTATGTCATGGTGCAATCCGGTGAGACTGCCGGTGATACCGCTGAAAAGATGGAACTTCACCGGAAGTACATCGACATTCAGTATGTGATCGACGGATCCGAAGGCATGATCTGTGCCATCGATGACGGCAGGATGAACGTCGTTCATCCCTATGACGATGAAAAAGACTATCTGCTCGTTTCCACACCGGCGGAGATCCTCCGCCTGGATATGCAGCCCGGCATGTTTGCCGTTTTCGCTCCCCAGGATGCCCATAACGGCAAAATGGCGTCCGCTTCCAAAGGTCCCATGTTCATCCGGAAAGCGGTGGCAAAGATCGCGGTGGAGCTGGCATAAATCATGTGCGCGGTAAAACGTCCTGACGGCAGAGAAAATACACAGCTCCGCAAGTTCAAACTCACCCCGGATTTCCTGTCCCATCCCATCGCATCCGTGCTGGTGGAAGCGGGCGGCACCCGGGTCATCTGTTCGGTTTCTTTTGAAAGCGGCGTACCCGGCTGGATGCGTTCGCAAGGTGTCTCCGGCGGCTGGCTGACTGCGGAATACGGTCTGCTCCCTGCCTCCACCCATACCCGCAGCCAGCGGGAAGTCTCCAAAGGCAAAGCGAGCGGTCGGACACTGGAGATCCAACGGTTGATCGGGCGCAGTCTGCGTTCGGTTGTGGATCTGGAACTTCTGGGGCCCAATACGATTTACATTGATTGTGACGTGATCGATGCCGATGGCGGCACGCGCTGCGCATCCATTTGCGGTGCGGCGGCAGCCTTGCAACTGGCATTCCGCCGTCTGATGGCAAAGAAAGTCATTGCCCGGAATCCCATGCGGGAAAATGTGGCGGCAGTCAGCGTAGGCATCCGGAACGGAGTACATCTGCTGGATCTCTGTTACGAAGAAGATTCCTCTGCCGATGTGGACTTCAATGTGGTCATGACGGAATCCGGAAAGTTCGTGGAAGTCCAGGGCACTGCCGAAGAAGAACCCTTCTCCCGGGAAGATCTGGATAAACTCCTGGCTCTGGCATCCGACGGTCTGAAAAAGATCTTTGAAGCACAGAACAAGATCATTGAACTGGAACCAGTCCCCAAGCCGGATCCCAAAACATTCGGCAGTCTCGGGGATGCTCTGGCAGCGGCGAAGCCGTTGTGACGTGATCGGAACAAGTGATTTCGCGCATTTCATTCGGAAGAACTCCGGATAAAATGCGTTTTTTTTTCTTCCGGTTGTCCCGGTCCGGATAAAAAGTCAAAAAAAATCGTGTTTTTTTCGTTTTTAAATTTGCTTTTTCGGGAAAACGGGGTATAGTATTCACACCAACCAAACAAGGCGTGATGGTCGAGCGGCTAAGGCAACGGTCTGCAAAACCGGTTCTGGTGGGTTCAACTCCCACTCACGCCTCCATTTTTTTTGCCTTTTTTCGGGGGATGTCCATAAATAAAAACGGACGATGACTGTTTGTCACCGTCCGTTATTTTTTTCTGCAAAAGATCAGAAGGTCATTCTGCGCCGTTGATACCTTGCACCGGACACATCTTGCGGATCTTTGCCGTGGTGCGCACGACTTCCATAGCTTCCGCAATCGTTACGGGGAAGGGGACACCGTCCCGGACCGCCGCGTATACACGTCCATAAATGTCCTGCATATTGGCGCCGTCAGCGGGTGCGACGGGGATACATTCTTCGATCCATTGAGGTTTGATCTCGCCGCCGTACCCGCATCCGATGGCGGGGGTTCCGGGATCTGCACCCAGGGGCGGCATTTTCCAAGCCGGATCCAGATATTTCATACGGAGTTGTGATTCATCTTCGCAGAGAAGCGTGCCGCGTGTTCCGGCGATAAAGTACACCGGACCGGGGATGGTGATCCCATCGGAGATCTCCAGGTCAATCAGCCGTCCGTTTTCGCCTTTGAAAATGATCTTGATATGGTCTTCCGCGGATCCGAGCGCGGTGACGCGTTTCATATCCGCCCATACTTCTTTGAGGGGGGAATCCAGGAGCCGGAGCGAGTGGTCGATGAGGTGTGGACCCCAGTTATTGAGTTGTCCGCCGCCACATTCGAGCATGGTCTGCCAGTCGTTGCGGAATTGGAATCTGTGACGGCAGAGTTTGATCTCATAGATATTGCCGAGCAAGCCTTTTGCCATGATCTCACGGATATGATGGAATGCGGATTCGAATCTGCGGTTGTGCCGGAAATAGATCTTGCCGGGATATTGTGCATCCAGCTTTTCCAGTTCATCGGCATCGGCTTCGGAGAGTCCGAAAGGTTTCTCCAGGAATACGATCTTCCCTGCTTCCAGAGCCAGACGGGTGTATTCCACATGTTCCTGGGACCGGATGGCGATGGAGACCATATCCATCTCTTTATACTGCAGGAATTCGTTGTTATCGGTGGTGAAGAAGGCATCCGGGAAGGAGTCATGGAGGTGTTTTTCCCGTTCGGGGATGATATCACACCCTGCGACGACCTGAAAGAGGTCGGGGAATTTTTTGAGTTCGGGGATGTGCATTGTGGTACCGGCTCTGCCGAGCCCCCAGATGCCGACTTTGATCGGTTCAGCCATGATTCTGTATTCCTTATGTTAGCTTCATTTGTGTAGTATAACATACACTGTGAGGGATTGATTTTCAAATAGAAAAGATGTTTTTTTCTGTTTTTTTGAGTGTCAGCTTTGAAAAATGGAAAAACAGATGTATATTATAATCCCGTTACAACAAAAACGAACAATGAAAGAACGACCCATGAAAAAACGAGTTGCTTCTCTGTTATCCGCTTCTGTTTGCCTCTTCACACTCCTGTTCCTTTGTGCATGTAATGATGCCAAAAACATTCCCGTGGAACAAATGAAAGTATTCGCCGGGGAAGGACAGTGTTCCGCTCCCGCAAAGCAATATGAGGACGCCCTGATGATCCAGGCGTTCGGCAAAGGAAAAACTCCCGCCGCCGGTCAGACCCTGCGGTTCCGTCCTGCCAAAGGCTGCGATCTGATCGTGGAACCGTCGGAAGCAGTCACCAATAACGGCGGTATGGTTTCCGTGAAAGTGAAAGCCGGGAAACAGATCGGTGACCAGTATCTGGAAGTGTACCCCGCAGATGCACCGGAACGGGTGCTGTCCGTCCGCTTTGTCTCGGGTCTGGAAGTCCTTTCCAAGGCAAGCGAACGGGAAGGGAAAGCCGGGGCGACTCTTGACAGCGTGAAAGTGCGCCTGACGGATGCAGACGGGAATCCCCGCGCGGATGTTCCGGTGTATTTCACATCTCCCCTGAAACTGCGTGAGACGGAAGTCCGCACGGATGCCGAAGGTCTTGCGCAGACAGCGGTGACTCTGGGCGGGAAGACCGGAATCTACCAGGTGAATGTGGAAGTCCCGAACAGCAACATGCGTGCGGTTCCGTTGCGTGTGATGGGTATGGATATTTTCAAACTTCTGCTGAATGTTCTGGGAGGACTTGCCCTGTTTGTTCTGGGGATGGAATTCATGAGCAACGGCTTGCAGAAAGCTGCGGGCGAAAAGATGCGTTCCGTGCTTTATCTCTTCTCCAGTAACCGATTTGTGGCGATCATTGCGGGCGCGATCGTGACGGCAGTGGTGCAGTCCTCCAGTGCCAGTACGGTGATGGTGATCGGGTTTGTGAACGCGGGCCTGCTCTCTCTGATGCAATCCATCGGGATCATCTTCGGTGCGAATATCGGGACCACGATCACGGCACAGATCATTTCTCTGAACATCTCGGCGGTGGCGATGCCTGCCATTATCATCGGGCTGATCATGACCTTCATCAAGTGGCAGAAACTCCGCGGCTGGGGAGAAGCTGTGCTGGGATTCGGTATCCTGTTCTTCGGTTTGACCGTGATGAGCGGGGAACTCAAAGCGATCTCCGCATTCCCCTCATTCATGAACTTCTTCAAAACATTCGATTGCGCTCCGGTGAACGGGATCATTCCCATCGGTGCACTGCTGGGCGCATTGCTGGTGGGGCTGGTCTCCACCGTGATCGTGCAGAGTTCTTCGGCGATCACAGGGATCGTGATCATTCTTGCCACCAGCGGGCTGATCGATATGTATACCGGGGTCGCCCTGGTGCTGGGGTCCAACGTGGGGACCACGATCACGGCGCAGCTGGCTGCATTGACGGCGAACCGGATCGCGAAACAGGCTGCGTTGGCACATGCACTGTTCAATATCATCGGGGTGATCGTGCTGCTGTTGACGTTCTGGATCCCCTGGGGCAAGACGCAGGTCCCCGTATTCTTTGCCATTGTGAATCTGGTGACAGATGGTGCCGCCGTTCCGGACGGAATGCAGAACGTGCCCCGTCTGGTCGCCAATGCCCATACGATCTTCAACGTGTTTGCCACACTGCTGCTGCTGCCGTTCATCCCCCTGCTTGCCCGGATCTGTGAACGGATGATCCCGTTGCAGGACAAGAAGGTGAAGTATCAGTATCTGGAACCCCACCTGTTGAATACGCCGGCACTGGCATTGACCCAGAGTGTGTTTGCGATCCGTAAGATGCTGAAGAAATCCTGGAAGATGGTGGATCGTGCGATCCAGCGGAACTTCATTCCCTGCGATACGAATCCGGAAAGCTACGAATTGCTGGCGAAACGGGAGAAGCGTATCGACCGTTACCAGTTGGAGATCACGGATTACCTGGTGAAGATCACACACCGCAGTCTTTCCAAGTCCCAGGCGGACCTGGTCCCGCTGCTGATGCACTGTACCAATGATGCGGAACGCATTGCGGACCATACGGAGATCATTCTTTCCCTGACCACCCGTTTGAGCGAAGCGGAACAGCGTATTTCCGACGTGGGCAAAAACGAGCTCAATGAGATCTATGCGCTGTTGGAGAAACAGGCAAAGAACACCATTGCCTCTCTGGAAGAATATGCCCCGGCACAGTCCGAGGAAGCCATCGGGCTGGAAAAAGAGATCCTCAAAATGGCGGACCAGTTCGAAGCCAATCACATCACCCGTTTGAATGCAGGACAATGTTCTGCCGTCACCGGTGTCATCTTTATTGAAATGCTGGCAGAGATCACCAAGATCTCTCACCACCTTTCCAATATTGCGGAACGTACCCGGTCCGTGAATATCAGTTACCGGAAGATCAGTCTGGAACACAGCAAAGTCTCATCGGTTCCCATGCCGACGGAAGCGGACGTGCTGCCTACCCAGCAGTACAATTCCGAACTGACTGCCGAAGTGGAAGAATCCGAAAAGCACGATTGATCATTTCACCTTGACGCGGAGCTTTTCTGCGGTTGCCCGGTTCCCGCGGCGGATCGCAATATCCAGCGGTGTCTGCTTGCGGGAATCGGCAAGGCGGACATCTGCCCCGGCGGCAAGAAGAAGTTCTGCCGCTTCCGCCCGGTCGAAATGCGCCGCATAATGCAGTGCGGTGGATAAATACATATCCTGTCTGTTCACCCCGGCTTTATGAGCAAGCAGCAGCCGGATGATCTCCGGATCGCACCCGGACTGTACGGCGGCGATCAGTGGCGTTCTGCCGGAAGGCGAGGCTGCGTTCACATCCGCCCCGTTTTGCAAAAGTTCCTTCACGTCTTTCACCGAATCCCGGAGAATGGCACGGAAAAGAGGCGGTGGATTTTCCAGAAACATCAGTTCGTTCCGGTAAAAATCTTTGGGGAGATACCCTGCGATCATACCACGGAGTCTGCCGTCCGCATCCAATACAAGAGTTGTCGGTTTCGGACGGGTTCCGCCGGTCCCCGTTTGAAGGAATTGCATCGCTTTCGCGGCAGTTTCCGGAGGGACCGTTCCGGCGGAATCCAGTGTGACGATGAGAAACCGGTCCTGGATGAATGCCTTTACTGCGGGATCAGCGAGGACTTCCTGCGACAATCGGCGGCATGCAGTACACCGGAGGCTGTCCGTGAGGAGGATCATGACGTTTTTCTTTTCTTTGCGCGCGTTTTTCAAGGCATCGTCAATGACTTCTGCGGAGAGAATGACGGGCGCAAGAGAGAGTGCGGCAAGACACCATTTTTTTGCAGGTCTCATACTTACTCTTTCTCCGGGGCAGGGATCTCGTTTCCTCCGGCATCATAATAATGGATGACACCATTGATGAGTTTTTGAGAAGAGAACCCGTTTTCGTGCATAACGGGCTTCCCGTTGATGTCAAGGAATGACATGCCGATCTGCTCTCCCTCCTGATTGAACGTGAGAACGATCTCTGCGAACCCATTGGAGAGTTGAAACCTCTTGTCTTTTTCATCAAACATTTTGATCGAACGGAGCAAACAGCCGTTTTCATAGCGGAACGAATAATTGATCCGGTAGGCCCCCTTGATCCCGGAGAGGAATCCCGGTGTATCCACAGCGTAAAGGTCGACTTCCAGCGGTTCATCGGCGTTGTTGAATTTTGCGCGGAAAATCCCCGGGAGTGTGATTGGATCATCTTTTTCATCGCAGTCATAATAGGGATACGGCATGAGCATCATATCGGTATCGAACCGGCATTTTCCTGTGACGTTTCCTCTGGCATCAAAGGAATATTCTTCGATATAAGGGACGAAGGAAGTTCCCGCCGGTTCCTCTTTTGCGTTCAATCGTGTGATCCGGATCCGGTTGCCTGCATCATCATAATCATAGAGGTGGATGGCGAGCCCGTTGCACTCCACGATATTGCCTTTTTCGTCACAGAATTCCAAACGGACGGTGCGCCCGTTTTTCCCTTTGATCTCCCGCATCATCCACAGATTTTTGAGATCAGGCTCGTGTACATATTGCAACTTGTCTTCGCTGTCTTTCCGGAGAAAACGCACCGTCAACAATCTGCCGCTACGGTCATAAGTGTATTCTTCGCCGCGGACGGGCGTATTGGAATCATCCAGTTGGAGTTCCCGCAACGTCATTCCCCTGGAGTCCCGGACATACATCACATTTGCTTTTTCCGTGACGGCATGCAGCAGGTTACCGTAAGGATCCCGCTGGTATGTTTTGTGCGTGATTTTGCCATTTGCATGAAGTTTTTTTTCGCCGATCAGCCAACCGTTGGCATTGTAAGTGTTATAACCCCGCACAAGCATGTCGCCATTGGCATCGTATAGACGTTTTTCCTCCCGGCGTCCGGCGGCATCGTATGATATTTCCTCCCGGATAAGCAGGGCGAATTTCCCGTCTTTTCCGTTCCGGCCCAGGATACGTTCCCGCATATTGCCATCTTTGTCGTACTTGATGCGTATCGCATTGCAATTTCCTTCATTCAAGCTGCTGATGGTTTCGCAATCGATACGGAGGATCCGGTTGTTGGAATCGTATTGCGTGAAGTGGAGAACGCTGAAATCTTCTCCGTTGTTGCAGGGCTTCCCGTCAACGCCGAAGTGGGAATATTTCCGGAGCCGTCCGTCTGTATATTCAATCGTATTTACAGCAGCGTTGTTCTGTTTGTCTATGACCGGAGTCACACCATCTTCTGCAAAATAACGGAAATGAATACGTCCGGTGTAATCATTGCCTTCCTGTTCCTGGGTACTGACCGCCCAGCCATCCCTGCAGCGGGTTGGTTTTCCGTCGGCTCCGATCACTGTCGTCTTTGCGAGGATGTCCTTTTGGTATTGCAAACGATATCCCAGAACGCCGTTACGGTCATCCTTGCGTTTTCCCTCTGCATCGATGAAATACACGGCGGTGAATCTGCCCAGCTCATCCAGTTCATATTCCTGTCCTGCGGTCAGGCTTCCGGTATACCCGGGTGCGGCATCGTTATTCTGCAGGTAACGCACCCGGATGACTTCGCCTTTCTGATTGCGTTCCAGGCGCAGTCCGCCGATGGTTCCCTGATCGCAAATATCTTTCAGATCACTTTTCACTTTCAGATTGGAAAAATATTCATCGAATGGGAGCAGTTCCGCCGGTTTCTGTTTTCGTGCATTAATGTCGGCAAAAAGGATCAGGTCGGGTCCGGCGGGATAGTTCCAGCTGAGTACGACTTCGCCGGTATCGGAGCGGAACATGCGTTTCTGCAATTCGCCCTTTGCGTTATATTGAAATTCCAGAATGGAGGCGTTGAACGCATCTTTTTCGGGAACTCCCGACTGCCAGTAAACGATCCTTGTCACACGGTTCTTCTCATCGTAAAAAAACTGGTAGTAAGAGAGTTTGTTTTTTGCTTTTTCCGCCGGTATTTCGAAACAGCCCTGCGGGACACCGTAATTTTCCGTCCGGTCGGCAAAATAGCGGATCTGCTCCGCTGTAAGAACAAGTGTAAGAAGAGAGAATAATGCCGTAAACAATGATTTCATAAGATATTCCTTTCCCGATATCATAACAGATAACAGTAACGGTTTTTTGAAAAAAATCAAGTCCCGTAACATGTTTTTTTGTATTTTTTTACAGGATCAACCCAGGTCGATCCCGAACATGCCGGAAAGTTCTTCCGTGCTGAACGTGGTTTCCCCGGCTGCGGTCTCTGCCGCCGCCCCAATGTCAAAAAACGTTTCCGGCGTGATCCCGCGAAGACGGAACAACAATGCCGGGTCATCATCCAGCCGCGCCCCTGTCCCGTACAAAACGGCAGCGGCATGACTGCACAGACAGGCATCGTCGATACAGTTGCAAATGGGGTTGATGGCTCCGTATTCGGGAAAGAGTCCGTTCTCCGGATCACTCAAAATGGCAAGAGTGTCTTCGGAAAGTGTGCCGTTGACCAGATCCATTATGGAGCCGATCCGCCCGGTACAGCGACTGCGGAGTGTATCCAGCAGTTCCTCCTCCGGCGGATCCAGATTGATCCGGACATCATACAATTCATCATCGGAGACTTTTGCCAGGATCACACCGGGTTCCATCCGGAGATCGATCACTGTACCCGCACGGAGCAGAGATCTTCCTGCGGGAAGACGGCTTTCATAATCCTGCCAGCGTTCGATGGCGCGACACCAGGCATATCCCCAGAAAGAGGATGCGATCTTTTTCCCGTGCGCGACAGCAGGACAGAGTTCTTCGCCCTCCGCAATGAGGCGGGCGGCGCGTTCCTTTGCCAGTGCGGTACGGTCAGCGGATCTCATGAATCGGCTTTGTTCTTGCCGCGCTGTTCCCGGCGTTTCTTGATCTTGTACGCCCGTTCTTCCGCTTTCGCCTTCTTGTACTGCTTGGCATTGGCGACTTTCTTCCGACGGGATCCGGCGTGATTGACCACTTCGGAGAGGTCACGGCGGGACCGTTCCTCCAGCCGGATGCGGACCGGCAGCCCGGTGAGCGCAAAACTCTTGCGGAAACAGTTGATGAGGTATTGTTTGTAGGAATCGGCACAGAGTCCGGTCTTGTTCACGATCAGCGTAACACAGGGCGGATTATCCCCGGTCATTGCGCCGTAATAGATCTTCAACGGCTTGGTCCCGACGACAGGCGGCAGGTTCTTCGTGATGGCTTCCTGGATCACCCGGTTAAGCATGGCGGTGGGGATCCGGACCGCCAACTGGGCGCGGACATGGGCGATGGTTTCGTAAAGGGAGGAGAAGTTCCACCCGTTTTCGGCGGAAACGAACACGATGGGCGCGTACGCCATTTTGGGGAGTGTATAACGCATTTCCCGCAGGACATCCTGTGTGGTTGCGCCCTGCACGCGGATATCCCACTTGTTCACGACCATGACACAGGCTTTGCCGGAGTCTTCGATCATGCGTGCGATGGATTTATCCTGTGCGGTCGCCTGACCCACATTGGCTTCCAGAACGAAAAGCACGATGTCACATTCCGCCAACGCATCGGAGGCGCGCATGGCACTGTAATGTTCCACCGCTTCATCCACTTTGGAACGCTTCCGGAGTCCGGCGGTATCCACCAGTGTCGCCGGAATTTCTTCTTCGCCCAGCTGCAACGTGAAATCGGTGTCCACATTGTCACGGGTGGTCCCTGCGACGTCACTGACGATCACCCGGTTTTCCCCCAGCAGACGGTTGACGAGGGAGGATTTGCCCACATTGGGACGTCCCAGGACGGCGATTTTGAGACGGGCATCTTTGGGTACGTCATCGGGATTGATCCGTTCCATATCGGCGAGCGCGGCATCCAGCATACTGCCGATCCCTCTGCGATGGAGGGAGGAAACGGGCCAGACTTTATCAAAGCCCAGTTCATGAAATTCATCGGCGCGGTAAATATCTTCGCCGTTATCCGCCTTGTTTGCAACGAGAAGTACTTTCTTCCCGCACTGCCGGAGTTTCTGCGCGATTTCCCGGTCCAGCGGGAGTAAACCTGCCTGGGCATCCACGAGGAAAAGGATGACATCGGCGTTTTCGATCGCGGCATCGGCCTGGTCGGCGATCATGGTATCCCAGAAGGACACACTTTTCTTTTCGCCGGTATAAATCGCCAGTCCGCCGGTATCGGTCACGAGGAAAAGACGGCGTTCATGGGTTGCGGCAGCCGTGACCCGGTCCCGGGTGACACCGCTTTCGAAATGCACGATCGCCTGTCTGCGTTTGAGGATGGCATTGAAGAGGGAAGATTTCCCCACATTGGGACGTCCCACGATCGCGATGGAAGGCAGACGGAGAGCGGAGAGCGGGATTTTGGGAGTGGAATCCAGGGAGAGATCGTTCTGTTCGGTCGTGGATTCGCGACGCTCAATATTGCGTCTTTTGTTATAAATTCGTTTACCTTTCATCGGGAAATGCCTTTCTGAAAAAACAGAGCGGTTCACCGGGGAAACGGAAAACCGCTCTTGTTTATGATAAATAAGGGCTTATGCCATTGCCTGAGCAACTGCGACAGCCACGTCAACGGAAGCACCGACCATGGGGTTGTTGCCCATGCCGATGAGACCCATCATTTCGACGTGTGCAGGCACAGAGGAGGATCCGGCGAACTGCGCGTCGGAGTGCATTCTGCCCATGGTGTCGGTCAAGCCGTAAGAAGCGGGGCCGGCAGCCATGTTGTCGGGGTGAAGGGTACGGCCCGTTCCGCCGCCGGAAGCCACGGAGAAGAATTTCTGTCCCTGCGCGAGACGTTCTTTCTTGTATGTAGCCATAACGGGGTGCTGGAAGCGGGTGGGGTTGGTGCTGTTACCGGTGATGGCGATATCCACGCCTTCGAGCCACATGATCGCGACACCTTCGCGGACGTCATCGGCGCCATAGCAGCGGACCGCGGCGCGTTCGCCTTTGGAGTAGGGCTTTTCGGAAACGACTTTGACTTCGCCGGTGGCGTAATCGAATTCGGTTTCCACGCCGGTGAACCCGTTGATGCGGGCGATGATCTGAGCGGCATCTTTACCGAGACCGTTGAGGATCACGCGCAGGGGATCTTTGCGGACTTTGTTTGCGGATTTGGCGAGACCGATGGCACCTTCGGCAGCAGCGAAGGATTCATGTCCGGCGCAGAACGCAAAGCATTTGGTTTCTTCGGAGAGAAGCATGCTTGCCAGGTTACCGTGTCCGATACCGACTTTACGGTCATCGGCGACGGATCCGGGGATACAGAAGCTCTGGAGACCTTCGCCCAGGGTTTTTGCGATTTCGCTGGCAACAGTCTGACCGCGTTTGATGGCGACCGCTGCGCCGACGAGATATGCCCAGCATGCGTTTTCGAAGCAGATGGGCTGAATATCTTTCACGCGCTGATAGATATCAAGGCCTTTGCCTTTTGTGATCTGTTCGGCTTCTTCGATGGAAGCAATGCCGTTATCGTTCAGGAATTTGGTGATCTGCGCAATTCTGCGGCCGTAACTTTCGAACAATTCTGCCATGATGACTTCTCCTTATGCCTTGCGCGGGTTGATGACTTTAGCGGCATCGGCAAAGCGGCCATAGGACTTCTGGTACTTCTTGATGAGATCCTTCACGGGCATGTTCATGATCTCTTCTTTCCCGGAGTTCACGGCTTCCATCATCTTGCCGAGGTTCACGAATTCGTAACCGATGACCTGATCGTCTTCGTCCAGTGCCAGACCGGTCACATAACCTTCTGCCATTTCCAGGTAACGGACACCCTTTTCAGCGGTGCTGTACATGGTCCCGGTAATGGAGCGGAGCTGTTTGAGGTCTTCCAGACCTGCGCCGATGGGCAGACCGCCTTCGCTGAACGCAGTCTGAGTACGGCCGTAAACGATCTGCAGGAAGAGTTCCCGCATAGCGGTGTTGATGGCATCGCACACCAGGTCGGTGTTCAGAGCTTCCAGCAGGGTTTTGCCTGCCAGGATTTCCGCAGCCATAGCAGCGGAGTGGGTCATGCCGGAGCAGCCGATGGTTTCCACCAGAGCTTCCTGAATGATCCCTTCTTTCACATTCAGTGTGAGTTTGCATGCGCCCTGCTGGGGTGCGCACCAGCCTACACCGTGTGTAAGACCGGAAATGTCTTTGATTTCTTTCGCCTTTGTCCAGGCGCCTTCCTGCGGAATGGGTGCCGGCCCGTGTTTCGGACCTTTGGCAACGCAGACCATCTGTTCCACTTCGTGGGTGAAGTTCATCGGTTGTCTCCTGTTGATTATGGTTATCTTTTACGGTTGAGTTGCAATTACGGTAATATACACCGTCCGGACTGATTTTTCAAGCCGATTCTCCCGTTTTTCAGAAAAGAAATGACAGATTATCGAAAATATATCGTACACTGCCGGGCGAACGGTTGGATTTCCGGCTCGCCGGGAAGAAGCGGGGTCATTCCCCGGTCCCGCGGAGGATCTGTATGGTTTCCGCTTTGGTGGGGGCAAAGTTTTTCGTATTCAACATGGGGCGCAGCGTGCGCAGGGATTCAATATCCGCCTTTGTTTCCGGTGTTCCGTTCCGGATCATACGGGCACGGATGCTTTCCAGTTGTTCCTGCTGACCGGCGGTCAACAGTTTTTTGCATTGTTCCATCTGCCCATCCTGGAGTTCGGACTGATCGTCTTTCGGGAAAACGTTGTTCCGTGCGGCATCCAGTCTGGCGTTGAGCTGTTCTTCGCTCATCCGTTCGATGGGGACTTCTTTCTTTTTGTTTTGAGCATCTTCCAGAGCGGCTTCCCGGGCCTTTTGTTTTTCCCTTGCTTCGGCTTCCCGTTCTTTTCTCTGCGCTTCGCGCTCTGCCAGTTTCCTGGCGCGTTCCTCTTCCTTGCGCTTTTCTTCCAGAGCCTGCAAACGTTCACGATCCCGCTCTTTCCATTCCTTTTCGATATTCCGTGAGAGTTCCTCCATGGCGCGCATGGCGTGCTGGAAATCTTCTTTGGATGCCGATCCCTCTGCACTCCCCGAGGCATATTTGAGTTCGGAATCCCGGGTCTTGCGGACCGTATTGCCGGCTCCCGCCTGCATGGACTGGAAATAGGTGATGATGACGTTCAATTCCAGAGCAAAGTCCATCTCGCCCAGCGCGGATCCCATTTCCCGTTTGAGAAGCCGTTCCACCGGGACGGCACATTCTTTCAGTCGGATCAACCGGTGCGTGAAAAGAGTCTGCCACGCCAGATTCCGGGAGTAAGTCTCATAATTTCCGGAGACTTCTCTGCAATAATCCATGAGCCGGAAAAATTCAAACAGGATCAGCCAGCGGGTGAGTTTTTTGTCCACCGGTAAATCATGGAGTCCGTACTTGCGCAATGATTTGAAATCAGATTCCAGAAGTTTCAGAACATGTTCCGAGGGAACGCGGTCTGCCTGCATCCTGCCGCCTTTGCTGTCCAAACGGTCGGTGCCCCGGGATAACCCGCCGGTATTGAGCCAGGTTTGAAGAATCTTTGCATACTCTTCAAATTGAAGATCTTTACCCAGCTTATGACGTACCACCGCCGCTTGCAGACGTTTGCATTTCTCCTGAAATACGGTGACATCTTTTATCACGGCTTTATGGCGGAGTGAATGGTAGGCGGCGCCCCGTGCCCCGGCATAGGGACCGCGGATCTTTTTGAACTGTTTTTCCGCATCATCAAAGATCTGCGTATCGGCGCAGAGCGGCGACAGCAGAAAAAGGAAGAGAAAGCAGGCAAAGACCGTGTATTTCATGCCGGACTCCGTTCGGAGGGAAAACGTCAGCAGCCCAGAAGGTCTGCCAGAACATCCTTCATGTTGTAAACGCGTCCGCCGGGAGCTTTGGCGATATACCGTGCTGCGCGGAGCGCGCCGCGTACGAATGTATCACGGCTGGAAGCGCGGTGTGTCAGCTCGATGCGTTCACCTTCGGCGGCGTAAAGGACGGTATGATCGCCCACGATATCCCCGCCGCGGATGGAGTGCATTCCGATTTCCTGCCGTGTTCTTGCGCCCACCAGACCCTGTCTTCCATGACGCAGATCTTCTTCCACAGAAAGTGCGCGTGCTTTGCAGAGGATCTCTGCCAGACTCATGGCGGTCCCGCTGGGCGCATCTTTCTTCTTGTTGTGATGCGCTTCGATGACTTCGATATCGAAATCATCGGGCAGGGCTTTTGCGGTGAGTTCCGCCAGATGGAACAGCATATTCACGCCGATGCTGTAATTGGTGGTATAAACGATCCGTGCGCCGTCGGCGGCGAGGGATTGCAGTTCTGCTTTGTCCGCATCGGTGAGTGCAGTGGTCCCGATGACACTTGCCACGTTATGAGCGGCGGCAAGACGGGCATTGCCCAGCACATCACCGGTGGAGAAATCCACGACCACATCCGCGTGTTTGATGGCAATATCCATATCTTCCAGGATGGGAATATTCAATTCGCCCACACCTGCCACGGCTCCCGCATCCTGTCCGATGTAAGGACTCCCGGGATATTCTGTCGCGCCGATCAACTGCAAGTCATTATCTTCCACTACATGCGTTACGAGACGGCGTCCCATGCGCCCGGCGGCTCCAGTGATGATGATTTTCAGCATAGTCTGCGTTCCTTTCCTGTTATATACTTGAAATTTGTTATAATCTAACTTGTTATCCGGTCAAATGCAAGCAGGAAAGCGAAAAAAAATGAAAAATACAGAAAAAGATATGTTTTTTACAGAAAAAGATATTGCAAAAACGTCATTTTGTTATATAATTACTACCAGGAAAATGAAAGGATCCCACACATGAATAAAAAACTGTACGATGCGGATGAGTTTATTGCCTGCCCGCGGCAGGTGAAACACTCCGGCTTCACCCTGGTTGAATTACTTGTTGTGATCGCAGTGATTGCAATTCTGGCTACCATGCTTCTGCCTGCATTGGGTAAAGCCAAGGATATGGCGAAACAGGCGATCTGTGTTTCCAATCAGAAACAGATCGGTTCCATGATGCACACATACGCCAATGATAACGGCGGATTTGCCATGGTGGGAAGTATCCAATACGGAAGTTTGAGAGAAGGGGACACCGGTTATAATGCCAATAACTCCAGTTATGCCCGCGGCGTTGACCTGCTGATGTCCGTTGCAAATATGAAGCTGGAAAAACGGGACGGGATCGATCGCTGTCCCGGTGTCTTTCTGTGTCCCATGATCCCGGATGACGGAAAGAACCGCAACAATCAACCCAAGGGTTTCTCTGCGGGTGCTTACAGCGGTCAGGAATGGCCGGGCGCTTATTCTTTCGGATACTACATCTGCACGGACCGGTCCGGTTATGCTTCTTACGGCAACACCAATCTGATGGCTGTTGCATCTGCTGACAAGAATTCAGAAGCTGCCGGAAAACTCAGCAATAAGTATCCTCTGTTCCTTCAGCGTGTGAAACGTGCCAGTCATAAGATCTGGCTGCATGAAATGATGGTGGAAGGCAATTATAATATCCCCGGTTCCTCCGATGGTGCAAGCTATGGAAGCTCCAAATATCCGGCAGTTCCGAATGCAACATACGATTATTCCCCGTTTGTCCTTTCCGCCATGCGCCGTGATGCGGTGAGCGGACGTCACAACAAAGCGTGTAACGTGACACATTACGACGGACATGTTTCGAAGGTGAAGTCATCCATCCTGCAAGTCCATAAAAACGATTATTGTTCCACGGCGGCGAAAAAGCGCAATAACATGCTGCGTTATCCCGATTATTGATCCCTGATCCGATCCGGAACCGGAAGAATTTTTTCTCTCCTGCTTGACAATACGCATTTTATGTGCTATTTTATTTTGTAAAATAATAATTTCAAAATATAAAATAAAGAAAGCGCCCCTTCGCCTATGAAATCGTTGAAAAAAGCGTTCGATCTTCTGGAATATGTGATCTCGCGGGGCGGGAATCCGGTCACTCCCACGGAATGTGCGGAAGCTACACATTGGAACATGGTGACCTGCACCCGGATCATGGGGGAATTGACGGAACTGGGTTATCTGGAAAAAGTAAGCCGGAAAAGCGGGTATCGGCCGGGTCCCATGACGGCGGCGTTATCCCTGCGTGAGAATGTATACACCCAGTTATCGAAGGCATCGGAAGCTCCGTTGCGCCGTTTTGCTTCGGATTACGGGATCGTGGTGAACCTTTCTGTGATCCATCACAGCAACCGGGTGATGATCCGGATCTGTTCGGGGAAAACATCCTGGAGCGTGTGGAAGGATTTCCGGTTCGCCATGGACGACGGACTGCCCACTTCCCGGCTGCTCCTTTCCACACTGTCCGGTCCGGACCGGGAGAAGATCGTTCCGCTTTCCGCCGCCGGACACCGTGAGCTGGACCGCTGTTTCAAGACAAAGTCTTACGAGGGTTTGGAACAGGGACTTCCGGTGCAGGGACATCTCATTTGCGTGCCGGGTTTCCCGGCTGCGGCGTTCGGGTACGGCGTACCTGCGGGAACAGATGGGGACGAAATGTTATTGCGTGGGCAGAGTACCGCCCGTGAGATCGAACAGATATTGACCAGTCATTACAACATATTTTAAGGTAAGGAAAATAATTATGATGAACAGTGAAGTCATCCGGAAAGCCGATGATTTTATTCAGAACGAAAGCCAGTTCCATCTGGGATTTCTGCCGACGGAACAATCCAATCCTCTGACTGTGAACATGGGGGAAGAATTTCAGAGTGACCCGGTGAAAGGTGTCATTTCCCTGCAGAAAGCGGACCGGGAAGTCTTGCGGATGTTCCGCCGGGTCTATGCCTCGGAAGAATATGCCGCGTTCTGTCGCGCCGGACTGGAAACGGTACGGAACGGCGGACGGATCATTTTCTCCGGTTGCGGTGCCACGGGCAGATTGAGTATTCTGCTGGAATCCCTGTGGCGGAATGCGTGTCTCCGCGTAAGTGGGATGAACGCGTATGCCGATGCGGTGGAAAGCATCATGACGGGCGGCGACTTTGCGCTGGTACGCAGTGTGGAGTTCTTCGAAGATTATATCGCGTTCGGACGCCGTCAGGCGGCGGATGCCGGGATCGGGGAAAAGGATATGCTCTGTGCCATTTCCGAAGGGGGCGAGACTTCCAGCGTGATCGGTACGATCCGGGAAGCCGCGGACCGTGGCGCGAAAGTCTTTTTCCTGTTCAACAATCCGGCGGAGATCCTCTGCGAAAAACTGGAACGGTCCCGGGATGTGATCCGGGATCCCAGGGTCCATGTGCTGGATCTGTACTGCTGTCCCATGGCACTTGCCGGGTCCACCCGGATGCAGGCGACCACTTCCGAACAGCTGGTGGCGGGCGCTATGCTGGAAACGGTGTTCCTGACGATGTGCGGGGAAACGGTCCCGGATTATCCGGCGGAATTTGAGAAGGTGCTTTCCGCGCTGGAAACGGAAGCGAACCGCGGAGTCATCGGTGCCTGTATCGAAATGGAAGCCGCACTTTATCAGAAACACGGGTACATCACCTACTTCGCCCATGATTGTCTTCTGGATATCTTCACCGATACCACGGAACGCTCCCCCACCTTCATGCTCCCGCCCTTCCGGAAACTGGACGATACCACGTCTCCCCGGCCCTGGGCGTTCGTGAAGGATCCGCTCCACGATACCGCACAGACCTGGGAACACGCCATGCGCCGTCCCCTGCGTTGTCTGGAATGGACACCCGCCGATTATGATGCCATGGGCGCGGCGGAAAAGATCCGGAAGAATCCCCCTGCCATCACGGCGGACGACTTGCGGAAGATCCCGGTGGGGAACGAAGCACTTGCGGACCGGATCGTCACGGAACAGGATATCGCGGTCCTTCTGCTCACGGAAGATGACCGTTCCCTGCAAACGGTATTTGATACCGGGATCGCCACCCGGTTCCCCCGGAATGTGAAGATCGCCATCGGCGCAGGACTCTCCGGGGATTATACGGTGAATGTCCCGGCTGCACCCGGCGCGTTTCCCCTGATGCGGAACATGGCGGTGAAACTCTTTTTCAACACGGTTTCCACGGGTACCATGGCGCGGATCGGCAGAGTGGCGGGGAACTGGATGAGCTATGTGGACTGCACGAATAAGAAACTGCTTGACCGGGGGATCCGGCTTCTGGTGGAACTCACGAAGAAGGATTACCGTACCTGCGCCATTGCATTGTTCCAAGCGATGGAAGATCAGGCATCGGCGGTCCTGACCGCAGGCAGTGAACGGATGTCACCGGTGCAACAGGCACTTGCCGCATTGAAGCAGAATGCGGAATAAAATGAATGCGGCAATACGGATCATCAAACAACAAATATAAATAATACGAAAGGAACCAATCGCAATGAAAGATTTTCATGTCCACATTTACAGCGCGCCCGGAAACACACTCAATTATGATGACTTTATCCGTCATCAGAAGGACAGCGGGATCGACGGCGGCAATATTTTCAGCTTCTCCCCCGCATGTTTTCAGCCCGATGCCGATAAACAGCATTGCTGGCAGGCTCGTCTGGAACAGTTGATGGAATGTGTGAAGAACGTGCCCGGGTATAATCCCGTGTTCTGGATCGACCCGCAGGAAGCCGATTTCACCAAACAGCTGGATGCCTGCGAAGCACAGGGGATCCGTGCCATCAAGATCATCTGCTCCCATTATTATCCGAAAGATATCCTGCCCCAGCTCCAGCAGATCGCCGATAAAAATATGGGGATCATCTTCCATACCGGGATCATCTGGGCGGAAAACGCACTTGCCGAATACAGCCGTCCGATAAACTTTGAACACCTTATCAAGTTGAAAAACGCCCGGTTCTCCATGGCGCATATCAGCTGGCCCTGGTGCGAAGAATGTATCTCCCTCTACGGCAGATTCGAAACCCATAACAAGGATTATCCGGACCGGAAAGTGACCATGTTCATCGACACCACGCCGGGAACTCCTTTCGCACGCCGTCATTTCTTCCTGAAAATGATCTATTCTGTGGGATACGACGTGGCGCATAACGTGGTGTGGGGGACTGACAGCTGGCTGGGCCCGGAATACCCCAAAAAGTTTGTGCAGGATTGTATTGACCTCGACCGGAAAGCGTATGCCGATATCCAGACCATGACCGAATTCCCCGCATACAATCCGGAGAACGAAGACCTCTTTGATCTGGCTATGGATAAAAACTTCACCCGTTTCATGGACGGAAAATAACACCGTACGGCTCGATACGGCGGCGGGAAACCAGAACATTCTGTTTTCCCGCCGTCTTTTTTTAATACGATTCTAAACTTATATCTAAACTTTTTTTTATTGTTTTTTTAAAAAAGGGTATTGTATTTTTTGAAAATTGCTGTATAATAATGTAGATGTTCAGTTGAGACGTATCGTTATCCGTTTTGTGTGCGAAATAAAGGAGAAAAAGATGAAGGTTTTTGTACGTTGTTTTACGTTGATCGAACTGTTGGTCGTTACTTCACATCTCTGCTGTGACCGGTCGCAGAGTGTGTCCCAAAAAAACAGTGCAAAGAGAGCGTTTTTTTCACCTGCCCATGGGCAGGTGAACCGGAACCGGTTCACCTTAATTGAACTCCTCGTCGTGATCGCAGTCATTGCGGTACTTGCGGCGATGCTGCTGCCGGCATTGAGTAAAGCCAAGGAGACCGGGCGCATGGCTTTGTGTATGGGGAATATGCGGAATATGTCCACGGCGTATGCGGCTTACACCAGCAGCCATGATGATTATCACCTTCCGTTCACCACAAAGGTGATCGATCCGGCATTGGAAAAAACAAACCATAACAGTTTTAAGACACCGTATTTTGCGGCTTGGTGTCAGTTGCTTGCCATGCAGAGTCCGAAGGAGTTCAGACTGCCCAAAAGTTTCACCAAGGGCGGGATGCTGTTGAAAAAGTATCTGCCGAAATGGGTTGCGTGTCCCTCTGCCAAACTTTCGGATACTGCGATCCTGCATTCGAGTTACAATTATCTGTTAGCCTATTCCCATCAATGTGCTGCGCGGGAGGGCTTTGTGGATGCCGATGTTGATGCTGCACTGCGCAGGTGTCTTTTCCGCGTGAGCAAAATCAAAAGTCCCGGCAGTGTCGTCGTGATCTATGAAGGCGGAAAATATGGCGATACATGGAACAACTCCTACATCCCCGGGACTGCCGATGCCGGACTTGCCGGCGGGTCTACTCTTCACATGTGGGATTTCTGGAAGAACTTCTCTACCGGCGGTGTCCGCAGTGATTATTCTTCCGTGCAGGGCAAGATCCTGAAAGAACCGGCAACGTCCTGGGTCTATCAGGATTTCACGAAGGGAAGACACGCCAAACGGAATGTGGGGATGTTCTTCGACGGACACGCGCAGAATGCACCCAGTAGAGTCTGGGGACGGGAATACTGGATTTCGTTCAAGAACTATACCGGCTGGTTCTATATGACGAACAATCCGTATAAATAATCATCTGGCGGCGGCAATACGCATACCGCATTTCACCCTTGTTTCCATGCCCTGGGCAGAGGCATCAACCAGATCCGCATCGAACGTCACCGTGTTGCTCTGCATTACCAGGATCACCGTGGAGCCGCCGAAAAGAAACATGCCTTTTTCCTCCATCTTCCGGTGTTCGCCGGGGGAGGAGGTCTGACGGATGGTCCCCACGCCGAACGCGCCCACTTCGATCATGCGCATATCGCCGAAAACAAGACTTGCCAATGCTGTGACCTGACGGGTGTTCTCCACAAAGAGATCCGGTCTGCGGCGCAGGGCAATGGGATTCACCGAATGATATTTGCCGCTGAAAACTGCCGGGTCCGCTTTCTGGACCGCATCGCAGGGGTAATGATAACGGTGATAATCCACCGGTGCCAGACGGAGGACCGCAACGGATAACGTTCCTTCCGGCACGTCACCGAGACAAAGATCCCGCACCGTCTTTTTTGCGCCTTTGACGGGGATGGCATCCTCTGCCTGACACTCCGGGAAGACCAGCAGTCTGCCGTCACCGGGCGAGACAAGAACGTTCTCCGTCATGTCAGCGGGTCTGGCATTTTCTTTGAGTTTCCGTGTAAAGAAGTCGTTGAAAGACTGGTATTCCTGCAAGGGTTTTTCGGCTTCATCGGGATCACATCCGGGAATGGCGGCGAGGGACTCCGCCGCTTTCAGCGACCGCGGGGAATCGTAATAAGCACCCATCACCCGGGAAACGAACCCGGACCCGAACAGGATGCTCCAGAGGGTGCGTCCCAGGGCGGATTCGTAGGCAAAAAGGAGTGCTTTGTTCCCCATGACGGATTCTTCGCAGATCTCTCCGGTGGTCCGATCCCGGAAGCGGATGACGGGTGTATTCTGTGTTTTCATGCCTGATACTTTTCTGCCAGTTCTGCGCCTGCTTCCACGCAATCGGCGCAGGCGATCTTATGTACGGTTTTGAGTTCTCTGCACAGGTTGGAGCCGAATTTTTCTGCAAATTCATCAAGGAGTGCCTGCCGTTTTTCTTCCGGGACGATGCTTGCGGCGCCCCATGCGGCACCGCAGACTCCGCCGGGAGCACGTCCGCCGCCGCAGGAAGCCATTTCATTTTTCAGATCCTCTCTACCGCATCCGCAGACGACAGACTGGGCACAATTATGACATTTCGGCACAGCCGTAAAAAGTTCCAACGCGTGATTCATGTGCGATCTCCTTCTGTAATACGGGGAGTACTATACAACAGTTTCCCCCCGGATTCAAATATTTCCCCGTAAAAATGCAGAAAAAAATTTGAAAGTCTGCCAAAGGTGCTGTATATTGCCGGGGTAAGGGTAATGTCAAAGGAAATATGAAAAATTGAAAACTAAAGAGTGCGAACGGGAAGTACA
>JAZNVL010000036.1:0-51757 GCA_045592785.1 Victivallales bacterium | reverse complement strand
ATTATTCAGATGGGATATGACGATATCTTCATCCGGTATAATGAACTGCACTCAAGTTACTGAACCGCCGTATGCCGAACGGCACGTACGGTGGTGTGAGAGGACGGTCGCACCAATAAGGTGCAACCTCCTACTCGATTTTTAATTTTTTTCGATTGCAAAACGTCACTTGCGTGTTATATTACGTTCGAACAACACGAAAGAAAGGATCGTTATTCTGCTTATGAGCAACAGTATTCTCGACAGTCTCAATCCGGAACAGAAAAAAGCCGCCGGGACCATCGAAGGACCTCTGCTGGTCCTCGCCGGTGCAGGTACAGGAAAAACACGGGTCATCACTGCCCGTATCGCTTATATGATCTCACAGGGGATCCCCCCGCAGCATATCCTCGGGGTCACATTCACCAATAAAGCCGCCCGGGAAATGCGGGAACGTATGGAACGGTTGATCGGTGCCGAAAATGCACAGAAAGTCACCCTGGGGACATTTCACGCCATTTGCGGAAGGATCCTCCGGCGCGATATCGGAAAAGCGGGACACTATGACAGTCATTTTTCCATTGCCGATACGGCGGACCAGACCAGTATCATCCGGCAGGCGGCGGCGGAATTCGGGTACGCCAAGGAAGAAGTCCCCACCGGTGCCGTGCAATCCTACATCGGTCGCTGCAAGAACAGCATGATCACGCCGGCAGATGCTCTTGCCGGGAAAAATACCCCGGAAGAATTGCGTTTTGCGGAGATCTATGAACGGTATCAGCAGCTTCTGGAATTGCAGAACACGGTGGACTTCGATGACATGCTTCTGCTCACCGTGAAGATCTTTGAAGAACATCCGGATGTCCTCAAACGCTGGCAGCAGCAATACCAGTATCTGCTGGTGGACGAATATCAGGATACCAACTCCGCCCAGTTCCGTTTCCTGCAGCTGCTCGCCGGAGAAAAGCCCAATCTTTGTGTGGTGGGCGACGATGACCAGAGTATTTATGCCTGGCGCGGTGCCGATGTGAGCAATATCCTCGACTTCCCCGAAATATTCCCCGGTACGATCCATATCAAACTGGAACAGAATTACCGTTCCACAAACAAGATCCTGCAGGCTGCCAATGCCGTCATCTCCGGCAATTCCAAACGCTATGACAAGAAACTATGGAGTGCCAGGGGCGATGGCGAAAATCTCAAGATCGTCTCGCTCCCCGGTGGCGATGAAGAAGCCTCTTTCGTAGCAGATGCCATGCAGGAATTCCTCCGTAATCATACCGAATATTCTTACCGGGACTGCGCCATCCTCTACCGTTCCAACTTCCTTTCCCGTACGTTCGAACAGGAACTCCGCCGTCGCGGGATCCAGCCTGTGGTTATCGGCGGCCAGGAATTTTTCGAACGGAAAGAAGTGAAGGATGCCGCCGCATATCTGAAACTTGCGCTGAACGAACGGGACGATCAATGTCTGCTGCGAATCCTCCCGGTACCGCCCCGGGGACTGGGGGATAAAGCCATCCTGAAACTGCGTGAAATGCGGGAAAATACCAAGATCCCCATGACAAAACTTTTGACCATGCCGGAATATCTGGATAAAGTCACGGCGACCGCTTCGAAATCCGCGTGCGCGCTCGGCGAAACGATCCAGAAGTTCCGTCAGAGTTTCCGGGAACCGGGCAATGTATTCCAGAAAGCACTGGCATACCTGGAAGAGACCGGGTATCTCGGCGGTTTTCAGCGGCTTTACAAGGATCTCAACGAAGCCCGCGACCGCAAGGAAAACGTGCTTGAATTCCTCAACTGTATCGCACAATACGAAGAACGCGCCCGCCGGAACGGGGAAGAACCCACCATGGAACAGTTCATGGAGAATTACAGCCTCATGGATGATAACGACCGGACCAGTGAAGAAGTCTCCAACGGTCCCATCCTCACCACCGTTCATTCCGCCAAAGGGCTGGAATTCCCCTGCGTGTTCCTGGTCGGGATGGAATTGAATCTCTTCCCCCATGAACGCTCCATGAGTGAAGGCGGGGAGGAAGAGGAACGCCGTCTGTTTTACGTTGCGATCACCCGGGCGAAGGAACATCTGGTGTTGACCCGCGCCCAACAGCGGTATCGTTACGGACAGCACGAACCCCGTTATCCCTCGCCGTTCCTCCGTGATATTCCGGAAGATCTTGCGGAGGTGAAGGAATCGCAGGACTTCTTCCAGCGGATCAGTGTGGAGGAACAGAAAGCGGCGTTCGCGGAAATTTTACGGAAACTCAGAGAAGAACAGGATTTTTAATCACAGGAAAAGGAGTCCGGTATGATGGATGAAGCTCTTTTGCGGGAACAGATCAATGCCGTGCGCAATGAACTGGTCCGGGTCATCCGCGGCAAGGATGCCGTGGTCGATCTGATGCTCAACGCGGTATTGGCGGGTGGAAGTGTGTTGATGGATGACGTGCCCGGTGTGGGGAAAACAACGCTGGCAAAAGCGTTGGCAGTGGCTTTGAATGTGCAGTTCAAACGGATCCAGTTCACCCCGGATCTGCTGCCTGCCGATGTCCTCGGCGGTTCCATTTACAACCCGAAAACGGCGGAATTTGTCATGCACAAAGGTCCCGTATTCACCAATATCGTACTTGCCGATGAGATCAACCGTGCATCCCCGCGTACCCAGTCCGCTCTGTTGGAAGCGATGAACGAAAAACAGGTCACGCTGGAAGGGAAAGTTTACCCGCTCCCCGATCCGTTCCTGGTGATCGCCACGGAAAACCCGGTGGAATATTTCGGAACGTATCCGCTCCCCGAAGCACAGCTGGACCGTTTCTACATGAAACTGACTCTGGGCTATCCCGATGAGACGGCAGAAATGGCAATGCTGACCGACCGGCTGCAAACGGATCCCGGCGATTCCGTTAAACCCATTTTGTGTGAAGACGGCTTGCGTTTCATCCGGGAATACATCACACGGATCACCGTGGAGGATTCCGTCGCCGGATATATCCTTGCGATCATACGCAAAACAAGGGAAGACAGCCGGATCCAGTTGGGCGCAAGTCCCCGCGCGTTCCTTACTCTGACCCAGTGTACCCGTACCCGTGCCTGGCTGCAGAACCGGTCCTTCATCACGCCCGATGACGTGAAAGAACTGGCGGTCCCCGTGCTGGCGCACCGTCTGGTAATGAAAGAACAGGGCGTGGCGGACGAAGCCGGACAGGCAGTACGCGACATCCTGAAACAGATCCGGATTCCCGCCTGATGTTCCGCAGAAGCCTGCAAGCCGTAACCGACCTCCGAACCCGGTTCCTCGCCGGGCCGGTCTGGATGCACGAGCCGTTGTTTGTCACTCGGCTCACGCGGTTCTACCGGTCCGCCGCGATCATGCTTTTCTATTGGTGCATGGCGTGGTACGAACGGATGCTGTCCCGTCCGGCACGGCTTCTGCTGATCGTCTTTCTTGTCACCTCCTTTGTCAGCAGTCTTTCCGTACGCGGTCCGGCGCAGATCCTCTTTCTTGCACTGCTGACCTGTGCCGTTGCGGACTTCCTGATCGGGTTGTTCTTTCTGCCCCGGCTGAATGTAAAACGACAGCTGCCCCACCGGGCGGTCTGCGGAGTCCCCTGCGTATTCCGTTATTCCGTGGAGAACCGGAGAAAACATCTTCCTGCGCTGGATCTTCTGGCGGAACCGTATACCGGCGGACGGGAGTGGATCCGCACGGACGGACTGGAATATTTTCAGGTCCCGGCAAAGGAAACGCGGGAAATAACGGTCCGATTCACGCCGCGGAAGCGTGGCCTCTGCCGGATCCCCTGCGCGATGACAGAGAGTTCATTCCCGTTCAATATCTTCAAACACGCGGTCCGCAACGGCGGCAAAGAGGAACTTCTGGTCCATCCATGGTACACCCAATTACGGAACCTGTTCGGCGGTGCAGGTGCGGACCCGCGACAGCAAACCGCCCGGCGTTCTCTGCATACCGGTGACAGCTTGAATTTTCAGGGATGCCGGGAATATCAGAACGGGGATTCCCCCCGGCGGATCCATTGGATCGCATCGGCGGGGAAAGAACGATTGATCGTCAAGGAATTTCAAAAAGAGCAGAAAGCATCCGCCGCGTTGTTGGTGGATACCTGGGATCCGGACCGGATGATACCGGTGTTTTCGCTGGGAAAATTGCGCCGGATCTTGCAGACGGATCTGGAAAAAGAGGAACAGCTGGAACTGGAAGGATGCTGTTCCCTTGCCGCGTCGTTGGCGTACACGCTGACGGAATCCGGGATCTATCTTTCTCATTTTGCATTGGGCAGAAAGATCCATTCGTTCCGGCTGGGCGGGAGCCCTGCCGCAGTCATGCCCCGGGTACTGGATTCCCTGGCATACGCAGTCCCTCTGCAAGCGGATCCGATCCCGTCGCTGAAAGAACAGCTTCATGCGATCCACCGTGATCTGGAAGAAGTGTATCTTGTCCTGCTCCGGTACGATGAAAGTGTGAAAGAATTGCTTGCGGTCCTGGAAAAATCCCGGATCCGCACGACCGTATACCTTGTCGCCAAACGGCGCAATGGGGATATCCCGGACTCGGTGACGGTTGTTTCGCCGGATGTGATCCTGCGTGGAATGGAGGGTGCGCAATGAGTATAGAACGTTACCGTGGTATCGGATTTTTTACGCGCTGTCTTCTTCTTCTGCCGTCGGCGTTGCTGCTTTCGGTGAAATATGACCTGCCGCATATTCTGATCCTGACGATGGCTTTCGCCTGTATCCCGTTTTTCCTCCCGCCCATTGCCGGTGGAAGAAAAACGATCCTGCTGTCATTGCCGGTGATCCTTTTTGCCGTGATCATACCTCATTACCTTTTCCCGGTGGAAGGACCCCGTTTTGCTTTCGTGGATGCGTTGATCCGCTCCCATTTCTGTGTGCCGCTTCTGTTATACTCGGCTGCGGTCATGTGTGCGGTCCGCCGGACCCGTGAGCTGAATGGTCTCATCGCATTGATCTGTGTATTCTGCTGTTTGTTGTGCGGAGATATATTCCACACGAAACAAGTGGAAAACGTGCGTTTTCTTCTCTCTACGGATCTGCTCCGCAATTACAGAGTACTTTACACGATCATGGTCCTGCTGCAAACGGCGGGCGTGCTGCTGCTCCTGACATCCGACGCCCGGTACGCAACTGCGGAACCCCGCCGGAGCCGCAAATACCGTCTGGCGGCATGGCTGCTTCTCCCCGTCTGTTTCATCACACTGGATCAACTCCGGGATGTATACAGTGACGAACTCAGGCAGATGGAACGGTACTTACAGCGGAAAATGCGCCGTTCCCATCACAGACAGTTCACCCGGAATACCCGGGAACAGAATATCGCACGTCCCTTCGCTGATTTCGGACTGGACCGGATGGATGCCATTCTGCTCCGTGTGTATGCCGATGAATCGCCGGGGTACCTCCGCGGACGCGTGTACGAACAATACCGTTCCGGCGGCGTCTGGCGGCGCAGTGGAGTGGAACCGACGGAACTTCCGGACCTGGCACTGGATGCGGAATTGGCGTTGAGTTATTATCCGTTCTACGGGGACAGTCTGGAAACGGGAAAACGCCGCATGGAGATCTTCCCCGCATCGGGAGTCTTTCAGGGATATCTGCCGGTTCCCGGGAATACGGTCGCCGTGGAAATGGTCTCGGATTCCGCCCGGATCTCTCCCGATGGCGTACTGATCCCTGAAAAAATGACACAGCACGCCGGATATTTTGCCATCACGACACAGGATGACGGGTTTATGACAGCAACGCAATATCCGCAGGAAGGAAACGCGGAATCGCTCCGGCGGTATCTGACTCTTCCCCCGGAATTGGCTCCGTTGCTCCGACAGTATCACACGATCCTTTTCCCGGAACCGGAAAAAGTTTCACCGCGCGGGAAGACCGAACGGATCATTCAGTTTCTCCGGAAGAATTATGCCTATTCCCTGAATCCGCAACCGGCGGCTGAATACCATTGGATCAAACATAAAAATCCGCCGTCCGATCCCGTGGAACGATTCCTGACTTACACTCGCGCCGGACACTGCGAACTGTTTGCTTCCGCCGCCGTCCTGATGCTGCGGGCATCCGGGATCCATGCCCGGTATATCACCGGATTCGTCTGTACGGATCTGCACCCTGCCGGATGGTATTATGCCACGGGCCGTAATGCTCACGCCTGGGTGGAAGCATACGATCCGGAAAGCGGAAAATGGATCGCTTACGATCCCACGCCGGAAACATGGAGTGACCTGCTGCAGAATCCCGTGCCCGGCGCAACGGATGTCTTTTTCGCGCGGATCGAAGATTTCCTCCGCAGCAATTTCGCCGACCTCTTCCGGGGGTATCCGGGAAAAATGGTGAACCGGTTCTTCACTGCCATTGCAGAATGGTTGGTCACGCCCGCCGGATGGTGTGTGATGATCCTTGTGACGGCATCCGGCGTTTTTCTTGTGATCCGTTACCGCCGGAGACGGCGGATCGACTTGAAATATTCCCGTTCCAGACAACAGATCTACCGTGCCATGTGCCGTCTTGCCGCACAGTTGAAAGTGGAACGGAAAGAGGAAATGTCCTGGCGGGAATGGAGCCGGGATTTTGCCGCAATGCCCTTCTTTGACGAACTTGCGGACATCGTGACGGAATACGAATGTCTCCGGTATCGTCCCGCACCGGTCACGCAGGAGGAAGTGACGGCGTTTGAAGATCGTCTTCGAACATTCAGGCGGCGTTATGCAGGATCATCATATCCGAAAGCTTGAAAAGGAAGATTCCCATAAAGATGAAGAACTGCAGCAGGGTGAATTCCAGCAGGAATCCGTGCCGTTCCTCTTTCTTCGCCGTTTTACGCAGAAACGTGACGCACAGGAACAGATAATACAACACGTTCCCGCAGGCAAGCCCTTGCAGCAGCACGATACGCAAGTCGCCGGAAAACCAGAACAGATGCAGTAAGATCAGGTCGATAAGACCACCCCAGAGGATCCGTCTCATGAGCCCGCCAGCCCCGTAAGAAACGGATTGTATTTCTTCTCGTGTCCGATACTGCTTTCGCCTTCATGTCCCGCCACAATAACGGTGTCATCCGGGAGCGTGAAAAGTTCCTTGCGGATGGAATTGAGCAGTGTTTTCAGGTCGCCACCGGGGAAATCTGTGCGCCCGATGGATTCGCAGAATAAGGTGTCACCCGAGAAGACCGTTTTGATCGCGGGTACATAATACACCACGCCGCCGGGCGTATGGCCGGGAGTACAGCGTACTTCGATCTGCGGATCCTGCAAGCCCCATACCGTTTCCGGAAGATTTTCCGGATGCGGGATGAAAGGCAGATAGCAGTTTGCCGGATGATCATAAAGTTCCACATCCGCGGGGTGCAGATATACGTTTTTCACCTGCAAACGTTCCACCAGTTCCGGGATCGCGCCGATATGATCGAAATGCGCGTGTGTCAGCAGGATCACCGTTTCTTTGCAACCGGCATTTGATGCCGCACGGATGATCTTTTCCGCATCCCCGCCCGGGTCGATGATGTAAAGCACATCACCCAGTTTCAGCAGTATGGTGTTTACCGAGAGCATCCCGGTTTGGATCACTTTGTATTCTTTGTCGTTCATCGTTATGACTCCTTATTGTTTAATGCAATGCGCCTGGCCCCCGGCGTGGTCCTCCGGAACCTCCGCTTACCCAGTCGTCACAGGTATCCCGTTTCCGTTGCAGGACTTTTCTCACACCGTTTTCGGTGTAATAGGAAATGGGAGTATTCAGCCAGTCCAGACCGCGTTGACGCCATGCGGGATCGTTGACTTTTTTCAGTGCGCTGTAATAGGGCGAGAAATAGTTGGTGTGATCGGGGTATTGCTTTGCCGCCTGTTCCCAGGCTTCCGATAAACTGGAAGACTGTCCCAGGATCGGAATGAATTCCGTCAGATAATAGAACCAGCCCACATCCAGCGTTCCGAAACCCGATGGCGGTTCCAGAGAAACCGGAAGAAGTACCGAGTGTGTGAATACAGGAAATACGACCCCCCCCGCTTCAAAAGGAGAAAGCGTGGTCCCGTTGGGAAGTGATATTTTTCCGATGGGTTTTGCCGAGGCTGTGGCTGCAAGCTGCGTGGAAAGAGTTTTCATATCCTGCCCGGTGGAATGGGCAGCGCGCGCCCGGTCTTTCATTTCCTTGCCGAGTCCATGATCGTTGCCGATATTCCCTTTGAACGAACCGGAAACATTATGCTTGCCGATCATGGTCTTGACGTATTGTCCGACTTCGAAATAAGAGAGCGCACCGGAATAATAATCCAGTCCCGGCTTGAACGTGCCATCCAGATACGTCCGCCAGTCATGCAGCAGTTCCGGCGGGTATTTTTCCCAGGTGGAGTCGTAGACTGCCCAGGTGATCAACGGCAGAATGTTGTACCGCAAGTCCGTATCATCCGGATTGACGATCGGATTGCCGTTTTTGTCGAATTTTGTCAGCAGGGTGATCCTGCCGGTTGTCTCATCCACCGTATACTGATACGGATCTTCCTGATCATGGGTGGCAGATAAAGGCTGCATCTTTTCCCGTGCTGTAAAGATCTTGGAAATCACACCGGCTTCATCGGCTTTCCGGTACGGTTCATATCCGGCATAATATTCAATATGCAGCGGCAGGATCTCCGCCTGTTCCAGGAATGAAGTGGAATAATCACAATCAAATTCCCCCCACCATGCACCACCCATGCTCATCGATGTCGTTGCATCCAGAAATGTCAACAACGCACACCAGTCATCTCCGTTTACGGCATTGTAAAAACTTTTCTGTGCCAGCCATTGGACCAGTTTGTTTCCGTTTTTACTGGTGAGGGAAGGGGCACCGATGAACTCAAACCGCGGACATGCCGCGATACCGTACGTCAATTCGGATTCATGATCCAAAATCTTCAAGATCATCTCACTGTACGGGATCCGCCATGCGTAATCATTGATTATTTGCGGTGCGATCTTATCATTTCCGTAAAGCGCATCATCCATGATGTTTTTGTAGAAATGCTCATACAGGAGTTCGCCGCTGGCAAAGTTGGAGGTGATCCCGTTGTTTTTGGCTGCCTGCTGTGCCGCGCCGAATCCGATCAGCGGGCCCGTAAAGGAAATACGGGTCTGCATTTGTGTCAGAAGGTCGATGGCACGCTTGAATTTTTTCTTTTCCTCCTCCACACGACGGATCTCATCCAGAAGCATTTCTTCGGATTTGATCTCCTGCGGCGGTTTGACCAGCGTGAATTCTTCGGGCGGGGTCTGGATCCCCAGCGCGGCATCGGAAAGAAGTACGGTCGCCGCTTTCACCAGATTGAGTTCGCCCACCAGATTCAGCGAGTGCATCTGCCAGTTTGCGCCGGCAAGGGCGGCGGCATCCACGGCGTTCTGTCCTTTGACTTTCCCCCGGATCATATTCTGTACATCGAAAAGCAGGATCACGGCGACAAGCAGGATCACCATAATGATCACCGCTGCCACCAGCGTCTGACCACGTTCATATTTTTGCCGTTTGCGTAAGCGGAGATCCATGACGTCACCTTATTCCAGATACGATGCCGCATGATTGGAGAGCCGTGTTTCTCCGCTGATATCAATAGAATCTTTGTTCGTGAATAAACGGTACATGGGAACAGTGAAGGGATAACGCAAAAAATGGAACGTTGTCCGCACGCTTTCGCCACCGCGGCGGGTCGTGACATTCACCGCCGGAGCATCACATGCGCACCCTTTGCAGGAACAGTTCACTGCCCCGGATTCACTCATCAACATGCCGTAGTAAGCACAACGGTAATCGTCATGATACAATGGATCACTGCCGCCCCAGTACTGATAGTTCATCCATTGGTATCCGTTCATGAAACGCGGGACCATGGTCTTCTCGTAATTGAATTGTGTTCTGGCGGAATGGAATTCGGCGGATGTGCGGTATTCGGTCAGCGGACCGGAGGCAGGGATCGCCTGGATCTTGGCTTCCCGGTCCACCAGGTAATCTTTGAATCCGACGGCGGCACTGCGCGCCCCGCGGAATGAGGCATAATCAGCATAAAGTTTTCCCAGCGAAAGATAAAATAACTGGATGATCCCGAAAAGAATAAGCAGCAGGATCAGAATCGTGAACATACTTTCCAGGATCGCCGCGCCGCTTTCGCCCGCACGACGCACCCTGACACGATTGCGCTGCTGCTTCAATGACATCTTCCGACTCTCTCTCTCCCCTTTTACGATGCCCGGTACCGCATCCGGAGCATTTTCGCCCATGTCCCTTTTTTACCCGGTGCAGACAGGATACCTCAGAAGTCCTGTACGCCGTCCTTATCCATGTTCTGCACGATTTCCTTGGACGTTGTTTTGTCGTACTCGGCGGCGGCATTGTCGGAACCCAGACTGGATGCGGTACCGGCTATCAGTTCGCGGATACGGTCACCGAAGATGCCCAGAATCGTCAACGCGGCAACCGCAATGATTGCGATGATGATAATATATTCCACAATCGCCTGTCCTTTGGAATTGTGCTTCAAAATGGCTTTTCTCGTGCTGGCTTTCATTGTTTTTTCTCCTGCGTTTTTAACGTTAATATATTAGCTGTCCTATGCTATTAGACAACAAATTATGAAAAAGGTTCCCACGCTGTGAAAGAAAGTATCCGCCACCCGTATTCCGTCAACAGACCCAACAGCAGAAGAAGCGCACATGCTGTCAGCGCAAAGATAACAGCCGTCATGGCAAATTCCGTAAGAACCTGTCCGGATATCCGTTTTCTTTCTTCCCGTTTCATTTTTTTCTTTCTCCGCATGGTTTGATTTTTTCAAACTTGTGCTAAAATAGCATAGCTTTTCTTTATTGTCAAGAGAGTATAATGATTATTTTATGCTTTTTCTGCAAAATATTTCCCTGCTTTACGCAATCTTAACAATTTTACCATTGCTCTTTATGGTAAACTCTCTCCGGTTTATCAAGACCGTGTCAATCTCCGCATGGACTTCCGGACAAAATGATCAACCCCGTTTTTTCACCCGCAGGATTATGATCTTTGTCGGGTGATTGAAGGGCGCGGGATCCACCGGGTAAACCGGAGCAGGTCCTCTGAAATCGTCCGGGATCGGGATCATATCCTCCTTGACCAGACAGCCGTCACTGCACAGTTCGTCGATGCACGCGATGAAATCTTTTCCGGAGAGATACAGCGCATTGTTCACCACGATCAGAAGTCCGTTATCCCGGATCAGGGGCCGGACTTTATTGATGGGGACCTGGGGCGCGGCGCAGAGATCCACTTCCCCCTTCGATGTTTTGGAGAAGAACGGGGGATCCAGGATCACGCAATCGAAGGACCGTTTTTCCTTTTTCAGTTTCGCCATCGCGGGGAAGAAATCCGCCGCCAGAAAATTTTTGTTGTTGTAATAGACTTTGTTCATGGAAAACGAACGTTTCGCCAGGTCCATGAACCGTTCGGAGAGATCCGTTTGCAATACGGAAGCAGCACCGCCCGCGGCAGCAGCCACGCCCAGACTCCCCGTGTACGCGAATGTGTTGAGTACATCCTTCCCCTGCATTTCTTCCAACAGGAATTTCCGCAATAACCGGGTGTCCGCATAAAAACTGTTATCCTGATTCATCCGCAGATCAATGGCGTAATGTACGCCGTGTTCTGTGATCCGGTCGTCCGGTTTCACCCCGGAAAGCAGAACCCCGTTCCGCAGTTCCGGAGTTTTCTCCGCCCGTTTTTTCAGAATGACGGCTTTGAGGAACGGGAGTTCCTCCCGGAGTATGTCATGGATTATCCCGGGATCTACACATTCCTCTTCCTGCTTGGCGTAATCATGGATCACGGCAGTTTTTGCAAAAATATCAATGGCGATCCCGGGGATCCCTTCGGTGAATCCATTGAGAAGGCGGAAGGCCTGTGTATGTTCGCCCCGGATCCATTGTTCGCGGAAACCGATCGCCTGTTTGAGTTCAGTTTTCATTGATCACCTTATGATTGCTTTGTTTCGTGCCAATATAACATGAAAAATGCAATTGTCAAGACTTGCATTTTGTTCTTGCGGCATTATATTAAGGCAAAACCGTAAAACACCTTACAAAAGGATTTCGATCATGAAAAAAATTGCTGACCTTTTTCCGAAAATCTCCCCGGAACGACGCCGTGAACTGCTGACCATCCCCTCTTTCACCGATGGTCCTCTGGAAGCCGTATTGGATACGGATACATTCAACGAGATCGACGACCAGTTTGCCATGTCGCTTGCCATCCGCAGTCCCGAACGTTTGAATATGCGTGCAGTTATTGCAGCTCCGTTTTACAATGATCGTTCCGAAGGACCTGCTGACGGTATGGAAAAGAGTTATCAGGAGATCCTGAAACTGCTTCAGCTTCTCAAAGGTTCGCCGGAAAACTTTGCGTACCGCGGTTCCATTTCGTATCTGCCGGATGCGTTCACGCCGGTGGAAAGCGAAGGTGCCCGCCGGATCGTGGAACTGGCAAAAGAATGTAAAGCCGCAGGCAAGGTGTTGTATATCATGGCGATCGGAGCTGTGACCAACGTGGCATCCGCATTGCTTATGGCTCCGGAGATCATTGACAGCGTGGTTGTCGTCTGGCTGGGCGGTCATGCCATTCAATGCAACGATAACGATGAGTTCAATCTGAAACAGGACATCCCGGCGGCACAAGTTCTGTTTGAGTCCGGCGTTCCGCTGGTCTGGGTCCCTGCGTTGGGGGTATCGGAACTGCTGATGATCACGCTGTCCGAACTGGAACTGCGCTGCAAGCCTCTGGGGGAACTGGGCGAGTTCCTTTACTCCCGGACCTTTGATTATATGCACGGGCGCATCTGGCAGCAGAAAGTGATCTGGGATATTTCCACGATTCTCTATCTGGTGAAGCCGGAATATACGCGGTCTGCCCTGATTTCTTCGCCCATCCTGCAGGATGATAAGACATGGGTCTCCACGGAAGGCCGTCATGAGATCCGTGTGATGACCTGGCTGAATCGTTGGCAGTGCTTTGATGCGTTGTTTGAAACGCTGGCAAAATAAGCGGTCAGAATTCCCGGTTCAGACTGCCGGCGGGGATAAAACGCAACTGCTTGCAGTCTTCCGCACCGGGATACATCCGGACTTTTTCCAGAATGGCATTCTGAATGGTCTTGCCGGATAACGCCATGCGGTATCCGGGGTGCGAGACTTCCACATCCAGAATGCCCTCTTTGTATCGTACGGGAAGAGTCCGTTTCGCAGCGACTTCCCCGGCGATTTCTTTCCAGTGTTCCCGCAGGGTGAAGATCACCATCATGTAGGGCGGGATCTTCTTTTTGATGACGGAGTGTACGGCATCGGAGAGCGTTGTCCCCTGCGGCAGAAATGCGACCATAGCTCCCTGTGCTTCCTCGGGGTCATCATGCCAGCTGTTGAGGAGCGGAGCAATATCTTTCCGGAGTTGTCTTACGCTGCGTTTGCTTGTGTATTTTGTTTTCTCCGGCATCCCTACACTCCGATGCCGAAGATGGAGATGGGTAAGAGCAGCATATTCCCTCCGAATTTGAAGGGCGCCACGATCCCGTGCCACAAGTTTGTAAGACCGGCTTTATACTGAAAAAGCAGACATTGTACCAACCCCAGCGGGAGTCGGATCAATCCGATCAGGTGCTTGCAGCCGCGCAGAAAAACCACTGCCATATTCCGCAATGCTTTCAGTACATACGGCATAAGGATTTTTGCCGCCTGAATGGCGATCGGGGTCAGGACCGCGATGGTAACAGGGTCGATCGCTTCCGCTTCGGGCGCAGTGCCGAAATAAAACGAGGTGGAGAGCAGAAGAAGCAGGATCAGAAAAAAACGTTTCGACATAATATATACTCCATTCAAGCGGTTGGTATGTTTTCCGGTGTGGCATTTTTACGAAACAGGATATATTCCATGGAATCCACAAGGGCTTCCCAGGATGCCTGAATAATATTCTCGCTCAAGCCGACGGTTCCCCAGAACGTGGAACCATCGGTACTGTCGATCAGAACGCGGGTGTGCGCCGCGGTCCCGTTGACTCCCTCAATGATGCGGACTTTGTAATCCACCAGCTGGATCCCGCGGATTTCCGGGTAAAACCGTTCCAGGGCTTTCCGCAATGCAAGGTCGAGTGCATTCACAGGACCTTCCCCTTCCGCCGCGACCAGTTTGCTTTCCCCGTTGACACTGAGTTTGACGGTCGCTTCGGCAATAACGGCACCGTCATCCGTCTTTCTTTTTTCCACGATGACGCGGAATCCTTCCAGCGTGAAGAAGGGATTCCAGCCGTGGATGGATTTATGGAGCAGCAGAGCCATGGAGGCATCCGCCGCCTCATATTCATAACCGGCATTTTCTTTTTCTTTGAGCAGTTCGAGCAGTTTCGCCAGATTGTTATCGTTGCCGATGTCAATGCCCAATTCTTCCGCTTTCATGCGGAGATTGCTTTTGCCCGCAAGATCAGAGACCAGAATACGACGGCGGTTCCCCACCAACTCCGGTTCAATATGTTCAAATGTGCGGGGGTTCTTATCCACCGCATTGACGTGCATCCCGCCTTTGTGCGCAAATGCACTCTCCCCGACATAGGGCAGTGCCGGATCATGACGCACATTGGCAATATCATCCACAAAGTTGCTCACTTCTTTCAACATGCCGACGTGCCCCTCCGGCAGACAGGAGAAGCCTGCTTTCAACTGTAACGCCGGGATGATCGAACAAAGATTGGCGTTCCCGGTCCGTTCACCGAACCCGTTGATGGTCCCCTGGACCATTCCCGCGCCGCCGCGGACCGAAAGAATGGAGTTAGCCACCGCCATTTCGCCATCGTTATGACAATGGATCCCCAGAATAACGTGAGCCGGGATCCGTTTCCGGACTTCCTGACTGATGTGATAGATTTCCAGCGGCATGGCACCGCCGTTGGTGTCACAGAGAGTGACTGCGGCGGCACCGGCATCGACAGCCGCCAGGAGCGTTGCCATGGCGAACTCCGGGTCATCCTTGCAGCCGTCGAAGAAATGTTCGGCATCAAAGATGACTTCCCGTTTGTGATCGGTGAGATACGCACAGGATTCCCGGATCATGGCAAGATTTTCTTCTGCCGTGGTGTGCAGGACTTCATCCACATGAAGCCGCCAGGCTTTCCCGAAGAGAGAAACTGCCGGCGTTTCCGCAGCAAGCAATGCACGCAGATTGCAATCCTCATCCACCCTGTTCCCCACTCTGCGGGTACTGCCGAATGCCGTCAGACGCGCATGATGAAATTTTTTTCCCCGGATCCGGGCGAAAAATTCAGCATCTCTGGGGTTGGAGCCGGGCCAGCCGCCTTCTATGTAGGCGACCCCCAGGGCATCCAGTTTCTCTGCAAGACGGATCTTATCCGTGCTGGAGAAGGAGACGCCTTCTCCCTGGGATCCATCCCGCAGAGTGGTATCGAAAATAAGGATCTTTCTGTTATTTTCCGGCATGATCGAATTCCTGTTCAGGATGCAAAAAGCATATCCTTTGTCACGATGACGAGATCATGTTCTTTTTTCAGTTTTTCGATGGCGGTATCCGGATCGTCAAAACGGAAAATGATCACCGCTTTCCCGTCCACACCGGCAGGGAAGGCGTAAAGATATTCCACATTGATCTGATTGCGGGTGAAGGTTTCCAGGATTTTGGCAAGGCTTCCGCTCTTGTGATCGACTTCGATGGCGACCACATCGGTGAGTTTGGGCAGCATGCCGGCTTCGGAAAGGACTTTGCACGCTTTTCCGGTATCTTTCAGCACCAGACGGAGGATCCCGAATTCTTTGGTGTCCGCCAGTGTCAGAGCGGAAATGCTGATGTCATTTTGCGCAAGAATACGGCAGGGATCATCCAATGCGCCCGGCTTGTTCGCAAGAAAAATTGAGATCTGTTGGATTTTCATAATGAATTACTCCTTTCTCATTCAGGCGTTGAGGTCACGTTTGTCGATAACACGTTTGGCTTTGCCTTCGCTCCGCGGAATGGTGTTCGGCGGAAGCATGTGCATGATCACCCGGATCCCCAGCGTACTTTCGATGGAGTGGGAGATCTTCGCCTTGATGTTTTCCATTTCCGCGATCTTGTCGTTGAAAATGGATTCGTTCACTTCCATATTCACTTCCACCTGGTCCAGTCCGTGGGAACGGGTCAGGATGATCTGGTAGACCGGCAGCGTGGATTCCACACTCATGATCGCACTTTCGATCTGGGAGGGGAACACGTTCACGCCGCGGATGATGAACATATCGTCACTGCGGCGTCCGATCTGGGCAATACGGCGGATCGTTCTGCCGCAGGTACATTTATCCGTACGGATGCGAGTGATGTCGCGTGTACGGTAACGGATCATGGGCATGGCGACTTTGGTCAGCGTGGTGAATACCAGTTCGCCTTCTTCGCCGTCGGGCAGCACTTCGCCGGTTTCCGGATTGATGATTTCGGGATAGAAATGGTCTTCGAAAATGTGGAGTCCATCCTGGGCTTCGCAGGCGCAGCCCACACCCGGACCGCAGATTTCGGAAAGACCGTAGATGTCATACGCCTTGATCCCCGCAGCTTCTTCGATGCGCTTACGCATTTCGTTGGTCCAGGGTTCCGCACCGAAAATACCCGCACGCAACGGAAGTTCCCGGATGTCGATCCCCATCTGCGCGGCTTTTTCCGTCAGATGCAGGAAGTAGCTGGGCGTACATGCAATACAGGTCACCCCGAAGTCCTTCATCAGCATGATCTGACGTTCCGTATTCCCCCCGGATGCCGGGATCACGGTCGCGCCCAGAGCCTGAAAGCCCTGATGCGCACCCAGTCCGCCCGTGAACAGACCGTAACCGTAAGAGACCTGCGCGATGTCACCGGCATGGAGTCCGCAACCTGCCAGGGCACGGACCATGGCGTTGGTCCAGACTTCCAGGTCACCCTGGGTATAGGCTACAACAATGGGTTTCCCCGTGGTCCCGCTGGAGGCATGGGTACGGACGATGTCCTTCATGGGGCAGGCAAACAGTCCGAAGGGATAGGTGTCCCGCAGGTCCGTTTTCATGGTAAACGGAAGTTTCCCCAGATCTTCCAGGGACTGGACATCTTCCGGTTTCAGGCCGCGGTCATCCATGCGTTGACGGAAGAGTGCGACGTTGTCATAAGTGTGTTTGACTGTTTTCTGCAAACGTTCCAGTTGAAGCGCCCGCAGTTTTTCTACCGGCATGAAGTCCATTGCGCTTGCCGGATTTACTGCTTTTGAGTCTGCCATTGTTGTTCCTCTTACAATTACTTACTTATCGTTATTCACTGAATGAACGGTGAAACACTTCGATATTTGCATCTGCGATCTGTGCCGGGAAGTTTTCCCGGATCAACGTTTCCCACATATCCGCAGGGAATTGCAGATGACGGTTCAATACGCCCAGAAGAGCAATATTCACCATCCGGGATTTTGCATCGGCTTCGTTGATATCGGAAGGACGAATGATCACGGTGTTTTCCGAGAGATAGGGACGGCATACGTCGATCTGATCTTCGGAGACTGCCACCAGATAATCGGCTTCCCCTTCCGGGATCATGGGGGAAAGGATCTTTTTTCCGAACCGGACATCGCTGGAAACGGAACCGCCGCGCTGACTCATGCCGTGCAGTTCGCTTTTCTTTACATCATATCCCAGGCGGAATGCGGCTTCGGTCAGCATATCGGATGCCCGGATGATCCCCTGTCCACCCAGACCCGCAAACATTACATTGACTGTATCTTTCATGACTGTTTTTCTTCCCGTGTACGTTGTTTTGCCAGTTTCTTGAGTTGGAGAATGCACGGATTACGCGCAATGATCACACTCACATCGTTGGATGCCAGACGTTGTTCCAGCAGCGCACGGAACGCTTCCTGTTCCCGCACCTGATCCACCACATCCACGTTATCCGCGCCCGCAGCTTTGCACAGCGCTTCCAGCGAGACTTTCGGCGCATCGCTCTTATCCAGATGCACACCCGTCGCCGCATGTTCCTGCAATCCGGTCATCGCTGTCGTGGAGTTATCCAGGATCAATACAACGTGTCCGGTTGCGGGTTTATTGTAACCCATTTCCAGAATTCCCGTGATCCCGCTGTGAAGGAACGTACTGTCCCCGATCACACTGACCACTTTCCGCGCCTGTTCTTCGGGAAGACTGTGACGCATCCCCAGTCCGGCTCCGATACTTGCGCCCATGCAGATGGAGCAGTCAAGTGCTTCAAACGGAGGAAGCACGCCCAGCGTGTAACAACCGATGTCACCCGCCACGATGCAGCCCATGTCACGCAGGACTTCGTATGTCTTGCGATGGGGACAACCGGGGCAGAGTGCCGGCGGTCTGCCGGGGGCACCCACGGCATCCGGGGAGGAATCGTGCGCCAGAAGTTTTTTCACGCGGGCGACATTGAGTTCGCCGTATTCAAAGATCTCATCCTTGCGTTCGATACCGATCCCGGCGGCGAGGATATTTTCTTCCAGGAACCGGGAACCTTCTTCCACCACGATCACCCGTTTGCACTGTGCGGCAAAGTCGCGGATCGCATCCATGGGGAGCGGCCAGGTCATGCCCAGTTTGAGGACGGCGGCATCGGGTGCGGCTTCTTTCACATGCTGATATGCCACACCGCTGGTGATCACGCCCAGTTCTGCCGGTGCGCCGCTGACTTCACGCAGTTCCGCGTGTGCTTCGTTATACGCGGCGAGATCCGCCATGCTTTTCACCAGGCGGACATGTGCTTTCTTCGCGTATGCCGGGATCATGACTTTCGTCTTCACGTCACGGATGTAATTGCCGATCTTCCGCGGTTCGTTTTCCGCAAGAAGTGTCACAGGGCCCCGGGAATGACATACCCGTGTGGTCATGCGGAACATCACCGGCACCCGGAATTCTTCGGAGAGCTTGAATGCCCGGATGGCGAAATCGTATGCTTCCTGACTGTCGGAGGGTTCCAGCATGGGCATCATGGCAAACTTCGCATAATTGCGGTTGTCCTGTTCGTTCTGACTGGATCCCATGCCGGGATCATCTGCTGTCAGAAGGACCAGTGCGCCATTCACGCCCATATACGTCAACGTGAACAGCGGGTCTGCCGCCACATTTACGCCCACATGTTTCATCGTGACCAGAGAACGTCCGCCGGCGACTGCCACGCCCGCTCCCACTTCCAGTGCCACCTTTTCATTGGGGGACCATTCAGCAGGTCCGCCGATCGACGCCAAAGTTTCCAGAACTTCGGTGGAGGGTGTGCCGGGATATCCGCTCCCGAGAGTGACACCACATGCCAAAGCAGCGTACGCGACTGCTTCGTCTCCGCTCAAAATTTTTCGTTGTTCCATAATGTCATCCGCCGAAAAAAAGTTATAATTCAACCCGTTTCCCATAGGGAAACACATTCATTCCGTCAATGTACCATTATTTTGCTTATTTTTCAACCAGGAAACAGAAAAAATTAAGATTTTTTTGCAAAAAAATATCCCCATGCCGGGAAAATCGGCAGGGGGATAAAATATTGTCTTGACGGCAGAATTGCTTCTGCTTACTTTTTCTTTGCGGGTGCAGGGGCAAGTTCAAACACCTGCGCACCGGGGTTGTCCAGAACTTTTCCATCTGGCGTGATGGCGAATTCGTCATAGAACCCGCCATCGATTTTATCCCAGCGATGACTCTTGAAAATGAGTTTCCCGGGCGTCACATCCAGTGTCATACCTTCTGCAGCATGGAGCACCACGTTGGTGTACGGCACGTTATCGGGGATGATGCCCTGATTGAGATAACGGTATTTCAGGAACGCATCCTGTTTCACATCCTTGCTTCCGTTGGAGAGCGTGATGTGTTTTGTGCCGGGATTGATCCGGTAATACCGGTGCATGTGCCCGCTGAGGAAAATATGGATCCTGCCTTCGGGCGTGGCATCCTGGAAGAGATCCCGCCAGTAAGGTTCCAGATGTTTGCCCTGATTGGCGACCGGGGCGACGTGCGCCATGACAACACGGAACTTCGCCGTTTTCCAGTCATCGGTCTTCTTCAACTCACGGACCCAGTCCGCCTGTTCCTGCAGGTAGGCATTGTACTGATCGTTCTGCACTTTTTCGGTGGCAGGCCACATGGAATCCAGACAGACGAAGAGGACCGGTCCCTGACGGAACGCCTGATAGGTCTTTTTGTCGGGGGAAGGGAAATAATCGCCGTACTTGTAGGTGTCGCGCCCCCAGATGTCATGATTCCCGCGCAGGAAAATGGTGGGTTTCGCTGTGCCGTACCGCCGGGTGATGTCATCCAGGAACCCGAACGTGACATAATACTCGATATGGAGTCCGTTTGTGGTTTCCACGCTGTCCCCGAGGAAGAAGAAGAAATCGGAATCGATCCCGCCGGTCCGGTCAAGCTGGGGATCCAGACAAAGTCTGGCTGCACCGTGCATATCCGCGGTGATGAACGCGCGGTAGTTCTGTTTCTGCGGTGCTATTGTCCGGAAGGTGTAGATTTTTTTGCCTGCAACGGACCAGCCGTGATAGGATCCTCTGTACGCACTGATATTGGAGAGAAGACGGTATTCATATTCGGTGTCCGGTTTCAGCCCGGTCAGATGGAAATACTGGATCCGTCTGACAAAATCGATCTGTCCGTAAGTCACGGGCCAGAGCCGGGTGAATGTTTCGGTCCCTTTTTCCCGGTATTCGATCCCGCCTGCACATTCCGCCCGTGTGATCCAGGTAATGGTGATGCCGTCGGGTTTCGGGTTGGTCAGCCAGGGACCATGCTGGGGCGTGGTGAAATCCAGTTGTCCTCTGTGGTTGTCCAGGGGGGCGGGGTCTTCAAATTTCACGGGGACATGCTGGAAGACCTGGTATTTATCGTAAACACTTTTCTTGTTCTGTTCTGCTGCGCCCAGAGCCGTCAGAGAGACTGCTGCGAGAAGAACCGGAAGCGTATATTTGAGTTTCATGATTCAGTATCCTTTCGTTTACAGCGGATCATTTCTTTTTCGCGGGAGCGGGAGCCGGGAACGGGAAGACATCGACCTTGATGAGGTCTTTCACTTTGCCGTCGGGCGTGATTTCGAAGGCATCATAGAGATCGTTCTGGGGCAGATACAGCCAGCGGTGACTCTTGAAGACCAGTTTTTCCGGCGAAACATCCACGGTCATCCCTTCGAGGAAACGGCAGACCACCACGGTATAGGGATCCGTGACATCGGGCGCGGCTTTGACGATGGGATAACGTTTGACATTGACTTCACCGAACGCGTTGTTGATCCGGGATTCTCTGGTGCCGGGATTGATACGGCGGTACACATGATGGTGTCCGCAGAGATACGCATGGATCCTGCCTTCGGGCGTGGTGTCATTGAAGACTTCCCGCCAATGTTTGGCAAGGACATCATAACCCACGTTGATGGAGGGTGTGATATGCGCCATGACGATACGGAACTTCGCCGTTTTCCAGTCTTCGGTCTTTTTCAGTTCGCGGATCCACTGTGCCTGTTCCGCAAAATATTTATTTTGCTGTTCCAGCTGGATCTTTTCTTTGGCGGGCCATGCGGTATCCATGCAGACATAAAGCACCGGACCGTGCCGGAATGCCTGATACGCTTTTTCGTTGGGCGTGGGGAAATATTCGCCGTACTGATGGGAATCTCTGCCGATGAAGTCATGATTCCCGCGCAGGAAAACGGAGGGTTTGTACTTCCCGTAAGCACGGGAGACGTCATCCAGGAACCCGAATGTCGTGTAGTAACGGATCATTTGTACGTTGTCATCCACGTTGTCCCCGAGGAAGAAGAAGAGATCCGCGTTTTGACTGCCGGTTTCAGACAGGATCGGGTCCAGATTCAGCCGGCTTCCGCCGTGAAAGTCGGCAGTGATGAAGATGCGGTATTTGTCTTTTTCCCGGCTCAACGTGCGGAACGAATAAATTTCCCGCCCGACGGCGATATCACGGTAATATGCGGTACTTGCCTGGTCCATGTTGGAAAGAAGCCGGTATTCGTATTCGGTATCCGGCTTCAACCCGGTCAGGTGAAAATGCTGGATATCCTTGCTGTAATCCACCTGTCCGTATTTGACGGGCCAGAGCCGTTTGAATTCCTGCGTTCCTTTTTCCCGGTATTCGATCCCGCCGGCGCAAGTCACACGGGTGATCCAGGTGATGGTCATGCCATCGGAACGGGGATTGGTCAGCCAGGGACCGTGCATGGGCAGAGTGAAATCCATCTGGTGCCGGACATTGTTTTCTGCGTTTTCATCCTTCACTTCCACGAGCTTGAACTGCCAGTCGTAGTAGTGTGTGTGTGGATACTTCTTTTCCACGGCTTTTGATTCTGCACCGCAAAGTCCGAGACAGAGCAGTGTCGCGCATGAAGCAAACAAAAATTTCATTTTCATGCTGCTTTTCCTTTCGCATTTTTTCAGGATATTGTCTGATAAAAGTTTCTGATCAGGAGTAATCTACTATGCAATAAAGGTTTTGTCAATTGTAAAAATGTTGCATTTTATTGTTATTTTATGCTATTCAGGGATAAATATCAGAATTTCAGGACGGTCATCACCAGTCCGGTGAGGATCAGAATAACACCCACGCATTTCGGCAGAGAACAGCGTTCCTTGAGGATCAGGATACCGCCCGCCATTCCGAAGATCAACCCCAGCTGACGGAATACCTGCACATAGGAAACATTATCCACATAATTCATGGCAAGCAGTACGGTGGCATACGTCATGGAGGCAAACAGTCCCGCCAGAAACGCCATCGCTTTTTTTTCGCGGAGTATCTCCAGAAAGTTCCGGCGTTCGCCGGGGGTCAACAGTGCGATCAGGAGCAGAGAACTGCTCAGGCAGACCGAACGCGTGGAATAGAATGTCAGAGAAAGAACGACTTTGCTCAAATCACAGTATTCCTGCGTCCGGGCAAGCACCGTTTGCGCCTGCTTGTCCAGGATCGTATACCCGGTGGTCCCGCATGCAACCAGAAAGATGAAGAACCATTTGCGGTTGAAGTAATCCCTGCCGTTGAAATGTTTGAAATCCTGCAACGGCATGATCATACAGCCAACAAAGACCACGACCATGCCCGCCATCGCCAGTACGGAAAGCCGGGTGCCGAGTCCCAGCAGCGTGGTCACTGCCGCCGTCAAAAGGATCGGCAGGGAACGCATCATCGGGTATGCCGTACTCATTTCCATGGTCCGGTATGCCCGGATCAGTCCCAGGCAGTACAGAATATCAAAAAGCACGGAGCCACCCATGAACAGATAAAACATTTTGGGGAGAGCAAACACGTTTACCGGGGTCCAGAACTGCACATGGATCCAGAAGAGACATCCCGTGCAGCAGATCATGGTGTAAAAGGAAAGAGTCATTTTGGATCGTTTCGCCACCAGATTCCAGGATGCATGAAGGATCGCCGAGAAAACGATCAGAAAAAATGCAGTGATATTCATAACTTGCTCCTTGTTGAATTATATATCAGACTAATATACACGCATTTTTCCCGTTCTGCAAACAGAAATCCGGAAAAAGAACATCTTCCCGCTGGAAAAAATCCGGAACCGCGCTATATTCCATGTCAGAATATGTGAAACAAGCAGGATGGAGCCTTCATGCAATATACAGAAAAAATCGTGCCCGCTGCCTTCCGGCGGCGTCCCAACCGGTTCATTGCCGTGGTGGAGATCAATGGAAAAGAGACGGTCGTCCATGTGAAAAATACCGGACGGTGCAAAGAGTTGCTTGTCCCGGGTTGCACGGTATATCTGTCAGAGAGCGGCAATCCGGCGCGGAAAACGGCGTACGACCTCATCGCGGTGGAAAAGATCCGGACGGGGAGAACGCCGCTTCTGATCAACATGGATTCCCAGGCTCCCAATGCCGCCGCCGCCGAATGGATCCGGAACAGCGGATTGTTTGCGCCCGATGCCGTGGTCCGGCGGGAAGTCGTATTTGGAAATTCCCGGTTCGATTTCTGTATTGAAGACGGAGACGGCTTGTTTTTTCTGGAAGTCAAAGGGTGTACGCTGGAGCAGGACGGTGTTGCCAGTTTCCCGGATGCGCCCACGGAACGCGGGGTGAAACATTTGCAGGAACTGGAAGCATGTGTGGCGCAGGGACACCGTGCCGGTGTTCTTTTTGTCATTCAGATGAAAGAGGTCACATCCTTCCGTCCCAACGATGAAACACATCCTGCGTTCGGCGCGGCGTTGCGTCATGCCGCCGCCGGCGGGGTCCGGATCTTTGCTTACGATTGTCTGATTACGCCGGATACCATGACCGTGGATCAGTCCGTTCCCGTAAAATTATGATTTTTTCATTTGCTTTTTTATAAAAAGCGTGGTATATTCCGGGGAATAACCAAAACACAGAGAGGTGAAGGATGAAAAAATTATTGGTATGTGCTTTTCTTGCAGCCGCGTGCAGTCTCAGTGCGTTCAGCCCCGAAGACAGTTATCGTGATGATGCAACCGGACTTTTTGCCGCAGAGTGGACCGTGTTCCAGTTCGGCGGCGGACCGGGTATGCAGCTCTTTTCCGGCGACACTGCGGTGTACGGCCTGGCGTTCAATATCGTATTTCTGGAACAGGAATCGGCGGTGGTGGGTTACGCCACGTTCCGGAACAGTCTGATGAAGAATTATTTTGTGCAGCTGGGACTGTTCCATAACATCACGGAAGAGAACTACGGGCTTTCCGTTTCTCTTTGCAATATGGCGACATCTTCCACTCTGCAGGCGGGGCTGGTCAACATTGTTTCCAGCGATTCCCGTTTGAAACCCCGGGGCGGCGTACAGCTCGGCGTGGTGAATGTGGGCGGCGATTTCCAGATCGGGTTGCTCAATTACAATCCGGCTGCCTGGTTTCCCTATTGCCCCATCATCAATTTCACCGCGCCCAAAGAAGAAGAATTTTGAGTTTGACCATAGAGAAAGGATCATAGTATGGCTGGCATTTTCAAAGCGTATGATATTCGCGGGATCTATCCCGAACAGTTGAATGAAGAAATGGCGGAGCGCATCGGGCGCGCTTTCGTCGTGCATACCGGTGCGAAGAAAGTCGTCATCGGCAGAGATATGAGACCCCACTCCGTACCCCTGTTTGAAGCATTGGCAAAAGGGGTCATGGCACAGGGTGCCGACGTGATCAATATCGGTCTCTGCTCCACACCCATGTCTTATCATGCCAACGGCAAACTTGGCGCGGATGGCAGTATCATGATCACGGCTTCCCACAATCCGGGCGAATGGAACGGATTCAAACTCTGCCGTGCGCAGGCGGTTCCCATCAGCGGTGCCACCGGGATCGCCGATATCGAAGCTCTTGCGCTTGCCAATGAATGGACTCCCGCCGAAAAGCCGGGGACCATGTCCCAATATGATATCGCTGCCGAATACGGCGCGTTCCTCCGGTCTCATGCAAAAATGGACCGCAAACTCAAAGTCGTGGTGGACTATGCCAACGCGATGGGGTCCTACGAGATCGCGGGCATCGAAGATATGTTCGAGATCATCCCCATGTATAAGGAACTGGACGGCACATTCCCCAATCACGAAGCAAATCCGCTCCACACTTCCACGTTGGATGCTCTCCGCAAAAAAGTCGTGGAAACGGGTGCCGATTTCGGCGCCGGATTCGATGGCGATGCCGACCGTTGCGGTTTCATTGATGACAAGGGCGACATCATCCCCATGGATATGTTCACCGCTCTCATCGCGCAGGATATCCTTTCCGAAGGTCCCGCCACCATCCTGTACGACCTCCGGAGCAGCCGCGCAGTACGCGAAAGCATCGAAGAACACGGCGGACGTGCGGTGATGTCACGGGTCGGTCATGCGTTCATCAAGACCCAGATGCGGGAAGAAAATGCCGTATTTGCGGGTGAACTCTCCGGACACTATTACTTCAAGGAAAACTTTGTGGCGGAATCCCAGGGGCTTGCCATGATCAAGCTGGCGAACCTGCTCTGCAAAGAAAACCGTCCGGTCAGTGACATGGTGGATCCGCTCCGCAAGAAATATTTCCAAAGCGGCGAGATCAACTCCAAAGTTGCAGATGTCCCTGCCATTCTCAATGCCATCAAAGCAAAATATGCCGATGGTCACATGTTCGAACTGGATGGCATCAGTGTGGAATATCCCACCTGGTGGTTCAATGTCCGCGCATCCAATACGGAACCCTTGCTCCGTTTGATCGTGGAAGCAGATACAAAGGAAGCCATGGAAGAGAAACGGGATGCACTTCTCGCTCTGATCCGCGGCTGATCTTTCTCTAAACGGAAGACGTTTTGCCCCATTATGGATAACAACGAAAGTCAAAAATGGATTTTCGGCGTGGATGAGAACAGTGATTCGGTGTTCAACGAACGCTTCCTTGTCTGCCCGAAGTGCAAAGAACATCTGCACCAGATGGACATCGAGTTCTATTACCGGTGTCCATTCTGCGACTACGCGTTCCCGCAGGATGCCGCCATGGAAGATTTTGTGATCGACCGTGTGGTACAGGGCTGGGTGCGCAGACAGGGCGTTTCCCCCACTGCTGTGAAGGATAACCAGTTTCCTTCGTTCTGACGGTCGGAACTGTTAATTGAGATCGGTTTTCCAATCCCGCTGCCGTGCTGCTTCGTAAAGCAGAATGGTCGCTGCTGTTGCCACATTGAGACTGTCCATACGCCCCAGCATGGGGATCAGGACTTTACAGTCGGCGGAATCCATCCAGAACGGCGTCAGACCGTATTGTTCCGCGCCCACAACGATGGCGATCCCGTTTTTCATATCCACATCGGTATGATAAAGATCGGTATGGGGAGTCGCCGCCAGTGTGCGGACGCCCAGTTCACGCAGCCAGGCAAGGGCTTCTTCGGAGGTCGCTTCTGCCAGCGGAACGGAGAAGATCGCGCCGGTACTTGCCCGGATCACATTGGGATTGAACAGGTCGGTCCGTTTGTCGCAGACGATGACCGCGGTTGCGCCCACGGCATCTGCACTGCGCAGAATGGATCCCAGATTCCCCGGTTTTTCAATGGTTTCCGCCACAAGATAAAGTCCCGTGGACTTTGCCGGGATATCCGCCAGACCTTTCCGTTTCATGGTGGCGATGGCGATCAGCCCTTCCGGTCTGTCCCGGTATGCCAGTTTGCACAGCACTTCTTTGGAACACTCATAGAGTTCGGAACCGGCGTTTTCCAGATTCCGCAACAACTCCGGTTCGTTCTGACCGAGAAAGAGTTCCGGACAATAGTAAGTCTCATGGATCGGAATATTTACGGCGAGAGCGCGGGAGAGTTCCCGATACCCCTCCAGGAGCGTGACACCCTGTTTATCCCGTTCCTTGCGATCCCGCAGGGAGAATGCGTTTTTGACTTTCGGATTTTTTAAACTGGTCAGAAGTATGCTGCTCATATTACGTTTCCTTTCGCTGTAATATACAGCATTTTTCGGAAAAATCAACCATCCGCAGAAAATTATTGCGGGGCGGGAGCCGCTTTATCTTTTTCCCACTGGGCATCCCGTTCCGCCTTCTGCTTCTGGCGTTCGGCTTCTTCTGCCTCCAGTTTCTGCACGTCCTGATTATACTTGTTGATGTCCTGATTGATCGCGTTCTTTTTCGCATTGAAATCGTTTTCGATCTTCTGACATTCCTTATCGACGGAAGCCTGGATCATGTTGATAACGACGGGCATAGCTGCTGCAATGAGCAGAAGAACGCCGGCAATGGCGGCAACGATGATCCATTGTTTTGTCAAGGGTTTCGGCGGTGGCATGACAGCCTGAAAACATTCCGGACAGGGGAATTGTTTCAGGTTTTCTTCCGGGATCTCAACTTCCTTTTCGCAATTGGGACAAATGATTTTTTCAGCCATATCAAAAATTCCTCAGTTGAAGATTATTTCTTGCTCTTTTTGTTTTTACGGTTCTGTTCCTGCATTTCACGGAACTTTGTCTTGGCATAGGAACTCTTTTCCTGCGCCATTTTGTAATAACGCATGGCTTCCCGACGGTTCGGTTCCACGCCCAGTTCGGCATCACGGGGCGCGGAATAAATATCACCCAGCCGGACCTGTGCATCCGTACATTTATATTTTGCTGCTTCTTTGTAGAACGCAATGGCTTTCCCGATATTGGACCGGTTGTTCACCCCGAATTCTTCGTTCAAACCTTCCACAAACGCCTTTTCGCCTTTGGAGCCCGGTTTCAGGTAATACTTATACATCTGGCTCAACACCTTGCGGATTTCGACACGGACCTCATGGAGTTCTCTGGCTACCGGGTACATCTTTTCGCAGAAGGAGGATACCGAGTAAACTTCCAGTCCATCCAGCAGAACGCCATTGACCATCAGTTTGTTGACTTCTTCGTTTCTGCGTTTTTCCCGGTACATATCCTGTTCCCGGTTGCATTTCGCAATGGCGGCAGAAATATGTGCGGCGATCGCATCTTTCCGTTCCTGCGGATGCAGACGTTTCCGGGAATCATCATCCAGTTTGTCCCAGGTGAACGTACGGGAGCCGATCGCCACGGATTTTTCATCGACCCGGATCAGCTGTCCGGTATAATGATACTTGGCATTGCCTTCTATGTAGGTCACGGGGATTCTCTGACCGCGTGCGATCTCCGGATATTTTTCTGCTGCTTCTTTTTCCGCATTCTTGCGGATCGTATCTTCCGGGAATTGTTTCCGGATCTCTGCTTCGATCGCCTCGTACCGCTCGTTCAAAAGCTTTTCGGCTTCAGCCTTGGAGGATTTGATTTCAAAGTCATTGGAAAGAATATCCAACAACTGCTTCAGCGGAACGATTTTTCCGTTGGGATCGGTTGTTTTCGTGAAAAACACTTCCGAGATCTTTGCCTGCATGATCGCGGGGCGGACATCCACGAAGGTAAGTTTATCTTCCACCGCTTTCAGATTGCTGTGAAGGTCCTGCAACAGTTCCTGATTGCTCCGGAATTCTTTCTGTGCTTCGATCTTCTGCCGTTTTGCTGCTTCTTTCTGTTCACGGGCACGGCGTTCCGCATCTTTTTTCGCCTGTTCGATGCGTTCTTTTTCTTCCTGTTCAAATTCCAGAACAAGTTCCGCCGCTTCGTTTACTTCCGAGACTTCATAGCCGGCATCTGCAAACGGTGCGATCGCTTCCTGCACAACGGAGACCCGTTCGAAACGGCGTTCTTCCTTGATTTCGTCGAGGATCTGTTTCATGCGCGCACAGAGCATCCCGACTGCTTTCATCCGGGTATCTTCATCCGCACGGTCATACTTTTTCAACGCATCCAGATAGAACTGGAAGGGATTTTCCTTCAGGAACGGTTCCTTTTTCGGGGCTTCGGGGGCAGACTGCGGTGCTTCGCCTTCGGGAGCGGGCTGCTGATTTTCCCCATTAGCATTTTCGGCGGGCGCGGGAGCTTCCGGGATCGGAGGATAGGGCAGTTTCGTTTCTGCCAGTTTTGCCGCTTCCGCCATCAATGCTTCGTTGTACCGGACCGCTTCCGCTGCTTCATCCAGCCGGATCTGTTCATTGATTTTCTTGCGGGTGTCATCCACACTCTGTCTTGCCCGGGCTTTGTTCTGTTCCAGTTTCCGGATCTCCTCGTTGAACTTACGGGGAAGTTCCGCTTTCGTCTGCTGTCCCTGGAAGAACACAACGGCTGCCCCTGCGATCTCACATGCCAGGATCAGGAAAAGGACCCCGGCGACGATATACATGAAACTGGGAGAACGCCATTGCACTTTGATCTTGATGAGTTCGGCGACTTCCGGTTCCTCCGGTTCTTCCGGCTTTTCGAAGGATTCAAAGCCCTCAAAATCGGAATCCGAGACTTTTTCGCCCAATACCGCAGCCTGTGCGGCGGCTTTTTCTTCTTCCGAACGTTCGGCGACTTCCGGCGTTTCCAGCGGATCCGCGGCAAAAGGCGGCAGTCCCTTCCCGCAAACCGAACAAACCGTTTCTTCCACCGGTGTTTCTTCTTTGCAGAACGGACAGTTCCGGATCACGGCCGGGAAAACGAATATATTTTTTTTGCAGAAGGGACAGGGCATTTCCGTACCGTCTTTTTCCTGCGGCACACGGAATACTTTGGAACATTCGGAACAGGAACAGAGGAAAAAAGAGGAATCGCTGCTTTCCTCCGGCTTGACGGCATGAACTGTTTTACCGCACTCCATACAGGTAATGATCTGTCCATTCTGGTCTTCGCGGACCGTGATTGCGGCATTGCAATGTGGGCATGGCATGTTGAACTCTGGCATTGCCGGACTCCTTTCCGTAGTATATGACAAAGTTGTTGAAAATGTGTGTACGATCACGGGTAAAGTAGCACAAAAACATTTCATTTCAAGATGCAAAATGATTTTTTTATAAAAAATACAATATTTATCTTGCATTTTTTCTTTTCAGGGCGTATAGTTATGGCATGAAGAAGTTACATATCGAAAAATTGCGCGGGATCGAATGTCTTGACTTCGATCTGCCGGAACATGCAGGTGCGTTCCTGCTTACCGGCGCCAACGGGGCAGGGAAATCCACTGTCCTCTCCTGCCTTGCGCTCCTGGGGGATCCCACCGCGCTCGACCGCTTCTTTGTCCCCGATATCTGTTTCTGCGATTCCTGTGCCGGGGATGTCTTTGCCGATTGCACCATCCGGTTCGAAGCGGAGGAATACCATGCCACCTACCATTACCGCGAGGGAAAATGGCAGGTCCATGATCCGGAAAGCGGGGAAAAGACGTTTGCCGCATTCGGGTTCGCCGGAACCATCTTTACCGGCGCAAGAAGAAAACACCATCCTGCGCCCGACGAAACGTTTTCCATTCAGGATGTCAAGCGGGCACCGGAGACTGTCGCGAAAAGTGCCGCCGCCATTTTCGATGACGACCGCTTTTATCATTTGCATACCATCCGCAGTCAGTCGGACGGGAACGAATATTTTCTGGTGCACCGTTTTCTCGGCGGACAGGATTATTATTTCAGTGAGAACAATTTCAGTGCGGGGGAACGGGCGGTACTCCATCTGCTTTCCCAGTTGGAAAAACTGCCGCCCTCATCCCTGATCCTGATCGATGAAGCGGAAATGGCATTGCATCCGAAAGCCCAGAAACGATTGCTGGATCATCTTTCCGATGTGGCTCTGAAACAGCATCATGTGATCCTGATCTCCACCCAGTCTGCGAGCCTGATCCGTATCAGTGATCCGCGGAACATCCTTTTCCTGGAAAACGATGAATCCGGGTGCATGATCTGCCGGAGAGATGTTTACCCCGCCGCCATCCTCGGTGAAATGGCGATCGTGGAAGATATTCTGCCGGAAATCGTGCTGCTGGTGGAAGATCCGGAGGCTTCCATGCTTCTGGAAGCCATCATGGATAAACTCCGCATGATCATGGATATTCAGTTCCCGTACATCAAAATCATGCCTGTGGGCGGGTACATGCAGGTGGTGATCCTCATGGATAATCTCTCAAAAGTCTTCCCGCCTTATGTCAAACGCCGTGCCGTGCTGGACCGGGATGCGGAACATCATGTCCGTCGTGCCATGGTGGATCCCTCGGTCGCGCATTTTGATGTCGTTTCCCGGAACCGCAGGAACATCTATTTCCTACCCTGCGCGCCGGAACAGGGCGTTATCCGCCTGCTGGAACAATCCGTACAGAAACACGGGAAAGCATTGTCAAAGATCTTCTCGCACCCGAATCTGCCCCTCGGCTCCATCATGGGCGATATGCGTTACCGCAATATCGGCGGCGATTCCCGGTCGGACTGCAAAGATAAACTCACGTTCATCGTTCGCGGACTTGCCCGGATCACCAGTGAACCGGAACAGTTCGTGCGGAAGAAACTGTACCGTTATTACGTTGAGAACCGTTACCGGAATCCGCGGGAACTGAAAGAAGATTACTGTTCCCTGATCTTCCGGCGTTGAAATATATTGGAGAATCATATCATGGCTGAATTTCGTCTTGCCGGTATCGAAAAGTCGTTCACAAAAGGGAATCCCGTACTCAAAAACGTGGATCTCACCATCCAATCCGGGGAAATGTTTTTCCTCCTGGGACCTTCCGGATGCGGAAAGTCCACGCTCCTGCGGATCGCCGCCGGACTGTATGAGCCGGACCGGGGTGACATCCTGCTGGATGGCAGATCCATCCTCGGTCTGCCGCCGGAAAAACGTAATATGCCCATGGTGTTCCAGAACTATGCACTCTGGCCTCACATGGATGTATTCGAAAATGTGGCGTTCGGCTTGAAAGCAAGAAAGATCCCCGCCGCCGGGATCCGGACCCGGGTCAATCAGGTCCTGGAGGCGGTTCGGATGACCGAATACATTTCCCGGAAAGTCACGGCGCTCTCCGGCGGACAGCAGCAGCGGGTGGCTCTTGCACGCGCATTGGTCCTGGATCCCGCCGTATTGCTTCTTGACGAACCGCTTTCCAATCTGGATGCCAAACTCCGCGACCTCATGCGTTCGGAAATACGATCCATCTGCAAAGAACACGGCCTCACGGTCCTCTATGTCACCCACGACCGCAGAGAAGCGTTGGGCATGGCGGATCGCATCGCCGTGATGAAGGATGGCGTTTTCTGTCAGACCGGGACACCCCGTCAGATTTATGAGCGTCCTGCGGATCGTTTCACCGCTTCCTTCCTGGGGGATGTGAACTTCCTTCCCGGACGTTGTCTCGGTGCGGAAGGCGAACAATACCGTTTTGAAACGGAGTGCGGTGTACTTCTGGCTTCGCCCGGCGCGACACCTCCGGAAACCGGCGGCATGTATGACCTGATGTTCCGTCCCGAAGCGGTGAAGATGGATGCCTCTGCCGATGTCCCGAACCGTTTCTCTGCGGAAGTACGGGAAAGCATGTATCTGGGCGAAATCACACAGATGACACTCTGCTGCGGTTCTTTCCGTTTTGAGGCGGGCGAACAGGCTGCGCCGGAACGTCTGCCCGGGTCCACCTGGCAGGTCGGTATTTCCCCCGATCATCTGGTATGTCTGGAAAAAGCCGGAGAGTGATGCCCCATGTGGAAACGAGTTTTGTTTGCTGTACTGCCCCTGGCAGTCCTCCTGATCCTGCCCTTTGCCCTGCGTCCGGCGGCACCCGCAGCCGCCGCCATTACCGGGGATGCCGATACTCTGGTCATCGTCACGCCCCATACGGAACAGATCCGGTATGAATTTGAACACGCATTCCGCCGTCATTACCAGAAGAAATTCAACCGGGATGTGATCCTGGACTGGCGGAATGTGGGCGGGACCAGTGATATCGTCCGGTACATCGCCGACCGGTTCGAAGCGGTATTCCGGCAGGAATATGAACAGTCCGGGGGCAAATGGACTCCGGAAACCGCCCGGAATTTCAAAGATCCCAAGAGCAAATCACCGGAACGGGCGGCGTTCCTTGCCATGGAGAAAGGGATCGGGATCGACGTCTTTTTCGGCGGCGGTTCCTATGACCAGAATAAGTTCGCCCGGAACGGTATGGCGATCCCCGGCGGCGTGGAACAGCGGCATCCCGAATGGTTTACCGACGATGTCTTTCCCCGTTTCCATTCCGGCGAACAGCTCCGTGCGGAAAACGGCGGGTATTACGGCGTATGTCTTTCCTCCTTCGGGTTGGCGTACAATCCGGACCGGTTCCGCGATCTGAATCTGCCGCCGCCGAAAAACTGGCGTGATCTGGCGGATCCCCGTCTGTTCCGTCAGACGGAAGTGGCAGACCCCACGAAATCGGGTTCCGTCACCAAGTGTTACGAAATGATCATACAGCAGGCGATGCTTCAACATGATCCCGATCTGGCAAAAGGGTGGGAAGAAGGTTTCCTCACCGTTAAACTCATCGCCGCCAACGCCAGATGCGTGACCGACAGCGCAGGAAAACTCGTCCGCGATGTCTCCGCAGGCTCTGCCGCCGCCGGAATGTGTATCGACTTCTACGGATTCTCCGAAGCTTTGTTCACCAAACAGCTTTCCGGCGGTGCGGACCGTCTCTTTTATGTCATGCCGGAAAACGGATCCGCCATCAGTGCAGACCCGGTCCAGCTTCTCCGCGGCGCTCCGAACCGGAACGTCGCCGAAGAATTCCTGGATTTCCTGCTCTCGCCCGAAGGACAGTCCATCTGGATGAAAAAGCCGGGTGTTCCCGGCGGACCGGAACGTTCCGCACTGCTCCGGCCCTGTGTCCGGAAAGATGTGATCGCCTCCATTCCGGAAGCGGAAAATGTACTCCCCGGGTATGATCCGTATGCCGCCAGCGGAACATTCCAATATCATGGCGGGTGGACCGGACGTTATTTCAATCTGATCCGTGTGCTGATCAAATGTATCGCGCTGGACCCGCTGGATGATTTGCAGACGGCATGGCAGGCTGTCATAGAAAACGGCGGACCGGAGAAGAATCCGGAGGCTATGGCATTGATCCGGCAGCTGCCGTTCTCTTATGCGGAAGCGGGTGCCGCCGCAAAATCATTTTCCGGTACGCCGGCGGAAGTGGCAGCCGTTCGCCGTGAATGGACCCGTATTGCCGCTGAAAATTACCGGAAAGCGGCTGAACTTGCACGGAAAGGCGGTGCCGAATGAAATCGTTCTCCATACTTAAAACGCTGGGTGCGTTATTCCTGACTGTATTCTTTGTCCTGTTCCTTTTTCTGCCCCTGTGGACGGTGTTGGAACAGGGACTTGACTGGAAGGTCCTCTGCGAAGTATGCCGGAATCCGCTTTATCTGGAAGGGATCTGGAATTCGTTCTGCATCAGTATCGTGACAACGTTGCTGGTATTCCTTTTCTCGTTCCCGCTGGCTTTGCTTTATGACCGGTACGATTTCCCCTGGAAAAATGCCTGTCCCGCCATGATGATGGCACCCATGATCCTGCCGCCCTTTGTGGGTGCGCTGGGATTCCAGCAGATCCTGGGACATTACGGGGTGCTGAACAGCATCCTTGCGGTGTTCAGTCTCGGTCCTTACGACTTTCTGGGGGGTGACGGCAGGTTCTGGAGCATCTGCGTAATGGAAGCCCTGCATCTTTATCCCATCGTGTATCTGAATCTGGTGACGGCATTGGCGAATCAGGATCCGCAGCTCATCGAAGCGGCGAAGAATATGGGCATCCCGGCGCGGGAACGTTTCTTCCGGATCACATTGCCGCTGACCCGGCCCGGGATCCTGGCGGGCGGAAGTATCGTGCTGATCTGGAGTTTTACGGAACTGGGTACGCCCCTGATGTTCGGTTATAACACGGTGACCCCGGTCCAGGTCTTCAACGGGATCACGGAACTGGGCACGAACCCGGCGGCGTACACGCTTGTGATCGTGATGCTGTTGTTCTCTGTTATCCTGTATCTGGCGGCGCGTCTGTTGCTGGGCGATACCGCCAGTGCCGCCGGACTTAAAGGGAACGCGCTGGCACATACCCGTACACTTCCCGGCTGGCGGAAATATCTGCCGACAGCCGCGTTCAGTTTATTCACGTTTGTGGCGATCCTGCCCCATCTGGCATTGATCCTGACCGCCGGCAGTGAATCCTGGTACCGCACCATCCTGCCGTTGCGTTATTCGCTGGTCCACTTCCAGAATGCGTTGAGTGACCAACTGGTGGCTCCCAGTATCGTGAACAGCATCCGCTATTCCGTTCTGGCGACGATCCTGGCGGTCCTGGCGGGCGGGCTTGCCGCATGGTGGGCGAAACGCTCCCGGTCTTTCCTGGGGAAAGTCTTTGACCTGACCGGGATGCTCCCGCTCATGATCCCGGGGATCGTGCTGGCAGTCGGTTTTCTGGGTATGTATATCCGGTATCCCTGGGCGGCATCGATCTTTGATCCCATCAACAATCCCGTCCTGCTTCTGGCGGCGGCGTATGCCATCCGCCGTGTCCCCTATGTTTTGCGTGCGGCTGCCAGCGGATTGGAACAGACTCCCATCGAACTGGAAAACGCGGCACGGAATACGGGCGCGGGTCCGTTCCGTGTATTTCTGCGGATCGTTCTGCCGTTGATCGCGGCGAACCTTCTGGTGGGCGGACTGTTTGCGTTCAGCTTCTCCATGCTGGAAGTTTCCGACTCGCTCATTCTGGCGCAGAAAACGGAGTTCTACCCCATTACGAAAGCGATCTACGAACTTTCGCAGTACCTGGGAACGGGTCCCTATGTGGCAGCCGCGTTCGGCGTATGGGCGATGGCATTCCTGGCTTCCGCACTGATTGCCGCGTCTGTATTGCTGGGCAAAAAATTAGGTGCGCTTTTCCGTTTGTGAAAAAGCGCACCTGTTTTCCGGGCGACCGGGTCGGGAATCAGAAACCTCCGCCCAGAAGATCGTCGTCGAACTTATTCATTTCGTCTTTCAGATCGTCTTTACTCATGGCAGGGACGATCTTGAAGTCATAGACCAGGAACTCCGCACCCTTCGGCCCGATGGAGTTGTTGTTATACATGAACCGGAATGTCTTGACCCCATCCGGCGGGACTCCGGCTTTTGCGGGCATGAAGTTCACTTCCACCAGGTTTTTTCCGATCACCTTGTAATGTTTGTCAGGGAACGCATATTCCACGCCGGAATCACTGCCGCGGACTCCGAAGAAGGGGAAGGCGGAACCCGGTTTGCCGGGAGTCAGTGCTTTGATCTTGAATTGCAACATTCCGGGGAGAGCAACGGGGTTCTTTGCTCTGATAGTGGTGGACCCGATTATGTACTGGACATCTTTTCTGCTTTTCTTTGGTGTGTATTTCAAGCGCAGCGCATTGAAGAATTTGCCATTTTCTTCCACCGTGGTCATGTATCCGACCAGATTTTCCGAGAAATTGAAGCCGGGCGTTCCCCACATCTGATTGCTCAGATTGTCGAGGATCATATTGCACGCTTTCTGATTGGTGATCTCTGACTTCGGCGGTTTGACCTTGTTCTTCTTGTTCAGATACGCCTGATATGCCCCTTCAAATTCCAGCATGAGACGTCCGAAACTGAGCCGGGCGCGTTTGTTCTTGATCTTCGGTACGGTTTCTTTGAAGAGCTTACGCAGTTCTTCCCCGTGTCCCTTGTCAAAAAATGCGTTCCACGGCCAGGAAAGTCCATGGGCACTCCACACCCCGCCGTAATGCTGTTTCAGCAGTCCCAGGATCAACTTTTCCGCCACCGGTGCGCCTTCATGATAGGTGCGCCGCATGTAATATTTCCGGAGCTGTTCCACGTTCTGCGTGGGATCCCACTGGATCCGTGCCATGACCCACCAGTCCTGTCCCAACATTTCCGGAAATTCCCAGTGCTCGATCATCCATTCAAAGGCGAATCCTTCCATCCCGTGTTCCAGTCCGTCCAGACAGTCTTCCCGGTAAACTTCCGCCACCGGCAGGAAGTAGTAATATTCATACTGGTCCATGTGCCCGCCGCATTTGAGCAACCCGTTCCGGTTCCGGTAGACGGTGGGATTGGTGGGGGAATAAACGGGATTGCGGAAATCGCCGCGGGAGTAAAGCGGACAGAACTTGTAGTACACGCTTTCTTCGATGGGGATATCCGGCGGGACTTCCATGAAGAAGTACGCCATCGCGCCCACTGCAACCGTGGGATAGACCTTGCGGATGTCTTTGGAAAGACGGTTGATGAACATCCAGTACTGATTGCTCCGGTAACGCTGTTCTTTCGGGTCACTCATTTTGAACGCATCGCTGGTCTTGTTGGACGTGAGAACGGTACCGTCCGGCAGCGTGATGGGCTGGGTACAGGCATCGCAGCAGCATACGTTCCAGTTGTCTTCGTTGCCGATCATCATGACGTCGGGCATCTTGCCTTCTTTTTTGCGTTTCTCGATTTTCTCTTTCATTTCCTCCAGAACATGCTGATAGGCTTCTTCCCGCAAACACGCCTGCGCCCCGTAGTAGGAAACTTTTCTGTGTGTATAGCCGTCTTTCGGGTTCCCCACCAGAGCTGCAAATTCATCATGGAAGAGATAACTTTCCAACAGTCCGTTGGCAAATTCATGGGCCTGACCCCACTCACCGCCGATATAATTCATCCCGTTCCGTGCCTGCCATGCTTTATCCGGACCGGTCCCCAGGAAGCCCCGGAACTTGACTTTTGTGCGGACAAGTACATCCGCCCACACGATTTTGATGTCCGGGTTCTGCGAATACACCGTCCCGAAATCCGGGTTCGTCTTCGCAAAGATCAAATCGGTGTTGTTTTCGATGAAGGCGAACGTGCCGAACAATGCGGACTGGGGCAGAAGTCCGCCGATGTAAATATTGTTCCCGTCCGTGCGGATGAAATACCCGTCTTTACTCTTGTATTCCTTCCCGTCGGGTTCCAGTGTTTTCATATCTGCGGCAAACTTCTTTTTGCCTTCTTCGGAATCCAGATAGATCTTGACGGGCATGGTGCCGGGTTTTTCCAGAATGGGCAGTGTCGCTCCGGAAATGGCTTTGAACCACTTCTGCATTTCCTTTGCCGCGTTCTTCACGATCCCGTCTTTGTCGTTCTGATAAATGATCTCCGCATTGGGTTTCCCCGCGATGGTCAGCGCAATGGGATTTGCGATCCGGCCCGTCTTCGGCGGTTCCAGATAATGACTGCTGTCCGAGAGGTCCGGCTGCCAGGTATCGATCCAGTTCAGCCACTTCAAGAACTTTGCTTTCTGTTCCGGACGGTCGGACCAGGCACATTCCTCCGTGAAGAAGGGCAGGGTGATGGTGACTTCCATGGAATCCGTTTCCTGATCATCTGCGTTTTTCGGCAATGCGTTCACATCCACGGAGAGGGTCAGTTCCTTGAGCTGACGCAGGTCACGGAATTGTCCCCACGGCGGATGATAAAAGAGATTGCGGCTGAACGTAAAGAAGTCATCGCCCTGTTTCTTCTGCGCGACTCTGCCGGGCTGGGATATGGTCTGGTTCAGATGATTGACCACGGCAATGGTGATGGGGACCTGCAGGTTATTGCTGGTGCGGGCATAGTAATACAGCGTGGGATGACTGTTGACCATATCCACCACCGGATCCAGTTTGAATCGGAGTGTCGCCCCGTTCTTCCGGGATTTGCTCAATTTGAAATGCAGTGCCGGGTATTCTTTCCCTTTCACGGTCATCGTGGTCTCTTTGACGACCACGGGTTCCGGCAGATTGGCTTTCTTTTCCAGTTCGGAGAGTTCCCGTTTTTTCTCAAACGTGTACTTCATAGGCACGTTGATCTCGGCGGCGGCAAGCATGACCGGGATCATGCTGAAAAGAGCGGCAAATAATCGCAGTTTCATAGTAAATCCTTTCATTGTAATATACAAACTATAACAATATAATCCATAACCGGAAAAATGTCAAGCGGTTCAGCGAAAAAATGTAAGATTTTCAGAGCGTTGCAGGTTCCACCGATTCCGGAGCATAACCAAGAAAACGGCGCGCCTGTTCTTCAAAACCCGGCGGGGAGTCCGTCACATAACAACGGAGTCCGCCTGTCCCGTGGGCGGGCATCCCGTGTTCGGCGAGGAGTTCCTGTACTTCTCCGGCACACGCGCCTGCGCAATCCAGGATCTGTGTGCAGGCAGGCAGATACTCTTGCAGCGCGGCACGGAACAGCGGATAATGGGTACAGCCGGGCAGCAGAGCATCCGGCGGCGTTTCCCGCAGGGGGGCAAGATACAAATGTAAAATCTCTTTGACGGCGGGGCCGGTGAGGATCCCTTCTTCCGCCAGCGGGACCAGCAGAGGACACGCAATGGCGTTGACCTGCAAGCCGGGATCGGCTTCTTTCAAGGCTCGTTCGTAAGCACCGCTCCGGATCGTTCCGCGGGTCCCGATCACGGTAACGGAACGGGCATTTGACCGGATGGCGGCGCGTACGCCACTGTGGATGACGCCGATGACCGGGATCTCGGGGACTGCCTGCCGCAAGGTTTCCAATGCGACGGAGGAAACGGTATTGCATGCCGCCACCAGCAGTTTGATATTGTGTTTCCGGAGGAACCGGGCATTTTCAAGGGCAAAACGCTGTACGGTTTCCGGGGAACGGGTCCCGTAAGGAACCCGGGCGGTATCGCCCAGGTATACGATCTGTTCCGAGGGCAGAAGTTTGCGGACTGCGGCGGCAACAGTAAGTCCCCCCAGACCGGAATCGAAGATGCCGATAGGTGCTGCCGGATCACGCGTCATATCATGCCGTCCCGGCTGCCGGGATCTCGATCAGTACTGCGATCTCATCACAGCGGTCTTTTTTCGGACACACGGAGCAATCACTCCAGATCTTTTCCGGGAACATCTCTTTCTCCACCGTTTGGAAACCCAGACGATGGAAAAAGTTGTCGCGGTAGGTCAGGGCAAACACGCGGACCGGTTCCGTGGCGGTACGCCGAAGAGAATCCAGCAAAGCCGAAACCATGGCACTGCCCGCGCCTTTCCCCAGCATTTCTTTGCGGACTGCCAGGGACCGGACTTCATACAATCCGCCGCCGTAATTCCGGAGTGCGGTACACCCGGCGAATTCTCCGTTCAGTTCCAGAATACGGAAATTGCGGATCTTTTCCAGAATATCTTCAGGCGGCCGGGGCAGGAGGAGCCGGTCGGCGGCATAGACTTTCAGCAGTTCGTGAATATTCATCACGTCCTGTTCATCCGCATTGCGCAGGGTAAATCCCTCCGGGAAATCGTTACCTTTGCTCATTCGGCATTTTCCTGATAGAACGAAATGGAACGGAACCGTTTGTAACGCTGTTCCTTGAGTTTTGCGGGGGAAAGCTTTTTCAGCGATTTGAGTTCCTTGCAGAGATGATCTTTCAGAATGTCTGCGGCGGTATCGTAATCCTTATGGGCTCCGCCCGCGGGTTCCGGTATGATCCCGTCGATGATATCCAGTTTCTGCAGTTCCGCGCCGGTCAATTTCAGAGCGGCGGCAGCTTTTTCGGAATACGCACGGTCTTTCCAGAGGATCGCCGCACAGCCTTCCGGCGTGATCACAGAGTAATAGGCATTTTCCAGCAGGAAGACTTTGTTTCCGACGCCCAGCCCCAGAGCTCCGCCGGATCCGCCTTCCCCGATCACAACGCAGAGAATGGGTACCGTGAATCCGAACATTTCACGCAGATTCACCGCAATGGCTTCCCCGATATGACGTTCTTCCGAAGCAACGCCGGGGAATGCACCTGGGGTATCGATCAACGTGATGATGGGGCGTTTCGCCAGTTCCGCCACTTCCATCAGACGCAATGCTTTCCGGTATCCTTCCGGGTGAGGACAGCCGAAGTTGCGGAATACGCTTTCCTTCGTGTTGCGGCCCTTCTGGGTCCCGATGACCATGACCGGTTCCCCGTTCAATGTGGCGAATCCGCCCACGATTGCCGGGTCATCGGCAAAACGGCGGTCCCCGTGGAATTCCATGAAGTCATCGAAGATGCGTTCGATGTAATCCAGGGCGTAGGGACGGTTCGGATGACGCGCCAGCTGTACTTTCTGCCAGGGAGTCAGGTGAGTATAAATATCTTTTTTCAGCGTTTCCAATTGATCACGCAGTGCCTGAATTTCTGCTTGGGAACGGTTTTTATCATTCTCCCATTCCATGAGCTGCAATTCCAGTTGTTCCACCGGTTTTTCAAATTCAAGAGTAACTGTGGCCATAATCGGTCTCCATTAATTCGTGATTTCCGCCGCCATTCCGGACGGTGTCAATTTGTAAAGTTCCTGCAAATCAGATTGCGATAACGCGATTCCATTCCCGTTATCTCCGCGGGATCGCAGGGAATACAGTTCCACCGTGTCACCGGTGTCACTGGTAAATATCAGTCGGTCAGACTGTTTGCTTTTGAGGTTGTAACTGCCGGATAACGCTTCCGTCGCATGGGACCCGATCTCCGCCGGATAAACCGTGAAGAGTCGTCCGTTGCCGTAAAGAAGGACCCGGCTGCCGCCCCGGTCGATACGCACACGCCAGACCGTTACCGGGATCCGGAGAGTCTGTCCGATGCGCAGATTGTCATTGGTCAACCCGTTGGCTTGTTTGATAAGAGCCACGGTGGTGGATTTTCTTCTTGCGATCCGGGAAAGCACATCGCCGCTTTTCACTTTGTATGTTTCCCATTCTGCGGGATCCGAACCGCTTTCGTAAATGATCCGGCTGCTTTCATTCAGAATGGTACATGCCTGGGAATACAGTTGATGATTCACCGGAAGACCCAGTTTATCCAGCAGAAGACGCATGGCACTGCGTGCCTTAACGTGATCCTGATTGCGCCAGGCATTCACCCCGGCACTGTAAATTTTCATTGCCTGACGGCTCGCTTCTTCCGATAACGCATTTTGTTGTACCGCCGGGCGGATCACCGGACGGGGCTGTTCCACCACGGTTGCTACTTCTTCCGTCACCGGTTCCGCAACGGGAAGTTCCGCAGGGATTTCCGGCGTGATCGTTTCTTCCGCGGGAGTCGTTTCTTCTGTTTTTTCGTCCTGGAAGAAGAAATACCAGATGCCGTATCCGGCACCGCCGGGGAGAAGTAAAATCAGGAGAAAAAGGAAAAAACGCCCCGCGCCGGATCTTCTCCGGCGTAACTGAAATGAAGGCTTCCGGCGTTTTCCGTATTCGGAAAGCGGGCGTCCTTCGTATGTGTAAGGCAGTTTGATCATAAAATCATTCCTGTATTTAGACTCTGCTAAAATATACACCCAGTTTTCCGATTATCAAATCCGGAATCCCGCTTTCGATAAAAAAAGTACAAAAAAAGCCCCGCCGTTTCCGGCAGGGCTTGGATCCAAAGGGGGATTTGGTCAGATCAGTTTCAATCCGTTGATCGCGCAGTAATCCGCGATCAAGCCCAGATTGTCGCCGTATGTGACAATGTAATGCTGTCCCATCACGTCCTTCAGAAATTCGTCGGAAGATTTCCCGAAACAGACTTCCAGACTGGGCAGCTGCGGGGCGGGCGGTGCCCACCCGGCTTCTTCCCAGGTTTCCGGCGTTTTGGCTTCCGCTTTCACCGCGTGGACCAGAAGTTCGCCGTTGACCTGTGCCAGACGGACAATGGTCACCGGACCCGTTTTCACTTTGGAAACATTCAGCAGACCTTCCCCGAAAGAACCGAAGGCGTTGGGCATGACCGTGACTTTGCCGTCCACTACGGATGCGGGAACGTAGTCCGGAACGCCCATGAATGCGGAGTCTTTCGTGAATTCATAGAATTCCATGTAAGCGGGAGACTTGCCCGTGAGATATTTCATGATGAGCTGGGTGACTGCTCCATAGGAGTCATTTTCCGGCACAGAGGGAATATCCATTTCGTCATGAAGCAGAGTGAGTGCGCCGGCGGGGGCGAACTTCAACAGCTTCTTGACACCGTCCACGTCGCAGAACGAAAACGCATCGTAGTCCCGTTCCTTGATCTTTTTCTGGAATGCCAGAGCCAGACGGACGGAGTTTTCCACGGTCCCTTCCCGGGGTGCGCGGACGAAATCCCAGTTGGTTCTGATCTTGTTTGCGAGTGCTTCGATTTCGGCTTCCGGGATATCCTTGATGAGTTCCTGGATCTCCAGGAGATCGAAGTGTTCGATTTCGGCACCGATCTTCTTCTTCAGCAGATTGCCGTCATACAGTGTGCCATAGAGACGCATGTCACGGTATCCGCTCATGCCGATGAACGCATGCTTCATTCTGGCAGTGGCGGAAGCTGCCCGGAGATAGCTCACGGCTTCATCATACCGGGGCGCGGAATCTTTGAAGTTCACAAGATACTTGAAGTTGTAACCCATTTCCTGCATGGGTGCGCGGAGCGCGGTGGATCCTGCCTGGTCGGCGGTGGTGACAAAGTGTCCGTTTTCCCGCCAACCGCTGAGTCCCCAGAGGAGCATGGGTTTGTGCTTGAAGTGTTCGATGACTTTGATGACTGCCCAGGTGGGGATCCACCCGGCGATACAGACTACCAGTGCATCGAAATCCCCTTTGGAGAGTTCTTCCACGGCACGCTGGGCCTGTTTCCCTTCCGGATCATCGCTGACCGGTGCCGTTTCGATGAGTTCCACACCACGTTTGATCAGTTCATCGGCGGCGGTACGGCAGCGTCCATCGATGAATTCTCTGGGCGTATTGACTTCTCCGAACCCGACAAATCCGGCACGGACCTTTTCTGTTTTCTGAATCATAATTTACCTCCGAATGTTGGCATAAGGATTTTATTTAATTGCTGATAAGAACGGAATGCACTTTCGTATTCCGCGGAATTTCCGGAAGGATGGACCGTATCCGCGACCTGAACCATCTGTTCCGTTGCAGAGGCGCAGTCCGGATAATCCCCGCAGGCGACTGCGGCGAGAATGGCGGCACCCAGTGAGGTGGCTTCTTCACATTCCGTCACGGTGACCGGAAGATTCAAAACATCGGCTTTGATCTGCAGCCAGAGACGGCTCTTGGAGGCTCCGCCCAGGGAACGGATCTCACGGACTTCCGCCCCCAGGGAACGCAATGCTTCCACATTGTCACGCAGAAGATACGCCACCGATTCCATGATCGCACGCGCCCAGTGTCCCCGTTTGTGCGCCAGCGTGATCCCGTAGGCAACGCCCCGGGCATCCGGATTGCATACCGGGGAGACTGCACCCGCACAATGGGGCAGCAGGATCAAGCCTTCGCTGCCCGGGGGAACGGCTTCTGCGGCGGCATCGAATTCCTTGAAGGACATCCCGGCGGTGAATTCATCGCGGAAATGTTTGAGGAGCATCCCGGCAGTGGGAGCCCAGGGGAGCAGTACAAAACTGTTTTTCGCGAAGCCCAGATAGGTACTCAATCTGCGTTCTTCGTCGTACACGATCCCGGGGAACGCCGCACAGAGAGCCAGCGTGCAGCCCGTTGTTTCCGAGATCATGCCGTCACCCGCACAACCGCTGCCCAGATTCCCGCAAACGTGGTCGATGGGCGCGGCGGCAGTCAAAGTCCCGGGCACCAGCAGAGAATCATTTTCCCTGACTTCCCCGATGACTTCACCGGCTGCTTTCAGGTCCGGCAGCTGATCCGCGCGGATCCCCAGAAAGTCCAGCATGGCATCGTCATACTGTTCCGTCCGGATGTCATAATAAAGACTGGATGGCATCAGTCCGGTACAGGTGGCGTATTTCCCGGTCAGCTTGTGGATGATGTAGTCTTCCACCATGAGATATTTTGCCGTTTTTGCGAAAACTTCCGGCTCATGATTCCGGAGCCAGAGGATCTTTGCCGCTGGCCAGCAGGGGAGCATTTCCGTCTGCCCGGACATGCGGAAGAGAGCATCAATGGTAAATTTTTCTTCGATGGCTTTCGCTTCATCCACTGCCCGGTTATCCAGCCAGACGATCGCTTTTCGCAACGGGTCCCCGTTTTCATCCACCATGAGAAGCGTTTCCGCCTGTCCCGTGATGGTGAGTGCGCGGATCGCGGCGGGATCGACGGCAGCCTTTTCCACCGCCTGATCCAATGCCGTTTTGACAGATCGCCAGTAGACTTCCGCATCCAGTTCCACGATATCGGGCTTCGGTGTTTCCAGCGTGTATTCCGTCAGCCCGATCCCCAGGGGAGATCCCTTGCTGTCGAATACCACCGCTTTGACCCCGGTCGTCCCGATATCGAGTCCCAAATAACAGTTCATACGATCCCTTAATCTTCAAAAAATTTGTTGATGGCTTCCACGGTGTCATCGGCCAGTTTGTAACCGCCGTCGGAGCCGACCTGACCGTTGATGATGAGTCCGCCGTACCCGCCGTAAATTTCGGCTTCGGGACTGGGCAGATATCCGGCAGGTCTGGATGCACCGGCGGAGAGCTGCACCAGGAATGTCTGTGCTGCTTTGCTCCGTGCCTTGATGATCTGACCGAAGTAGAGATACAGTTCAAACGGATTGTTTGCGATGGCAATATCGCCGATACGCGCCACGTTCATGGAGAAGGTGAGCATGGGTTCCGCATCCTGGTCTTCATAACGGGTGATCACTGCCTGTTGATTCTTGATCAACACAAAGTGGTGCAGCTTGCTGTCATAGGGTCCGGGACCGTCGATCTTTTCATTCGCATGAGTTTCCGCGCAGAAGTCTTCGAACGCGGCTTCCACCGGCTGAATGGCGGTCAGACGGGCAAGTTCTGCTTTCGCTGCCACATAATCGGCGTAGGAAGCACGACGGCGGGGCAGGTTGACCGTGATGACGTCATGTTTGAACACGGGCGAATAATCGATCTTTTCCGGGACAGCCGTGGTGACGGCATGGAACAGACGTTTTGCGTGTTCCACAACACCATCCGCGTGCCAGAAATCGGGTTCGGTCGCATAGTGACGGACCAGGTCACGGGGAGACTGACAGCCGGCAGGGCTGATCTGATAGATGGTGTGGAAGTCTTCGCCGTATTCGGTTTTGAGCAGTTCGCGGGTGGCACCGGCGAAGTCGCTGGAGACCTGATAGGTGGATTCCATGACCTGGGAAGGACATGCCACGTTGAGGAGCATACCCGTCTTTTTCCCGTTCAGGTCGTAAGTGAAGAGCATATCCACGCCGGAATCTTCCCCGGCTTCCATGCCGATGAAGTCACGACGGGTGGTGTCACCATACATTTCCGCTTTGCCTGTGCTGTAAACGGCACGACGGCAGTGTCCGATACGGGCATTGCCGAATGCGCGGGCGACACCGCCGGGCTTCCGGTTGTTCCAGGCATCGGCGATACATTGCGCCATGAGGGGCACCACGAATCCCACATATTCCTCCGGGCTGAGGATCGTTTCATCCGGGGCATCCTGACGGATTGCGTTGGGATTCTGCACCACGGAAGCGTCGGGTGCGCTGTGGGTATGGATCACGTTGATGAAGATGTTTTCTTCTTTGAGGCCGGGAGCCAGTTTCACGGCTTCCGCCTGCACCAGCTTGTGGAATGCCAGCTGAATACCCACGTTATCCATGCTCACGTTGACGAAATGGGCGTCTCCGGAACTGAAAGCGGCGGCCACCGCTTTCAGATTGGAATGGATCTCCCGGGTGCAGCGGGCGTAATACTGTCCCATGAGCGGGATCTTTTTTTCTGTTACCGGAGTGATATCGACTTCACTCCATCCGATGAGAAGTTCAGACATGATTGCCTTCCTGTTCTCCCGCAAACGCGGGTGTTGTTTTTTTTATGACTTTATCTACAAAAATAATTGCCGGTATTAATAGCAGGAATCCGGCTCCTGCTGCTAAAAACGCACTGCGAACCCCGGCGTAATACACCAGGACGCCCCCCGATGCCGCCGCAAGCAGCATCCCCGTACAACGGAATGTGGCTGTCCAGCCGTAAGCGATCCCCCGTTTCTCCCGGGGTGTGATCCTGCTTAAAATGGCAAGAATCGCCGGTTCCAGACTGCTGGAAGAAATGAATGCGATGAACCGGGAACCGCCCAATACCGCCAGAGACGGCGCGAATCCCTGAAGAACCACAAAGAAACAGGAGACCGGGAGCGCACATAAGACCACTTTCTTCGGCGAATAACGGTCAATGAGCCAGCCCACGATCGAACCGGAAAGGATCCCGCCCAATGCCGCGGCGGCACAGATCCAGCCCGTATACAGTTCCGTGTTTTCCTTCCCTGCGATCTCTTCCACCTGCAATGCCAGATAGAATTCTTCATAACGGCGTGCGAATCCCATCATCAGGAAGAGACTGAGTACCAGCCATAATGCCTTGGGAAAATCCGGGAGATAACGCCGGACCCCCAGTTCTGTTTTTTCTTCCGTTTTCTTTTTTGCGGGGACCGGGGTGAAATTTTCGTGTACCAGAAAGATCACCATCAGGGTGCCGAGTATATACAATCCGCCGCACAACACAAAGCCCATGGTGTAACCGAAGTAATGGACCACAAGCCCCCCGAAAAGAAAACCAAGCATGTTCCCGCTCCAGAGTGCTGTACTCAATGACCCCAGAGCGAATCCCTGTTTGTCGTCCGGGGTGGTGGAGGAGATCAGCGCATTTGCCGCCGTCACCGTACCGGAAAACATACTGGTGAAGAGCCGGAGCGCGATCAGACACCACACATTGGGTGCGAATGCCATCAGCGGGAACAGGATCCCCGCAGCCGCGCCGGACCGGATCAACATGAGTTTGCGTCCGTATTTATCTGCCAGCCAGCCCCAGATGGGTGCGAAGATGGCAAAGGAGAGCAAACTGGCGAAATTGAAAATGGCAACGTATGCGCCGCGGACATTCGGGTCTTCGATCCCGAATTTCACCCGCAGATAAACCGGAATGAATGGCATCACAGCTGCGAACCCGGCGAGGGAAAGCAGCTGGGAAAGCCAGACGAAAAACAGGTTCGTCTTCCAGTTTATCTTGCGGGGAGTGGAACTCATAACGTGACCCAGCTCCGGTTTTTCGCGGATTCTCTCACTTTTTCCATGAGATACTGAATGTAAATGCCCTGTTCCAGCGTGGGTCCGTTGGAGACGCCCGTATGAACGGAATTCAGGAAGTTATACAGACAGTGCATGTGTCCGCGCATCCAGCCGATGGAGGCCTTCGGCGTGGGGAATCCGGCGGGCTTGTCATAACGCTGTCCGCAGTCGATCGCAACCCAGCCGCGTTCGCCGCCGATGGGCTTGGAGACCGCCGAACAATCATAGTAATACAACCGGTGCAGGTCCATGGGAACCATGCGGATCGCTCCCTTGCTCCCGTAGATCTCGAACCCGATCTCATCTTCCGAACCGGTGGCAATCTTGGAGGCACTGATGACACCGTACGCCCCGGAGGGCAGGCGGACCGTTGCCTGCATATTGTCTTCGGCATCCACCTTGACCATCTTTGTCGGGTCATCGGCGGAGGGACGTTCGGGATAGGCGATATGAGTTACCGCAGAGAGTTCGCTGAAATCCCCCAGCAGATAGTGCATGAGGTCCAGAATATGACTGCCCAGGTCAGCCACCACACCACCGCCGGCGGCACCGGAAAGTTTCCATTTCAACGGTGCTTTCGGATCGGAACTGCCGGAATGCAGATACGCCCCTTTGAATTCCAGAATATCACCGATCTTTCCTTCGTCGATGAGCTGTTTTGCCCGGAGCGTGATGGGGAAGAACCGGTTTTGCAGTGTCATCTGGGAGATGCCCTTGTATTCTTTCAGGGCTTCCTTGATCTGCATGGCTTCTTCCAGCGTGGCGGTAATGGGCTTGTCGCAGTAAATATGCTTGCCGTTTTTGATGGCAGACATGATCGCTTCAAAATGCAGATTGTTGGGCGTGCAGATATCCACAATGTCGATCTCCGGATTTTCCGTGATCTCACGATAATCCGTGACGGCATGGGTCGCACCCGTCTGGATGCAGCCTTTTTCCGCCGTTTCCTTCCGGGACGTGCAGATGTGAGTGATCTGACTCTTGAATTCCTGCTGATCGTAATACAGCGGGATGTTCAGGTGTCCGTATGCATGGACTTTCCCGATGAATCCAAACCCGATCATACCGACTTTATATGTTTTCATGTTGTTCCTTCGTGTTGAGAGTTATGACTTGTTATCCGAGGAGATCCGGACGGCCCAAGTCACTCTGTTCGTTTTTGATGTTTTTGCAGTTGTAAGCGAGGATCCCGTAGGTCCATCCGGTGACCGGTTTCTTCCAGTTCACCTTCACATGATCCAGCGTGACGCCGTCGGCATGAGAGATGTAGAACACACATTCGGGTGCGCCGGGATGCCAGGAGCCCCAGGGACCTTCGTGGTTCGTGGAGGAATCCAGATCTCCGGCGATATCCAGCACCACATCTTTGAACATGATGTCATACATGCCCAGTCCGGCACTGCCGCTGATCAAACCGGGCTTGCGGATGGTCCCGCGCACCTGATAGATCCGGATGTCACGGATATCCTTCGCCGGGGGTTCCGGCGTGGAGCCGCGCACCTGACTGTTGATGATGAATGCCCGTTCCGCTTCCAGTTGCAGATTGGTGAAAGAGATATTGCTGATCTCGACACCGTGTGTGGGATCCAGACTGTAATTGGAATTGATGGAGATCGCATTGGTGCAGTGATAGAACACGATATTGGAGATCGCCACATTCCGTATGATCCCGTCTCCCACCCCGATACGGAATCCGTTGCAGTTCGTGTGAAGCACACAGTTGGTGATCGTGACGTATTCACAGGCACGCGCTTTCTTCAGCGGCGAGACACTCCCGCGCAGCGTGATGCAGTCGTCCCCGGAGTCGATGATACAGTCGCTGACCGTGACCCGGCAGCAGCAGTCGATATCGATGCCGTCTCCGTTGGGTGTCCGCTGGTCGTTGAGGATCCGAACGCCGCGGATCTGCACGTCTTCGCATCCGTGGAGGAAACAGGTCCAGTACGTTGAATTGTAAAGCTGAACATCCCGGATCTGTACGTTCCTGCATTCGCAGATGAAGAGCATCTGTCCCGGACGCCAGAAATCATCGCCGGGCCGGTCGAATTTATCGGTACGACATTCACAGCCGGGTTCGCTTTTTTCCCCGTAAATGTTCTGCCGGTTCCCGTCGATCCTGCCACTTCCGCAAATGATCACGTTTTCCTGTTCCACGGCATTGATGAGGTGTGCGCCGCTGACCCGTTCCGCTTTATACGGACGGTTCTGGGAACAGAAATCATCGGCATTGTAATCTTCCTTATCCGGACTTCCGAGCAGGATCGCGCCGGGTTCCAGAAAGAGTCCGCCGTTTGATTTCAAGTGAAGGGAGCCGGAGAGATACGTTCCCGGCGGGAAATGCACCAATCCGCCGGCATCGATGGCTTTCTGGATCGCCGCGGTATCTTTTGTGATGCCGTCACCGACAGCACCGAAATCTTTTACATTGACCATAAATCACCTCAAATTTTGAGTGGTTCCGTCCATGGGAGCAGAGGCAATTCTTTTGCCGGGAGATCGGGCAGGACTTCTTCCGTCGTACCCGAACGTCCCGGAAAGGCTTTATGCAGCCCCGGCTGATCAGCCCAGAAGTTCCTTTTCGGTTTCTGCGATGGCTTCTTCGATGATGTCCATACCCTTCATGGCGACTTCGTTCGGCATGATGATCGGCGGACTCATGCGCAGGATGTGACCCGCGGGAACCCAGGCAAGACCTTTGGAGAATGCCTTCTGATAGACCATGCGACCGGCTTCGTTGAAGGGAGTCTTGAGCGCTTTGTCCTGGACCAGTTCGATCCCCAGCAGACAGCCTTTGCAACGGGTATCGCCCACGATTCTGTATTTCGTGGTCCAGTCTGCCATCCGTTTCTTGAAGAGCATTTCCAGTTCCTGCGCATGTTCCAGCAGACCTTCTTCTTCGATGACTTCGAAACAGGCAAGAGCAGCCGCGCAAGCCATCGGATTTCCGCCGTAACTGGTGGAGGCACTGATCTTATCCACTGCATCGGCGTAGGGCGTACGCACTGCCATACAGGTCACAGGGAATCCGTTGCCGAAGCCTTTGCCCAGCGTGACAACGTCAGGCAGCACATTCCAGTGTTCGCAGCAGAGGATCTTTCCGGTGCGGCCCATGCTGGTCAGCACTTCGTCGGCGAAGAGAAGAATGTCCCGTTCTTCCAGGAATTTTTTCAGTTTCGGGAAGAAGTCATCCGGCGGCATAATTGAACCGCCCCAGCCCTGAATGGGTTCGAGAACGAAAGCAGCGACCTGACCGGTGGTTGATTCTTTGATGAATTTGTCGTAAAATTCGAGGTAACGTTCAGTATCGAGTGTGCCGTCGGGACGGGTCCACCAGGGGCGGTAGGTGTCGGGACGGGGGACCAGATGAAAACCTTCCGGACGTGAAGCTCCGCTGAATTTTGTCATACGGGCAAGAC
>JAZNVL010000035.1:0-74518 GCA_045592785.1 Victivallales bacterium | reverse complement strand
CAAAGGAATAAATACCCTTGAGAATTTGTAAAATAAGCCATAATTTTCTCCTATTATGACTTATTATACCTCCAATATTCAGCTCAAACAATAGAAAAAGGCTGTTGCTCACCTTTTTTGAGGTTTTGCAACAGCCCCTTGGAAAAACCTTGCAAAACCGAAGGATTACCGGGCGTAGTATTCGACCACGCGCAGGGATTCGACTCTGACAGGGATCTCTTCGATCATGGGCTGACGCGCATAGACCACTTTGAGAGCTTCTTTGTCGACTTCGAGATATGCGGGAGCAGTACGTTCTTCTTTTGCGATTTCTGCCACTTTCGGAGATTTTTCAGCGTTGATGGTGATCACATCACCCACGCGGAGCAGGTAGGAACCGCGGTCAACGATCTTGCCGTTCACCAGGATATGACGATGGCTGACGAACTGCTTTGCTGCGAAGATGGTGGGAGCAATGCCGGAGTGATAAACGGCGGCATCCAAACGGGATTCGAGGCGCTGCATGAGGACTTCGTTGGTCTTTCCTTCGAGACGTTTTGCCGCGAGGAAGGAGTTACGAAGCTGATTTTCGGTCAGCGCGTAATGAGCTTTGAGTTTCTGCTTTTCCTGCATCATTTCGCCATAGGTGGAAAGTTTTTTACGCTTTGCAGCCTTACCCTGAAGACCGGCAGCGTACGTTCTTGCCTTACCTTTGACAGTGGGGCAGTTGGGCATGTTCCAGACGCAATAGCCGAGGCGTCTGCACAGTTTGTGTTTCGCTTGAACTTTTTTCATCCCAGTTATCCTTTCTCTTATCGGATTGATATTCAACGGGAAAGGTGTCAAGCTCCGTATAACCGGGGGCCTTACCCGCTGTTCGAATTTGTATAATATAGCACGCTTTATGAAAAAATCAAATCTTTTTTACTCTTTTTTCAGAATAAATCCGTTTCCGGAGGATATTCCCCGGTCCGTTCCAGATATTGATCCTGCGCCAGTTCCAGAAGCGGGTCAAGCCGGACTGCTTCTTTCAACAGTTTCAATGCTTCCGCATCATCCCGTATTTCCATGGAACGCAACGTGAGTTCCGCCGCCTTCTTCCGGTCGGACTGCTTGATGACTTTATACAGCCGGTACGTCTTCTTCATCGTTTGAAGTCCTTCCGGCGGTTCCAGCGGGTAAAACCAGCGCAGGAATTCCGGACGGAACAGCATGAGATTGGCGGGGGACCGTTCCGGGATCTCTTTTGCGTTGGCAATGTAACGCATTCCGCAATCGGACTGATCGGACATGATCCCGCAATGGTACAGCACATAATCCGCCTTGTATTTTTCGCAATAATCCAGCAGTTTCAACTCGTCTTCCGCAAACATGGCTTCGATGAATCCCTGCGTGGCATCCCGGATCCGTTTCAAGCCGAACTGGGGATTCATGGTGATCCCGGTCCCCGCATACGCCATCAACATGGGCCCGACGGTGATATTCGCCGCCACGATCTTCCCCTTTGCCTGCGGTGTTCCGCGCAGCCAGGCGATCAATCGTGCCGTATCCGCAAACGCCACGTCCCCGGTATATCGCCGTTTTCCCATAAACGATGCGCTTGTTTCCACGATCAGAGAAAGCAGACAGAGTGTCAGAAGCGTTCCGCGAACCGTCCGCAGAAAGCTTTTCTTCCGGTAAAGAACGGTATATGCTTCTTCCGGATTCACCCGTTTCGGCGCATAACGGAACGCACGGAGCATGTCCCGGACAAGCAGCGGCAATGCCGCGCACAGGAAGAAGATGAGGAACTCATGGTAACGCACGATCAATGCAAAAGCAAAAATGAAACCGATGGTGAACAGATGAGGCAGCATGGTGTCGCGGAACGTCTCCCGGAATGTCATGCGCGGCATCCGGAATAACAGAGTCAGCAGTAACAGCAGCAGGTAACATCCCAGCGTGAAGGGGAGATAGCCGAAAAGGAACCGGAACAGCACGAAGTTCATCTGTTTCCCAACGAACAGACTCGGGAAGAAACTTACCGCAATATCCCAGGTGGCAGAGTGCATGGAGGGCGTCCACAGGATCCGGGCATCGTAGGAAAGTTTTTCCGGGTCACGCGGTTTCACGTTTTTATACTTGATTTTTGCCGCCATGGCTTCGGAAAAATGACTGTAATTGGACGCATATTCCGGCGTGTTGATCGTGAAGTTCCAGCCGGTATAAAGCAACAACGGCAGCAGAAACATGACGATCCAGCGGAACCGGAACGGGAATATTTCTTTCCGTCGCAGCCGGAATGCCGCCGCCAGAGAGGGCAGGGCGACCCAGAGCAGGGAGGAACGCCACAGACTGTATGTCTGATTGAATGGTACGAATGCAGCATTGCAGAGGACCGCGGCGGCGATCACACCCCAGGCGATCATACGGCTCCTGCGGACATTATATCCCAGTGCGGCGCGTGCAATCTCACACATCGCCCAGATCCCGAACAGCATCTGACAGAGGTCCCAGGTGACGAAGCCCAGAAAGACACAGCAGAAGAGACAGATATATTTCCACAGACTCCCCCGGTGATAAAGACTGTATGCCAGCGCAAGGGATGCCGCATAGAGCGGAATACAAAATTCCCCGCGTACAAAATCCTGTCCGGTGGCCCGGGCGATGGCTGCCAGCGAGACAGCATGGATCAATGCACCGAAGAACGCCATGGGTTTACTGCATCGCATTGCAAGAAGCCACAGAAAAAGGAATCCGGTGGTCAACGATGCCCACAATCGTAATTGTGCGCTCATCCATTGCGCCATATATGGGTTATCCTGAAAGAGTTTTTCCTTCTCCGATACAGTCACCGGCGAAATCATATCCCGGATCCGCCAGCCCCAGCCGAGGAACCATTCCAACCCCATATTCATCTGCCGCCAGGGAGCCAGATCTTCCTGTCCAGCCAGACGCATATCCTGTGCCGGGACGCCTTTCCCGTTGGCGATATCCTGGGCGTAGGCGAACATCATTGCGCTTTCGATGGTGAACGGGGAAAAATTGCTGTGGTACTTGGGGAAGAGTTTCCGGAAGAACCCGGTCTGTACGCCTTCGGTCCCGTTCATCTGATCCCGCAGGATCTCCACGGAGGTATTGTAATGCCACGTCCGCATGGCGAAAGCGAAAAACACAAGCAATGCGAACAGACACAGATTCCAGAGCAGGGGGTATTTTTTCCAAAACTTCATTTCTGATATTTCTTTCTGCCTTGTGAGGATGGTATCCCGAGGGCTTCCCGGTATTTTGCAATGGTGCGGCGCGCAACGGTATAACCCCGTTCGCTCAAGATCTTTTCGATACTGCTGTCCGAAAGCGGGGACGTTGGATCTTCGTTATCTACCGCATCCTGAATGATCTCCTTGATTCCGGCTGCCGTGATCTCTTCGCCTTCTTCCGATTCATAACCACCGGCAAAGAAGTCATGGAACGGGATCAGCCCACGCGGAGTCTGCATGTATTTATTCGCGATGGCACGCCCGATGGTCGTCTCATGAAGATTCATTTTATCCGCGATCTCTTTCTGGGTGAGCGGACGCAAGGCGCCGGGCCCCTGTTCCAGAAAATCATGCTGTGCCGCCACCAGAAGTTTTGCGATCCGCATCACGGTGGTTTCCCGCAGTTCCAGACTTTTCTGTATCTGTCTGCCGGAAAGGATCTTTTCTTTCAGATATTTGCGGGTCTCCTCCGGGACTTCCGGATCTTCCAGCATTTCCAGATACTTTTCCGAGATATGAAACGAAGGTGTGTGTTCTTTGTTCGGGACCACATCATACTCCCCGTCCTCCCGGCGAATGACTGTGGCTTCCGGCAGGATGTAGGGCGCAGGTTTGCTGTTGAATGTGGAACCGGGATGAGGAGTAAGTGTCCGCAAGATCTCCATCATATTCTGCAATTCATCCAGAGAGAGGTTCATTTCCTTTGCGATCTTCGGCATCCGGTTCCGTGCCAGATCTTCGGCAAATTCCGTCAGCAGACGTTCATACGGTTCCACCGCGATCTTTTTCCGTTCCAGTTGAAGCAGCAGACATTCCTGCGGAGTTCGTGCGGCGATCCCCGGCGGGTCAAAACTCTGGACCAGTTTCAATGCGTTTTCTGCTTCTTCCAGGGAACACAACGCGCTCTGCGCCACATCCCCCAGTGCGGTTTGCAGATACCCGTTATCATCGATTCCGCCGATGATCTCGGTGGCGGCACGCCGATACAGTGGACTCATAGGCGTACAACGCAGTTGATCCAGCAGATATTCCTGTAAACTCTGGTCCGGATTCGCCAGAGAGTCGAACATATATTGTCTGCGTTCTTCGGCTTCCTCATTGGCAGTCGGGTCTGCCTCGAACATTCCGCTTTCCGATTCCCGGACGAGCATTTTTTCCATGTTTTCCTGAAATCCGTCCCGGTCTTCATCGTAATCCATATCGCTCCGCGGTGCGGGCAGATCCGGCACATCGGAACGCAGACTGTACGATTCATCGGCTTCCAATACGGGATTGGCGGCGAGTTCTGCGCTGATCTTCTGTTCCAGTTCCATCAAAGGCGCGGTGAGAAATTCCAGCGAATGAAGTTGGCGCGCCTCCAACGCGGTACGCAGTGAGACTTGCTGTGAAAGCTGTTGTTCAGACATGACAAACACTCTCCTTTCCGGAGATCATCCGCAAATGACAGTTGTTTTTTCTCATTTCTGAACCCCTTTCCGGATCAGCGTCCTCCGAAAATCGCAGTGCCGATCCGCACGATCGTGGCACCTTCTGCAATGGCTCCGGGGTAATCCCCGCTCATTCCCATGGAGAGTTCCGGCATTTTGATCCGGTAATCCTGTTCTGCCCGGTCCCGCAGTTCCCGGCAGAGCGCAAAGGTCTGCCGTGCCTGTTCCTCATCGGAATCCAACGCTGCCATGGTCATCAAACCTTTGACTTTGAGATTGGGGAACCGCAGTGCGGAATCCAGCAGAGTCCGCAGCGCATCATAACCGCCCGTCAATCCGGTCTTGGATTCCTCCCCGCTGAGATTGAGTTCCAGCAAAATGTTCAGATCGACACCGGACGCCCCCAGCTTTTCCGTCAGCTTCACGGAATTGACCGAATGGATCCAGGCGGCAAGGGATGCCGCTTTCAACGCCTTGTTGCTTTGAAGGTGTCCGATAAGATGCCATACGGGTTTCACGGGAGCGTTTTCAAACGCGGGAACTTTTTCCGCCAGTTCCTGCACTCTGTTTTCGCCGAATTCGATTTGACCGTATTGGAGAGCCTCTGCAATATCGGCAGCCGGGAACGTTTTGGAAACAGCCAGAAGGCGTACGGTCCCCGGGTCGCGCATCGCCTTTTCGGCGCATGACGTGATATTTTCCCTGATACGCAGAAGATTGTCACGGATCGCAGACATAATATACCTCGTTGTCTTATTGAGATTTGCGAATGGTCAGTTCCGGGGTGGCAATGGTGATCTTCGTGCCCGGTGCCGTGTTTTCGGTCAGCCACACATTGCCGCCGATGATGGAACCTTTGCCGATGGTCACCGCCCCCAGAATGGAGGCTCCCGCATAAATCGTCACGTTGTCTTCAATGGTGGGATGCCGTTTTGCGCCTTTGATGATCATACCGCAGGCATCCTTCGGGAAGGAAAGTGCGCCCAGTGTCACGCCCTGATAGATCTTCACATCATTGCCGATGTGCGCGGTTTCTCCAATCACCACACCGGTCCCGTGGTCAATGAACAGTCCTTTGCCCAGATGTGCGCCGGGGTGAATATCGATCCCCGTGATGCGATGCGCGTATTCCGTCATCATGCGGGGGATCATGGGCACGCCGCTGTGATAAAGGTTGTGCGCGATACGCTGAATTGTGATGGCTTTTACCCCGGGATAACTCAATACGATCTCATCCAGTTGTTTTGCCGCCGGGTCGCCATCGAATGCGGCCTGGATATCCAGCTTCATGTATTCCCGCAAATCGGGGATACTTTCCAACAGTTTCCGTGCGGCTTCCTCGGCTTTCGCACCGTTTTCCGAACCCGTATCGCAGGCTCCCTTGCAGGCATACCCTCTGGCACGGCAAATGAGATCCCGGAGCGAGATGTAAGTCGTCGCCAGCAGTTCGCCCACCGCATAAGGCAGTGTATCCGCGGAGTGAACGGCATGGGTGCCGAACCCGGGGAAGATGAGTTCCAGTACCCGGTTCAGGTTGTCCAGGATCTCGGCTTCCCGGGGAAGATTGTTCCGTTCGTTGTGATTGACGGCGATGTTATCGGTATAGGATTGGCAGATACGTTCTGTCAGAGAAGCGATGAACGCCCCGTTGGAGCCCGGATTTTCTTTTTCCTGTGTCATAGCGTTTCCTGTGTTATTCAATGTTCTGTACTTGTTCGCGGATTTTTTCCACTTCCGTTTTCATCATCACGATGCGCTTGGAGATCGCGGGGACCGGTGCCTTGTTTCCCAGGGTATTCACTTCCCGGAAGATTTCCTGCGTGATGAAGTCAAGTGTTCTTCCGCCCGGTTCGTTTTCCTGTTCCATCACGCTGCGGAAGTGAACGAAATGGCTTTTCAACCGCACGAATTCTTCAGTCACGTCACACTTGTCGGTGAAGATGACCAGTTCCCGGAGGAACCGTTCGTCTGAAGGATCGGCGAGGAATCCGGCTTCCCGGACTCTTGCGATGAGTTTTTCGTATTGGACCTTGGGCAGTCCCTGGGCGTAAGGTTCGATCTCCGTCAGCGTGGATTCCAGAAATGCGATCCGGGCTTGCAGGTCCGCTTTGAGGCGTTCGCCCTCTGCCGTACGCATGGCAATAAGATTTTCGACCGCCTGTTCCGTGACCTGCCGGATCAATGCTTCGGTCTCGCTGTTGATGAGAGATTCGCCCACGGCTTCTGCGATGCCCGGGATCTGAAAGACGGCAACGGCATCCGTGAAGGAGGCAAGGCCGCATTTCTGCTGCAATGCCTTCGCCATCATCGCATAACGTTCCGCCAATGACAGGTCGTATGACCCGGCGGATTCCGTTGTGCTCTGAAACGGGATCATTTCCACCCGGAGCAGAAGAGATCCGCGTGAGATCCGGGAGGATATGACATTACGCAAGATATTTTCGTAGACTGAAACCTCCCGGGGGAGGGAACATTTCAGTTCGAACTGTTTCCGGTTGATACTGGAGATTTCCGCCCGGAATGTGATCGCAGCTTTTTCGCTGCCGCACTGGGCACTGCCGAATCCTGTCATACTTTTCATGTGCGTCCCCCCTGTATCAGTGATAAATCACACTGCCGCGTGCTGCGGGCTTATCCGGAGAAGCCTTTTCTGCACCGCGATCGATTTTTCCCGCTTTCGGATGCACCAGGACCGGTTCCGCAGACGGTGCGATCCGGATCCCTTTGATCTCCGCATCTGTGAGCAGATATTTTTCATATTTCGATGCCTTCATGTGCTCCGCCGTTTCCAGTCTCCAACCGGAAAGCGTACCGCTGGCAGTCAAGCCGGTGAAGATGATGCGGTCTTCTTCTTTGTCGCCTTTCCACATGAGAGAAAGCTGATATTTTTCTTTTTCCGGTTCTTCCAGCTCCATCAGATACAGTTCCCAATCCGATTTTCCCGCCTTTTTATCTACCGGCTGGATCAAAGGCAGTTTGGTGAAACGAATCTCCGCCGGTTCGGAAAAACGGATCCGGTTCCGTTCTGCGGTGCTTAAATACAACATGTTGCTCATGGCATACGCAACACAACTGTTCACTGCTGCCGTGTACGCCACATCGGAGGGAAGGAACTTCTTGACCAGAACCCGTTTCGGACTCCAGAAGAGCATATTGCGTTCACCATCGCCCACCACCACGATCTTGGCATCCAGATCCGGCGGGGACCACACAACACAGCTGTGCATCAGGTCCTGATGCGGGGCAATGGGGAAGTCCTTGGGGTCTTCCATTTTGATATGTCCGATTTTGCTCTGTTCGGTGACATAACGGGGGAAGATCACATTTTCATAGATCTCGGGCTGGGTGAATTTCACAAATTCCATCTGTGTTGCAGATATCCCGCGCAGGTTTTCCAGGGCGAACGTACGCGCTTTTTCCACTGCGCTTTCCGAATAATCACTGCGGCATCCGCAAACGATCCCTGCGATCGCAACAGCGGCAAGGTATAACAATTTTTTCATCTCATATCCTTTCCAAAGGCATTTTTTTTCCATTATTCCCGTAATATAATACCATTTTCCCCATTGCGCAAACCGAAATCACAAAAAACTGCGTTTTTCTCTGAAAAAAACTCCCCCGTCTCTTGAAATAACTCCGATCCGGAAGTATATTAGTTAAGCATAGTGTTTCGTAAAACTAAACTTGTTCAGGAGAAGTTGTCATGGCAGGATTCTGTAAAGCCGATTATGTCAAAATGCCGGAAGGTATTTCAACGAAACGTTTTCTGTTGGGGGAAGACGCACTGTTGCGTCTGTCTGAATTCTTCCGGCAGGAGTTCCCCGGAAAAACTCCGTGGATCGTCGCCGATGACAATACCTGGCGGGTCGCCGGTGAAAAAGCATTTCAGTTGTTTCAGAATGATGGCTTGAACCCCGCGGAACCCTTTGTCTATCCCGGTACACCACGTTTGCATCCCGTTTATGCCGAAGCACTTCTTCTCGCAAAACGGATGCCGGAAAATGCCATCCCCGTTGCCGTGGGATCCGGCGTGATCAATGACATGGTCAAATGCGTCGGCGGTGCCAATAACGTGCCGTATCTCTGCGTGCCGACTGCGTGTTCCGTGGATGGGTACACTTCCGCCGGGGCGGCTATGACCGTGGACGGATTCAAAATGACCGTGCCCTGTCCTGCGCCCCGGGCGATCTGTGCTGATACCGGGATCCTCGCCACTGCACCCGGGGAAATGTTTGCTGCCGGCTATGCCGATCTGCTGGCAAAAGTCCCCGCCGGTTCCGACTGGATCATTGCGGATCAGCTCGGTCAGACTCCGATCCGCCCGGAGATATGGGAACTCATTCAGGTCCCCCTGCGCGACCAGGTCACCCATCCCGATGACATGCAGCGCATCTTTGCCGGTCTGGCCAATACCGGATACGGGATGCAGATGATGAATGACAGCCGTCCTGCATCCGGGGCGGAACATCTCATGAGTCATGTCTGGGAAATGGAGGGCTTGCAGTATCGCGGGGAAGATGTCTCTCACGGGTTCAAAGTGGGCATCGGGACTTTGGCTTGCACACTTCTGCATGAATACATTGCGGAACACCCCTGGGACAGTGTGGCGGGGAACGTATTGCCGCCCCAAACGATGGAAGAACGGGAACAGGAAGTGGATGAACTTCTGAAATTGAATTGTTACGGTGATAACGCCAAAAAAACCGCCATGTCAAAATTTCTCACGGGCGATGAGCTTGCCGCCCGCAGAAAAGAGATCGCGGAAAAATGGGAAACGATCCGCAGAAAGATCCGGGAACAGAATCTTCCTTACAACGAGCTGTGCGACCTTATGAAAAAAGCGTCCTGCCCAACCACGCCGGAAGAGATCGGGTTGAGCAGGGAACAATTCATTCACGCCATCTTTACCGCACAGCTGATCCGGATCCGTTATACGGCCCTGGACCTGTTGCAGGAAGCCGGACTTCTGGCGGAAGCCGTGGAATATGTGAAACGTCACATGTTGTGATTGAAATCGAAATCAAGCACGTTCAGGATCGCACGGGCGATACGGGTATGTCCGTAAACGTTGGGATGTACCCGGTCCCACGCATAGAATGAAGAGTGTCTGTATTTCAGCATGGCATTGAATTCTGCCTGAATATCAATGAAATACACTTCGGGGTGACGTTCCGCAACGCGACGGCATGCTGCGCCGTACTCATCCATTTTCGCCCGCATCCAGTCTTCGGCGGAGGGTTCGATGTAGTACGGGGTCATGAGGATCATTCCGCCGGAGAGGGTGGGCAGCGTTTTTGCCACCAGTTCCTCCAGAATTTCTTCGTATTCCTCCACAGGGACGCCACATTCCGGCATCTGGGGTATATCGTACTGCCGCCACACGTCGTTGATCCCGATCATGATGGAAAGCCAGTCCGGTTTCAGGTCCAGCACATCACGCTGCCATCTGTCACGGAGATTGCGGATGTTGTTGCCGCTGTTTCCCACATTGGTGATGCGGAGCATGAGTTCCGGGTAAACCGCCGCAAGAAGTCCGGAGATCACATGGGGATATCCTTTTCCCAGCGGTTCGAAGAGCCCTTCGGAGGGGGCATCCCCATTTCTTGCGCGACCTGCATCGGTAACGGAATCGCCGATCATGACGAAACGTTGATTGTCTTTGAGTTTCATAATAAAATCCTTCTGTAAAGTTTGTTGGATGGGAAAATATATCCTGCAAAAGAAAAAAAGCAACCATTGAATTGTTTTTTTTGTTTTTTTTATTTTATGGTGCTTGACAATCCCATCCACTATGCTATTGTACAGTGAGAGAACTGAATTTTGTTTACCAAGCAACAAAGGAGAATTCAGCATGAAGAAAAAAATAATCGCTTTGTCGGGATGTCTGATCGTATTGACGGGAACTGCTCTTTACGCCAGACCGCCGCATCATCACCATCGCGATAAAGGGGAGGGGGTCAGGCTTGCTACCGATATCGTGAACCTTGTCGGTGCATCACTCAATGTCCTGACCGGCGGCCCCACGGTCGTTGTCACTCCGCCACCCCCGCCACCCCCGCCTCCGCCCGCTCCCGTCGTGGTTGCTCCTCCTCCGCCGCCTCCGCCCCCACCCCCGCCTGTGGTCGTTCCCACATACTCCTACGGCTGGTATAACGGATATTGGGTTCCCTGCTATAATGGCTGGTATTATTGGAACTCCACCTGGTATTGGGGTGATCCCGGCCCCAGACCGCCCAGACCCCCCGCATGGCGTCCGGATCCCAGACGGCCAGCTCCGCCTGCACCGCCCAGACATCATGGACACAATCCCAAGCCTGCGCCCCGGCATCATGCCACACCGCCTCCGCCCCATGGTGGTGGAAAAGGCGGAAAAGCAATACCGCGTGACGGACATGGCGGCGGACATCATCGTGGCGGACGTCGTTGACGTCATTGAACCCGATACACAAACGGTTGCAGAACGCAGGTTTTGCAGCCGTTTTTTTTGCTTTCGAATTTGCTTTTTCTGATTTTTGTGCTATATTTTTCACTTCTTGTATTTTTTTTAATTTTAACATAATAAAACCAAGGAATGATCATGAATTTGATTACCGATGTACTGAACAGCATCTATAATGGTCTGATGTACCTGACCAACTGGCCTCTGGCTGTCTTGCTGCTTGCCGGCGGACTTTATTTCACACTCCGCACCCGTTTGATCCAGGCGCGATTGATTGAAACATTGAAATTCACCTTCGAAAAGCCCGATGCTCCCGGACAGGTCTCCTCCTTCGGCGCATTGATGGTTTCCACTGCCTCCCGTGTAGGGTCCGGCAACATCATCGGTGTTTCCGTTGCGATCTGCAGTGGCGGACCGGGTGCGGTGTTCTGGATGTGGCTTTGTGCGGTCATCGGTGGCGCATCTGCATTTGTGGAATCCACGCTCGCCCAGATCTACAAACGCCGCGCTGCCGATGGATCCAGTTACGGCGGACCTGCGTATTACATCGAATCCACACTGAAATCCCGTCTGCTGGCTGTGATCTTCACGCTGGCTCTGATCTTCACATACGGGGTCGGGTACAACATGCTTGCCTCCTACAACCTGCAGAGTGCATTTTCCGGATTCTCTTTTTACGACAGCAACACATGCTGGTATATCGGTGCCGTGATCGCCGTATGTTTCTTCATCTGTATCATGGGCGGCGGACGCCTCGTTGTCCGTACCACTGCGATCCTGGTCCCCCTGATGGGCGTGCTGTATATCCTGTTTGCTCTGATCGCAATGGGGATCAACTACTCCCGTCTGCCGGGTATGTTCGTGACCATTTTCAACAGTGCATTTGATTTCAAAGCGATCTTCGGCGGTTTTGCCGGATCCGTGATCATGTTGGGGATGAAACGGGGACTTTACTCCAACGAAGCCGGTATCGGGTCTGCGCCCAATGCAGCCGCTTCCGCCGATGTTTCCCATCCCGTGAAACAGGGACTTGTGCAGATGCTTTCCGTCTTCATCGATACTCTCATCATCTGCTCCACCACCGCATTCATGTGTTTGGGTTCCAAAGCAACGGTTACCGCTGCGGATGCGGGTGCGCCTTATGTGCAGAAATCCATGATCGCCACATTCGGCAGTATCGGTCCCATTTTCATTGCATTTGCGCTGCTGCTCTTCTGCTTCACCACTTTGCTGGGCAACTTCTTCTATGTGGAAAACTGCATGAATTATCTGTTCAAACGGGTTCCGGGCAAGAAGACGCTTGTTGTGGTCCGTTTGATCGGTGCCTTGCTTATCTTCTGGGGGGCAGGCAGTCAGATGGATTACGCCTGGGGGATCGCCGATATTTCCCAGTGCGTTCTGGCGTTCATCAACATTCCGGTGTGTATTATCATCGGTTCCCGGGCATATCGTGCGCTGGATGATTATCTTGCCCAGCGTAAACAGGGACTCAATCCGGTATTCAAGGCATCCGCTGTCAACCTCAAAGAGGATACCGATTTCTGGAAATGATCCTGTCGGGGGAAAAGGGAATAAAAAATGCACCTCAAAAGTTGTGTCCAACTTTTGGGGTGCACTTCAATCATGTCCGGCGCGTTTTTATTTCGGTTGTTGAAACCGCTTTCTTACAGCGAGATATCGTCGTCGTCCTCTTCCTCTTCGGAACTGGATGCGCCGCCGCCGTGTGCATTATCGGCTGCCGTGGTTTTGAATGTGGGCAGGAACCGGTAATAGACTTCCAGCATGAGGGTACACATGGAAGTGGACCAGACCCGCTGGCTCAATTCGGCGTATTCTTTGCCCGCCTGACCGAAACCGCCCATGTTTTCATTGCCTTCGTAGTTATTTTTCAGTTTATTCGGATCCCGTTCGTATTTGACCACGGGGGAATCCCAATAACCTTCCCGGCTCTGTTCTTTGGTCAGCGTGGTACGGAAGGACTTGTTCCACTTGTCCCACACTCTGCCGTCGCCGCTGTGTCCCTGGAAGATCGCCTGGGTCATGTAGTACCAGTTATACAACGCCATGAGACGTCCTGCGCGTTCATAATGTTTCCAGTTCATGGTGAGTTTACTGCGTTCATCGTTCAGTTCGAACATGTAATTTTCCAGATACTTCATCCCGGCGCGTGCTTCTTTGCATTTGCCTTCACCCATGAGCTGCAGACAAAGCGTACCCACGCTTGTCATACTGATGTCGGCACCTCTGCCGTTGACACTGTTGACGTAAGTGAATCCGCCGTCTTTTTCCGCAAAGTTTGTAGTCCGGATACATTTGATACCGCGTTCCATTGCTTTGGAGAGGCCATCCACTTCACAGCCTGCCGCGTACGCCGCTTTCATTGCCTGATAACACCATCCGGCGAGAGACAAGTCGCAGCGGGCATCGCCAAGCTTGCCGGTGCCGACCAGTTGCCCGGTCTTCGGGTCGATCTTTGCGACTGTTTTCGCAAAAAAATAGTCGTAACTGCCCATGTGATTCTGTCCCTGGACGATCGTATTGATGATCGTGTTCATGGAGCGTTCCAGCATGGGGATCTTGGTCATGGCGTATCCTTCCGCCACGGCGTATGCCAGCATGGCGTGGGAATACCCGGTACCATAAGATGCCCGGGGCGGTTTCGTTTCGGATGCCCAGGCAGAGATCTTTTTCAATGCACGCAGAACCGTGTCGCCGAATTCTTCACTCTGCGGGGTTTCCCCGTGTGCCAGAAAGGAAAGCGTGGCAACTGAGGTGATCGCAACAGATACCGGGTGATTCGGGCGCGGCGGCCCCCAGGATCCGTCTTCATTCTGCACCTTCTTCAGCCAACGCAGTGCGCGCAATACGGCTTCTTCCCCCTGACGGGTCCCGCCGTACATCTTCAAGCTGGATTTGATCCCGCCCGCAGTACGCTGCCGCATGAGCCCCGGCATTTTCAATGCGGAATTGCTGGGCGTGGCGGTAAGAGAGATCGCAGGCGCAGGTACGTCGGACATTTCAGAACCTGTCGTCACGTTATCCACCGAGGTGGTCAGAGAAACGGCTTCTGTGGTGATCGTGGGACGTTCAAACGGGACGGCGGTGGGGTTGATCACTTCTGTGATTTCCTGCACCGGTTCCGGCGGCGGAGGCGGCGGAGGCGGGACCGGGTTGACTTCCGTCATTTCCACCTGAATTTCTTCCGCTTCCTTCTGGGGCGGTTCTGTCACCACGATGGTGGCGGCGAGGATCAGAATGACGATATGGACAGCCAGGGAGAGGAGAGGTCCGCCTGCATGTTTCTTGAAGTCATCCAGTGTGATGTTGTTATTCTGGAGGTAATAGGGAACAGACTGCTGATATTCAACGCCTTCTGTTTCCTGATACTGCTGCTGCATTTCATCATATTCTTCGTTCATCTCTCTGCTCTTTCTTTTTGTATCAACATGCTGAATATTGTCGTGTTTTTGTTACTATAATACACATTTGTGTATTGTCAAGCCGTCAAATTGAAAAAAATAATAAATTTATCAATTCTCCGTCTTTAACAATACCTGCGATGAATTGCATTTGAGTTCTCTGGCATACACACCGTATCCGGTCGCAGGCAATGCCGTCACTTTCCCCGGAAGTTGCGCCCGGAGCCGATAGGTGATCGTATTGCTGCCCCGTGCCATGGACCGCATGAAAAATTCCGCGCCCCGTTCCCGGTACTGGATGTAGATGGGGCTTCCTCCGAACTTCCACTGGTATCCGCTCACCGGGGCAGCGTATTCGAATCCGGCGGGCATGGCATCTTTGACCGTGACGTAATCGTAATCGTTCTTTGCTTCTGTGATGAGTTCCACTTCCAGAAGATCCTGCGGTTTCAGAATGTCGTCGGCTTTCAAGGGGATCCGGACGTATTTCCCGGTGGCGGCTGTCACCGCCTTGCCTTTGTCTCCGGCGAGTATGACAGCTTCTTCCGCTTTCACCAGACGGTAATAATTACGTTTGACCTTCATTTCCAGTCCTTCCGGTTTGACATCGTCTTCCAGCGAGAAATAATTCAGCATGGAGTTCCAGAAGATGGTCCCGGTCCCCTCGAAACGCAGTTCGATCCGGTTTGTCCCCGTGGAAAGCTGTTCTGCTTTGAGGAACAGGGCAGGACTGGATGAATTACGGAACAGGTTCTCCCGGTTGAAGACATGAGTCACGGTTTTTCCGCCGGCTGTGACCGTGACTTTGCAGTCGGTGGCACCTTCGCCGGAACGCACGATGTATTTTGACAACGCCCGGGTGACTGCACCCAATGCACGGGTACTGTTCCGCCAGGGTGAATTGCGTACGTTCACGGTGAGATACTTCGCCAGTTTCTGCGCTTTGACGTCATCCGGATCCTGCCGGAGCAGGAGTTCGAGATACGCGGCAAGGGTCTCATTTTCATTCCCGAACCAATGACAGAAGAAGCTGCCGGGTATCTTCAAATATCCGGTATGATTTTCGCTGTCTTCCTTCCAATAACCCGCAAGGTTCGCCATGAGCATCATTGTTTCTTCGGTTTCCGGTGCGTAACTCAATGCCAGCATGGCAAATCCGTAAGGCGCAAGACCATGTTCCACACGATACTTGTAACACAATGCCTGCAAGCCGCTGTGGACCTTACCCGCTTTCGCCAGAACGCGTACCACCAGACAGTCTGTGTTGCTGACCGTGCCTTTCTCTTCGCCCGTGATGAATGACACGCGTTTATCGGCATGACGGGTCAGCCACTGAACTGCGCTGTCACATTTACTCTTGTTGCGTTGTGTTTCGGGCAGATCCAGCAGTGCATCCAGAACGTATGCGGTGGTATCGGGATAACTGATTTCGCCTCTGCCGGAGAACCATCCCCAGCCGCCGTCTGCGTTCTGCATTTTGAAGATCTGTGCCAGATTTGCTTTCCAGACTTTTTCGTATTCCGCGGCATTGAATACGGGGACCGCATGACAATATGACGTCATGTACTCCCGGTAGAGCGCATCCCGTTCTGTTTTCGGGAAATCCCAGGGGATGTTGAGTCGTTCAAAAGCATCTTTCGCCGTGAGAATGGGGACAAAACGGTTCACGACCCCGAAGGTATCGGCGGAGTCATCACACGCCAGATAGGGCAGAAGTTCCGTGATGGCAACAGCCGCGCCCGGCGTGAAATACAAGGCAAACGCCGTGGATTCCGGTCTCCGTTCCGCGGGGATCGTCAGGACCAGACTCTCCGCCGGATCGTTTGCGTTCAGAACGCCGCAATGGTTGACCTGTTTGTCGAATCCCTTGACGATGACCGGGAGTTTGAGTTGGAGTGCATCCCGGAGATGTTCGGTTTTTGCGGAGAGCGTGAGTGTGTATTCGCCCGGTTTCCCCGCAGTGAGAGTGACCGGGAACACCGTATCTTTCCCGGCGGGGATGGCGATCACTTTCTGCCATTCACCGGGGAGCAGTCCTTCCGCAGAAAGTTTGACCGTGCCCTTGCAGTCCTTCTCCGAAAGATTGTGAATGGTCACGATGGCAGTAACCGTATCGCCTTGGACCATGAACCGGGGGAGTTCCAGACGGGCGATGAGATCTTTGCTGACCAGCAGTTCCGCTTCGCCTTCGCCGACCCGGGTCTCCGGTGTGAGGCTCCATACGCGCACCCGCCAGGTTGTGAGGTCATCGGGCAGGGTGACGGGGAGTGTGAGTTCGCCGTTATCCGGGAGGACTTTTGTCCCGAGCCAGAATGCCCGGTCCGCGAAATCACTGCGGACATCCTCTTCCGTTTCTTCTGATGCAGCCTTTCCGGACTCCATTACAGCGGCGGAATCGGCAGTGGCGGATTCCGCCACTGCTATGTTCGCCACCACCATGGGCGCGGCTTTTTCCTTTGCATAAACGGCATTTCTTCCTCTTGCTTTGGTGCCGGAGAATCTTGCGCCCTCCTGTGCCGGGGGATAAGTTTGTATCGGAATATTGCCCCATACGCCAAGCATATTCCGGTTGATCCCGATGTAGTGGAATGTCTGCCACCGTTTCCAGTTCCAGAAGAAGGTATGGATCTTCTGCACATTGGACCTTGCCAGAGAATCCAGTTTCTTGTCATACACGGTCACCGAGACTGCACCCTTCACCGGTTTGCCGTCCGGGGTGGTGACTTTTAGTTTCAGCGGAACGGTCTCGCCGGGTGCTGCTTTTGTCTTTTCCCAAACGGGGGAGACGTTCAGCATCTTGTTTTCCGGCGGCAGATAGAGTTCTTTCGTGAGCGTGTGGAGTTGTCCATCCTGTACCGTGAACACGGTGACGAAGGTATTGGGTTGATCCTCCTTTACGAGCGGCAGAGAAACAAGGGCGGAACAGCCCTTCGCCGGAACGATCTCGATCCGGTCTTCCCGTTCCGACTTCTTCACAACGTAAAAGATCTGTCCCTCCCGGTTGGAGGAGAGCAGAAGATGAGCTGTCTCGCCGGGTTTGTATTCGGGTTTATCCGTTGAGATCTGCAACGGGACTTCCGAGAAAATGGAATCGCTCTGCTTTTCGCCGGTCACAAATAACGTGGCGGACTGTTTTTGTGTGATCCCGTTGGCGGAAACGACTTCCGCTTCACAATCATACACGCCCGGCTGATCAAAGACCACGCGCGGCGGTTCCTTGCCAAGGGTGAATTCCACCGATTTCAATACCGTCCCGGTCCGCGCCGGAACTCCATCCTTCACCGTCTTGCGGAAAATACGGATGATGCCGCGTCCTTCCACATCTTTGCCGTCCGCTGTGATGGCTTTCACCCGGATCTCGGCGGGTTTTCCTGTGGAGACGAACCCCCAGGGCGTATAGATATGCACGCGGAACGGCACGGCGGCAGCAGTCACGGAACCGCGTGCGGTGACCACGCGTCCGGTGGCATCGGCGACGCTTGCCTCAATGGAGTAGGAGAAATCTTTCCCGGCAAAAACGGCGGCATCTTTTTCCGTATCAAGCGTGAGTGTGAACACCCCGTTATCGTTTGTTAGGGCTTCACCGGAGGCGACCTTGACATTGCCGATGTTCCGGTAATTGTGCTTTTTATCATTTTCAGCAAGGGGGAGCATGACCGTACAGATCCCGTACCGGTTCCCGAAAAGCCAGCTGTACCGGAAAAAGAAGGGGAATAACTGCTGATGTTCGGTACGGTTCACGGTGTATTTGATTTTGCTGCCAGCCATGGGTGCGCCGAAGAAATAAGCGGCTTTCATCCTGACCGTGATCTTATCGCCGCATTTGACCGGTTCGGCAGGTGTTTCCAGGTCCAGAACATATTCCGGCTTCTTGTATTCCTCCACAGTGAATGAGAGATAGCCGGAATATGGACGGGCTTTGAGCTGTACGGACCATCTGCCCAGATTGGCATCGGCGGCAAGTTCCGTTTCCAACGTGAATGACTTTGTTTCTGCATCCACGGGAACGGTTTTTTCCAGTACGGTCTTCCGTTGGGGATCCCACAGGATCACGTTGACGGATTCGGGGACATCGATCCGGTTCCGGGCCTCATCGTAGTTGTTGTTCCGGATATACCCGGTGATGGAAACGGTGTCGCCGGGTTTGTAAATGGCGCGGTCCGAAATGAAATAGATCTTCGGCCGTGCATATTGTCTGGCGGAATCACTGCGGCCCCCGGAGAACCCGTCCAGCAGGGTCAGCTTTCCTTTTTCCAGTTCACTGATGGCGAATCTGCCGCCGATGTGATATCCTTCCGGCGCTTGCAGATCCTGTTCCGGAATGGAAATGATGCCCCGTTCATCGGCGGTATACGTTTTGACCCGTTGCTGAACGTCGATTTTCGTGCGTGCTCTGCGGTTGCCGTATTGATAGAAATACTGATAGACCGTAACGGACCCGTTTTTGACCGCTTTCCCGTTCCCGGATTCTGCGAGGATGAACTTGATGCCGTTATACCCGGGCACATTGAGGAGCGTATGATCGGCGATCCAGATCAATGACCGGGCTGTGGATTCCGTATTTTCTCTGCCTTGTGCATCCACAGGGACGATCTCCGCCAGCCAGGCTCCGGCATTTTCTGTTTCCGGGAACGGCAGATATCCGGTCCCCGTCCAATGGTGCGGGGGTGTATCCAGTTTGTGCGTGAATGTTTTGTACGGTGTCTTTTCCACTACATCCTGCCAGTTTTTCCATGTATTCATCGCGTTGGGCAAATCAAACAGCGAACGGCTCGCCCATGCCGGATTGTTCTCACGGTAATTCTTCAACAGAAAGTCCACTGCTTTTCCGGAATCCACACGGTAGAGCCTGACATTCACCCCTGCCGCATTCCGGAAACTGTACGGGATCGCGAGCGGGGCTTTGACCGCAGAAACTGCGACCGGGGAGGGTGCCCCCCATATCCCGGTGAGTCTTTTGACGGCATCCTGATTTTTTGCCAGCCGATACTGTTCCACCGCCTTTTCCAGCTGCATCCGTTCAGAGTACAGCCGTGCGAGAACGGAATGGGCTTTCGCCGTGTGAAGAATGGCGAAATAATCGCTGTCCGGGGGCATGGTGATCTTGCGGACTCCATCGGCAAGTTCCGCAATGGTCTCGTTTTCTTTCAGGTCGTACAACGCCTGACGCAGTTCTTCCGTTTGCTGATATTCCAGTTTGGTGGAGTAGTCCACCGCCGAAAAATCAAACTGTTCACACAGAAAGTCGGCGTACAAACGGGTATTCTCCGAAACCTGACACAGATAGCGGAACCGTTCCCCGTCATTCTTCGCCGTTTCCCAGCTGGACGGCACGGAATAGAAGACCGGAGTCCCGTCTTCCCGGACGGGCGGACGGGAGGAACTCCAAACGCCTTCCTCCTGATAATCGGGCAGAGTTGTGAGATCGGTTTTTGTTTGAAGTTTGAAGGATTGATTTCCGTCGCGGTCCGTCAGCAGAATCCGGATGAATTTGCTGAAAAATTTCTGTCGTTCCTGCTTGTCTTTGAGCGCAAGTGCATCGGGGAGTGCCGCCGCATACAACCGGAGCCGCTGTACCCGGTCCCGGTCATCGGTCTGAACATGACGTCCTCCATCGCCCCGGTTGTACCCGCGGAAGAACTTGTTATCCCGGATGTACCCGAACGAAACGGCGGGTGTGAGGTTTGCATTTGCCAGGAAGATGGGATCTTTCCCGTATTTTTTCTCCACATATTTTTCGAATGCGGGATCATACGCGGCCTGTTCCCCCAGCCGTTCCAATGCGATGACAAGGGAACTCCATGCTTCGGCAGCCCGCTTGCTGTCGGTGTTGGACTCCAATATTTTTTCGGACTCCGTGCGGAGCTCCTTCCATTTTCCATCGTTCGACAACTGCTGCAAGTCGGCGGCATGACCACAGAAGAGGACGGTCAAAGTCAGAAGATATACCAGTATTTTCATAGTGTTCCTTTCTCTTGAATTATTCGGGAATATACTATACTTTTTTATAAAAGTCAAGTCGTGGATTCTTTTTCTTTCAACTTCCCGGATTCCGGCTTGCTTTTTTCGAGAACGGTGCTATATTAACGTAATACTACCCAAACTCTAAAAATTTATGGAAGGAGTCTTACCATGGTGAAAGTTCTGCATGACAGTGATGCGGATATTTCGTATCTGAATGGAAAAACGGTTGCCGTGATCGGTTACGGCAGTCAGGGAACCGCACAAGCTCTCTGTATGAGAGATTCCGGTGTGCATGTTATTATCGGCAGCAGAAAAGGTCCCTCTTTCGACCGCGCCGCAGAAGATGGTTTCGAAGTCATGTCCGCATCCGATGCTGCGGCTCAGGCGGATATCATTCACATTCTTCTCCCCGATGAACTCCATGCCGGTATTTATGCCGAAGAGATCGCTCCCCACATGAAAGCGGGCAAAACCCTTTCCTGTTCTCACGGGTTCAATATCGTTTTCAAACGCATCGTTCCCCCGGCGGATGTGGACGTGATCATGGTCGCGCCCAAGAGTCCTGCCACGGAAGAACGGAAAGCATATCTCGCCGGATTCGGTGTTCCCGGTCTGGCGGCTGTTGCCCAGAATCCCAGCGGCAATGCGGCGAAAACTGCGCTCGCTATGGCGAAAGCGATGGGCTTCACCCGCGCCGGTGTGCTGGAATGTACCTTCGAACAGGAAACTTACGAAGACCTCTTCGGCGAACAGAACGTTCTCTGCGGCGGTCTGGTCGACCTGATGCGTTATGGTTTCGAAGTCCTTACCGAAGCCGGTTATCCCCCGGAAATGGCATACTTCGAAGTCGTTCATGAAGTGAAACTCATCGTGGATATCGTCATCGAAGGCGGTATCGGCAAGATGAACAAAGTCATTTCCAACACGGCGGAATTCGGGGAATACTTCAATGGTCCCACCATCATTACGCCCGATGTGAAGGAACACATGCGCGAATCTCTGAAACGCATCGAAAGCGGCGAATTCGCCAAGGCGTTCATTGCGGAATGTGAAGCCGGATATCCCACCATGAAAGCCAAACGTGCTGAATTGGCAAATCATTGCGTGGAAATCACAGGCGAAAAGATCCGTTCCCTCTTCGAACGCAAGAAATGATCCTGCGCTGATAAACAGAAAAGCTGCTTCTGCCGGAATGGTGAGAAGCAGCTTTTTTTTGCTTTGATAATACGCTTACAATTGCGCCAGGTCAGGGGCAACTGTATTCAGAAATTCTTTCGCCAGCGCACGGACTTCCGGCGCAGTACGGCACGCCAACGCTTTTTCCGCCAGCTGTTCCGCATCGTAAAATCTCATCCGGCGGATCATACGGCGGACCGCTGCCAGTGAGCCGGGGGACATACTCAATTCCCGTACGCCCAGCCCGATCAGGAGGGGCGCGAACAACGGTTCTCCGGCGATCTCCCCGCATACCGCCGTGTAGATCCCGTTCTTCCGTGCGGCATTGGCTGTCTGTTTGATGAGGTTGAGGACAGCCGGGCTTGCGGGTTTGTAAAGGTTCGCCACCTTTTCATTGGTCCGGTCAACGGCAAGGGAGTATTGCACCAGGTCATTGGACCCGATACTGAAGAAATCGACTTTTTCCGCAAACAGGGGCGCGGCGACAGCGGCGGAGGGGATCTCGATCATGATCCCGATCTCAATCTTTTCTGCAAATGCCTGTCCGCGATCCCGGAGGACCTGTTTGGATTCTTCCACCATATCCAGCAGGAAATCCAATTCTTCCAGCGAGGAGACCATGGGGAACAGCAGTTTGACGTCACCGTGTGCGGAGGCTCGCAGGATCGCCCGGATCTGCGTCGCAAGTATTTCCGGATCATCCTGTGCCAGACGGATGGCGCGTAACCCCATGAACGGGTTGGATTCCCGAATGGAGATCAGGGAGTCATCCAGTTTGTCGCCGCCCACATCCAGGGTCCGGATGACCACCGGCTGTCCGCAGAGATTTTCCGCCATCGCCTTGTAATCCTGGTACTGGACTTCTTCGGAGGGCAGTACCCCGGAATTCATGAAAAGGTATTCGGTGCGGTACAAGCCGACACCCTCGGCGCCGTTTTCCTGTACCTGCACGGTGTCTTTGACACCTTCCACATTGGCGAGCAGACTGATGCAGTATCCGTCAACGGTTTCCGCACGCATTCTGTTTTCCTTGCGCAGTTCGGCGTAAAGCTGTTCTTTCTGAAGCATCTTTTCCCGGTAAAGACTTTCGGTATCTGCTGTGGGATTGGCAATGACCATGCCCAGATAACCGTCAATGATGATCCGGTCTCCATTGGAAAGCCGGTCAACAAAGTTCAGCATACCCACCACTGCCGGGAGTTGCAGGGAACGGGCAAGGATCGCAGTATGGGAGGTCCGGCTGCCGGTTTCCGTGGCAAACCCGAGAACATGTTCCCGGTCCAGTGACGCCGTATCGGAGGGGGTGAGATCCCGGGAAAGCACGATCGCGGGACCGGGCAGTTTGCTCAATGCGGCATCCGCCAGCCCGTGAAGATGATTCATGATCTGTGTCGCCACATCTTTGATGTCATCGGCGCGCCCGCGGAAATACGCATCGTTCATACTGAGTATGACGTTGATATACTTCTGGATCGCAGTGGTGAATGCGGTGTCTGCGGGGTAATGTTCACGCCGGATGAGCTCCGTCACATCCTTGTGAAGGGAACGGTCATTGACGATCAGCAGATGAGCATCGAATACGCCGGTGATCCGTTTGCGGTCTGCGGATTGGATCCGGCTCTGCATGAGTTTGATATCCTGACGGGAGAGTTCCAGTGCCTTGTTGAGACGTTCCAGTTCCTTCTCCACCTGATCTTCTGTGATCCGGGAATCCGTATCAGCGGGCATGAGCCCGGATTTTTTTGTTACTTTGAACACTTCGCCGATGGCGATACCGGGACTGGCAGGTATCCCATGGAAGAGAATTTCTTTTTTCGGCAGCGGATCATCATTCGTTGTCGTCATCATCAAACCCCTGATCCACCAGGGTGCTGAGCGCGGAAATGGCGTTTTCAGCATCGTCACCGGTGGCGGTAATGCGGATCCGTGTTCCGCAGGGGGCAGCCAGCATGAGCATGGAGAGAACGCTTTTGCCATCTGCCGCCATTTCGCTGTCGAGATTGTGCACATTGATTTCGGACTCAAAAGTCAGAGCCTTTTGAACGAAGAGAGAAGCCGGGCGTGCATGTAAGCCCCTGGAATTACGCAGGATAAAATCTTTTTCGAACCTCATGTTGCATCACCTCAAATTCTTACTTACGTTACTTGAAAATCAGCAGGATATTACCGGAAAGCCCCGCAGACTCCATCACCGCATAATATACCCCTGATTTCCGGAAAAGCAAATCAAATCGGAAATCTTTTTTGATTTATGATGTAACTGATATGAAAATGAAAGAATTGAATTATTTTATGAGAAAAATAGGATTTTTCCCGTTTCCGCACTTTCATTTTCCCGTTTCTGTGCTATGTTATATCTTTTTGAAACACGAAATCGGATCACAAGGAGTCCTCATGGCGGAAAGTTTTGAAGCCGGTCTGATGAAAGCCGGATCAAAGGAAAACTTCAAAAAGGCAAAGCATATCCTGCATCACGGCGGGCTGCTCTGCTGTATGGAGTTCGTACCCGGTGTCCTCCGCGCCGTTTGCAGAGATGGCGATGGGACCATACACCGGTGTGAGGTCACGGGATTCCCCCGGGGCCCCTGGCACGGCACATGCAGTTGCGCCGACTCCGGAGCGATTTGCTGTCATGGCGTGGCTGCGGCATTGTATCACGCTAAATATACCATTAAGTATAAGGAAAAGGAAGTCGTTGAGGATGCCCCGACACAATACGCCGGACTGCGTTTCGCCGCATTGCCGGAATTGATCGGCAGAATGTTGGAGACTCCCACCGCGTTCCTTTATCTGGATGCCAAAACGGAATTCCCGCACCTGCCCAGTAAATGGGAACGGGTCCCGCTTTCTGTCACACTCCGTACTGCCAAACGGGAGTATATCGGGAATCTGAACAACCTGCGGCATTTGTATTTCGAAAAATCGCTGGTCGCTTCTCTGGCTCTACGGGAATTTCCCTTGCAGGATCAGCAGATCATACGGTTCCTGGCGATCAATGCCATGCAGGACGGACAGGATCTTACGTTGGATGCCGAGCAGTGTGCCGAGTTCTTTCACTGTCTGCCCGGATTCCAGCGGTTCACCCGGTTCGGAGAGCCCGTGGCGATCCATCGTGATTCTGCGGAACCCCTTCTGCTGGTCGAAAAACTGGAAGAAAAGAAATACCTGCTCCGGTCCGCCATCGCCGTGGAGAATGTCCCGCTCCCCCTGGAAAAGGACAAGGCGAAAGTCATTACCGGCAGGAGCGGCTGCTGGGTCGGGATGCTGGGCGAATACTGGTGGATCCCGGCGCAGACCGATGTGAACTGGCTTCGCGCATTCCTCTGTACTTCGTTGCAGATCTGTGATTCCCAAACGGCACAAAGTCTGTTGGATGCAAAAGATGGTGAGCTGCCCGTCCGGATCGTTCCCGCAAGAGGCTGTAAGGTCCGGCAGAAAAAGTTCCAGACTCTCTACGATGGATTCCTGGATCCCGAGGGTGTCCTCCACTTGAAGATCCTGTTTGATTACGGCGGACGTCTCTGCAAGGCCGATGAAATGCGTCTGGCATCTTCCGGTGACGGAAAATTCTGGCGCAGAAATACAAAGAAAGAATTTGAAACCGTGCAGGAACTCCTGAACTTCGGTTTCCGGAAAGAAGAAAAGTCCCGGCAGAAAGACGGCGTGAAACTGGTCCTCGCCGAACGGGAAGCCATCGGTATGTTCGTGGATGAACTCATCCCGAAATGGCTCCGGGAGAAACGGTCCTGTCTGCTGTCCTCCGGGTTGGCTTCCCTTGCCGGAAGTTTTTCCGATGTCACATTGCGTTGCCGGGTGATCGCAGCGGAACCCTTGCGGTTCCGGATGGAATTCGCTCTCGCGGGGGCAGGGGAACCGCTCCGCTGGAAGAATCTGGTCAGCGCAGTCAAACGGAATGAATATTTCATGCCCGGCAGTACCGATGACTCACTGGTGAAACTGCCGTCTGCGGTCCGTGCGCTGGCGAACGCCTTTGCCGATATCGCCAGCCTGCTGCCGAAAGAGGATTCCATGCCCGACTCCGACATTCTGGAGATCCCGCGGTCGACCGCCGTTCAGTGGGCTGTTCTGGGCGCAGAAATGCCGGGCGCAGTCCCTGTGGAATTCCTGCGGATGAAAGTGGATCTGGAACAACTCCGTGCGCAGATGGAGGATGCCGGAGATACCGTTCCCGAACTTTTCCACGGTACCCTGCGTCATTATCAGGCGGCGGGCGTCAAATGGATCTCCGGCATGTTCCGTCGGGATTGCAATCTGATCCTGGCGGACGAAATGGGGTTGGGTAAAACGGTGCAGACGCTTGCCGCGCTGGTGATGAATCCCGAACTCACGCTCCCTGCACTGGTGATCTGTCCCACCAGTCTCACTGCCAACTGGCGCAGAGAGACGGAGCGTTTCACCCCGTCGCTCCGTGTGGAAGTCATCGCCGGGAATGCAAGAGGCGAACTCTGGAAACAGAGCCGGTCCGCTGATATCGTGGTCTGTTCCTACTCCATCATCAAACGGGATATGCGCTATGTGCAGGACCGTCCGTTCCGCACTCTTGTGCTGGATGAAGCGCAACACATCAAGAATCCGGCATCTGCCAACGCGGTGACATGCAAACAGATCCGGGCGGACCACAAACTGGTCCTCACCGGTACGCCGCTGGAAAATTCCGCAGGGGACTTGTGGTCGATCTTCGATTTTCTCCATCCCGGATTCCTGGGGCCGCTCTCCCTCTTCCGCGGGAAGTATCACGATGCGACAGTCGAACAGCGGCAGGAACTTGCCGGCCGGATCGCGCCCTACATGCTCCGCCGTAAAAAGGCGGAAGTCTGTCTGGAACTCCCTGCAAAACAGGAGCAGACGTTATTCTGCGAAATGACATCCGCCCAGCGTGAACTCTACGGAAAACTCACCGCGGAAGCAGCGGAACGCTGCCGTCTGCTGCGGAATGAAAACGCAAAACTTGCCGGGATGGATCTGCTCGCTGCGTTGATGCGGCTCCGTATGACATGCTGCGATCCCGCACTGCTCCCGAAAGAGTTTCTCCTCTCCGATGGTGCGGTCCCCGACTCCGCAAAGACCGAATTGCTCCGGGAAGTCCTGCTCCAGAGTTTGGATAGCGGACACAAGATCCTTGTGTTCAGTCAATTCGTTGGAATGTTGAAGATCATCCGCGCCTGGCTGGAAGAACAGAATATCCCCTATCAATATCTGGATGGATCCACGAAAGACCGGCAGGAACGGGTGGATGCCTTCAATCAGTCTCCGGAGTACCCCGTCTTCCTTTTGAGTTTGAAAGCGGGTGGCGTCGGATTGAATCTGACCGCTGCCGATACCGTGATCATCTGCGATCCCTGGTGGAATCCGGCGGCGGAGGATCAGGCAGCAGACCGTACCCACCGGATCGGGCAGACGAAGAATGTGAACTGCATCCGGCTTGCGGTGAAGGACTCCATTGAGGAACGTGTCCTTACGCTTCAGAAGAAGAAACGGGAGCTTTTCCAGTCTCTGGTGGAAGATGCAGGCAGTGCCAGCGGCGTTTTGACATTGGAAGACTTTGAATTTCTTCTGGGTAAAGAATAAAAATTGCGTATTTTCCAGAAAAAGGGGCACGCAAAGTTGCGATTTTTATGAAAAAAGTGATTTTATTCATAAAAAATCAAAGAAAATACATATATTCTCGATTGCATTTGACGGGAAAAACATTTATTTTACCATAGTTATCCGTTATTTAACCCTAAATCAAAGGAGTATGAACTATGGCAAATCTTCCCAAAATCGGTATTCGTCCCACGATCGACGGACGTCGTAAAGGTATCCGCGAATCTCTGGAAGATCAGACCATGCGTATGGCGCAAGCCGCCAAAAAACTGATCGAATCCAATGTACGTCATCCCTCCGGGGAAAAAGTGGAATGTGTGATCGCTGACACCACCATCGGCGGCGTGGCGGAAGCTGCCGCATGTGCCGAAAAATTCCGCAAGGAAAACGTGGGCGTTTCTCTCACCGTTTCTCCCTGCTGGTGCTATGGTTCCGAAACCATGGATATGGATCCTCTGACCCCGAAAGCCATCTGGGGGTTCAATGGCACGGAACGTCCCGGCGCTGTGTATCTCGCTGCCGTTCTTGCCGCTCACGCACAGAAAGGTCTGCCCGCTTTCGGTATCTACGGCCATGACGTGCAGGATAAAGATTGCGAAGAAATTCCCGAAGACGTGAAGGAAAAGATCCTTTCCTTCGCCCGTGCCGGTCTCGCGGTCGCCAATATGCGCGGAAAATCCTATCTCTCCATCGGCAGTGTCTCCATGGGCATCGCCGGATCCATGGTGGATCCCGACTTCTTCGAAGAATACCTGGGTATGCGCTGTGAATCCGTTGACTCCACGGAAATCCTCCGCCGTATGGATGAAGGTATTTACGATAAAGATGAATTCAAGAAAGCACTTGCCTGGACCAAAAAATTCTGCAAACAGGGCAAGGATCTTTACAATCCCAAGGGAACCGGAAAGTCTGCCGCACAGCAGAAAGAGATCTGGGAATTTGTGGTCAAAATGACCATGATCGCCCGCGACCTCATGATCGGGAATCCCAAACTGGCGGAAATGGGCTTCGTGGAAGAATCCTGCGGGCACAACGCCATCGCCGGCGGTTTCCAGGGACAGCGTCAGTGGACCGACTGGAAGCCCAACGGAGACTTCATGGAAACGATCCTCAACTCCTCTTTCGACTGGAACGGGATCCGCAAGCCCATGGTCCTGGCAACCGAAAATGACTGCTGCAACGGTACCGCCATGCTCTTCGGTCATCTGCTGACCTGCGGCGCATCCGGGTTCTCCGATGTGCGTACCTATTGGAGTCCGGAAGCCATCAAACAGGCCACCGGAAAGAAAGTCAATACCCCCGGTCTGATCCACCTGATCAACTCCGGCGCGACCACTCTGGACGGTACCGGACAGTGTTCTTACAAAGGCAAACCCGCCATGAAACCCTTCTGGAACATCACGCAGAATGAAGCGGAAAAATGCCTCGCGGCAGTGGAATGGACTCCCGCAAACCTCGGTTACTTCCGCGGTGGCGGTTTCTCCAGCCGGTTCCTGACCAAAGGCGGTATGCCCATCACCATGCACCGTCTGAACCGGGTGAAAGGTCTCGGACCCGTGCTCCAGATCGCAGAAGGTTACACCGCCTCCCTGCCTGCCGATGTGCACAGCATCATCGATCAGCGTACGGACCCGGGCTGGCCCACCACCTATTTCGTGCCGAACCTGACCGGTAAAGGTGCGTTCACCGATGTTTACAGTGTGATGGCGAACTGGGGTGCAAACCACGGCGCGTTCAACTACGGTCATATCGGTGCCGATCTCATTACGCTTGCCTCCATGCTCCGTATCCCGGTCTGCATGCACAACGTGGCGGATGACAAGATCTTCCGTCCCTCTGCGTGGAACGCCTTCGGTATGGACAAAGAAGGTGCGGACTACCGTGCCTGCGCCAACTTCGGTCCCTTGTACCGCTGACCTTAAACGGTTCTGACCGGATCCGGAAAGATCCGGTCCGGATCTGATCCTTGCGGCATCCTTCCCGGGGTGCCGCTTTCTTTTTTGAAGAAAAACGTGGAAAAGTTATGATTCCTGCTTTTATTTCCGGAAAACGGTGCTATATTACCGGGATCATAAAAATCAGAACAGCAAAGGAGAAACACCATGAAACTGATGCTCGGACTTCCCAAAGGAAGTTTGGAACAGTCCACAACGGATCTGTTCGCGAAGGCGGGATATAAGATCTCTATCAATTCCCGGTCTTATTTCCCCACGATCAATGACCCCGAAATCGAATGTATGCTGCTGCGTCCCCAGGAACTTTCCAAGTATGTGGAAGAAGAGATCCTGGACTGCGGTCTGACCGGATTTGACTGGATCCAGGAAAATGGATCCGATGTGGAAGAAGTTGCGGAACTCGTCTACGGCAAAGTGGGGACGAACCCCCTGCGCTGGGTTCTGGCTGTTCCCGCCGATTCCCCCATCAAGAGCGTGAAAGATCTGGAAGGTAAACGCATCGCCACGGAAGCCGTGGGTATGACCCAGCGTTATCTGGCGAAACACGGCGTGACGGCACAGGTCGATTTCTCCTGGGGCGCAACCGAAGTGAAACCCCCGCGTTTTGCAGATGCCATCGTGGAAATCACGGAAACCGGCAGCAGTCTGAAAGCGAACAATCTGGTGATCCTGGATACGCTCTGCATTTCCACCACCCGGTTCATCGCCAACCACAAGACCATGCAGGATCCGGAAAAGAAAGCCAAGATCGAAAAGATCGCGCTCCTGCTCAAATCCGTCATGGATGCACACGGGAAAGTCGGGATCAAGCTCAACGTCCGCAAGGAAAATCTGGAAGACGTGCTGAAAAATCTGCCCGCTTTGCAGAATCCCACCGTTTCCCCGCTCGCCGAAGACGGTTGGTATGCGCTTGACACCATCGTGGATCAGGCGATCGTTCGCGATCTCATCCCCGAACTCAAGAAACACAATGCCACCGGCATCGTGGAATACCCGCTGAACAAGTTGGTCGACTGATCGCTTTTACGGCTTTTTACGCCCGGTTTGCAGAAATGCAGACCGGGTGTTTGCTTTTTAAAAAAGGTGTGCTATATTATGGATAACGCAAAAAAACAACGGACCGGAGACGGTAATATGGGTAATAAAGTAGTAAGTATAGCGATCTATGTTCTGCTCACAGTGATCCTGGTATTTTCCGGATCACTGGTTTTGCCTGTTTATAAAAAATACCGTGCCACACAACAGGAAGTGGCGGAACTCAATGAACTGCTCAGCCGCAGACGCAGTGAGTGTCTTGCGCTCCGGGAAGAGATCCATAATCTGGAACACAAAAGTTCCGCCATCGAACGGGTGGCAAGAGAAAAATTCCATTACTCCCGGGAAGGGGAGATCGTTTATCTCTATTCCGAATAAATCTGCTTACTTTGCAAGCAGGACGTAGAACGTCACCACAGCAGCCAGCAGAACTGCGCCCGCCGCCTTTGCATATTTCCACGGTGTCATATCCACCGGCGCATTCTCGTGAATGTTCCGTTCTTCCGGTTTGACCCATTCCATGATGAGCATGAAAACGATCAGTCCGGCAAATACGATCCCGGCGTAATGATACTGGTTCAACGTCTTCTGCAGAAGTCCGGCAGCCATGACAAGACAGCCGCCGATGAGGGCGATATCCGCCGCTTTCGCAGGGACACACTTCCGGAACATCGCCATCAGCACCACCGCGAAAATGGGAATGAAGTACAGCGAGTTCATGTGCTGCAGATAAGTAAAGATACTGGCAGTGGCGGAGAGAAGCGGAGCCGCCAGCATGGCAAGGAATACCACGATCCAGCCGAATACTTTCCCCGATTTCACGATCTCCTGTTCCGTGGCATCACGGCGGATCACCTGTTTGTAGATCCCCAGACTGTATAACGTGCAAACCGCATTGAGTACGCTGTTGAAGGAACTCAAAATCGCACCCGTCATCACCGCCGCGAAAAAGCCTGTCAGAGGTGCGGGAAGAACCGTGTGTACCAGTTTGCCGTATGCCTGGTCCGGCTTGATCCCCGTTTCGCTGAACATGTAACACGCAATCACACCGGGCAGTACCAGATACAGCGGTCCCAGAAGTTTCAGTGCGCCGCAGAGAAGGACACCTTTCTGTCCCTCCGCCAGAGAACTTGCCGCCAGCGTACGCTGAATGATCTGCTGATTGGTACACCAGTAAAAGAGGTTGATGATCAATACCCCGGTGAAGATCGTGGAGAAGGGAACACTGGATTTCGCATCCCCCGTGGAATCAAATTTTTCCGGCATGGCGTGATAGATCGTTTCCAACCCGGCAAAGATCCCCGCACCGTCCGACACCGCATACAGCGCAAAAAACACCACCATCAAGCCGCCGATGAGAAGTCCGATCCCGTTCAATGTGTCGGAAACCGCCACCGAACGCAAGCCGCCGAACAGCGCATAGATGGAGCCTACGATCCCCACAAACCAGATCATGGTCCAGAGAAGTACCTGATCGTTGGCGATCCCGGTGAGTTCTTTCATATCAAAAATACTGTTCAAACCCACCGCACCCGTATAAAGAATGATGGGAAGCAGTCCGAAGGTATACGCCGCAAGAAAGATGATATTGCAGATCACCCCTGTGGATTTCCCCATACGCAGGGCGAGATATTCCGGTACTGTGGTCACACCGGACCGCAGAAATTTCGGCAGAAACGCCAATGCCATCGCCACCAGGGCAACCACAGCCAGAATTTCCCAGGTCATGACGATGAACCCTTCACTGAACGCGGACCCGTTCAATCCCACCATCTGTTCCGTGGAGAGATTGGTCAACAGGAGCGAACCGGCGATCACGGGAAACGTGAGACTGCGTCCGGCGAGGAAGTATCCATCCACCGAAGACGTTTCCTTTTTATGAACGATCAGCCAGGTGAGGAACGCGACCAGTCCGGTAAAACCGAAAAACGACAGGAACAATACGATATACATGTTTCATCTCCGTAGTTAAATTGATGTTTCCGACAGGATATACATTACATCATAAACTCAAAAAATCAAGAAAAATTGAAAAAAAACTGTTTTGCATCTTGACAAACTCTGAAAAATGTAGTATAATTAGGCTATAACGTTACAGCAAACCCGAAAGTCTCACGAAAGGAATATGGTACATGAAACATGCAGAATGGAAAAAACGATCCCCGTTCACGTTGATCGAACTTCTTGTCGTGATCGCCATCATTGCGATCCTTGCGGGGATGCTGCTGCCCGCGTTGTCAAGTGTGAAGGAATCGGGCAACAAGGCACAGTGTGCCAACAATCTGCACCAGATCGGTGTCCTGATGCAGATGTATGCCACCGATAACAATGGATTTCTGCCCACACAGCCCAAATCCAAAATCGACTGGGTCGGCGATTTTGCCGTGGGTAATGCCACCCGTATATGGTACCTTGCGCTTTTTGACTATCTCAAGATCCAGCCGGTCAATGCCTATGATGTCTGGTGTGTGCCGCGGAACAGTATTTTCATGTGTCCGAAGGCTCCGATCCTGAAACAGACCGGAAATACCTATGTTCGCCCGAATGGACTTTTCCGTCCGTACAAACAGACCGGGTATGGCGTTAACAAATTGATTATGAGAACAACGTTCAACACGCAGATCCTCACAAAGACGCACAATACCAGTCAGCTTGCCAAGATGCCCAACTTGTATTTTATTTCGGACTGTGCCATAAACGAATTGGACAGCGGATATGTATCCGGGAAAACGAATTTCAGTCTGCCCGGTTTCTTTGCCATCTCCGGATTTGACAATACTTCGGAAGTCAGTTATGTCCGTCAGGACAACATGCAGAAACGGCATGGCAATGACAGTGTCAACATGCTGATGACCGATGGTTCCACATCGAATCCGACGATCCATGAGGTTTATCAGGAATCGGTGAAATACAGCATTGATAAAGTCACATCCAAGTGGTATAAACTGTAAGGACTTTTTCCTTTCACTTTCTGCTGAAAAAAGTTTGTTTTGCGCTTGAAAAAAGCATTTATGCGGATATAGTACTGTAAACGGAACAAAATCAGGAGTACTTATGCACGCATATTACGCGAAAGAATTCGCCCTGTGGAATGACAGGATCCCCCCTTTCACGCAGGAGGAAGATCACTCCCGCGTGGAACATTTTAAAGACGATACCGATGGTATCGACCGTCTCATAAATGTAACCAATCCTACCATCACGTTTTTCCCGGCGACCCGTCTCGGCCCCCATCCGGCAGTGGTGGTATGTCCCGGCGGCGGCTATTACTATCTTACCTGGAATCTGGAAGGGACGGATATTTGTGCGAAACTCAACGCCGCCGGATTTTCCGCTTTCCTCCTGAAATACCGTTGTCCGGACCGCAGGGAAGGGGCGCGTGCCGATGCCGCCCGTGCCATCCGGATGATCCGTGCCAATGCGAAGGAATGGGATGTGGATCCCGCACGGATCGGCATCATCGGATTCTCCGCTGGATCTCACCTTTCCGCTTCCATCTCGGCTCCCGCAGACCCCGTCCCTTACGAACCGGCGGACGAAATCGATGCGTTGCCGTTCCGCCCGGATTGCACGGCGTTGATTTACCCGTGGAGTCTGACGAAGGATGGTGCGATCGCGCCGGAATTCAAGGTGGATGAAACGATCCCGCCTGTGCTGATGATCCAGACGGAAGATGATTTTGCCAAGCCGGAGGAAAATTCTGTTCCCTGGTTCCTGGCATGTAAAGCCGCAGGTGTTCCCGCGGAACTGCACATTTACCCCAGCGGCGGACACGGTTACGGGATCATTCCTTCGGAAGATCCGGTCAGTGTCTGGGGCGACATTGCCATTACATTTTTCACACGTCAACTGAAAGCAAAATAAGGAATACGAACATGAACGATTGGGAAAATCAAAGTTTGACCGGGATCAACCGTCTGGAAGCGCGTGCCGCTCTGCTGCCGTACTCTGACCGGGATGATGCGTTGGAAAATTCACAGCGGCGGAATGTCTGGCGCAAAACGCTGAACGGTGCCTGGAAGTTCGGATACTTTTCCTCCCCGGTGGCTGTCCCCGGGGAATTTTACAGCGAAGATTTCGACTGCTGCGAATGGGACGTGATCGAAGTCCCGGGCAACTGGCAGCTGCAGGGATACGGCAACCCGCATTATACCAACATCCAATATCCGTTCCCCATCGATCCGCCCAAAGTCCCGTCGGAAAACCCCACCGGCTGTTACATCCGGGAATTTGAGATCGATGATTCCTGGGACGACAGAGAGATCATTCTGCATTTCAACGGTGTGGATTCCTTCTATCAGGTGTGGATCAACGGCGAATTTGCCGGCATGAGCAAAGGCAGCCGGGAACCTGCGGAATTCGATATCACTTCTCTGGTCCGTCCGGGTGTGAACATGATCGCGGTCCAGGTCTCCAAGTGGAATGACGGAACGTATCTGGAAGACCAGGATATGTGGTGGTTGAGCGGGATCTTCCGCGAAGTGTATCTGATGGCATTGCCGAAAGTGGACATCTGGGATCTGTTCCTGCATACTCCGCTGGATGCCAAATACAAAAACGGGATCTTCTCCGCCGATATCACGCTCCGCAACTTCGGAAAAGCACGGAAAGATCTCGCCGTGGATCTGGAACTCTTCGCGCCCGACGGGTCAAGCGTTTTCGCAAAACCCCTTTCCTGGTCCGCCGGAAATGTGAAGGCGGACAGCTATGCGGCGTGTACCCTTGCGGCTGAAGTGAAAGATCCGGAAAAGTGGACGGCGGAAACGCCTGCGCTTTACACAGCACTGCTTACGCTCCGGGCGGGGAAAGACGTTCTGGAATACAAATCCATGCGTTGCGGGTTCCGTACTGTGGAAATCAAAAACGGTGCGTTGCTGGTGAACGGGGAACGGATCATGATCCGCGGCACGAACCGTCATGAATTCCAGACGGATCTGGGCAGAGCCATCACGGAAGAATCCATGCTGGAAGATCTGCTCCTTATGAAACAGCACAATATCAACGCCATCCGGACCAGTCATTATCTGAACGATCCCCGGTTCTTCCATCTGTGTGACCGTCTCGGGTTCTATCTGGTCAGTGAAGCCGACCTGGAAAGTCACGGTTTCGGTTACGAACAGGGGAAAAACCCCACCATGTGGCCGGAATGGGAAGACGCCTGTGTGGACCGCATGGTCCGCATGGTGGAATCGGTGAAGAACCATGCCTGTATCATCATCTGGAGTCTGGGCAATGAAGCCGGATTCGGTTGCAATCACCTCAAAATGGTGGAATACACCCGCCGGCGGGATCCCTCCCGTCCTCTGCAGTACGAACAGGATTACAACGGTGAAATCTCGGATATCATCTGTCCCATGTATACCAGTCCCGAAGGATGTGTGGAACGGATCAAAACGCTGAATCTGAACAAACCGTTCATTCTCTGCGAATATATCCACGCCATGGGCAACGGTCCCGGCGGGATCGAAGATTACTGGCAGGTCTTCTATAACAACAAGTATACCCAGGGCGGATTCGTCTGGGAATGGTGTGATCACGGACTCCGTACTCACACTGAAGATGGCGAAGAATTTTTCGCTTACGGCGGTGACTTCGGCGATAAACCGAACTCCGGCAATTTCGTTGCCGACGGTATGGTGTTCCCGGACAAGACCCCGACTCCCGGTCTGCTCGAACTCAAAAAATGTATCGCCCCGGTCCGCATTGCGGCGAAGGACCTGAAGAAGGGTATTCTCTCTGTCACCAACTATTATGACTTCCTCACGCTTTCCCATTTGAATATCGTGTGGAATGTGATGGAAAACGGCAGGATCATTCAGACCGGAAGTGTGCCTTCCATGACTCTTGCCGCACATAAGACCGGCGATCTGAAGATTCCCTTCACCATGCCTGCAAACCCGAAACGCGGCGCGGAATACCTGCTGAATGTCACCTTCATGCTCGCCTGTGATACCTCATGGGCGCATGGCGGACACGAAGTCGCCTGGGAACAGTTCATTCTCCCCGTGAAAGCCGTCCCCGCCGCGCCCGCTGTCATCACGGGGTGCAGTCCTGTGGATGTGGAAGAAGACAAACAGAGCATTTATATTTCCGCCGCCAACGGATTGTTTGCGGAGATCAGCAAGGAAACCGGGACCATTGTCTCGCTTGACCGGAACGGGATCGTGCTGATGGAACGCGGTCCGCTGCTGAATCTGTGGCGTGCCACAACGGATAATGACCGTCATCATTTTGCGGGGAACTGGGAAGCCTGGGGCTTCCGTTATCTGCAGCACCGGATCGAATCGGTGAAATATACGCGGAAACAGGGCGCTGTGATCGTGAAGGTCAAATCTTACAGTGCAGGCGCAAACAATCTCTACGGGTTCGATGTGGATTATACCTATACATTCCAGCCCGACGGCTCCTTCCGTCTGGATGTGGAAGGAACTCCCCGTAATCTGCCGGAAGATGTGAACCTCCCCCGGTTCGGCGTGGAAATGTTCCTGCCCCACAGCATGAACGGTGTTCAGTGGTACGGACTTGGTCCCGGCGAATCCTATCTTGACACAAAGACTGCTCAGCGTATCGGCTACTTCAAGGCGGGCGTGGATGCCCTGATGACCAATTACACCCGTCCCCAGGAAAACGGGAACCGTTCCGAAGTCCGCCGTGCGGCGTTCCATGACATCCGTATGGCAGGTCTGATCGCGATCCCGGATACGCCCATCAACTTCTCGGCACATCGTTATACGCCGGAAGCCTTCACGGTGGCTGCACATCCTTACGAACTGGAAGAATGCGAAGCCATCTGCGTACATTTCGATGCGCTGATGGCTGGTATCGGCAGCGGTTCCTGCGGTCCGAGGACTGCGGAAAAATATCAGATCAAGCCGGGTAAAGTGAAATTCGGCATCCGGTTCCGCACTGCCGCGCCCGGTGAACTGGAAGAACATTCCTTCTTCGAATTCTGAGGACCGCAATGGAACAGGAACAGCCTACTTCAAACTGGTCCGACCGGATCGCCCGGGCAGCAGCCTGGGTGATCCCCATCGCCTCCATGCTGATGCTGCCGGGGATCGCGCTTTTTTACCACCGCTGGAATGTGCATTTCTTTTCCGCGGGGAGCGTGGTCCTGCTGGCTCTGGGCTTCCTTCTTCTTGTTCCGGACCGTCTGACACGGGTATTCCGCGGGATGTCGCCGGTTTTGCAGGGTGCGTTCGGTGTTCTGACCCTGATCTCACTCTGGCATATATTCCGTCACAGCGGCACATACCGTCTGGCGGACATCGGGTTCACGCTTTTGTATGTGGTGATGCCGTTATACGGTCTTGTATTCCGTCAGGAACTGTGCCGGAGTCTGCCCTGGCTGTTTTCCGGTTTCTGGTGTTTGAACGTGATCGCCTGTATGATCCAGCGGTTCGTTTACAAACAGCTGTTCTTCGGGATCCCCAGCAATATCAACTGGAATGCGGCGTTGACTTTCCTCACCGGAGCGGTATTCCTCTGGTTTATTCTTACCGGGATCCGCAGAAAACAGCTCCGTATTGCGGCGGCACTCGTTGTCGCCGGGATTTCCCTCTGGATCCTGGCAGAGACACTGTGCCGTGCGCTCATCCCCGGGATCCTGCTTGCGGTATTGGTTTATGTTGCCTTGCGGATCCCCGCCGGAAAATGGAAACGTGTTTTCCGTTACGGCGTGCTTTTCTGCATTCTTCTGGGCGTGCTTGCGGCGGTCAAAGTGATCACGCACCCCGGGATGAAGGAGAAACTGTTGCAGGATGAACGTGTGTTCCTTTCTCTTGCCGTTCCGGATCTGATCAAAACGGCACCGGTCCTGGGCGTCGGGACACCATCCTTTGAACAGGAATTTTTGCCATTTTTCCGTGGGGAGAAGGTGTATTATGACCTGCGGCATATCTCGGACCGTATCGATCATCCCCACAACGATATTCTGTTCACGATCGCGGGGTACGGCATTGTCGGATTTCTCTGCATTTACCTGATCTTCGGCAGTGCGATTTTCAGTTTCTACCGGAAATATGAGGAGGAGGAATGTCTGCCCCGCCTGCTGGGATTCCTGTTTATCGTCCTGCTGTGTCATGCCCAGTTCGATCTGGTGTTCTTTCATATTCCCACCGCAACATTGGCTTTGATGCTCCCCGGTATGATGCTTGCCCCGTCCCTGCGGGAAAATACGGCAGCATTGCCCCGGAACGCATGTCTTGCTGTGCGGAGTAGCGGTGGATTGGTCTTTGCCGCTGCCGTGTTCGCCGCATTGATGGAGTTGTATTCCTCTCACATGATCTGGCTGGGACAGGGGGAACTGATGCGGTATGGTGCCGGTGCGCCTTCCGCGTGGAAATATTATCATCGTGCTTACAATACCCCGCAAACTTCTCCCTTCACGCTGTTCACGGTGTTGAGCGATTACCTCTGGACCGATCAAACGCGTGCCGTTGATTTTCTGAAAGTCGTGGAGAAACTGGACCGTACGCCGATCCCCGATTACGCCCATGTGAACTGTACCCGAGCCAGAGCATTGGAATACCTCGGACGCATGGAGGAAGCGGAGAAATATTATCTGCGGGAAGCGGAACTGTATCCCTTCCATGTGATCCCTTATTTGAATCTGATGGAATTTTACCGGAAGACCAACCGGCGACCCCAGTATCAATATGTGGAGAAATGTCTGATCGAAGTCATGCAGAAACGCAATCTCGATTTCAGAGATCTGCAAATCATAGTCAATAACCCCCAATATGACGTACGTCCCTGGGATATCCCAGCCCATTTGCGTACGCCAAAACAACCGTAATCATACCACAAGGAGTTATATATGTACCACAATTTCCCTTATTCCACACCGGAAGCACAAGGTGTTCCCTCCGCAGCAATCGCCAAATGGATCCGTCGGATCCGCAGTCTGGAATATATCCATTCCTTCATGCTGCTCCGTCACGGACACGTCATTGCGGAAGCCTGGACCGATCCCTATCAGCCTGAATTCAAACATCGTCTGTTCTCCACAACAAAGAGTTTCACTTCCGCCGCCATCGGGTTCGCCATGGCGGAAAAACGTCTTACACTGGATGACAAGATCGTTTCCTTCTTCCCCGAAGCCAAAGACTGGAACGTTTCCGACAAGATGAAGACGGTGACGATCCGGAACTTGCTTACCATGTCAAGCGGGCACAATACCTGTGCCATCTGTACCTATCTGGATAACGATGGCGATCCCGCCCGCAAACTGAAAAACTGGGTCAAAGGATTCCTGGAAAGTCCCCTCGTTTTCGAACCGGGAACCAAGTTCTGTTATAACAGCGGATGCAGTTACATGCTTTCCGCGATCCTCCGCAAGATCACCGATCTGAATTTGATGGAATACCTGCAACCACGTCTTTTCGCCCCGCTTGGGATCGAACCCGGGGAACGGGAAACCTGTCCCATGGATATCGATATCGGCGGCTGGGGAATGAAACTGCGTACTGCCGATCTGGCGAAGTACGGACAGCTTCTTTTGCAGAAAGGAAAATGGAACGGCAAACAGATCCTTCCCTGGGAATACTTCGAACTCGCCACATCCAAACAGATTTCCAATGCACCGGAAAACCCGCAGCCCGTCACCGACCCGGAATACATCTGTCCCGACTGGGAACAGGGCTATGGATTCCAGTTCTGGCGTTGTCAGAACAACTCCTACCGCGCCGACGGTGCTTTCGGACAGTATATCGTGGTCATGCCCGATCAGGATATGGTCCTTGTTGCCACCAGCGGACTTGTTAATATGCAGCGGATCCTCACTGCCACCTGGGAACTCATCCTCCCGGAACTCAAGGAACGCGCCATTACGGATAACTTCTGTGCGCAAGCAGAAGTCGCTTCCCTCTGCCGTTCTCTCCACATGCCCTTGCAGCAGGGGGATCTCACAAAACGCGGCGAAGATGCAACGTATGAATTTGAAGAAAATTCCCTCAAGATCCGTTCCTGCAACGTCTCCTTCCAGGAAGATTCCTGTGAGTTTGTGTTCCATACCGCAAGTGCCCCGGAAAAACTCTCCGCCGGGTTCGGATACTGGAAATTCTCGTTCTGCAAGTTCGATGACTTCGAAACCACACGCTATGCTTCTTCCGCCGCCTGGAATGAACAGGGTGAACTGGAATTGACCGTCTGCAAAGTCGAAACCCCGTTCTTCACCAGGATCCGGTTCGTCTTTGATGACGATAAACTCACCATCCACGAAAAGACCGTCCGACGGTTCCGCACCGCAGACTGGCCCGTGCTTCACGCAACGAAGAAATAAGTGTACGGAGAGTACGGAGAAGTACGGATAAGTACGGAGAAGTACGGAGAATGTCAGCTTTTTGCTGTTCTCCGTGCTTTTTTTCTTGCTTCCCTCCGTACCATTCTGTACCCATCCGTATTCATCCGTACTTTCAGCTCTTGCTCCAACTTTTTTCAAACTTTTTTCAAAATACCACAATAAAGCGCATTACTCCTGCGTTATATTGTCAGAATCGTTCGAAAACCGAATAATTACAAAGCCCAAACTATAAGGAGTACGATCATGAAAAACACAACAAAAGCCTTGACAGCCTGTCTGCTGGTATTCGCCGGAACAGCAGTATTCGCCCACGGTCCGGGACATGGACATCATCATCACGGCAATGATGGAGTACGTCTTGCAACGGATATCGTGAATCTTGTGGGAGCCTCCCTGAACGTTTTGACCGGCGGTCCGGTTTATGTTACACCGCCCCCGCCCCCGCCCCCGCCGCCGGTTGTTGTGGTGCCGCCTCCGCCGCCCCGTCCGATCGTGGTGGCACCGCCGCCGGGACGGTATGCGCCGCCCCCGCCGCCGCGCAGACATCATGCGCCGCCTCCGCGTAATCATCATCGCGGCAGACGTTGAGGACAGCCGGAAGCCCCCGTGTAACAGCGGGGTCTTTTTTTATTTGGAGAAAATGCGGTCGATGACTTTTCTGGCGATACTGCCGTGCCGGGGCAGGGTGGGGAGGTGTCCGGCATCGAACCAGCCGAGTTTTTCGATCTCCACGCCGTCCGGTGTTGGTGTGCCGGACTCATATTCGGCTTCGAATGCCAGCATGAGACTGTTGGGGAAGGGCCATGCCTGACTGGAAAGATAGCGTATATTGCGGATCTGCACACCGGTTTCTTCGGCGACTTCCCGGGCGACTGCATGTTCCACCGTTTCACCTGCCTCCACGAATCCGGCGATCAGACTGTATACATCCTGCTCAAAGTTCCGGTTATGTGCCAGCAGCAGAGCGTTTCCCTTCCGGACCGCCACAATGATCGCAGGGGCGATCTGCGGGAAATACCGGACTGCACATTCCGGACAGAATACGCTCATATCCCGTGTGGACGGGGCGAGGGGAGCGCGGCATTTCCCGCAATAGGTATGTTGTCTGCGCCACAGGATCAATTTTTTTGCCCGGCTCAAAAGATCCCATATCCCGGTATCCTCCGAAAGAAGAAGACTGCGGGCGGGGAGACGTTGGACTCCGGCGGGCAGATCATCCGGCAGAACGGGGATCTCTGCACTGATGCACGCACTTCCGTTCCAGGTCCCGGCAAAGAGAGTGGGGCGGTCGGCAAGTTCGAGCAACGGTTTTACGGTTGAGATCCGGGGGAGATCTCCGGCGGGATCGAGAAGGATATCTTTTCCGGAAAACAGCAGGCAGTATCCGTTATCCTCTGCGGGGATCTGTTCTATCTGTGCAAAGATCTGTTCCGGTATAAACATGAGTGTTTCCTTTCCTTGAATCTGTGGATGGGATACAATACCCGTGATTGCATAAAATGCAAGTTATGAGTATAAATTTTTGCAGAAAAAAACGTGTCCTGTTTGCAATTTCCCGGAACTGTGATATTTTATCCTCACAAATATGAGTACAATTATGGAACAGAACCAATTTTATTTCGATCATGCCGCCGCAGTCCCTGTGACACCGGAAACATTCCGGCGTCTCAATGTGCTTTTCGGTGCGTATTACGCCAATCAGGAAGCCATGGGCGCAGCAAGTCTCCTTGCCGCAGATGCGGAAAAAGATGCCATGCGCCGGATCGCTTCCGTTCTCACCGGATCGGCGGAATCCATGCGGGTGCTGCCCGGTCACAGCGGGACGGAAGTCATCGCCGGACTGTTCCGGATGATCTCGTCGGTGTATTCCGGGGGAACGGTTCTGTATTCGGAATCGGATCACAGTGCGGTCCGGGCGGCGGCGGAACATCTGCCGGACCGGTTCCGGACGAAAGTCATTCCGTTGCGGAAGGACGGCACAGTGGATCCGGAGGCGTTTGCCGGACTTCTTACTTCGGAAACGGTGTTGGTTTCGATCCCGTTTGTGACATCGGAAACGGGAGCTGTGAATGATTGCAGTATATTCCGGCGGATCCTGTTGGAACACCATTCCCGTGCCATGCTGTTCTGTGACGGGATCCAGGGTGTGGGCAAAGTCGTCTTTGACTGGAATGGGGCGCGCCCGGATTTCTTCACGGTTTCGGGCCAGAAACTGGGACTTCCGGCGGGTGCGGCGTTGTTATACCGGGATGACTGGCATAAAACGGCACAGAAACTGCGGATGGAATTACACGGGATCTCCCGTCTTCCGGTCCCCTGCCTCATACTGCTTGCGGATGTTCTGGAAGAACGGATCGGGAGTTTACCGGAACGTTACGCACGGATGAGAGAAATGCAGGAACGGTTTCTTTCGTTGCTGGAACAGGAACTGCCGGACCGTTTTCTCCGTACAGTTCCCCGGGAGAATGTCAGCCCTTACATCACTCATCTTCTGCTGAAACACGGGATCCGGGGCGCGATCATTGTCCGTTCGCTGGCGATGCGGGGCGTTTCCATTGCCTCGGGGAGTGCATGCGACGCGGAGACACCGGAACCGAGCCGGGTATTGCGCGGTATGGGATACGACCGTGAGACGGCATACGGTGCGCTGCGGTTATCCTTTTTTGAAGAAGTCCCGGAGGAAACACTTGTGATTTTGGCGGTCATGCTCCGGGAAGCGTTGGATTCCTACTGAATCAAATCTCTTCGACAATGATCTCGATGTAATCGTCCTGGAGTTTTTCAGGCAGTCCGGTACAATTCTGGAACCGGACACAGTTCAATCCTTTGATCCGTTTCAGGAACGAGAGATCGCTGACATGTGTCCCGTTGATGACCAGAAGATCGATTTTTGCATTGGTCAGATTCGCCAGTAATTTTCCGGGATTCCCACTGCGCATGATGCAAAGACGTTCGATCACTTTTCCGCTCAAACAGGTGAGATCGGTGATATTGGGACATTCCTCCAGCCACACGGCACGGAGTACCGCAGGTGCGAGTTCGGGGAATTGCGTGATCTTTGAACTTGAAAGTGTGAGATTTTCCAGGAATCCGAGCCGGGAGAAATCCACTTGCGAAATGGAATCCACATTTTTCAGCGTGAGCGAAACGAGACGCGTCATTTGACTGATCTGACTGATGTCCGGTTCCCGGATCGTTTCCGGCGTTACAAGAAATAGTTCTTCGATGGCGACCGGATTCTGGAAATCCAACTTCTTCACCTGGGTCTGATCCAGGTAAACCGACACCAGTTTATCGCAAAGGTCCCGGGTGTCGGAAAAAGGCAGATTCTGGAAGTAAACCGTGGAAAGAGGGATCGTGGAAACGGCTTTGAAGTTTGTGATTTTCGGACAATCCCGTATTTCTATGATCGCATCCGCTTCCCAGTCCAGCTCTTTCATAAAGTCAAGACTTGTGATATCCAGATCCGCCAGAGACAAAATACGCAATGTCAACGACTCCAATGCAGAAAAGTCGGTCAGATTCCCGCCGGAAAGCGCAATGGCATTGAATTCCGGATTGTCGTCAAACTCAAATACAGGTGTTTCCAGCGAATAATGCCCCGTGGCAAAGTCGCCTGCCCACGCAGGGTTATCCTGTTGCAGTGCCTGTTTGACTTCATCCGGCATTTTTTTTGTGCAGGCGCAGAACACAAAAAGTACCGCGGTCAAAGCCGGTAGTAAAAAATATCGTTTGAGATCATTCATTCCAAATTATCCTGCATTTTTACGAAGTAGCGGAAAACATCTTAATATAGCACAAAAAACGCATCCGTCAAAAGAAATTAGTTATTTTTTCCAAAATATCATGTTTTTTTTCTGTCTTGAGAGAAGAATGAACGTTCTCTGTTTGCTTTTCCGGGGGACTGTGGTATATTACGGAGAAGAACAGGAAGGAATGGCATGACGGAATATTCTTTTTTTTACATCATCGCAATCGGTCTCTTTTACATTGGGAGTTTTGCCGCTGTCATTCACATTCTGTTAACCATGCGCGGCGAAACGGAACGGGCGAAACTCTGGCTCCTTTGCGTTCTGGCGTTCCCCGTGATCGGATTGCTCTTTTATCTTTCCTGCGGACTCAATCGCAGGGATACCTTCGGACACCGTATCCTCCGCTTGAAAGAGACAATATGCAATGCCGGTGCTATGAGCGAACGGAACCGTGCATTGCTTCCGTTCCATGTGAAAGAACGCGCTGATACTCCGGAACGGATCATGCTGGACCGTCAGTTTCCCACGCTGCCGCCGTTATCGGGGAACGGACTGGAACTTCTTCGTGACGGGAGCGGGGCGTACCCTGCCATGCTCAAAGCGATCAATCAGGCGAAAAGCAGTATCCACATGCAGAGTTTCATCTTTTCCAATGATAAAGTCGGACGTATGCTTTTCAACGCTCTGGCGCGGAAAGCGGCGGAAGGGGTTTCCGTCAAGATCATTTATGACAGCTTCGGCAGTTTCGGTGCGATGATGGGACACTTTTTTCTGCGGTACTCACAGAAGAGCCGCAATATGAAGATCCGGGCGTTTTCCCGTACCAAACTTTTTATGCCCTGGCTGAATCAGTTGCGGAATCACCGGAAACTGTTGATCGTGGATGGCAGAACCGCGTTTATGGGTGGACTCAATATCAGCGCGGATAACTTCCGGTTCGCAAGAAAAAAAGCCGCGATCCATGACTTGCATTGCCGGATCACCGGGCCTGCCGTCAGTGAACTGCAAACAGTATTCCTTCGCGACTGGTGTATTGCCGCCCGGGAGAAACCGCAGAACGTATTCCTCCCGGAATATTTCCCAGCGCCGGAAAATTGCGGCGGGAATGTACTCCGGGTGATCCCCTCCGGACACGGTTACGAATTTCAGGGGTCGGAACAATGTTTTCTGACGGCAGCGGCAGCCGCGGAAGATCATCTCTGGATCTGCACGCCGTATTTTGTGCCGGATCCCGGACTGCTGACTGCGTTGCGGCTTGCCGCACGGCGCGGTGTGGATGTGCGGATCCTGATGCCGAAAAAGAACAATCACTGGTTTGTGAAGATGGCATCCCGCAGTTTTTACATGCCGTTGTGTCAGGATGGCGTGCGGATCTTTGAACGGCGCGGTGTGTTCACTCATGCGAAAGTGCTTTCCGCCGATGACCGGTGGTGTCTTTTCGGATCAAGCAACTGTGATTACCGGAGTTTCCGTTTGAATTATGAACTGGATCTTGCCATAACGGAAGGCGGTTTCCTTACGGAGATCAACGAACAGCTCCGGCTGGAATTTGCCAATGCCGATGAAGTCCGGCTGGAAGATTTGCGGCACAACTCCCTCTGGAGACGGCTTGCAGAAAGTTTCTGCGCTCTTTTTGCTCCCATACTATGAACCGAACAGGAAAGGATTGTCTGATGCTTCACGATTTTATTCATTCTGCCGAAAAACGGGTCGTCGCTCTGGAACCGGGGGCGGGCGTTGCGCACCTCTGGATCCGCAATGAAGATGATTCCGTCACCACCCAAACAATCCCGTTCCGTCCGTTTATGCTGATGACACAGGCGAATTTCTTTCATGGTTTTCCGGCAGTCAGCGAGGTGAAAACACTTTCCGGTACCGCGGCATTCCGGTTCCTTGCGGAGTTCCCCGATCCCGTTGCATACGACGAAGCAAAGAAGTTTCTCAAACTCACCGCAGCCATCACCCCGGGCGCAATCAATTCCCCTGTCCGGGCGATGAACGACCTGACACAGCAGGCACTGATCCGCACCGGGATCCGTTTGTTCTCCGGAATGCGGTTCGAAGAAGTGCGCCGTCTGCAATTCGATATCGAAACACTTTGTACTCCGGGATACGATTTCCCCCAGGCGGAACGGGAAGGGGATGCCGTGATCCTTATCGCGCTCCGTGACAGTACCGGGTGGGAACATGTGATTTCCGCCGCCGATCATACGGAAGAAGAGATGCTGCGGGAATTCATCCGTGTGGTACAGGAACGTGACCCGGATATTCTGGAAGGACACAATATTTTCCGGTTCGATCTGCCTTATCTGGAAACCCGGGCGAAACGGTATAAGATCAAGCTGACTCTGGGCCGTGACGGTTCCGTGATCAAACGGCGCACCAGCCGGTTCAATGCGGCGGAACGGACCGTGAACTATACCCGTTATGACATTTACGGCAGACATATTTCCGACACCTATCATCTGGCATTGTTTTACGACGTGGTGAAACGGGATCTGGATGGCTATTCCCTGAAAACCATCGCGAAACATTTCAAAGTCGCCAGTCCGGACCGGGTGTATGTGGATGCCGCAGATATGAACCGGATCTGGCAGGAAGACCCCGCACGCGCCACCGAATATTGTATGGATGACGTGCGGGAGACCGATGCCATCAGCCGGATCCTTTCCCCTGCCACATTCTATCAGACACAAGTGCTGCCTTTATCTTATCAGAACTGTATCGTACGGGGAAATGCCACACGGATCGATGCCCTCTTTACGGCGGAATATGTCACGCAGGGAGTCTCCATGCCCTGGGCAGGACAGGGCAGACCGTTTTCCGGTGCGCTGACAAAGGCGTTCGCGGACGGCGTGTACCGGAACGTGAGCCATTGTGACGTGCGTTCGCTGTATCCCTCCATCATTCTGGCGAATCAGTGGGCACCCGCCAATGATACGTTGCGTATCTTCCCCATGATGCTGGAAAAACTCCGCACGTTCCGTTTGTCAGCGAAAGATGCCATGCGTCAGGCGGAGACACCGGAAAAGAAACAGTATTATTCCTCGCTGCAATCCACGTTCAAGATCCTCATCAACTCGTTTTACGGGTATCTGGGCTTTGAACAGGGATTCCTCAATGACTTCGATATGGCGGAACGGGTCACGGCGGAAGGGCGCCGGATCCTTTCTTCCATGCTGGAATTCCTGCAGCAGAACGATGCCAACGTGATCGAGATGGATACCGATGGTATTTACTTTCAGCCCGGAAGTATTCCTCTGTGCGACCTGGAAAAAACATTGCCGGATATCCTGCCCGACGGGATCGATGTGGAGTTCGATGAATCCTATACCGCCATGTTCTCCTACAAAAGCAAAAACTACGCGCTGCTCAAAGAAAACGATGAACTGGTCATCGCGGGAGCCGCATTGAAGTCCAGAGGACTGGAACCCTTTCAGCGCAAGTACATGCGCCGGATGATCCTCGCCATTCTGCATGAAGACGGGGAAGCGGTCCGTGCGTTGGATGAAGAGTATACCGATGCCCTGCGGAATCACAAACTGCCTTTCGCGGAACTGGCGAAAAGCGAAACGTTATCCGATTCCCCGGAGTCATACCGGAAGAAATCCGCCACGCCCTCTTTCCGTCGCAGTGCGGCGTATGAACTGGCATTGCGTTCCGGCAGGGAATACAAACAGGGCGACCAGATCTCGTTCTACATTACGGGCACGAAAAAGCGGGTCAGTGTGGTGGAAAACGCCAAACTGCTTTCGGAGGCAGAGGAAAACAACCGCGACGAAAACACGGAATATTATCTGGATAAACTCGCGGAACTGCAAGCCAAGTTCAAACCCTATCTGCCCGAAGTCAGAAAAGAAGAGTCCGGACAGATGGAGTTCGCGTTTTAAACGCCCGGCTGGGTGAGATACGCTTCCGCATAACGGGACAGCATTTTCTGCCGTTCGCCGCGCACCTTTTCGTGGTACATCCCGCCCTTCTGGAACAATGCACCGCCGCCGGAGGCTGCACCCCATGCTGCCGCTTCCCTCAGAGAGAACCCGCCCGGCTGGATCCCGGACTCCATCTGCAGGTAAAGGGATGCCACAATGCCGCAGGCGAAATTGTCGCCGCAGCCGGTGGTGTCGCCGCGCAGTTCCGGGTGTTCCGCAAGATCCTGATCCGCCAGTGCGGAGACCGGCAGCGTGAGGACACCGTTGGAAGCCTGGAAGAGACGTCCGTCGGACCAGGCGGAGAAGGATTTTGCGCCGCAAGTGATGAAGAAGGAACTCACCCCGGAGTTTACGAAGAATGTGAGTGCATCCTCCAGCGTTTCTTTGCCGGAAATACGCAACGCTTCGTCTTTATCCATGATGAGCAGATCCATGTCTTTCCAGGAATCCGGATTCCCCAGGGGCCAGGGCGCGTTGGGGGCTTTCTTCTCGTTGCGGAAGTCGAATACGGTGCTGACCACGTTGATCTTTCCTCCGGCTCTGCCCCGCTTGAGGAACTCGCCCAGACGGTCATGGACGTGGGGCAGTAATGCGGTGGCGGAGAACCACAGCACATCACCGGCAAAGAAGTCATCCCCGGGGAATGAGCTGTCTTCGGTATCCGCCACACCCAGCTGATTGACGAAAGAACGTTCGCCTTTGCCGTCATGCCAGTTGGGATCGGAGAAAACATAAGTGCAGGGGGAGGGACCATCCACTTTCTGATAATGAGAGAGATCCACTTCGGAAGTCCGGGCAGTTTCAATCAGGAAATCGCCACAGTCATCGGTTCCGTAATACCCGTAGAAATCGACCTGCACATCTTTGCCGTGAAGGATCTGGGAGGCACCCACGGCGCCCACGATGGCGGGACCGCCCACGTTCCGGAAGTCATAACTCTGGTTACCGGCGATCTTTTCCAGCACAACTTCCCGGGCAAGTCCGCTGTATTCCATCAGGTCTTCCATGAAAACGAGTTTCCCGATAGCGAGTCCGCCGTCACCGTTTGTTTTGGTGAGCAGAGACTGTACTGCAGGGGAATTGAAATCGATCCGGGTGTAAAGATAATCGGTCAATGCGCACCCGCAAACGGAAAGTTTTTTCTTATTCATCGTTGTTACTCCAGAGTTTTGTTATGATTCATGTACGCCTTACTATATCCGTTTTCCTTTGATTTGCAAATAAAAAACAGATTCTTTTGCAAAAAAAACGTTTTTTTCGCATTTTTTTATACTTGATTTATCGGGAACGGAAAATAAGCTGAAAAATCAGGTAAAAATGCCAAAAAGCGTCCGGAGAGCCTCTCCGGATGCTTTTTTTTTGCAAAAAAAACGGGAAAAAATCTCTGTTTGACTGGAAATTCCGCGGATAACGTGTATATTGCATCTATATATATTATAAAAAACAACCCAGAGGTTACGACTATGAAACAGAAATTTTTGGTTCTGGCTGCCGTCTTTTTCGGTATTCTCGCATTCATGTTCACATTCCAGCAGATCAATCAGGAAAAACGCAAGATCATGGAAAGCGCGGTGGATGTGGATGTCATACGCGTCGTGCGTGAACTTACCGGCGGACAGAAACTCAAAGAAGAGGACATTGCCAAGTATACGGTCAAGCGGTATGCGGGCAGTGCCGTTTCCAGAGAGATCCCCTGGTCCCAGAAAGATAAGATCCTGGATCTGCCGGTGCGCTCCCATATCTCACCCAATACCATCCTCACCTGGAATGACTTCGAAGACCGTATTTCCAGCGGTCAGAGCGGAATGGCTGCGCTGGTCCGCCCCGGATTCCGTGCCGTCTCCATCCCCGTGGATACCGTTTCCTCTGTCACCGGGCTGGTACAACCCAATAACTATGTGGACCTGATCGGGACATTCCGGTTCCCCGACACAAAGGGCGATGCCGCGCTTGATACAGTAACACTGACCATTCTCCAGCAGGTGAAAGTGCTTGCCTGCGGACAGGATATGGGGCGTGTCCGTGCGGGAATGGAAAGCAATTACACCCGTTCTTATAACACTGTGACACTGGAATTGACCCCGAAAGAAGTGGAAATGATCGTTTTTGCGCTCCAGAAAGGGAACCTGACTTTGAGCTTGCGGAACTATGAAGAATCGGAAGTCACCGATGAATTGCAGAGCGTGGATTGGTCTTACCTGCAGAAAAATATCAAGCAGTACAATCAGGAACGCGAACAGAAGATGAAGAAAATGATCCGGTGAGGTGATGTATGGTCAAACTGATACTGCATATCCCCGGACAAGCCAAGTCTCCGCTGTCTCTCCCGGATGGTGTATACCGTGTCGGGTCTGCGCCGGAATCTCATATCCAGCTGGCATATCCCGGCGTTTCCAAGAGTCATTGCCGTTTTACGGTATCCGGATCCTCCCTCAAAGTGGAGGACCTGGGCAGTTCCAACGGTACCTGGATCAATGAAGTCCGGATCACATCCAATACCGATTTTTACGGTGGCGACCGGCTCCGTGTGGGAAATCTCTGTTTCGAACGGGATACCGCCGGTGCTGTTGCGGAAAGCCCGAAACCGGCGCAGCCCGCATCCGCGTCCACCGCAACTGTTGTGACTAATATCCCTGCAGAACCGGTCAAAAAGAAGAAAGACGACGGCGAATCCATGCCGGTATTGCGTATTTCCGGAATCCCGCCGGAAGCCATGGAATTTGTGCAGGAGGTCAAGAAGCATGCCCATGCGGAACTCTTGAACCGTTTGAACCTCAAACGCATGGCTATGAACAACAGCGGATCCGAAGAAGATCTTTCCAAAAAAGCGGCCGCTACGATTCATGAGATCCTTTCCGAACTCAATGTCCCGCTCCCCAAAGGTGTCAATGTGGAAAAACTGGAACGGGATTTGTATCACGAAGCATTGGGCCTGGGGCCGTTGGAAGAACTTATCGCCATGACCGATATTTCGGAAATCATGGTGAACGGACCGGATAAAGTCTATGTGGAAAAGAAGGGCGTGCTGTATAAAACAGACACCTGTTTCGCAGACAGTCAGCAGGTCCTTGCTGCTATCGAACGTATCGTTTCCCCCCTGGGACGCCGTATCGACGAAAGTTCGCCCATGGTGGACGCCCGTCTGAAAGACGGCTCCCGTGTGAATGCCATTATTCCGCCGTTATCGCTGATCGGGCCCACCATCACGATTCGTAAATTCTCCAAGAACCCGTTGCAGATCGCGGACCTGATCCGGTTCGGCTCCATTTCCCAGCCCATTGCAGACTTCCTGGATGTCTGCGTGAAGATCCGCAAGAACATCATCATTTCCGGCGGTACCGGGTCCGGGAAAACGACCCTTCTGAACATTTTGAGCGGATTCCTTCCCAACCGGGAACGTATCGTGACCATTGAAGACGCGGCGGAATTGCAGCTGCGCCAGGAACACGTCGTCCGCCTGGAATCCCGCCCCGCCAATATCGAAGGCAAGGGCGAGATCAATATCCGCGAACTGGTAAAGAACTCCCTGCGTATGCGTCCGGACCGGATCGTCATCGGGGAATGTCGTGGCGGCGAAGCGCTTGACATGCTCCAGGCAATGAATACGGGCCACGACGGATCCCTGACGACCATCCACGCCAACTCACCCCGGGATGCTCTCGCCCGTCTGGAAACACTGGTCCTGATGGCAGGGTTCGATCTCCCGCTCCGGGCGATCCGGGAACAGATCGCATCTGCCATTACCGTGATCGTGCAGATCAGCCGTGAAAAGGACGGGACCCGTAAAGTCAACTGTGTCAGTGAGATCACCAAGATGGAAGGCGATATCATCACCATGCAGGATATCTTCGTTTACAAGCAGGATGGTTGGACGGAGGACGGCAAGATGACGGGCCGTTATGTTCCCACGGGCAATATACCCACGTTTATGGATGAGATCCAGCGCGCCGGATTTGATTTGGATGTTTCCATGTTTACTCCGCCCTCTGACGGAGGTGCGGCATGAGCGCGTTTATCCAAGGAAACCTGTTCCTGCTGGCGTGTATCAGTGCCGGACTGTGCGTGGCATTTGCCGCGTACGTCATCATTGATTTCGTCGGGTTCACCTCTGCCCGTTACAAGGAGAAATATATTCAGGAAACAGCCATCGTTATGGACGACGTGCTGTTGCAGATGCCGCCGGGCAGGATCCTGGATTTGAGCTTTGCACTTGCTGCACTTGCCGGGTTTCTGGTGATTGGACTTCTCTTTCTGGTATCCGAATCGCCCACCGTCGGCAAACTGGTCATTTCCGGTTTGATCGCGGCGGTGGCGGCATTCCCGCTGCCCCGGGTGTACCTGCGTTATCTTTCCAATGTCCGTATGAAAAAATTCAACGAACAGTTGGAAGATGCGCTTCTGTCGATGAGCAGTTCCCTGAAAGCCGGATTCAGTATCAATCAGGCGTTGGATGCGGTGGCAAAAGAAAACCGCAGTCCCATCTCCTACGAGTTCACGCTTCTCACCCAGGAATTGCGCCTGGGCGTTCCCTTCGATGATGCCTTGCTCAAAATGAGCAACCGGCTGCGGTGTCCGGATTTCGAACTGGTTGCCATTGCGATCATCACAGCCCGTCAAACGGGGGGCGAACTCACATCCATTCTGGAACGATTGGCATCGGTGATCCGGGAACGTGTCCGGATCATGCAGAAGATCGATTCTCTGACCGCCATGGGGCGTATGCAGGCGTGGATCATTGGAGCCATGCCCTTCTTCCTGTTTTTCGCCATGCTGTATATTTCCCCGGATATGATGAACTCGTTTTTCTCGTCACCGGTGGGATTGCTGATCCTTCTTGGCGTACTGATCATGGACGGTGCCGGATTCCTGATCATCCGTAAAATAACAAAGATCGATATTTAAGGAGCAGGCATCATGGGTAATATGTTTCAATTACTTGCTTCGGTTTGTGCCGCATTGGCTGTGACTTCCATCTTCCTCATCCTGGGAAATCTCTTCTTCTCGCTCCGTATGGAACGGGATCCGGAAATGGAATCGGAACAGGATAACAAGCGGATCCCCGTTCTGTTCCGCCTGTTCCTTCCTCTGGTCTCCAACGTTTATCCTCTGATCCGGCTCCCTGTATTTCAGCAGCAGCTGGACCAGACCGGCGAACAGCTCCGCATGGCGGGCTACGATCAGGTGCTGACCGCGGAACGATTCCTGGGACTGCGTGTTCTTCTGATGATCTTCGGGGTCGTTTTTACGGTATTGCTGTTCATGGCGCAGCAACCGGCGGCAGCGGTACTGGTCATTCTGCTTTTCATGATCTATCCGGCGACCTGGCTCCGTTCGGTTGTGCGGAAACGGCATCTTTCCATTCTCAAAGCACTGCCGAATCTGCTGGACCTTCTCACGCTTTCCGTGGAAGCCGGGAAAGACTTCCTCACTGCGCTCCGGGAGATCAATGCGCGCAGAAAGAACGATGCACTCAACGAAGAACTGACCCGTACCCTTCACGAGATCCAGCTGGGCAAACCCCGTCAGGCGGCATTGCGCGAGATGAGCAACCGGGTACGGCAGGGCGATCTGACCAGTATTGTGAATGCCATCATCCAGGCGGATGAACTGGGCGTCAGCATCGGACAACTTCTGCGGATCCAGGGGGATCAGCTCCGGGTGAAACGGTTCTCCCGGGCGGAAAAACTGGCAAATGAAACTCCGGTGAAGATCCTCTTCCCGGTTATCGTATTTATTTTTCCTGCGGTCTTTATGATCTTGATGGGGCCCATCATCATGCAGGCGATGCGCACAGTCTTCGGGTCGTAAGGGGAGAAGGAGAAGGCAATGATCATCAATCTGACGAAAAAGAAAGTCCTTTCTTCGCAAACGGTCCATGCGGTTTCTTTCCGTACCCGGGCACGCGGCATGATCGGACGTCGTTTCGAAAATTTTGATGCCATGGTCTTTCCCCGATGCAATGCGGTGCATACATTCTTTATGTCACAACCCATTGACATCCTTTTTGCCGATAAGGAAAATAAAGTGTTGAAAACGGTGTCATCCGTCCCCCCCTGGAAATGCTGTATACGCTGTCCGGGTGCAGTTCAGACTGTCGAATTTCCTGCCGGTTCGCTGGAAGCCGCTGGTACGGAACAGGGCGATATTCTGGATTTGAATGGGGAACTGGATGCGGAAACGAAACAAGAGATCAAACAAATCATAAGCAAGGATCGGAAACTGGGCTGCTGCCCTGTTTCCTGTACGGGAGAACAGTAAATGATACTCCATTTTCTCAACGGAGAAAACTCCGGTAAACGACAGGAACTTCCCCCGCATGGCGCGGGGATCGGACGGGAAACCGACAACGAAATCCAGCTGCTGGTCGGCGGTGTGTCCCGTTATCATGCACGGGTTGCCACGCGGGACGGACAGTGGTGTGTCCTCGACCTGGGCAGCACCAATGGAACCAAACTCAATGGAGAATTGATCCGGCAGGCTGTGCCGTTGAAAGAAGGCGATCTGATCGCAGTGGGCGATCAAATGTTCCGGGTGGAAGATCTTCCAGCTCCGGCATCGACGACTGTCCCCGCTACGGTTTCGATCAATAACCCCAAAACAGATGCCGAACCGGCAGCTGCGCAACCCGCGTTCGTCTTCCGTCCGCCGGAAGAAACGGCGGCACCGCCGCAAGATGATCTCAAAACGGTCGTGACTCCGCTTCCGGATGCCCCGCTTTTCCGCAGTGAAAAGAAAGATCCGGAACCGGAAGCACCTTCATCTGCTCCGCTTTTTTCCGGCGGCTCTCTTTTCGGCAGGAAGAAAGACAAATCGGCAGGAGCTGACAGGAAGGAAGATGCTGCACCTTCTGACCGGAAACGGCTTTCTGTCAATACGCTGTTCTACATCCTTGTGGTGATGGTCGCCGTGTTGATCGTCGTTATCTTTTGGAATCTGAATCAGGAGCATAAAAATGACGGGAATGCTTCCGGAACGGCACAAACTGCTTCCATCATCCGGAATCCATTCCTGCTTTCCTATGAAAAGTTCGCTGTCACAGACAAAAAGAGTGTGTTCAAGCTGAAAGTCCTGGTGGAGAAAGACCACATTACGTTCTCTCTTGACGATTTGCAGAGTGGACGTGTATACGCTCCTGTGATCACGGATCCGGTGAATCCTGCTGCGATAGAGAAGCTCAAAAAAGCCATTGAAGACACCTCATTCATGGCGGCAAGTCAGCAGGAACGGTTTGAAGACGTTGCCGATCACAGCCGCAGTTATTCCCGGTTGATCGTTGCGTTTGACGACAAGTTCAATGATATTATGGTCAGTGATATCGTGCTTACCAGTTTTACCCAGGTGGAAGATGCTGTCACCACATTTCTTTTCGAAGAATACGGTTTGGATTCTTCCATGGTCGCTTCCCAGGATGTCCTGATCCGGGAGGCAAAAGAGACCTTTGAACTGGCGGAAAAACAATTCAACAGTTACAAGGCGAATCCCTCCAATCTCTGGAAATCCATCGAAAATTACCGGATCGCCATGAAACGGTATGAAGTCTTTGCGGAAAAACCTGCCGAATGGAATATCTCCCGCGACCGTTTCGCAGAAGCACAGGCGATCCAGGAAGAGATCCGGAAACGCGGTGCGGCAGAAGTGAATCTGTTGTATCAGAAACGGGAATACCGCCGTGCGGTCTCCGAATGTGAACGGCTGATGGAATTCTTCCCGCCGGATTCCCAGACCTGTCAAAACATCAAACAGACCAAGATCAAAATCGAAAAGATCCTGCAGGGAGAATTCAAATGAAATATATGACTACGCTTTCTTTGAGCATTATGCTCCTCGCTCTCTTCTCCTTCGGATGCGGAAAAAGTTCCGCGGGTAATGCCAACGCAGGGAAGGGGACCATGACTCTCCAAGCCATTCCGGAAGATGTGAAAATCAATATACAGGGGAAGGATGTGGGCGTCACACCCCGGACGACCAATCCGGTGCGCCCCGGTATGTATGTTGTTAAATTCGAAAAAGACGGATATTATCCGGAATGGCGTGCGGTCACCGTGGAAGCCGGACGGGATACTTTGGAAGAAGTCCGGCTCCGTCCCATCACTTCGGTGGCGGTCATCACCAGTACACCTGCCGGCGCGAAAGTCATCAAGGACGGACGTGATATGGGGATCACTCCCTGTGTTCTGACCGGGCTTGCATGGGGGAGACATTCCGCCCGTTTGCAGATGCCCGGCTGTCTGCCCCAGGAAATCAACTGGGAAGTCAATACGGACCGCCCCTTTTCCAGCCATACCGATCTGATCCGGAACACCGGGATCGTCATGATCGAATGTGAACTGGCGGATGCCACCATCGTTATTGACGGCAAGCCCCGCGGCATGACGCCGTTCCGGGATGAACTGGAACAGGGGATGCACGAAATCCGTGTGGAAAAGAATGGATACAAGCCTTATGTGACCAATATCGAAGTGGAACGTAAAGGGTCGTATTCCCTGAAAGCCACCATGGAATTGCTGCCGATCCCGCTGGTCATCACATCCAAACCGTCGGGTGCTGTTGTGAAAGTCAACGGCAAGGAATACGGCGTGACACCCTATACCTTCCAGACCACAACGCCGGGCAAGTATAAAGTCTTTGTTTCAAAAGAAAAATACGGGAACGAAGAGCGTGAGATCACCATGGCTCCGGGCAATAACTACAACATGGACCTGACCCTTTCCAGCGAAATGGGTGCGGTTCAGTTTGTGACGGAACCTGCCGGGATCACCGTGTATATTGATGGAAAGGAAGTGGGAAAAACGGAAGTGGATCCGGATAACCCGAATATTTCCAAGGTGTTTACAGTCAATGATCTCGAACAGGGGGAACATACTCTTGAACTTTATCACAAACGTGCGAAACCGGATCCCCGCCGGGCCTTCAAGTTCCAGGTCAGGAAGCTCAAAACCTTCCGGTTCAAGAAGAATCTGGAGCTCTGGATCCCCAATGTGGAACTGGTCCATGTCCGCGGCTGGCGCAGGATCGGGCGTGTTCGTGATCTCAAACAGGATCCCATCCGTTTCGAACCCAAGAAGGGTGTGTCCAGTAATTATCCCAAAAAAGAAATCAAGGAGCTGATCCTCCTTCCGGATGAGGAATGATAGAGTCATGCTGTTGTTGTTTCAAATAAGCCTTGCCGCGTTTGCCCTTGCTGCACTTGCCGGTGCTGTACTTTTCCCCATCCTTTGCCGGGATGAACAACGTCTTTCCGTCTGGGAAAAAGTCCCGCGCTGGAAAAAGCCGGGTGCAGTCCTTGCGGTCATTGTCATTCTGTGGTGTATTCCCAACTTGCGTCCGATCCTGGATCCGAATTCCTTTCTGCAGCCTTTGCTTTATCCGCTGGCGATCGTGGCTGCGATCCTCTGCATCGTGTACCTGGATTATCTGTTCTCCCGGGCATTTGCCGGATTCCTGATCCTGCTGGCGCATTTTCTGCTCAAAGAAGCCTTCGCCGCCAACGTGTACCCGGTTTCTGCTGTCTTTGCTCTGCTCCTCATGATGATGGGCGTGATCGGGATCGTCATCAGTGCAAAACCCTATTATCTGCGGGATTGGATCCGGTTTCTTTTCCGGAAAAAGGCGGTCCGTTACGGGACCTGCGGGTATCTGGCAGTGCTTGCCCTTTCTGCCGTTGCCATGCTGATCGCAACTCTGGTGTGACTATGAATATGATGTATGACTTTATCGCTCCCACCGAGGAGGAACGTGAATTTCTGTTGTCCTGTCTGCCCGGTGCGGATGAGACGTTTTTCCGCCGTTGTGCCATGTACGGAGCGTACCTTTACAAGACCAATGAAACGCTGAACCTGACCCGGATCCCGCCGGAATCGTTCTGGTCCAAACACGTTTGTGATGCACTTTCCATTCTGCGTGCGATCCCGGATCTGGAAGGCGGGGGCGATCTGTGCGATCTGGGATGCGGTGCGGGGATCCCCTCTGTGATCCTGGCGGCGGCATTGCCGGATCTCTCGGTCCTTGCCATGGATTCCACCCGGAAAAAGATTCTTTTTGTGCAGGAAACTGCGGATCTGCTTTCTTTGAAAAACCTGCATACCGTCCACGGAAGAGCCAATGAACTGGGGCGGAAAGACCCGTATCAGGAGGCCTTTGATTATGTGACAGCGCGGGCGGTTTCCGATGCGCTGACTCTGGCATCCGAAGCCGCGGGTCTGCTGGTGCCGGAAGGACGTCTTCTGATTTACCGTACGGAATCCCAGGCGGAACCGGAAACGCATTTACTGCGCAAAAAAAGGATCCGTTATTCCCTGACCGAAGAGTTTTCTCTGCCTGCCGATGCGGGAAAACGGATGTTTATGATCCTGGAGAATCTTCCGAAACACCGGTGATGTTTTCTCATCACCGGCGTTCTTTCATTCAGATCCGGTTGTACGAACGGTACAGATCCCGGACTTCCAGTGACTGTTCCAATGCCGCAATATCCTGCGGTGCATCCTGACGGAATGTGATCCGGCGCGGTCTGCCGGGGAGCAGAGTCACGCTGTTGTCGCTGAAGATGGTCCTTGTTCCGCGGAATTCCGCGAAGACGAAGAACGCTGGCTTGGATGCGGAAAGTTCGATCTCATTTGCGGAGATGATCTTTGCCGTGATCGCGCCGTCTTCCAGTTCACACTTCTTGTATTCCGTAAAGAAAATATCATTTTCGTTGGCGTATTCTCTGCCGTCCGCAGTGCCAGTGATGGTCACATGGAGGAATGCTGCCGCAGGATCTGCTGTGAACTCTTTGACTTCACAGCAGAGGATCGCTTTTGCTTCCATGGCATTGAGTTCCACATCCAATTCTTTCGTCTGCAGGAGATTCCCGGAGAAGTCGAAGAGTTCCAGTTTCGCCTTGCCGTTGAAGGGCGCGTTGACGTCGCTCACCGCACGGACTTCCAGGCGTTTATCCTGATTGAGGAACCCGGTGACGATCACGGGGGCGAAGAAATGCCGTGCATGATAGTGCATCTGTTTCCAGTTGCCGTAATAGTCGATACTGGACCAGGAGGCGACGGGCCAGTTGTCATTCAGCTGCCAATAGAGTGTACCCATGCAGATGGGCTTGCAGCTGCGCCAGTATTCGATCCCCGTTTTCATCGCCACGGACTGCTGTACCTGACTGAGGTAAATGAAGTTCTCAAAGCCTTCCGGCTGACGGAAATACCGGGTGAACATCTCCACGATCTTGGAGTTTCCGGATCCGTTCCGCTGATGGAATTCCATGGTGGGGGCAGTCACGTTCCGGTGGGGGATCCCATCCAGGAACCGGTCAACGGTATCCTGACAGGGGAACGACTGATAACCGAATTCGGAACAGAAACGGGGGAGGATCTTCTGGTAGGCATCGAATCCTTTTCCGCCGTGCCACACATCCCAGTAATGGATGTCGCCCTTTTCTTCCTTCTCGGCATCGGAGGCATCTTCCGGGATTGCGGCGGGGGAGGAGGGCCAGTACAAACGGCTCCGGTCATGCTGATAGACCTGCTCGCCCATGGTCCGGTTGACACGGTCATGCGCGATGACCCAGGGGATGAGTTTATGATCTTCCAGCAGCCAGAAATGATATCCGGCGCACTCATTATCGCCGCACCAGAGGGCGATGGAGGGATGATCTTTCAGACGTTTGATCTGGTATTCGCCTTCCTGTGAAATGAGTTCCAGGAACGGGCGGTCATCCCGGTAGACGGCGCAGGCAAACATGAAGTCCTGCCATACCAGAAGTCCGTATTCATCACACAGATCATAGAAATCTTCGTTTTCATAATAGCCCCCGCCCCATACACGGATCATGTTCATGCCCACTTCCACGGAGTCGCGGACATATTGTTCGTACCGTTCCCGGCTGAAGGTCTGGGGACGGGAATCCAGCGGGATCCAGTTGGCACCTTTGGCAAAAATATCGATCCCGTTCACCCGGAAGAAGAAGGAGGTCCCGCCCTTGCTGTCCGGCTGACGGATATTTTCCACCGTACGGAATCCGATGCGTTTCGTTTTGACGATGCCGTCGAACTCGGTGACCAGAGGATAAAGAGCCTGTTCACCGTATCCGTTGGGATACCAGAGTGCCGGATTTTCCACAAGGAATTCGGCGGTGACGGTGTTCTTTCCGGGAACGAGCGATGCGTTCACCCGTTTGGTTTCGCCGTTGAAGGTCCAGGCGATCTCTTTTTCCAACGCGCAGATGGAGTCGATCTCCGCAATCACCGTGAGTTTCGCCTTGTTATCCTGCAATACCTGTTCCGTGTGAAGGTGTTCCAGACGTGCACCATCGGAGGCGCCCAGAGAGATGTCACCATTCACGCCGCTGACGGGAATACACAGACCCCAGTCCCAACCGCCATGACACTGTACTTTGCGGATGTGGCGGATATTGCTGACGTGGTGGGAGGGATCGCCGGGACCCGGCCAGATGTAAAGCCGGAAATTTTTCTTTGCTTCTTCGATATATTTTTCGGGCGCGAGGATGAAGATCTCGATCTCATTTTCGCCTTCCCGCAGGAATTCTTTCACGTCTTTTCGGACACGCAGGAACATGTCTTCCGATTTCACCGCTTCCTGTCCGTTGATGCGGACCGTGCCCACGGTATCAAGGGAATCGATGTTCAGCCAGATCCGCTTTTCCGTCAGGACATCGGCGGACAGCTGGAATGTGCGTTTCCAGGTCCAGTCGTATTCTCTGGGCCACTGTGCGGCATCTTCATTCAGTCCGATATTGGGATCTTTGATGATGCCGTTATCGAGGAGTGCAGTGTAATTGTCGCCGGGGAGGGCGGCAGGGATGGGTGCGAAGCCTTCCTTATTGCAGGAGAGGCTCCATTGTGTGGAAGCGAGTTCGATTTTTTTCATGTTTCAAATTCCTTGTATGGTTTTGAATGAAACATACACCTTGATTCCTGAAATACAAATATTTTTCTCCTTTTTTTCTTGATTTTTCCGCTTTCCCGCGGTATATTACGCCCTATGATGGATTCGATTACTTCTTTTATTCAAAATAATATCCCCGCCCACGCGGTCACCGGCCTTGTCGGGATCGGGGCATTCGGCAACGCGCTCCTGACTGCATTGCGTGCGCGTGGACAGCGCGTGATGTTATGCGATCCGCCCCGGAGTGCAGAAGATGCCGATGAGCTGTGTGATGCCCTGCATATTCAATGGGGAAACGGGATGGGCGGATGCGATTTCTCTGCATTCTCCACGGAAACGTTTGTCCCACTGGATAACTTGATCCGGTACGCCGATGTTATTTGTATTCAGGTCCCGTTGACAACCACAGGTGTGTGGCGGACCGAACACCTGATCATGCAGAAACATCTTGCCTTATGCAGACCGGGTGCGAAGATCTACTGTTTTTCGGCGGCGGAAGTGATTGTGCCTGACCTCCGGGATGATCCCCGTATCGTGATCATGGAACTTGCGTAAGATCAGGCTTTTTTCTTCTTTTTCTTTTTGTCGAGCCAGCCCAGCCATTTTTCCCGGAGCAGTTCATCGTATTTCGGATAGGAATTATCCAGAGCCACGCTGAAAATACAGCCGACCGCCAGCATACAGGAAACCAGCGTACTGCCGCCATAAGAGATCATGGGGGCGGGCATCCCTTTCGTTGGAAATGCGCCGCAGATCACACCCATATTGATAATCGCCTGCATGGTGATGAATGCCACCATGCCGAACGCCACCAGCATCCCCTGCCGGGTCCGGGCCTTTGTGCCGATCCGTACCCCGAAGAACGCAAAGAGCAGATAAGCCATGATCACCGAACCGACCGCAATGAATCCCAGTTCCTCCCCTACGATGGAAAGGATAAAGTCCGTATGGGCTTCCGGGAGATATTTCAATTTCAAACGGCTTTCCGTAAATCCGATCCCGTGCCAGTTGCCCGATCCCAACGCCAGAAAGGAGTTCCATAATTGATATCCATCTGCCATCTGACAGGATTCCGGATCCAGAAAACTGGTCAGACGGGAGGCGCGTTCCGGGTTGTATTGCATGATCAGAAAGAATACGAGCGTGGGGAGTACAAGCACAAACGGCAGAATATAGCGCAGGCGGAGACCCGCCACAAAAAGAACCGCAAAAAATACCGCAACCAGCAATGCGGTCGTCCCCAGGTCTTTCCCGAGAAGGACCAGCAGGATCACCGGACCGCAGAGCAGTCCGACCGGCAGCAATACCCGGAGAAACGGCGCATTTTCCATGTCTCTTGTCCGGTTGGAAAGGAACCAGGCAAGGAAAAGGACCAGAGCCACTTTCGTAAATTCCGAGGGCTGAATGGTCATGCCTGCGACAGAGACCCAGCGGTTTGCCCCTTTGATCGGCGCGGAAAGCATTGCCCATACAAGCAGGATACTGCATCCGGTCATCCAGAGCCAACTGTGATCGGAAAGCCAGCGGTATCCCAATACGACGGTTGCGAATGCGCCGCAACTCCCCACGAGCATCCAGATCACCTGCTTGGTGAAGAAGGAAACTCCGTGGACCGCGAAGGATGTGGAGTAGAGTACCGTAAGTCCGAAAAAGATGATAGAGACCGCGGTAAAGAGCAGAAGGATCGCTTCCGGCATTGCAGAACTGTACGGACGTTCCAGTTCCACCGGGGCGGCGGATTCTTTTGTACTGCGTTTCTTTGCCATTATGATTTCTCCTGATTCGTTTTGTGATGCAGCATCGCCCATACACGATAAAATTCCGTGACGGACCACGCCTGGGCATCACAGCCACGGGGCTTGTGGGGTATGTCGCCATCCAGGATCTCCGGCAATTGCGTGATGCACCCGCCATCCATGAGGAGAGTCATGGTGGAAAGGACCGAGATCGCGGTGCGGCGTCCGGGACGTCCGTAGGTCATAAAGTAGGCTTCCGGCCAGGAAGGGAACACCCAGGGCCATGCCGTGCCGTTATGATACGCCGCTTTCCGGCGGGTGTCTTCATCTCCTTCATAACGCCCCTGATAGGGATGTGCCGGATCGTTGAGCAATGTCCCGTTATTCCCGTAGATGGGATGCAGTTTCTTCACTTCCTTATCGGCAAGAGTGCGGATCGCCCCCGGGATCAGCAGACAACGGGTGGCTTCCAGTATGTTCTTGCGGTCAACGGGATCATCGATCAAGCCCAGCGTAATGGCGAACAGCTGATTGGGGCGCAGGTGATCGTCGGCGACTGCTTCCGATGCCGGGACTCCGGCGGTGGCGTGAAGACAATCCGAAAGATAACGGCGTTCGCTGCTGCGGAAGAAGGTCAGCACGGATGCACGGACTTTTTCCGCCAGCGCATTGCGTTGTTCCCGTTCTTCCTTTGTGGCGGCGTGCTGTCCCAGAAATGCCAGCGCGGAATACCATAATGCCTGGATCTCAATGGGATAACCCTCCCGTGGTGTGCCCGCAGGATAATTGGTGTCCATCCAGGTAAAATGGGGCGGACTGTATATCAGCCCGGAGTCTTTATCCATGCGGATCCCGTTGGGAACGCCGGAGATCATATAATCTGCGATGGAGGAAAGAATATCCAGCATGGTCTCCTCTCCGCGCACTTTGCGGGAAAGGAAATCCACGGACCCGGTCACATTGCAATAATCGGCGACCGCACGGAACAGCCATAAGGGCGCATCGGAGGTATCCCGGTTGGAAGCATTGCCCCCCGAGATCATATTGGGGATCGTACCCTTTTCTGCAAAAGAGGCAAACTGGACCAGAATATCCGCCACATCATTCCGGAATTCCGGGGCTGCCAGAAGTCCGCGGGCGGCGATCAACGTGTCTCTGCCCCAGTCCAGGAACCAGGGATAACCTGCGATCACTGTTTTCAACCGTTCCCGTTTCACCACAAACTGCCGCATGGAGTGGAGCATGACAGGTTCGATACACCCGCTGGCATCCGGAATGGGAATGTCATAAAGAGGTTTCGGGAACAGTTTTTCCCGGTCGGGACCGGCAAGGATCTCACCGGTGATCCAGGTGGATTCCCCGCCGGAAAGATAGAACCGGAAATACCCGGGACTGTATACATCGGAACAGGGATCAAGTCCCCGGTCCGCTTCGTTCTGCTGATGGATCATGTAAGTCCATTCGGGATCGGACTTGAAATGACCGCGTGAACTTTGCATGTGGAATATCCGGTTGGGGGCAGGGGCAAATTCGAATCCGTTGGCAGTGACACGGATCATGTTCTGCCAGGTCTGTTCGGGTCCGGCAGAAGCCTTCGTTTCCGTATGGAAGTTCCGGTCTTCGATGTCGGGTCGGATCCGGACACGGAGAATGGCATCATCAGAAAGGCGGTGCGGCTGATCGCCGGCAGCGCCGCGACTCACGGTGAGCAATACTGCGTTTCTGCCCGGCACGATCTGCATTTTCAGGAAGATATCCGCCAACAGCCCGTTGCCCACCGGACAATGATAATGCCAGATGCCGCCGCCGTCTTTCGCCAGATGGAACGAGGCAATATGGTCATGTTTCAATTCCTGCAACCGGGCTTTGTAATTGATCCAGATCCGGATCCGGCGGAACATGATATGACGGTCTTCCGGGTATTCTTCATTCAGGTTCGCCAGAAGGATCGCATCATAACGGCTGTCAAGACGTCCCAGTTCCATCGGCTGATGGATCACTGCGCCGCGCCCGTTCCCCTGAAGGAAGGTGCGGTTCCGGTTGTAGATCTCCTGACGGGTATACGATACGCTGGTCAGTGCCATGTCTTCCGCCAGAAGAAGAAGTTTGCCGGAAAGACGGCAGGTGCGCCCGGATTCCGTCGTGCGGACCGTGATGCGGTACGATGTATGTGTCCGTGGAACCGGGATCGGCGGCAGGATCGCAAAACTCCGTCCGTTCCCATCGCACAGCGAATCCTTGCGGGCAACAACGCCCTCGGGCCCCGTTACCGTGACACGGAACCGTTCCGGAGCCGTGACCAGCAGTACATGGTCCGGCGGCAGCATGACTTCCCGCCGTGAATCCACGGGGTATTCCCAGGTGACGCAGGGGATCTCGGCAGGCAGGACGGTATCCAGAAAATGTTCCGGGTCCTGCAACATCCGGTCCGCCAGATCCCGGACATCCTGTTGTCCCGGGACGACATGGGAACGCCGTACTTTACAGAGGAGAGCCATTGCCATGGCTGCGGCTTCCTGCTTCTGGATCCGCACCGCATCGGGATGCGGCTGACTCAAATATTCCGAAATGAGCGTGAGATACCGGCTGTCCGGGGAGAGACAAACCGCAGCACCGGGCGGAAGTGTGAGACTTCTCCGGCGTTGTTCCAGCATGACCGGCACAGTCCGTTTTCCCGAAATCAGATCGTAGCCTTCTGTAAAATCTTTTGTGATATATGCCGGATCCCAGCTGATGACGGTCTTCGCATTGCAGTTGAGGTTGATGCAGATAAGGACCGGATCATTGTCTTCCGGCGTTTCCCGCAGGATCACAATGCCGTCAGGGGAACCGGAATCCAGAAATTGGAGCAGGGCACCATCATGAAACGCCGGATGCACCGCCAGGATCCCGTTGAGACGGGCGATATCCCGCACCTGATTTTCCGGTGCGCCCCAATTCAATGCACGGTCTTCATGCACATTGATCTTTTCCGTTGCGAACCATTCCACGCCGTTGGCGAATCCGAATGCACCGGAGACCGAGGTCAGGGCACAGAGAGCAGTCCGCATTTTTGCATATTGTTCCGAGACTGCGGCAAGACGGGAATTGTCGTGTGTTTCCGCGTAATGGACCATGATCCCATCGGCAGAGGATTGCCGCCAGGCGTAACGCAAATATCCTTCCACCGCATCCCGGGTGTAATTCTGAAAGAGTTCCGAATACGCCCAATCCATGTTCCCCGTATCCAGCAGAGAGGACGTCACTGCCGGGTCTCCGCCCAGCCCTTCCAACAGGAACACGGTCTCCGGATAATGGAGCCGTACTTTTGCAATAATATACCGCCATGCCGCTTCCGGGATCATATATCCGGCATCACAACGGAATCCATCCACACCCCGCTGACACCAGGTGAGGAAGACATCGGCAAGATAATGCCACAGCTCGTATTTTTCGCTGTCCAGTTCCACCAGGTCTTCCCATACCGTACCCCAGGCACCCGGGGAATGGAATTCGCCATCCGGTTCGTGGACGAACCACTCCGGATGTGTTTCCTGCAATTTGGATGCCCATCCTGTATGATTGATGGCGATATCAATAAAAAGCTTCGCATGTCTTGCATGGACCGCATCGGTCAATTCCTGGAACTGGTCAAGGGGCGTTGCTTTCTTGTCAAACTCCGCCAGTGCCGGATCCACCGCCGTGAAATCCAGTGCGGCATACGGACTGCCGAACCGTCCCATGCGCCCGTAAACGGTGGGTGTCGGGTTCACCGGAAGGAGATGAAGGATACGGCATTTCAGTGTGCCGATGATATGGTCCAGTTGCCGGATCACATCCCGGAATGTCCCGGAGGGCGGGATCAGCGCATAACCGTTCCCGTCAAAGATCCGCCGGGTCTCCGCATTGATCCCATCGGGAAAGGCGGAGATCTTTTCATTCCGGTTCCGTCCGAACTGACGGGGAAACGCGCAATAAATACTGTTGGCGCAGCAATAAGACGCTGCGATCACATTCACATGCAGATTATCGCCGGGTGCCCACAACGGGTCCGCATCTTCGTCCGTGACGAGACAGACTTTACATTCAAAATGGCCCGGCTCATGAAGGGCAAGACAGATCCGGAACGTGAAATCATCCATCCGTTCCATGGGGATGTTCGCCCAGTCCTGTCCGGCGGCAAGCAAACGGGATTGTACTTCGTTCACGACTTCTTTGCGTTGCACGAGAGCGTTGCCGATATTCGTACTGAGAAATGCGGTTCCCGTGACTTTCCGGTCGCACCGCATACGGATCTCCAGAGTGTCACCGCAATAACGCAAAAGGTGTTTCCCTGTTTCCGGATATTGACTGATCTTTGGCTGCATACTGCTTGCGCCCCCTTTCTTAATACTGGATCACAATGGGGCGGATATCGACTTCGAAGACAGCGGTTTCAGCAGAGACGGTGTTGAGATTCAGTTCTGCACGGATCGCCACCGTTTCCACCGGTTTGGTCATTTCAAATTTCTTGAGAAAATCCATGGGGGCTTCGATCAGAACGGAATTATTGGGATTCAAACACATGGGCGAACGGCGTCCGGGCGCTTTTTTCTGTGCCGTTTCATCGGGCCACGCCAGGATGAAATCCGATTTTTTGAGAGCAGCGGATTTTCCTTTTTCGCACCGGGCGTAATACAAGCGGATGTTCTCCGCTTCATTCATGAACCATTCATCGATTTTTGCCTGCTGCAAACCGGTATTCTGCAACAGGAAAAGCATGGTCTGACCCGGTTTCCCGGAAACATAATCCAAACGCTTCTTTCCCCGTTTCAGAACCAGAGAGGCATTGATCTTCTTTGTGAATTTTGCTTCCTGCAATGTGTGTGCATAGCGCACTTCTTCCGAACAGGATGTCAGAAGAACGAGCAGGGGCAGGATAAAAAGGGAATACCAAGAGTATTTCATGCGTCACCGTTTCTTCCGCAGACGGCGGAACATGTAAACGACAATAAACACGAATCCGCAGATGCGAATCAATTCCATCCAGGGACGCGAGTAGATGTAGAACGCGTTGATCCCGCCTTCTTCTTCATCCCAGAATTTCAGGAAGTATCTGCCGCCGAAGAATACAGTCAGCTGACTGAACAGCAACAGCAAACCGCACCAGAGGAAACACATGACCACGATAAAAAATATCCCGATCAGGTTCTCACCGATCCATTGTTTCAGTTGTTCGTATGGTGATTTTGTTGTTGCTGAACCGAGCCTTGCCCGTTTGCTTTGATACATTGCTTTCCGATCTCCTTGACTCTGTGCAGACAGCGGTTACCGCTGCACTTCATTCCAGAACTCATCATTGTATTCTACCAGCCATGTGGTGGCAGTCTCCCGCTTTGCACGCAAGACAACATCCGAATCCATTAAAACCTCCACCGTGCCGGCTGCGAAATTACGTTGGATGCTCATTTCCGCATCGCGACACATCTGGATCCGTTTTTGAAGTTTGTCGTTAGGTTCGATCTTCTTTACAAAGCCCATGATGAAAACCTCTTGTGTGCCTGTTTATGCCTGGGAGGCACGTTCCAGTTCGTCACGCTGTTCATCGGAAAGCCCGGCGTATTTCGGGTTACCCGGCATGATACCGCGTTTCGACTCTTTGATAAAGTTTACAAAATGCCGGATTTCCGGTTCCAACTCTCCGCTCCGTTCAATCTGATCCAGAGCGTTTTTCGTATTCAATCCTTCAAAGAAGAAGGTCTTGATCGCACGGCGGACTGCCAGACGTTTCTCATTGGAGAACCCGGCGCGACGCAGTCCGATGGTGTTGGGACCGGTGACCACATTGGTCTCACGCAACATACAGAAGGGCGGGACGTCCTGGGAGATCATACAACCTGCACCGATCATGCACAATGAACCGATACGGCAGAACTGATGGATCTTGCTGTAACCGCTCAATACTGCACCTTCCCCGATCTGAACGTGTCCAGTGATCGCCGTATGGTTCGCGATCGTCACATGGTCTGCAATGATCACGTCATGCGCCACATGCACAAACGCCATGAGCAGCACATGATTGCCCACCACGGTCTTCAAAAATTCAAACGGGGGACGATGGATCGTGACATATTCGCGGATCACGGTATCGGACCCGATTTCGCAGTAGGAACAAAGCCCTTTGTAGAATCTGTGGTCCTGGGGTTCTGCACCCACAAGTGCACCGAAATAAATCCGGCATCTTGCGCCCACCGTGGTATACTGACAGATCTTTACATGTGCATCAATATGACAATCATCCCCGATCTTCACATCATCTTCGATCACGGCGTAGGGGCCGATTTCCACATTCTTGCCGATTTCTGCTTTCGGCGACACGACTGCTGTCGGATGTATCATTGTTCCGTTCCTCCGGTTAATGTTCTCGTTTGCCGGGAAAATACCCATTCATACCTGCAATTTACTCCCACTTTGATAAAATGCAAGCGATTTTTCTCTATTCTTTATAGAAAAATGCAGTTTTTTTTACATTTTACGCAAGTAATCGCAGAATTACCACGCCGCTGCATGTTGTGAACGGTCAACGGAGTGATTTTGATGCCGGATCTTCCGATGCAAGATGACGGAGACTCACCCCTTCGACAAGCAGATCCTCCACCGCACTGGATCCATCCGAATAGACTTGGACATGTAATGTGCATAACTTGTTCTGCTGTAATGCCTCATTGAAGATCCGGTCCGCTGCCGGCGCCAGATCCTCATTGATGTAAAAACGTCGGAACGGATACACTACGCGGCAATCCGATTTGTATTGCGGACGCAGTTCCACTTTGAGACATGGCTGCGTTTTTGCTTCCTCCTGAAGATCAATGATTTTTGCAAGCCCTTTTTCGTCGCGCCCGAGAACCGCGTACATCGTTCCGTAACGATCCGACAGCGGATGTTTTACAGTCTCCGGGTGTACGGTCAGCGCGATATAACGTCCCCGCGCCGGATCATAAGGATCGTATCCGGTTACTTTGAAATCAAAGTAGACCGGCGTTTCCATTTCGTATTGGATCACTTTCCGTAACGGGAAGTATAATGCCGCTGCGATACACAGACAAAAGCAGACGATCCGGATCGTTTTTATGCGGTTCATGCGGCACCTCCTTCTTCCTGTTTCATTTTACGGGCAAAGATCACATTGGCGATGATGAAACACAAACCCACAATAATAAATGCTCCCGCACGGTACAATGTGCCGATGTCATCATTAAAAAAACGGACAACAAACTGGCTGGCGATCATCAGGATCCCTCCATTGAAAACAATGGCTTCCTTCTGTTTGAATCCTTTGCACAGCAACACGATCCCCCATGCGACCGCATAGAGAAAACTCACGATCTTCACCCCGGGGGACAACCATTCACTCTGCGGAAAAAAGCCCGGCAGAAGAAGTCCCAGTCCCACCAGAAGCATGATGTGTTCCGTTTCCGGACGATGCCGGATCGCACGGTATACGATCCCCGCAAGAACGAGTCCCGTGAAGATCCAATAGTTGAAAATCGGTTCCGCTGACTCGAATTCCCGTCCCGCATAAATATGATCCCCGGCGATTGACAAGGCACAGAACAAGCCCGTCAGGAAAAGGAAACCCAGGGGCAGCCACGGATTCTGACGCAGTTTGAGTTCCGTGCCGCTGCCCGCCATCACGCCCAGAGTGCCGACGGCAAAGCAGGTGAAAACGGGGTTTCCTTCCCCTGCGGTGCAGGAGATCATTCCGAAAAGCGCAAGCACACAGAACAGATAGCGGATCCAGGTGCAATACGCCGTGTCTTTCCGCAGATGATAGACGAAAAATGGCAGGATCCCGAGGATGCCGGACACCCCGCAGAGCATACTGTAATCGTTGTCGATGGTGAAAAAGAGACAGAAGGTATAAAGAGTGGAAAGCCCGATGGCGTTGAAGACGTAGATCAGGGGCAGGGTGAGCGCAAGAACGATCACCATGAAATCATTGAAATCACCGCCCAGATGATAGATCTGGGAGGTCATCGCCAGCAGCGTGATGATCCCGGCGGCGGTGAGAAGTGCCGCACCTTCCTGCTGACTCCGTCTGCTGTTCCGGATGAGTGCGGTCAAGCCCCATGCGAACCCGGCGGCGAGTGGGATCGCGGAGATCGAGATCCGGGTGAGTTTGGAATACATATCCCAGTTGTACGCAATGGCGAGGATCGCGCCGCCTGCAAGCATCATGGCACCGATGATCCCCATCATGAGGATAAAGTAACTCTGCAATCCCTTCCGGTTGGAGAGCCGTGCGGTATAATGTTCCCGCAAATTCTGTTCCGTGAGATCATCCACCAGCCCTTTTTCTTTGAGCGTCGGCAATTCCCGCAGGAACCATTGTATGGCATGATACTTTTCCGCCATCGGAATACCTCCAGTTATGGTGTTTTGTGTTTTACCGTTTGCGGAACAATATATCATTTTGCCAAAAAAAGTCAAGTGGATTGAGGAAAAAAAACGTTCTTTTTGGTGTGTAAAAAGGGGAACGCTTCCTTCCCCATATTCAGTGTGACGTTTGTATGGCTTATTTAATGTCTCTTCTCAAACTTTTCTCTTTTTGTCGAATTTTTGCGAAAAAGTTCTGCTGTCAATACGCCACATTCTTTCATCCCATCGATGCGCAATTTAAGCAATTCTTTGACTGCTTTATAACAGCTCCGGTTGCAAAAATTGCGACATCGGCATAAAGCAATTGCATCACCTTGCATAAACAACTGTTAATGAAATGATCAAAAGCAAAAATACTGTGTTGGGGTGACTTATTTTTCCGGTTCGATGAGCAAGACTTCCGTGGCACCGGGAGAAAGTGTCAACACATTCCCGGAGAGCGGCTCCGAACAGAGTGTCCTGCTCTGTTCCGGGATCTCCCAGGAAATGGGAGACTCTGTAAAGTTGCGTACCACTGCAACGGTTCTATTCTCCCCGTGAAGAACGCGACCGGATATGCCCTCCGGCAGAACGATCGAGGGTTTTATGCCGCAAGTCAGAGCAAATCCGGCAATTTCCTGTTCGATGGCAGGATCAGATACGCTGAAGATCCTGCGTGCCAGTTCCAAACCCCAGAGACGGGTGCGGCCGCCATTGCCGGAAATCGTTTCCACCGCCGCAATCGCACCATCTGCATAATGCGCATAAGATTGTCCGTTTTCATACAGTGCAAAATCCTGACGGACCATGCGTCCGGTCAGGGTCGTACCATTTACGGTTTGAGCGGAAATCGCTTCCGGTTCCGCGGTATGATCGATTTCTCTGCAGCCGAAAAGCAGATCCAGTCCGTGTCCGGGAATGGCTTTCCGCAGATACATGTGCTCATCAAGCCAGGCAAAACGTCCATCAGCCCAAACTGCACCGCCGGCTGCGATGAATTGCCGGATCATTTTTGCAACGTCGGGCTTGCAAAGTGCGGTCTGCGGCATGTAGAGGACCTTGTAATCGGCAAGTTTACCGGATATCACTTCTTCTTCCGACAGGAATTCGACCGGTAGATTTGCTTCATTCAAAGCCCGGAAACAGCCGAGAATCGCGTTCTGATAATCATCCCCGAAATCGGGAACATTGGAACGGTCTTTCCATTGGATACACCGGTAGATCCCGTTACTGAACGAATCAAGAATGGCGATCTGTGCACGATCCCGCCGGACATCCAGCAATGTATTGCGATTTTTGTGGAAGATCCCGGCGAAACGTTTTACTGCCCGGGAACGTTTTGTTTCTTCGTGACCGGATGCACTGCGCAAGCCGAATTCACCCAGTTCGAATGTCCCGGCGCGCCATGCTGCCCATTGCCAGTGTATGAGTCCGGCAAGTCCTTCTGCGTAAGCTGCCCAGAGTTCGTAGAAGATCGTTTCCGGTGTCGGTGTGTATTGGTGGAAATGAACATTCGTCGTGCCGGACTGAAGTTCGCCGACCATGCTGCAGTCATCTTTTCTCCATGACCAGGTACGCGCGATCGCGCAATTATAGAATGTCTGCCGGAACCGGATCGCGGGATTGCCGAAATAATCATTGCTTTGATGAATGGAACAGCTGATCGTATCGGGAATTTTTGCAGTACGGTAGAAATCCCGTCCGACGCCTGCAGGGTTTCCATTCACGGAATGTAAATTGGTATGTGTCGGATGGACCGGATCATGTTTGCGGATCTCATTGCACAGCCATTGCACTTCATCGCTTAATTCTTCGGGACAGAATTCCAGATAATCATATTCAATCGCGGAGGTCCGCCCGCGGCTGCCCAAACGGAATGCCCGGGTGAGCCAGTCCGGTGTCAATTCCTCCCATGAATTGGGGATCAAAAGACTCAATACGGGATATTCTCCCTGCCAGTTTTTCTGCAGAAGTTTGTATGTCGGGTACTTTTTCTTCAACCAACCGGCAAATTTCTGCATCATCATAGAATGCTTGGTATCGTTCAACGTCGGTTCATTCCAGACGTTCCAGCAGTCGAGCATCGGAGAGGAACCATAACGTTTCACCATGACTTCGATCAAGCGGGAAAGAGGCTCATACACTTCCGGTCTCTGCAGAGATGGATAGCGTCCGGGATCATTTTTGCCCAGTTCATCCAGTTTGCAGGTAAGCCAGTACGGTGGATAAAAGCCGATGGTGAACATGACCCGTAACTTATATTTTTCAGCGGCGCGGAAAAAACGGTCGATGTATGCAAGCTCATATTGTCCCTCAACTTGTTCCACGATTTCCCACCACGCAATGATGCGAACCAGATCGTAACCGTCTTCCCGGATTTTCCGGCAATCCTCTTCCATGTCCGAAGCTGTGCGCAGAGGATCAAGCCAATACATCGTACCTAATGTAAAATCATTCATGATATCATGCTTCCTTTATGCAGATTGAAGAACTTCTGATAATATACTCTTCCATCGGAAAAATACAAGTGAAAATCTTATGATCCGCAAAACATTCCCCATCCGGCACTCGCAGTATTCCCGGTATTCCCGGGAAAATCATTCGCGGGGGGTGTATTCCATTTTCGCACAAGGATTCATGTTTTATGCCGGAGGCAAAAAATGGTCGACCATTTTTGCTTAAATTGGAAAATTCTCCCAAGCTCAAATGGTTGCAAGTTAATATAAAATGGTTATCGCTTCGTTAAATAGCGAAAATGTCTCTGTTGCTGTTAGGAGAAAAATTTTCTGCTCAATTAAAAGGACTTTTTCTCCGAAACAAACGCAAAATGCCCAAAAAATAGTTGCACCAACGACTTTTTCCCAAAAGGGATACAAAGGTCAGAGGTTCGAGATGATGCGTATGTGTCACGGATTATCCGGTTTACGCTGCTTGCTCCGGAGATCATCCACGCAGTTCTTGCCGGAAAGATCAATAAGAGCATCAGCACAGAAAAACTCAAACAGTCACTGCCCATATTATGGGAAGAGCAGAAAAAGATGTTTGATATAGAATAATGGGGTATCCGTTTGGCGGTGGGAGAAATCTTGCCGCTTTTTTGTGTTTTAAGGTAAAAGTTGAAAAGAATAAGATGTTTTTTACAAAAAATGGTGAATTGCAAAATTAAATGCACTTTTGTGAATTTTGAAGAGAGACAAAGTGCGTTTAGTCTTACAAAGGTTTTTTCATGGATCATAATGGCTTCTTTTTGTGCGTTTACTATTACAAAAGGATTGTAAAATCTTATAA